>CBDDFN010000019.1:0-120159 GCA_965227065.1 Alphaproteobacteria bacterium
CGCGACGCTGGCGTTTGATCTGACATCGGTGTTTCACAATGCCATGCTGCCCAACCTGATCGCACCGTCAAAATTGGGGACGCTGTCAGGGCTGGGCCTTGGTCTTGGAAATGTGTGCTCGCTGCTGATCCTGCTTGCCCTTTTGGTTTTCTTTGCCCTGCCCGGTGAAATTGATCTCAGCTTTGTTCCCTCTGAACCGCTCTTGGGCATCAGCCATGAAAGCTTCGAACATAATCGCATTTCAGGGCCGATCATCGGTGTGTGGATGACGGTGTTTGCAATGCCGCTTTTCTTGTTCACGCCCGATGTTGCGCGGGTGCGCCAACGCTGGTCGGACGCCATCCGCAATGCTGTGCGGCAATTGTTTGCCACGGTCCGCTCGCTCAAAGACCATCGCGATGCCGCGCTTTTTCTGGGCGGGCGCATGTTCTTCAATGATGCCAAAACCGCCTTGATGATTTTTGGCGGGGTTTACGCCAAGGGCGTATTTGGTTGGGAAACGGTGGAGCTTTTGATCTATGGGGTGGGCTCAACTCTGTTTGCGGTTGTGGGCGGTTTTCTTGGCGGTGCCATTGACAGCGCGATCGGCTCAAAGAGGACGATTGTGCTGTGGATCCTGGTCACCATGACCGGGGCGTTGCTGGCAGTGTCCATGGCGCCGGGTGAAGCACTGTTCCTTCCGGTCGGGACCCAGCCTTTGCACGATGGTCCCATATTCGCCACCTTGCCCGAACTGGGGTTCATTGCATCCATCATGATGCTCGCCGTGTCGATTACCGGCGGATATGTGTCGTCGCGCACGATGATGGCGCGGCTGGCACCGCCGGACAAGATGGCGGAATTTTTCGGCCTTTATGCGTTTTCAGGTCAGGCCACCGCCTGGATGGCGCCGCTCACCATTTCGATCGCCACCGCCTTGTCGGACAGCCAGCGGATCGGCTTTTCAACCGTCGGCATTTTCTTGGTCATCGGGCTTTGCTTCGTGCTAGCAGTGAAGCTTCCCCATGACAGGACCGCACCATGAGCACCGAGCGTAAACTAAGCCTTGGCCAGAAAATCGGATATGGCGTCGGCGATACCGGGATCAATTTCTGGTTCAATGCCGGGGTTGCCTTCATGCTGGTCTTCTACACCGACGGGCTGGGGCTGAGCCCGGTGACGGCCGGTTCCATTTTGTTCGTTGCGCGCGCGGTTGATGCCATCACCGACCCGCTGATGGGCTGGATTACTGATCGCACCCAGACCAAGATGGGCAAGTTCCGCCCCTTCATTCTGGCCGGGGCCATCCCGATGGCGGTGATGGGGGTTCTGACCTTCACCGACCCGGGCCTGTCGCCGAGCCAAACGCTGATCTACGCTTACGCGACCTACATTCTGTACGGCATCACCTACACGATCATTTCCATTCCCTATTCGGGGCTGACCGCTGCGGTGACCCACAATCCCAAGGAACGCACCGAATTGACCGCCTTCCGCATGGTTGGCGCCTTCACCGGATCGTTGGCCATCCAGGTTGGAATGGCAGCCATCATCAATGCCTATGACCAGTCTGTGCAGGGCTATCAAATGGCGATGATCCTGTTTGGCGTGGTCGGCGTGGCGTGTTTGTGGACCTGCGTTCTCAGCACGCGGGAACTGCCGGCCCCTGCCCATAGCCGGTCTGAAAGCCTCGCCCAAAGCTGGAGCGCCATGAAAACCAACTGGCCGCTTTGGGCATCCATGGGCGCGTTTTTGTTTTCCATGCTCGGCACCACCATCCGCGGCGCTGTCGTCATCTACTATTTTACCTATGTGGTTGGCGTGCCTGACCTCATCCCGCAATTTTTCGGCATGATCGGTATTGCCATGCTGGCGGGCATCGCCATCACGCCGATGGTGGCGGCCCGCATCGGCAAGCGGCGGACTTATATTGTCGGTGCTTTGATCTCGATGGTAATCGGGACCGGATTGTTTTTCGTGCCCCCCGACAATGTTACGGCGATTTTTGCCGTCGCTTTTTTTGCGCTGTTTTTTGCCGCCCTGCCCATGGTGATGGGCTGGGCCTTGTTGCCCGACACGGTCGAATATGGCGAATGGCAATCAGGCGTGCGCGCCGAAGGCACGATCTATGCCGCCACAAGTTTCTGTCACAAGCTCGCCATGGCGACCGGTGGCGGCCTTGCGGGCGTGTTGCTGGGCAGTTTTGGCTATGTCGCCAAGGCAGACATGCAGCCCGACAGCGCCTTGCTCGGCATCACTTTGATGCTGACCTTGATCCCGGCTGCGTTCAGCCTGCTTGGCGTGATTGCCATCAGCTTTTACCGGCTTGATGAAGACCAATTCGCCGAAATCGAGGCGGAGCTTGCCACCCGGCGTTCTGCAGCGGCGGTCACCACGTGACCGGGCGCCACCAGGTGCAGCACACGTTCATACGGATCATGTTCGGGCGTATCAGCGCTGCGGTCGATGCGAACAACACGGTAGACGGTCAGATACCCATCAGGAGTTTCGGCCACAATCGCATCCCCCGTCGCGACCGCATCGGACAATTGCGGCACCCGCACCACCGTTTCACCAAAAGCGCCCGGCGCGGCTGATGACTGATCCCAGCGGGGGGCTTGCGAAAATTTTTCAGCCCCCGCGCCCTTCAAGACGAACCGTTCAGAACCATGCCAGCGCAGCTTGGCGACGGGCGTTGTGCCGGCACCAGGCCAGGGCTCGGCATCGACGGGGCCATCCTGATTGGCGCTCCACGCCCGTTCCAGCAACAGATCTGAGCTTGAGGATTTTAGGCCCGTCCAGTTGAGCGCCACGGCCATCGCCAGGCCGAACGCGCCAAGGGCAAGGCTTTTACGGCCGGGCATGGGCTGTGCTCCGCTTCAGATAGATATAAAAATAGCTCAGCCCCGACACGATCGAGACTATTCCTGCGCTCAAAGCGATTTCCGTCATCAAAAACTGGCTCATCAATCAACTCCCGTTCTCATGGAAGCGAGTTGATCACCCCGCCGTGACCGGCACGGGGCGAGAATGCGGCCATGAAGTGGCGGGATCTATTTTTGTTTCTTGCGCGCGCGGAAGCGGCTCACCCAGCCCTTGATTTCCGACTGACGCGCCCGGCCGACACCCAGCGTGTCGGCGGACACGGTTTTGGTGATGGTGGAGCCGGCGGCGACAAACGCATCATCCTCAATCTTGACCGGGGCGACCAGGGTCGAATTCGAGCCGACAAAGCTGTTGGAGCCCACAATAGTCTGATGCTTGTCGAAGCCATCATAATTGCAGGTGATCGTGCCTGCCCCGATATTGGAGCCTGCGCCAATATCGGCATCGCCGATATAAGCGAGGTGATTGGCTTTCGCCCCCTCACCCAGACGGGATTTTTTGAGCTCGACAAAATTACCGACCCGCGATCCTTTTTCGAGCACCGCGCCGGGCCGCAGCCGGGCGTAGGGGCCGACCGTGACCGTGTCGGCCAGGCTTGCGCCTTCAAGATGGCTGAAGCCTTTGATAGTGACGTGATCACCCACCCTCACGCCGGGGCCGAACACCACATTGGGTTCGATCAGCACATCACGGCCCAGCATCGTATCATGGGCAAGGAAGACGCTATCCGGATCAACCATGGTGGCCCCGCCCGCCATGGCCCGCTCCCGCAGGCGGCGTTGCAGGATCGCTTCAGCCCGCGCCAGTTCAATGCGTGAATTAATGCCGAGCACATCTTCATAAGGACATTCGGCCACCGCGCAGGTCAGGCCGGCGGCCCGGCCATGGGCGACGACATCGGTAAGGTAATATTCACCTTGCGCATTGTCGGTGGTGAGTTGATCGAGCAGCCCGCCCAGATGCTCCCCCGCAATCAACATCATGCCGCCATTGCACAGATCAATCTTGCGGGTTTCTTCGTCAGCATCCTTGTGCTCGACAATCGCTTCAAGCGCGCCGTTTGCATCGGTGACGAGGCGGCCATACATATGCTCGCCTTCCGCCCGGAAGCCCGACACCACAATCTGGGCCCCGCCATCACGGGCGGCGATCATGGCCGACACCGTCGCTTCGGTCAGCAAAGGGGTGTCGCCAAACGTCACCAGAACATCGCCGTCAAAGCCGTCAAGTGCGGGGCGCGCCACCATCACGGCATGGCCGGTGCCCTGGGGCGGGTCTTGCACGACATGAGACAAAGCCTCGGCGTTCTCGGTCCAGCCCTTGGCGGCCTCGACCACATCCTCACGCCCCGGCGACAGGACAAGCACCAGTTTTTCAGGCTGCGCGGTTTCCATCGCCTTGATGACATGACCGAGCATGGGCAGGCCCGCCAGTTCGTGCAGGACCTTGGGTTTGTCCGATTTCATGCGGGTTCCCTTGCCCGCCGCCAGAATCACAATGGCCAGTGCGCGTGTCATCTTTCCCACCCTTGGTTGCGAAATTTCGCTTGGGACCGCGTGTCCCATAGCGGTGCAATCGCGCACTTCCTACGCTGTTTTGGTTTCCGAACCAAGACTGCGCCCGCCAAAACCCCGAAAGTTTTCACATGTCTCACCCGCTCCTGACGATCGTTTATGATCTCGACGGCACGCTTGCCGACACTGCGCCCGACCTGATCAACACACTCAACAGCGTGTTGAAAACCGCAGGCTTCAACCCGGTTGAACCCGCTTTGGTCGGCCATCTGGTGGGGCGCGGCGCGCGCGCCATGATTGAACGCGCGCTCAAAACGCTGGGCCGCAATCCCGATTCGGAAATCATCGACCGGCTGTTTGAAGAGTTCCTCGATTATTATGTCGACAATATCACCCGCGATGGATCAGCCCTTTATCCCGGCGTGCTTGAAACCCTTGAAGCGTTTGCAGATCAAGGCGTGATCCAGAGCGTGTGCACCAACAAGTTTCAACGCGGCGCAGACCTGATGCTGCGCACGCTCAACATTCATCATCACTTCAAGGCCGTGCTGGGCGGCAATGCGCTCAAGACCCGCAAGCCCGACCCGCATCACGTGCTTGAAACCATCCGACGGGCCGGCGGAGACCCAGCCTGCGCCATCATGATCGGCGACAGCGCCACCGACCTCAACGCCGCCCGCGCGGCAGGGGTTCCGATCGTGCTGGTCGATTACGGCTATTCCGACACGCCGGTTTCCAAGCTTGATCCCGATGCGGTGATCTCAAGCTTCACCGAAATCGAGACGCTGATCCCGACCCTCACAAAAGCGTGACGGGCACACACCGCGATTGCGGCAAGCAGCCATAATTTCAACGCCGTTACTCTATAACGTAACACAGACCCGCCGATGGGGCGGGCAAGCCAGGTGTGGCGAAAGAGAAACGCCGGGAAAAGGCTGACCCCTATGTCATCTATTCGTAACAGATTCGTCACATCAAAGACGTCCGGCCTTTTTACGGTCCATCCGAGTTCGGGTTGAGGGGGACGAAGGGCAAGCCCTTCGATCACACCCTTGCTCAACTCTGTCTATAGACAGCCATTGACAGGAAGATTTACCCATGAAGTTCAAGGCTCTTGCGCTCGGCGCGCTCAGCATGGTTGCGGCTTCCGCCGTTGCCGGCACTGCGTCTGCCCGCGACACCATCCAAATCGTCGGTTCGTCGACCGTTTTCCCGTTCGCGACCGCTGTTGCCGAGCAATTCGGCAAAACCACCAAATTCAACACCCCGGTCATCGAATCGACCGGTTCGGGCGGCGGCATGAAGCTGTTCTGCGCCGGTTCGGGTGTTGACACCCCAGACTTCACCAACGCCTCGCGCCGGATGAAGGTCTCGGAATTCAAAAAGTGCATGGAAAACGGTGTCACCGAGATCACCGAAGTCAAAGTCGGCTTTGACGGCATTGTCTTCGGTTCGGCTCTTGACGGCCCCGACTATGTTCTGACCCTGAAGCAGGTTTACCTTGCGCTGGCCAAAGAAGTTCCGGCCGACGATCTGGGTCTTGAGCTTCAGCCCAACCCCTACAAGATGTGGAACGAAATCGATGAGAGCCTTCCGGCCATCGAAATCGCCTTCATCGGCCCGCCCCCGTCTTCGGGTACCCGTGACGCCCTTCAGGAAATCGCCGTTGAAGGTGGTTGTAAGAAGTTTGAAGCCCTGAAGGCGCTCAAAAAAGAAGACAAGAAGACCTACAAAAAGAAATGCCGCACGATCCGTGAAGACGGTGTGTTCGAAGAAGCCGGCGAGAACGACAATCTGATCGTCAACAAGCTTCAAGACCGCCCGACCGTCATCGGCATCATGGGCTTCTCGTTCCTCGACCAAAATGGTGACAAGCTCAAAGGCGCCGCCATCGAGGGCAATCAGCCGACCTTCGAAAACATCGCTGCCGGCGATTATCCCGTGTCGCGTTCGCTGTTCTTCTACATCAAGAAAGCGCACGTTTCGGTCGTTCCGGGCATGATGGAATATGTTGCTGAGTGGACCAAAGAGTCGACCTGGGGCCCCGATGGCTACCTCGCCGACAAAGGCCTGATCCCGCTGCCCGACGAAACTCGCGCTGCGATGGCCGAAAGCGCCAATGGTCAAGCCAACCTGACGCTGGAAATGCTTGAAGGCGGCCACTAAGGCACAAAACGCTCACGCGTTTATCTCACATCACGGGAAAGGGCGGATCGCACGATCCGCCCTTTTTCTTTGTGTGCGGCGCAGATGTCACTGGGGACAAACAAAGAACAAAAGGCCGTTTCCCGCGCTTTTCAACAGTTTGAAGGCCGCGACTCATCGCCCCGATAAGGGGGTTAACCCCGACTGTCATGGTTCCTTCATTTGATTAGCGGTTCAGTTTTCGGAATCTTGGGCCCGTAACGCCCGGATTTTCCGGGCTTCCTTGGGGACCTGCCACCTGCGCCATTGATCGAGGCGACCGGGCTGGCTGGTTTTGGTTGAGAGGGGACACTCCGTGATTATCCTGATCCTGATCGTGGCTGCAGGTGTTGGAGGCTATTTCTATGGCCGCCGGCGCATCCTGGGCCTGATGCCGGAAGGGCCGTTTGCGGTCCGGTCGCAACCCAGCTTCCATGCAAGCTTTGTGGCCGCCTGGACCGTTCTGCCGATCCTGCTGGTGACCGCGCTTTATCTGACCTGGGGACAGGGCCAGATTGCCAAGCAAATCGATGCGAAGCTGCCTGTTACCGTGCAAGAAATGCAGCCGGGTGAAAAATCCCTGTTCGTCAATGATGCCGGGCGTCACCTTGAAGGCCAGCAAATCCTGCGCGAAATCACGCCGCTGCTGGAAGACACCTCCGCCATTATCGGCTCGGTCAATTCAAGCTGGCAGATGTATTATCTGGTCGTTGCGATTGTCGCGGGCCTTCTGGGGCTGTTGATCTCCAGCCGCTTCGTCAAGCCAAGCTTCGGCGCACGGGAATCGACGGAAAAAATGGTCTACACCGTGTTGATCATTTTTGCCTCCATCGCGGTCTTCACGACCTTCGGCATTGTCATGTCGCTGATTTTTGAGAGCATGCGCTTCTTCTCCATGGTCAGCTTCTGGGACTTCCTCACCGGCACCCATTGGAGCCCGATGACCGCGCCGCATGCCGACGCATCAGAAGCCGATATGTCGAGCACTTTCGGCGCCGTCCCGATCTTCACCGGCACGCTGCTGATTACCGTGATCGCAATGATCGTGGCCGCCCCCATCGGCCTGCTGTCGGCCATTTACCTGTCGGAGTTTGCTTCCAGCAAGGTGCGCGCCACAGCCAAACCGTTGCTGGAAATTCTCGCTGGTATCCCGACCGTGGTTTACGGCTTCTTCGCCGCGCTTGTGGTCGCCCCGCTGGTCAAGGATATGGGAACCGCCATCGGGCTTGAGACCAATGCGGGCTCAGCGCTCGCCGCCGGGGTCGTGATGGGCATGATGATCATCCCGCTTGTCAGCTCCCTGTCCGATGATGTCATCAACGCCGTGCCGCAAAGCCTGCGGGATGCCGCCTACGGCATGGGCGCCACCCACGCCGAAACGGTCCGTCAGGTCATTTTGCCTGCTGCCCTGCCCGGTATTGTCGGGGCCATGCTGCTGGCGGTCTCACGCGCCATTGGCGAGACCATGATCGTGGTGATGGCCACCGGCACGCTTGCCAACCTCACCGCCAATCCGCTGGAAGCGGTGACAACGGTGACGGTGCAGATCGTGACCCTGCTGGTCGGTGACCAGGAATTTGACAGCCCCCAAACGCTCTCGGCCTTTGCGCTGGGCATGGTGCTGTTTGTTATCACCCTTGGCTTGAACGTGATCGCGCTGCGCGTGGTCGAGAAGTATCGGGAACAATATGACTGATATCACCCCCAACCAAGCGGGCGGATATGTCTCCCCGCACTCCACCGACGCGGCGCTCAAGCGTGTTCAGGCCCGCAAACGGCAAAATGCCCGTTTCAAGGCTTACGGCCTGGCAGCGATTGTCGTTGCGCTGCTGGCCCTCGTCTTTCTTCTCTCCACCCTGGTCGTTCAGGGGGCGGGCGCTTTCTTTGCCCACCAGGTGAGTATCTCGGTTGAGCTAAAAGAAGATGTGATCGACCCCACGGGGGAGCGCAATCTCGAAGACCTGGCCGGTGCCAACTATTACACGCTGGTCAAACAATCGACCTATGCGCTGTTCCCCGAGGTTACCGGCCGCCGGGACAAGCGCAGCCTGTTCGAGATCATGTCAATCGGCGCCCAGGATGCCCTGCGCGAAGCTGTTCTGGCTGATCCCAGCATCATCGGCTCAACAGTCGAGGTTTCGGTGCCGGTGTCTGACGATGCCGACATGTATCTGAAAGGCCATATCAAGCGTGACACGCCTGAAGGCCAGCGCCGTGTATCGGACCAGCAGATGGATTGGCTCGACACGCTGCAAGAAGACGGCAAAATCGCCAGCAAATTCAACGCCCGCTTCTTCACAACCGGCGACAGCCGCGAGGCTGAACTAGCCGGTATTCTGGGTGCGCTGGTCGGATCGATGTTCACCATGATGGTGACGCTGGTCTTGAGCTTCCCGATTGCGGTGGGCGCGGCCATCTATCTGGAAGAGTTTGCGCCGAAAAACCAGCTCACCCGGCTGATCGAGGTCAACATCAACAATCTCGCGGCGGTGCCCTCGATTGTGTTCGGTCTTTTGGGTCTTGCCATTTTTATCAACTTTTTCGGACTACCCCGATCCGCGCCGCTTGTTGGCGGGATGGTGCTCGCGCTGATGACGGTTCCCACCATCATCATCGCAACACGGGCGGCGCTGAAAGCGGTTCCCCCGTCGATCCGCGAAGGCGCGCTGGGCGTTGGCGCATCGAAAATGCAGGCGGTGTTCCACCATGTCCTGCCGCTTGCGATGCCCGGTATTCTGACCGGCACCATTCTGGGCCTGGCCCAGGCCCTGGGTGAAACCGCGCCGCTTCTGATGATCGGTATGGTGGCCTTTGTGGTTGATATTCCCGGCTCCGTCACCGACGCCTCCACCGTGCTTCCGGTCCAGATCTACCTGTGGGCGGATGCGGCGGAACGCGCCTTTGTTGAAAAGACCTCAGCTGCGATCATGGTGCTGTTGGCATTCCTGATTTCCATGAACGCGTTGGCCATTTATTTGCGGAAACGCTTCGAGCGCCGCTGGTAGTATCGAGACACCGAGAGGATTAGTTCCATGGATGTTCAAGTTAAATCACAAGGTGCCGTCGAAACTGCACCGGAAATCAAGATCAAGTCCCGCGGCGTGGACGTGCACTATGGCGAGAAACAAGCCCTGTTCGGCGTTGATCTCGACATTCCCGCCCGCACCGTCACCGCGCTGATCGGCCCTTCGGGGTGTGGCAAGTCCACCTATCTGCGCTGCCTGAACCGCATGAACGACACGATTGATGTCTGCCGGGTCGGCGGCTCGATCGAGCTTGATGGTCAAAATATTTATGACCCCAAGCTTGACGTTGTTCAGCTGCGCGCCCGGGTCGGCATGGTGTTCCAGAAGCCCAACCCGTTCCCCAAATCGATCTATGAAAACATCGCCTATGGCCCGAAAATTCACGGCCTGGCGAAGTCGAAAGCTGATCTGGACGAGATTGTTGAAAAGTCGCTCATCCGCGCGGGCCTGTGGAACGAGGTCAAAGACCGCCTCGACGAACAGGGCACCGGCATGTCGGGTGGCCAGCAGCAGCGCCTGTGCATCGCACGCGCCGTTGCGGTTGACCCCGAAGTCATCCTGATGGATGAGCCCTGCTCGGCACTCGATCCCATCGCAACCGCCAAGGTTGAAGAGCTGATCGACGAGCTGCGCGAGAATTATACGATTGTGATCGTGACGCACTCCATGCAGCAGGCCGCGCGCGTGTCGCAGAAAACCGCCTTCTTCCATTTGGGCCTGATGGTTGAGTGGGGCGACACCTCCGACATCTTCACCAATCCGGTGGACAAGCGCACCCAGGACTACATCACGGGCCGCTTTGGTTAAGCGCCGCGATAGAGTATGATCAAAGGGGCCGCAACGACGGCCCCTTTTTTCTAGGCAATGATAATAATCTTGTGCGGGTGTCCCCATGGTCTCACATCACGATAAAGACCCTCATACCGTCCACTCTTATGATGATGAGCTGGACGCAATTCAGGCCACCATCCGCCGCATGGGCGCCATGACGGCCGAACAGGTCGCCATGACCGTGCGCGCCTTTCAGATGGGCGATGAAAAACGCGCCCGCACGGTGATCGACGTCGACAAGACCGTCGACACGCTCGAGGCCGAGATCAATGAGCTGATTGTGCAATTGCTCGCCAAACGCGCGCCGGTGGCCATTGATCTGCGGGAAATCATCTCCTCGCTCAAAATCGCGGGCTTTCTGGAGCGGATCGGCGATTACGCCAAGAACTGTGCCAAACGGGTGCGCGCGCTCGACAATGGCGATTCGGTCTCACCGGTGCGCCATGCGCTGGTCAAGGTCGGCAGCCAGGCTGAAGTGCTGATCCGCGAAGTGATGGACGCCCATACCCATCGCGACGCCCTCAAGGCGCTGGCGGTATGGGAAGCCGATGCCGAGCTTGATGCACTGCACGCCCAGACCCATCAATTGATCCTGAGCGAAATGCGCAAGGACCCTGAGCTGGTCCATGATTATGCGCATCTGCTGTTCTTCTCCAAGAATCTGGAAGCGGATCGGCGATCACTGCACCAATATCGCCGAAGAAGTGCATTTCTTCATCACCGGCCATGAGCCCGAGGAAGACCGCCCCAAGGCCGACGACACCGCCTCGTCCTGAGGCGCACCGGCACGTTTGTCCCGGCAATGACGGAAGGGAGGATGTCTTACAAGAGGCCCCTCCCCCGCGTCTGATTATTTCTTCGCGCGGTCCTCAGCCATTTTGGCCATGTTCTGCACATATTGATCGTCGGTATCGCCCTTGCCCGCGCGGTCAATGGCGTAATCCATGACGCGCTTGGTGATGGCTTTTTCCACCGCGCCCATAAAGGTGGGGCGGTTTTCCGCCGACCAGTGATAGCTTGCCTCGCGGTTCTTGTTGAGCCCCTGCACGCGCGGGAAGACATAGCGCGCCATCAGCTCATAAGAGCGTTTGGTCTCGGCAAAATCGGCCCAATTGTGCGCCATTTGCAGGAAGCAGCCAAAGCCGCCCGATTCTTCGCTCAACCGTTCGATCTGGGCAACCGCATCGTCAGGCGTGCCGATCACCGCCATGCCTGAATTGATCATGGCATCGACGGGATCGGTGCCATCATCAGGCGCCAGCGGCAGGGCGGCCACTTCGCGGAAATATTTCAGCCAGTTGGTCAGCCCGAAGCGGACATTCTCGCGTGCCTTCTCGCGCGTCTCGGCAATATGCATCGGCCCGACAAGCCGCCATTGATTGCGGACCATCACCTGGCCGTTTTCCGCCGCCACTTTCTCGGCAATCGCCCAGTTGGGGGCAAGCGCGTTGAACCCGCCGGTTGAGGTGGCGCCAATCGACAGCAGACCAAGCCCGTGTTTACCCGCCGCTTGCGCGCCGGTCGGAGACACCTGGCTGGCCGCGCACATCTCAACACCGCCTTCGGTATAGGGCACCATTTGCAGCCGCGCCTCTTGCAGGGTGAACCAGTCGGTCTGCGCCGACACGGTTTCCCCGCGCAGCAGCGGCACGATCACCTCGATGGCTTCATCCATCATGTCGCGCTGGCGTTCGGGATTGATGCCCATCATGAAGGCGTCCGAGGGCAGCGCACCGGGGCCCATGCCGAACATCACCCGGCCGCGGGTGTAGTAATCAAGCTGGTTGATCCGGTCGGCCAGCATCAAGGGCTGGTGATAGGGCAGCGATGATACGCCGGTGCCAAGCTTGATATGTTTGGTGCGCGGGGCGGCCATGGCGATCATCAGCTCGGGGCTCGCAATGATTTCAAAGCCCGCCGAGTGATGCTCGCCAAACCACATTTCATCATAGCCCAGCGTGTCCATCCACTCGGTCAACTCAAGATCACGTTCCAGGCACAGGCCCGGATTTTCATCGATCATGTGGAAGGGTGCCAGAAAGGCGCCAAAGCGCATACGGCCCAAAGCGTTGGTCATGTCGTCCCCCATTCGGTGTCGCGCGCACCGCTTGTTCCCAGTGCGGTTTTCAGTGCGGTTTTCAGCGATGATTAAATGTCAGCTTGGCCATGGTAGCGGGGATGGCCCACTGATCCAACCGCTCATTGCGGCCCGTTGGCTCTGAAATCATTGACCTGGGCGCAAGGGACGCGGCTTTCTACGGATATGAAACCGTCTTCGCAGTCCACCCCGTTCGCCCTTCTGTTCTGGCTTGGCTTCGCCCTGCTGGCCGCCCATGAGATGGACGCCATGGTGCGCCATGAATGGCGGTTGTTGCCCGGCTTTGCGATGATCAGCGATGATGACCTGGCGCGTGATCTGTTCACGCTCGCCCATATCCCGCTCTTTGGCACTGCTGTGGTGGATGGCAAGCCATCCAGGTCCGGGCGTGCGGCGGCGCACCCAGATGGGGGTTGATCTGTTCCTGATCGCCCATGCGCTCGTTCATTTCGCCCTGTCGGGCCATCATCTGTATGAGTTCGTTCCACCGGTTGAAACCATCACTGTCTATGGCGGCGGGCTGGTCGGGGCCATGCATCTTGCCGCGCTGGCCAGAATCCGCGTATGACACCCCCGAAGTCCGCAAAGCTGGCCGCTTGCTGGAATTGGTAGACAGACCGGACTTAAAATCCGTTGGGGTTCGCCCCGTGTGGGTTCAAGTCCCACAGCGGCCACCACTATCCCTGCTGGGCTTGCGACAGGTCGTAATCGAGCGGCTCGGCCCCCATCGACCGGATAAGCGCGCGGACGGCTTCGGCGGCCTCTTCAAGCCCCTCTGCGCGGCTTCTGAGCACGATGGAGGCCCCCAGCTTGCCGCCGCCATAATAGGGGTAACAGCCAATATCGACGTCGGGGTGCCGGGCGGCAATCACGCTCAACCCGCCGCCCAGATCGCCTTCGGCCACCAGGGCCGAGACGGTGACATTGCGCATGGGCGGGCCGCCTGCAATCTCATGTTTGATTGAGCGCAGCATGGCCTGCATGATCACCGGCACACCGGCCATCACGAACACATTGCCCAGCCGGAAGCCCGGCGCCTTGGACACCGGATTCTCAATCAGCGTGGCGCCATCAGGAATGCGCGCCATGCGTTTGCGGGCCTCGGTGAAATCCTGATCCTCATAATGGGCCTCAAGGATCGCCATGGCTTCGGGGTGATAGTCAATCGCCACCCCGAACGCTTTGGCCACGCAATCGGCGGTGATGTCATCATGGGTCGGCCCGATGCCGCCGGTGGTAAACAGATAGGTGTAGCGCGCGCGCAGCGCGTTCACGGCCGCCACGATCTCGGCCTCGTCATCGGGAATGGTGCGCGCCTCGGCGACATCAACCCCCATCGCGCCCAGCCATTGGGCAATGGTCGACAGGTTGGTGTCGCGGGTGCGGCCCGACAGAATTTCATTGCCGATAATCAGAATGGCGGCGGTTGGCGTTGCAGAGCTCATATGACAGTCTCATTCATGCTGATTGCCCTCACTTTATCCCCTCTTTTCGCCCGAAACCAAGCCCATGCAATTTGATCCCCCGCTCATCCCAGCCACATTGGTGCGCCGCTACAAACGCTTCTTGTCTGACATAACGCTGGAAAGCGGTGAGGAGATCACCGCCCATGTCGCCAATCCCGGCGCGATGACGGGGCTTGCGGAACCCGGCTCCACCGTGTGGCTTTCCCGGTCCGATGATCCCAAGCGCAAACTGAAATGGAGCTGGCAGCTCGCCACCGCCCCAAACGGCGCACTGGTCTGCGTCAATACCGGGCTGACCAACAGGCTTGTGGAAGAGGGCTTGCGCGCCAACGCCATCCCCGGGCTTGACGGTGCCATTCGCCGCGAGGTCAAGACCGGCGACAGCCGCCTTGATTTTCTGCTCGGTGAAAACACTTATGTGGAGGTCAAGGCCGTCACCCTGTCGCGCCGGCCGGGATGGGCCGAATTTCCCGATGCCAAAACCGCGCGCGGGGCCAAACATCTTAACGAATTGAAGCGCTTGCGGCAGGAGGGGCATCGGGCGGCCATGCTGTATGTCGCCATGCGGGACGATTGCACGCGCTTTGGCATCGCCGCAGATATTGATTTGGCCTATGCTGAGGCCTTAAAAGACGCGTGTGACGCGGGCGTTGAAATCATCACCGCCTGTGTCGAGGCAACCCCCCAAGGGCTCACCCTCATCGCTGACCGCAAACTGGACTGGACCAGAACCGAGTGACTTACGCAGACGCCGATACCATGCCGATGGCCCGGGGCCGTCAAATCCGCCTTCATTCCGAAGAGGATTTCAAAGGCATGCGCCGGGCAGGCCAGCTGGCCGCCCAGACGCTTGATCTGCTGGCGCCGATGGTCCGGGCAGGCGTCACCACCGCCGAGCTTGACGATTTTGCGCGTGACTTCGCCTATAAGAATGGCGCGGTTCCCGCCCCGCTCAACTATCGCGGCTTTCCCAAGTCGATCTGCACCTCGATCAATCATGTGGTGTGCCACGGCATTCCCGATGACAAGCCGCTCAAGGAAGGTCAGATCATCAATATTGACGTGACGCTGATTGTCGATGGCTGGCATGGCGACACGAGCCGCATGTATGGCGTGGGCAAAATCCCGATCAAGGCCGCCCGGCTGATCGACATCACCTATGAGGCGATGATGCGCGGCATTGCCATGGTCAAGCCTGGCAAGACGCTGGGCGATCTGGGCCACGCGATCCAGTCTTATGCCGAAGGGGAGCGTTGCTCCATCGTGCGCGATTTCTGCGGCCATGGCCTGGGCAAGGTCTTCCATGATGAGCCCAACATTCTGCATTACGGCACCCCCGGCACGGGACCTGAATTCCGCCCCGGCATGTTCTTTACCGTTGAGCCGATGGTCAATCTGGGCAAGCCAAGCGTGAAAATCCTCAATGATGGCTGGACGGCCGTGACCCGCGACCGGTCCCTGTCGGCCCAGTTTGAGCATTCGGTCGGCGTTACCGAGGATGGCGTGGAAATCTTCACCGCCTCGCCCGCCGGACTGCATCAACCGACCCACAGCTAATCCATGGCCGACGACAAGCCGCATTTTCATGGCCATCGCCAGCGGCTGCGCGACCGGTTCCTGAAAGGCGGTGCCGACGCGCTGGCCGATTATGAGTTGCTTGAACTCATTCTGTTTCGCGCCCAGCCGCGCGGCGATGTCAAACCGCTGGCCAAAGCGCTGATTGATCAATTCGGGTCGGTGTCGGGCGTCATTGCCGCTGAGCCCTCAGCCCTGTCGGATGTCGCGGGACTGGGTCAGGCGGGCATTACCGAACTCAAGATCGTGCAGGCCGCCGCCATCCATCTGGCCCAGGCCCAGGTGATGAACAAGCCCGTCCTGTCGAGCTGGACCGCGCTGATCGACTATGCCCGCGCCGCCATGGCGCATGACAATGTCGAGCAGTTCCGCGTGCTGTTTCTGGACCGCAAAAATGTGCTGATCGCCGATGAGCTGCAATCGCGCGGCACGGTCGATGCCACCGCCGTCTATCCCCGCGAAGTGATGAAACGGGCGGTTGCGCTCAATGCCAGCGCGGTAATTCTGGTGCACAATCACCCCTCGGGCGACCCCACCCCCAGCCGGGCCGACATCGACATGACCAAGAAAATCGCAGAGGCGGGCAAGAGCCTGGGCATCACCGTGCATGATCATGTCGTCATCGGCAAATCCGAACATGCCAGCTTTAAAAGCTTGAGATTGTTATGAGTGAGCTTGCGCGCATCAAACAAAGGCTCGACGCCCATCCTGAGGCGCTGATCGAAATCGGCGATCAGCGGCATGCCGCCATCGCCATTGTCCTGCAAGGCCCCGACTTCCTGCTCACCCGCCGCCCCCGCGGGCTGCGGCGCCATGGCGGGCAATGGGCGCTGCCCGGCGGCCGGCTTGATCCCGGTGAAACCCCGCTTGAGGCCGCCATCCGCGAGGTTGAAGAGGAAATCGGCCTTCGCCTCACGCCTCAAAATTGCCTGGGACGGCTTGATGATTATCCCACCCAGACCGGCTTTGTGATTTCACCCTTTGTTTTTGATGGCGGCACCGCCGAGCCCAAGCCCGACCCCACAGAAGTCGCCTCGATCCACCGCTTTGCCATGGATGTGCTGGCCCGCCCCGAAGCGGTGGAACTGGCACCCGCCCCGCGCGGCGATCAAAGCCTGGTGCGCATCCATCTGGGCTATCACCGCATCCATGCCCCCACCGGCGCCCTGCTCTACCAATTCCGCGAAGTTTGCCTCAAGGGCAAAACAACGCGGGTTGCGGACTTGAGCGAGCCCGACTGGGCACGATAAAAGACCTTCAACTTTGGAAACATCCCGTCATTCCGGACGAAGCCCCGCTTCGATCCGGAATCCCGGTGCAAGGGCCCAGGCATGGGGCGGGATTCCGGGTTCGCCGCCCAAGCGTCGCCCCGGAATGACATTAAGACAGGGAGAGGCCCACATATGATCCCCCGCTATACCCGCGAAGAAATGGCGTCAATCTGGACGCCCGAAAGCAAGTTCCAGATCTGGCTTGAGATTGAGGCCTATGCAGCCGAAAAACTTGAAGAGCTGGGCGTAATCCCTCAAGGCGTTGCCAAAGCGGTGTGGGAACGGGGCCAGTTTGATGTTGAGCGGATCGATGAGATCGAGCGCGAGGTCAAACATGACGTCATCGCCTTTCTGACCAATCTGGCCGAATATGTCGGTGAGGAAGCCCGCTTCGTCCACCAAGGCATGACCAGTTCCGACGTGCTCGACACCTGCTTTAATGTTCAGTTGGTGCGCGCGGCCGATCTTCTGCTTGACGATATGGACAAGGTGCTTGCCGCGCTCAAGACCCGGGCGCTTGAACACAAGGACACGGTCACCATCGGCCGGTCCCACGGCATCCATGCCGAGCCGGTCACCTTCGGTCTCAAGCTTGCGGGCTATTATGCCGAATTCAGCCGCAACCGGGACCGGCTGGAAGCCGCACGCGCCGAGGTGGCGACCTGCGCAATTTCGGGTGCCGTCGGCACCTTTGCCAATATCGACCCGCAAGTGGAAGAGCATGTCGCCGAAAAGATGGGGCTGGCGCCGGAGCCGGTCTCAACCCAGGTCATCCCGCGCGACCGTCACGCCATGTTCTTTGCCACGCTCGGTGTTGTGGCAAGCTCGATCGAGCGGCTCGCCACCGAAATCCGTCATCTCCAGCGCACCGAAGTGCTGGAGGCTGAGGAATATTTCTCCGCCGGGCAGAAGGGCTCATCAGCCATGCCGCACAAGCGCAATCCGGTGCTGACCGAAAATCTCACCGGGCTCGCGCGGCTTGTCCGCTCCGCCGTCATTCCGGCGATGGAGAATGTGGCGCTGTGGCATGAACGCGATATTTCCCACAGCTCGGTTGAACGCGGCATCGGTCCTGACGCGACCGTGACGCTTGATTTCGCACTCAACCGTCTGGCGGGCGTGGTTGAAAAGCTGGTCGTCTATCCCGAGCGCATGATGGACAATATGAATGCGCTCGGTGGACTTGTCTTCTCCCAGCGTGTGCTGCTGGCCCTCACCCAGAAAGGCGTTTCCCGCGAAGACAGCTACCGGCTCGTCCAACGCAATGCCATGCCGGTATGGCTTGAGGGCAAGGATTTCCTCGCCTTGCTCAAAGCAGACGAGGAAGTGGTCTTATCGGATGACGAGCTCGAAGCTTTGTTCGACCTTGGCTATCACACCAAACATGTCGACACGATCTTCAAGCGGGTGTTTGGCTAAGGCAGCATATCGATCATAATGCCCTGTTCGACCCATACGGTCGCCTGGCCTGAAACATAGGCATCAAACAGCGTGCCGGTGCCGAGCTGATCGACACCGGTTGCCCCGGCGGCGAAATCTGCTGCCAGCTCCACCGTGTCGGCCGGATCGCCGGTGATAAACAGGCTATTGCTGACATCCGACAGCTGGAACAGGGCCTGGACCGAATCGACAGTGAGGGTGTTGGCGCTGCTGCCAGACAGATCAAAAAGCTCAACCTCCTGAATGTCGGGGATGAGACCCGACAGGTCCAAATCACCGGCCAAATCAAGATTGAGGCTGTCAAAGCCCGCCCCGCCATCAATGCGGAAGAAGCCCGCATCACCAACACTGATGAGATCATCACCATTGCCGGTACGGATCACATCGGCACCACCGCCACCTGAAACACTGTCTTCGAGATAAGTGCCGATCAACTGTTCTGCAGCCACGCTGCCCAGCAGCATGACGCCCATGTCCGGGCCGGCCCAGTCCTCGCCAAAAAATACACGCGCGCGGCCTTCCCGGCCGGTGACATCTTCATACTCATCGGGATCAAGGTCGAATTCCGGCGCGCCCACGACAAAATCGGCAAAGCCATCCCCGTTCATGTCGCTCAACGCACCAATCGAAATCCCGCCATCCGACAATGGCCCGATTTCGGGACGAATGCGGGTGATCGATGAGCCCAGAACAATTTCCATATAGTCAAAGTGCCAGGGAAAATCGAAAAAGAACGGCGCATTCAGCGCGTCGGAATTGCCCCACATGACGTCGTCAAAACCATCCCCGTTGAAATCCTCACCACCAGCTATGCCGTCCGAGAACTTGCGCGTGTCCGTATAATCGGCGCGTTCTTGCAAATCGGCAAAGTCATGAAGTGCGATGCCCTGCGCCGGTGTCAGCGTCTCACGATCAACCACCGCGCGGCCTTCCCCATCGATCACACCAAGCGGGCTGCCCGACCCATACAGGATCGTCGTCAATGAATTAAACAGCACATCATCAAAACCATCACCGTTGAAATCACCGGCCGCCGTCATGGCATTGCTGAAATTGTCCAGCGCGACGGAATTGGATGCATCAAGGGTGGTGAGGTCCAGCACATACTGGCCCATGCCGTTATTGGCCACCAGCGCCGTGTCCGATCCGAAGACAACAAAATCGAGATTGTCGGTCGCGCCGCTGCCCTGCACGACATAATCGCCAATATCATCGCCGTTGAAATCACCAATCCCGGCGATCGTGCCGTTTGACAGATTGGTGTTTTCAATCAGGAACCCTTCACCGGCAAGCAACGCCATGGGGTCAACCGCCACCTGGCCCATGTCGTCGGGGGTCCCAAAACCCTGATCGGTGCCGAACAGCACGATCACCCGGTCTGTCGTTTCCTCAAATACCGGATCATACCGCTGATGCGTCAACGCCAGATCATCAATGCCGTCACCATTGATGTCGTTAAAGCCGGTGACGAAATAGCCCATCGTATCGTTGGCATTGGCCGAACGGATCACAAAGCCGTCGGCCTCGTCGATCAGCCCGAGGTCCAGCACCTGCCGGCCGTTGACCTCTGACCCGAAGCCACCCGCACTACCGAAGACAATTTTGATTTCACCATTGCCGGTGCCGCGATTGGCGATGGCGAAATCATCCAGTCCATCTCCATTGATGTCTCCGATGCCTGCCACATGTTCGGCAAAAACCGGGCTGAAGCCGGTATCGTCGTTGATCGCAAAACCCCGTGCAGGATCGGCCAGATCCTCGATGGCCAGCGGCAGCTGCGCGGTGAGATCATCCCCGGTCCCGAACATGACAAAAGCCGCGCTGTCATCGGGATCGGAGGTATCGGCAAACTTGCTGGCGATCAGGAAATCGGTTAATCCGTCGCCATTGATATCGCCCAAAGACGCCACCAGCTCGCCATGATGATCCTGTGATTCCTGACCGTTGAGATCAAGCGAGAAGGGATATTCGGAACTGAATGTGTCGGGTACCGTTTCTGTTTCATCGGTTACTTCAACCGACACGGCGATAGGCGCAGACTGGGTCACCCCATCGGTGACGGCGAACTCAACTTCATAAATGCCGTTGCGATCTGCGTCTGTTTCCTGTTCGAAATTGGCGAAATAGCGCAATTGCTCTTCTGTGGCATTGTACGGGAACGTGACGCTGAATGCGTCCGCATCGGTCCCGCCCGTAATCACAAGATCAAGCGTCATTCCAGTGACCGGATCAACCAGATCAAGCGGCACTTCGCCGGTGGCAGGAGAGGAAAGAATTTCAGGCAGTACAAATCCGGTGATTGGCGTCACAAAATCTGCAATCAGTGCCGTTCCCCGGAAATGGAGAGTAACGGTTGCACTGTCAGTCTGCCCGCTTTCATCCATGATGGTGTAACTGAATGTATCACTTGCTGTGCCGTCAGGGGCGAGACCGTCAAACGCACCATCAGGATCATAGATGATTTCACCATTGGCCAGACTGACAAGGCCCGCTGCGCCAGTAGCGTCCACACTGATGATCGTGATCTCTTCACCATCATAATCAACGTCATTGCCGAGCACTGGAACTACAAAAGCCTGATCAGTGGCTAGCGGATAAAGTGCATCATCCAGCGCCTCAGGCACATGGTTCGTCCCATCCTTGAGAAGGACATGGCCCGGATTAAGATCTGCGGCAATATCGAGACCCTGGAAGACCAGGGTCAGATCACCGATTTGAAGCGTGTCAGGCGCGGTTAAATAAGTCAGAAGCTCCGCAAAATCAGCGATGGGCGTGACAAGATTGAGTGTGACCACTTCAGACGCCGTGTCGAAATCGGTCAGGATGACCGTCTGATCACTTTCATCGATCACAAAGGTGTCGGTTCCCGTCCCACCAGCCAATGTATTCGTGTCACCTGCACCGCCGGCGCTTACCAGCGTGTCATCACCACCGGCGCCGTCAAACACATCGTCACCGTCACCTCCCACCAGCCGGTTGCCGGCAATATTGCCCGTAATTGTTGAGGCGAAATCCGGCGCAACAACGTTCTCAATACCGCGCGCAAGATCGGCACCAAGGCCAACATCGTAGGAAAACAGGCTGGAGCCGTAAGATAGGGTGAAAGCAGCACCCTGGGTACCGAAGCTCAGGTCAAGCGTGTCGACACCCGCACCGCCATAAGACCGGTCATCGCCAAAGGTTTCAACAAACCAGTCATTGCCCAGATCGCCCGACAGCGTGTCATTGCCATTGCCGCCTACGAAACGGTCGTCGCCCTCATCGCCGAAAATAATGTCGCTGCCGTCACCACCATTGATCGCGTCATCGCCAAGCCCGCCATAGATGCGGTCATGGCCACCGCCGCCATGAATTGAGTTGGCGCCGTCATCTCCGACGATGGAATCATCGAAGTCGCCCGACAGGACATTTTCAATATTGGTGATGCGATCGGTACCGATCCCCGTCGCCACATTGAATGCAACAGCCCCGCGCAGGCGAATGGTCAAATCCTGGGTGGCATCGCGGAAATCGGCGGTGTCGAAGCCAGCGCCCCCATCAAGACTGTTGCTGCCCGCGCCACCGGCAAGCCGGTCGTCCCCGTCACCGCCGTAAATCAGATCATCGCCATCCTCGCCATCAAGGAAATCATCATCCTCTTCGCCGAGGATCGTATCATGGCCCGTGCCGCCGGTGATGGTGTCCGATCCCGTGCGCCCCTCAAGCTGGTCATCGCCACCACCGCCCAGAATGCGGTCATCGCCAGCGCCACCTTCAAGCTCATCATTGCCGCCGCGGCCATCCAGAATGTCATCGCCATTGCGGCCCACCAGATGATTGTCATTGTCATCCCCGGTCAGCCGGTCATCAAAGTTCGATCCGAAAATCCCTTCAATGCCGGAGATCAGGTCGATCCCTTCGCCGCCATCGACATATTGGCCACGGCCGCCCAAAAGCGCGATGGTGATGCCCGCACTCGCCCCGGCATAGGTGATAACATCCAGTCCCGCGCCGCCATCTAGACGGTCATTGCCGGCCCCGCCGCGCAGCTCATCATCTCCGTCCCCGCCCTTGAGAACGTCATCACCGTCCCCGCCCAGGATCAGATCATCGCCTGCACCGCCATCGACCACATCCGCGCCAAGCCCGCCGAACAAAACGTCATTGTCCGCGCCGCCCCACAGCCGGTCATCACCCTCATCGCCATAAAGAATGTCGTTGCCGTCATCGCCGACGATACGATCAGCCCCGCCGCCGCCATAGGCCCGATCATCGCCCTCATCGCCATAGACAATATCATCGCCATCATCGCCGGTGACGACATCATCACCGAGCCCGCCATAGACCCGGTCATTGCCGCCCGCGCCCTTGACGCGGTCATGGCCCTCGCCGCCGACCACGAGATCATCAAAGTCCCGGCCGATCAGAACATCATCGCCGCCAAACCCGTCCAGGCGCGCCGCCGCAAAGCTCGCTGTGATCGTGTCACCGAACTGCGTGCCGTAAACATTCTCAATATTGATAAAGCTGTCGCTGCCCTGGCCGGGGCCGATCACTTGCGGCGTGGTGTACCCCAGATTGAGCACAACCCCTTCGGCAAGCCCGCGCAGATCAAGCGTGTCGATCCCGTCCAGACCATCGAGCTGGTCATCCTCACCCGGATTTTGCGTGAGAATATCGTCGGCTGACGTACCGTTGATAATTGCCATGTCCCGTCCACCAAAACCTTACTCACGCACAGTTCTGTACGGAGTTTTCAGAATAAACTTGATGCGGCCCGGGACCCACCCCGGCGGGACGCACCGCCCACTATGACGGACGGCGCTTGGATCAGCAAATGAAGTTTTTTATATTTAAGAAGGACTTAAAGGTTAAAGCCCTCAGCGGTGCGCGCGATCAGCTCTCGTTCATCACCTGGTTTTTGGCTTCAACCAGAAGCTCATCCATCTGGCGGCGGATCTGGTGATCGGACTGCTCAACCCCGGCCTCGTCAAAATCACCCCGGACCTTGCGGAAGACATCTTCTGAGCCTTCTTCTTCAAGCTCCGACTTCACGACCGAAAAGGCATAGTCGTCGGCCTGATCGCCCGAATAGCCCAGCAGACCCGCGGCCCACAGGCCCAGAAGCTTGTTGCGGCGCGACAGGACCTTGAATTCCAGTTCCTTGTCATGGGCAAATTTGCGCTCAAAATCATCTTCACGCTTGTCGAACGCAGACATGGCCGCATCTCCTCAGTTTGTGGGGTCTTTGATCTAATATGGGCCGGATATTCCTGAGTTTGAAGGGGCAAATCAACCGTTTGCGGCGCAATTTCGTCCCCGATCGAGATGAAATTTATGCGGCATTTGGGCGCGAAGCCCCCCAAGCGGCCCAATTGTCATCCCGAAGCGGTTCAGCTATGTTTCCCCCGACTCAAAGCCGGTGCGGGGAGCGCGCCGGTTTCGCTGTTTGGAGGCCGGAACAAAACACCCGGTCTGAGGGAAGCATATCCATGTCACGCCGCAGACGGCTTTATGAAGGCAAGGCCAAGATCCTCTATGAAGGTCCTGAGCCGGGCACCATCGTCCAATATTTCAAGGATGATGCGACCGCCTTCAACAATCAGAAACACGCCGTCATCACCGGCAAAGGGGTGCTGAACAACCGCATCTCGGAATATGTCATGACCCAGCTCGCCGCCATCGGCGTGCCGACCCATTTCATTCGCCGCCTCAATATGCGCGAACAGCTGGTGCGTCAGGTCGAGATCATTCCGCTGGAAGTGGTGCTGCGCAATGTCGCCGCCGGGTCGATCTCCAAACGGCTGGGCATTGCCGAAGGCACGCCGCTGCCGCGCACGATTGTGGAATTTTACCTCAAATCGGACGAGCTTGGCGATCCGCTGGTGTCTGAAGAACACATCACCGCCTTTAGCTGGGCCAACCCCCATGAAATTGACGAGATCATCGCCCTGTCGCTGCGGATCAATGACTTTTTGACCGGCATGTTCATGGGCGTCGGCATCAAGCTGGTGGATTTCAAGATTGAATTTGGCCGTCTGTGGGAAAATGAGCAGATGCGCATCGTGCTGGCCGACGAAATCAGCCCCGATTCGTGCCGCCTGTGGGACGCCAAATCGGGCAACAAGCTCGACAAGGACCGGTTCCGTCAGGATATGGGCGGTCTGTCGGAAGCCTATCAGGAGGTTGCGCGACGTCTGGGCATCTTGCCCGAAGGCGGTCCCGTCGACCACAAAAGCCCTGACATCATCCAGTAATTTTTGAAAAGCCGAATGGAGTTTGCCCCATGAAGGCCCGCGTCACAGTGATGCTGAAAAACGGTGTTTTGGACCCCCAAGGCAAAGCGATTGAGCATGCGCTCTCCGCCCTTGGCTTCGACAATGCCTCCAATGTCCGCCAGGGCAAGGTGATTGAGCTGGTGCTCAGCGAAACCGATCCCGACGCCGCGGAAAAAGAAGTGACCGAAATGTGCGAGAAGCTTCTCGCCAACACGGTCATTGAACGCTATTCGATCGAGCTTGAGGGTTAGCCCGATGGACGCCAGCGTCATTGTCTTTCCCGGCTCGAACTGCGACCGGGATGTGAAAGTCGCGCTTGAGGCCGCCACCGGCAAGCCGCCCGCCATGGTCTGGCATGATGAGGCAAGCCTGCCGAAATCCGACCTGATCGTGCTGCCCGGCGGCTTTTCCTATGGCGATTATCTGCGCTGTGGTGCGATGGCCCGGCGCACCAAGATCATGCCCGAAGTGATCAAGGCGGCAAAGGCCGGCACCCCGGTGCTGGGCATTTGCAACGGTTTCCAGATCCTGACCGAATGCGGCCTGCTGCCCGGCGCGTTGATGCGCAATGCCAATCTCTTGTTTATCTGCAAGACGGTGGGCCTGACCGTCGCCACGCAAGCCAGCCCGTTCACAAAAGCCTATCAGAAGGACCAGCAAATCGCGGTCCCTGTCGCCCATCATGACGGCAATTATTTCGCCGACGCCGACACGCTGGAAAAGCTGGAAGATGAAGACCGCATCGCCTTCCGCTACACCGAAAACCCCAACGGGTCAGCCCGCGACATTGCCGGCATCCTGTCGGAAAACCGCCGGGTTCTGGGCATGATGCCCCACCCTGAACGCGCGTCCGAGCCCGCCCATGGCGGCACCGACGGCGCAACCTTGTTTCAATCGATTGTGGAGACGCTCGCATGAGCATCGAAACAAGCCCGCTTAACCCGCTTGTCGAAATCACCCCTGAGCTGATCGCCGAGCATGGCTTGAGCGAGGATGAGTATCAGACCATTCTCGACATGCTGGGGCGTGAGCCCTCAGGCACCGAGCTTGGCATTTTTTCGGCCATGTGGTCGGAGCATTGCTCCTACAAAAGCTCAAAAGTCTGGCTGAAAACGCTACCCACCGAAGGCCCGCAGGTCATTTGCGGCCCCGGTGAAAATGCCGGCGTCGTCGATATTGGCGGCGGTCAGGCTTGCGTCTTCAAGATGGAAAGCCACAATCACCCCAGCTTCATCGAACCCTATCAGGGCGCGGCAACCGGGGTTGGCGGTATTTTGCGCGACGTCTTTACGATGGGCGCGCGTCCCATTGCCAATATGAATGCGCTGCGCTTCGGCGCGCCCGATCACGCCAAGACGCGCCATCTGGTGTCGGGCGTGGTCGCGGGGATCGGCGGTTACGGCAATTGCATCGGGGTGCCGACCGTGGGCGGGGAAACCAATTTCCATCCCGCTTACAATGGCAATATTCTGGTCAATGCCATGACCGTGGGCATCGCCGATGCCGACAAGATCTTTTATTCAGCCGCTGCCGGTGTCGGCAATCCGGTCGTCTATGTCGGCTCCAAAACCGGCCGCGACGGCATTCATGGCGCGACCATGGCCTCGGCCGAGTTTGACGCGGACAGCGAAGAGAAACGGCCCACCGTGCAGGTCGGCGACCCGTTCACAGAAAAACTCCTGCTGGAAGCCTGCCTTGAACTCATGGCGACCGATGCAATCATCGCCATTCAAGATATGGGGGCAGCCGGGCTGACCAGCTCCTCGGTTGAAATGGCATCCAAAGGCGGGGTGGGGATTGAAATCAATCTCGACCATGTCCCCACGCGGGAAGAGGCGATGAACGCCTATGAGATCATGCTGTCGGAAAGCCAGGAACGCATGCTGAT
This sequence comes from Alphaproteobacteria bacterium, assembly GCA_965227065.1. Taxonomy (GTDB): domain Bacteria; phylum Pseudomonadota; class Alphaproteobacteria; order SPJN01; family SPJN01; genus CBDDFN01. The sequence goes on from CBDDFN010000019.1 coordinate 26,416, forward strand.
GATCCTCAAGCCCGGTCATGAGGATGAGGCCCGCGCGGTGTTCGAAAAATGGGATCTCGATTTCGCCATCATCGGCGTGCTGACCGATACCGGCCATCTGGTCTTGAAGCAGGAAGGCGTCACCGTCTGCGATCTGCCGCTTGATCCGATTGGTGAAAAGGCGCCGATGTATGAGCGCCCGCATGAAGAAACCCCGCTTCAGTCGCGCCTGCGCGCTGAAGAGGTCGAGGCACCCGACAATGTGATTGACGCGCTCAAGACCCTGATGGCCTCGCCTGATTTGTGCTCACGCCGCTGGATCTGGGAACAATATGACCATCAGGTCATGGCCGACACGGTGTCGGGCCCCGGCGGTGATGCCGCTGTGGTGCGCGTGCACGGCACCGACAAGGCGCTTGCCATCACAACCGATGTCACCCCGCGCTATTGTTTTGCCGACCCCAAAGAGGGCGGCAAGCAGGCGGTTGCCGAAGCCTGGCGGAACCTGACCGCCGTGGGCGCCAAGCCGCTTGCGGTCACCAACTGCCTGAATTTCGGCAATCCGACCAAGCCGCGCATCATGGGCCAGTTTGCCCTGTGCGTGACCGGCATGGGCGAGGCGTGCGCCGCGCTCGACTTCCCGGTCGTGTCGGGCAATGTCTCGCTCTACAACGAAACCCAGGGCGTTGCGATCCTGCCCACACCCGCAATTGGCGGGGTCGGCCTGCTGGAAGACGCCACCAAACGCGTCGGCATTGCGCCCACCGCACCGGGCCAGGTCATTTTGATGATCGGCAAATGCGGCGGGCATCTGGGCCAGTCGCTTTACCTGCGCGAAGTGTGCGGCCGCGAAGACGGCGCGCCGCCAGCGGTTGATCTTGAGGCGGAACGGATGACAGGCGATTTTGTCCGCACGCTGATCCATGACGGCATTGCCAAGGCCGTGCATGATATTTCCGATGGCGGGCTGTTGGTCGCCGCCGCCGAAATGGCGCTGGCCGCCAATATGGGCATTGCGCTCACCCCGCCCAGCACGTGTGAGTATAATCACGCTTATCTGTTTGGCGAGGATCAGGCCCGCTATCTGGTCGCCATCGAGGAAGAGGATGCCGATCAGGTCATCACCACCGCGCTCAAAGACAAGGTGCCGGTCACCCGGATCGGCCGTGTGAATGGCCGTGACCTCAGCATTGAGGAAATGGGTGAAATTCAACTTGATGAGTTGCGCACCCTTCACGAAGCCTGGCTGCCCACCTATATGTCAGGAGAGAGCCACAATGAGGATGATGCCTGATGGCCATGGAAGCCCAGCAAATTGAAGCCATGATCCGCGAGGCCCTGCCCGATGCCGAAGTGCGCATTGAGGATCTCGCCGGGGATGGCGATCACTATGCGGCCCATGTCACCTCTGCGGCCTTTCGCGGCAAGACCCGTGTGCAGCAGCACCAAATGGTTTATGCTGCCCTTCAAGGAAAAATGGGCGGTGAGCTTCACGCTCTGGCGCTGCAAACAGCGGTTCCGTCCGAATAAAGGAAGCAAGCGATGTCTGACCAAACTGCCGAACAATTCATCAAGTCCCAGATTGACGACAATGACGTGGTTGTGTTCATGAAAGGCACGCCGGTCTTTCCCCAGTGCGGCTTTTCCAATCTGGTTGTGAACGTCCTGTCTTATCTCGACGTGCCGTTTGCCGGTATCAATGTGCTGGAAAATGACGACCTGCGTCAGGGCATCAAGGACTTTTCCAACTGGCCGACCATCCCCCAGCTTTATGTGAAGGGTGAATTTGTCGGCGGCTGCGATATCGTCAAGGAAATGTTCGAGAATGGCGAACTTCAGGCCTATTTCGCTCAAAAGGGAATCGAGGTGAAGCAAGGCGAACCCGCTTCCGCCTGAACCCGCTTTCCCGCTTAACAGGGTCAACCTTCTCGCAGCTTGTGCCCCAGCTGGGTTAGTCTCGTTCAATATCTGAACAGAGGAGACAGCCCCGTGGAAACGCTCAAAACCATGACTTACGAGGTCACCGGCAAGGTGGCCCGCATCACGCTCAATCGCCCCAAGCGCGGCAATGGCATTACGCCGAGCCTGCCGCGCGAACTGGCCCATTGCGTTGAACGCGCCGATCTTGACCCGGCGGTTCATGTCATCGCGCTGGCTGGCAATGGATCGGGCTTTTGCGGCGGCTATGACCTTGTTCAAAGCGCGGAAAAAATGGGTGATGGCTACGCCAATGAGGAGCTTGCGCGCGCCAAGGGCTCACCGCTTGATCCTTATGTGCAATCGGCCAATCACGACCCTGACGAAGTGTGGGATCCGGTCACCGACTACGCCATGATGAGCCGCAATGTGAAAGGCTTTATGAGCCTGTTTCACGCCAACAAGCCGGTTGTGTGCAAGGTGCACGGCTTTTGCGTCGCGGGCGGCACCGATATGGCGCTGTGTTCGGACCTGCTGGTGATTGCCGAAGACGCCAAGATCGGCTATCCGCCCGCCCGCCGTCTGGGGTTCACCCACCACATCGCTCTGGGCGTTCCGTATCGGCATTGAAAAGGCCAAGCGGCTTTTGTTCACCGGCGATTGCCTGTCGGGCCAAGAGGCGGTGGAGTGGGGACTGGCCATTGAAAGCGCGCCGGCCGAAAAGCTCGATGAGCGGTTTGAAATCCTGCTCGAACGCATCGCCCGTATGCCGGTCAACCAACTGGTGATGATGAAGCTTCTGGTCAATCAGACGGTGAACGCCATGGGCCTTGCCAACACCCAGACCATGGGTGTGTTTTTCGACGGCATCACCCGGCACACACCCGAAGGCTACGCGTTCCAGCAGCGTGCAGCCGAGGCGGGCTTTAAACAGGCCGTCCGCGAGCGTGACGAGCCGTTCGGTGATTTCGGCATGAGCACCTTTAAGGGCTGACAAGCCCTCATCAGATCACAAAAAAGGCCGGGCGTCCGGCCCGGCCTTTTGAAGTGTGTGAAAGTCCCGCTTAGCGCGAGTAATATTCGACCACCAGATTGGGTTCCATCTGGGTCGGATAAGGCACTTCCGAAAATTCAGGGACGCGCACGAAGGTCGCGGCCATTTTCTTGTGGTCAACTTCGATATATTCAGGAACGTCACGCTCCTGGCTATCGACGGCTTCCAGCACCAACGCCATCTGCTTGCCCTTCTGACGGACTTCGATGACGTCGCCTTCTTTCAGGCGGTAGCTGGGGATATTCACTTTGACGCCGTTCACCCGGACATGGCCGTGATTGACGAACTGGCGGGCCGCAAAGACGGTCGGCACGAATTTGGCGCGATAGACGGCGGCATCGAGGCGGCGCTCGAGAAGGCCGATCAGGCCCTCAACCGTATCGCCGCGCATGGCGACGGCTTCGTCATAGGTGCGGCGGAATTGTTTTTCCGAGATATTGCCATAATAACCCTTCAGCTTTTGCTTGGCGCGCAACTGCAGACCGAAGTCCGACAGCTTGCCCTTGCGGCGCTGACCGTGCTGGCCGGGGCCATATTCACGTTTGTTGATGGGGCTTTTGGCGCGGCCCCACAGGTTTTCACCCATGCGGCGGTCAATTTTATACTTGGCGGAGATGCGCTTTGACATCGTCGCTTCCTTTTTATGGCGGCATGCGGCAGGCCGGATCGGACCGCATATCCACTGCTCCGAAAAATAAATGCCCCCGGGACCCGGCCTGGTGGCCCGGAAGGCAGTTAAGGCCGCGCACTATAGCCATGGTGCGCGGCCCGTCAAGCCTGTGGCCCGCGACATTTGCCGCAGGGTTTTCAAGCCCCCGATCAGTCGGGTTTAGAATAGCGCACCGTCACCCGGCGCTGAAACACCGTCCGGGATTGCGCCGGTGCCGGCACAATGATGGACGAATCGGCGACCCCGTCGCCGCCGGTGGTCGCAGCCGCAATGTCAAGCGACTGGCGGCGGGTCAGCTGATCATCCACATAGATCGGAAACCGGCCCCAGGTCTGGCCTTCCTTGATGTGGATGGCCGAGGGTATTTCGACATCCTTTTCCCCCGAATGGGCAAAAAAGACGGTCACACCGTCAGGCCCTGCGGGCTTGTCGAGGCTGACATAGCCGGCATGCACAAAACCGGCCTGCATATCGCGCGGCAGGCGGATCTTTTCGACCACCGTTTCGCCGGAATGGGTCTTGTCCTCAGCCAATGCGACTGAGCTCAAGGTGATGGCCACAGCCCCGGCCATCAGACTTTTGGTCACTGAATGAAACATCGCTCCCTCCTCCGTTCGAAGCAGGAATAAGCCTACGCTCATCGCAAAATCTGTATATGCAACAGTGTTGCGGAAATGGGACGGCCATTCCCGCACGAAAATTGTGCGGCGCACAATAACCACAGAGATTCAAGGGCTTAACAAAAAATTAAAGCAACGGCAGGGACTTACCGGAATTCCGGGCCGAAGTCCCATATCTTATTGCTGGTCCGGTTCACCCCGTTCGCGGCGCTCCCCCAGCCGCACCAGCGACTTGATGATGCCGCGCAGGGTCTGCACTTCATGATGCTGAAGATCGGCGCGGGCGAACAGCGCGCGCAAATTGCGGATCATGCCCGGCCGTTTATCGGGCGGGGCCAGAAAGCCCGCCGCAATCAATTCAGATTCCAGATGCTCATACAGATGGATGACATCCTGTTTGGGCGCCCGGCCCTGCCGGCCTTCAGGAACTTCAACCGGCGGCTGATCAGCTTCCAGCCGGAACCATTCATAGGCCATCAACAGCACCGCCTGCCCGATATTGAGCGAGGCGAAGGCGGGATTGACCGGATAGGTGATGATCGCATCAGCGAGCGAAATTTCCTCATTATTGAGGCCCCAGCGTTCGCGCCCGAACAGAATGCCCGTTTTGGCATCGGGCGCGGCCCGGGCCAGCGTGCGCATTTCCGACGCCGCCACATGGGGCGCCATCACCGGCTTCACCAAATCGCGCGGCCGCGCAGTGGTGGCATAGACATGATTGAGATCAGCCACCGCCTCTTCCACAGTCTCAAACACGCGCGCGCCTTCAATCACCGGCAGCGCACCGGCTGAAGCACTTTCAGCCTTTCCATTGGGCCAGCCATCGCGCGGATTGACCAGACGCAGTTCGGTCAGACCGAAATTGAGCATGGCGCGTGCGCACGTCCCGATATTTTCGCCCAATTGGGGCTCACACAGCACCACAATGGGTGCACGCAGCCCCGCCAGCAAGGCGGCGGCTTCATCCTGCTTTGTTTTGTCGGTTCCGGCCATTGTCTCGCAAAAGATCGAAAGTAAAGAGCAGCAGGCCCGCCCAGACGAGCCCGAAAGTGATGAGATGCCCGCTCGTGAACGGCTCGTCAAACACAAAGACCGCAATGGAAAATTGCAGGCTGGGCGTGATGAACTGGCAAAGCCCGACATGGGCAAGCGGAATGGCACGCGCCCCGGCCGCAAAACACAGCAGAGGCAAGGCCGTTACGGTGCCGAGCGCGACAAGCTGCAAAAGATCGATGGACAACGGATATGGCGCAATGGTCAGCCCCGGGCCTGCTTGCGCCCAGAAGACCAGCGCGCCGAGCGCCAAAGGGGTGAGCAAAGCGCTTTCAACCACCAACCCTTCCAGCGATTCGACGGTCGCGACCTTGCGCAACAGCCCGTAAAGCCCGAATGACAGGCCCAGAACCAGGGCAATCCAGGGCAGCTCCCCAATCGTGATGAGATGCTGGACAATGGCAAGTGTGGCGAGCAGCACGGCGACGCTTTGCAGCCGCGTCATCCGTTCCTTGAGCACAACAAAGCCCAGCGCCACCGATACCAGCGGATTGATGAAATAGCCCAGACTGGCATCCAGCGCCTGGTTTGAGACCACCGCATAGACAAACACCGTCCAGTTCATGGCGATCAGGATGGTGCTGCCCACAATGATCGGCCGCCCCCGCCGGTCAGCCAGCACGCGAAACGCGCTCCAGAACTTGCCGAAGATCAGCGCGGCAAGACCGGCCACCACAAGCGTCCAGACGATGCGATGGGCGATGATCTCGCCGGCGGGGATATGATCAAGCTGTTTGAAAAACAGCGGAAACACCCCCCACAGGCCAAAGCCTGCAAGGGTGAGCACATAGCCCCGCGTGATCTGGTTCACACTTTGGCCCCGGATTTGAACAGCTTGTAGGTGATCGAATCGACCAAGGCCTGGAAGCTTGCATCCACGATATTGTCGCTGACACCCACGGTGAACCAGCGCGCGCCGGTTTCATCCTTGCTTTCAATCATCACACGGGTGACCGAGGCGGTGCCTTGCGCGCCTTCGGTTTGCAGGATGCGCACCTTGAAGTCGGCCAGTTCTATGCCCGCGATCAAATCGGAATATTTGCCAAGGTCTTTGCGCAACGCCACATCGAGTGCGTTGATCGGGCCATGCTCGCCTTCGGCGACCGAATGAACCTCATGGCCGTCAATGTCGAGTTTGACGCTGGCTTCCGACACGGTCTTGAGTTCACCGCGCGCATCATAACGCCGTTCCACTTCAACCTTGAATTTCTCCACTTTAAAGTAGCTCGGCACCTGGCCCAGCGTGCGCCGCGCCAGAAGCTCGAACGAGGCTTCCGCGCCATCATAGGAATAGCCCTGAAATTCGCGATCCTTCACCGCCTCAAGCAGGCGGCCAACTTTGGGGTCCTTGGGATCAACGGCAATGCCAAGCCCGTCCAGACGCGACAGAACATTGGATTTGCCCGACTGGTTCGACACCAGAACATGACGTTCATTGCCGACCAGGGCGGGCTCGATATGCTCATAGGTCTTGGGATCTTTTTCAACCGCCGAGGCATGAAGCCCGCCTTTATGCGCAAAAGCCGATGCGCCGACATAAGGCGCGTGGCGGTTGGGCTGCCGGTTGAGCACTTCATCGAGCATGCGCGAGACACGCGACAGGCTGGCGAGTTGGTCCGCGCTGATGCCGGTTTCCACCGTATCGGCAAAGGGCGGCTTGAGCACGAAACTGGGGATCAGCGAGATCATATTGGCATTGCCGCAACGCTCGCCCAGCCCGTTGAGTGTGCCTTGCACCTGACGCACCCCGGCATGAACAGCGGCCAGCGAATTGGACACTGCATTGCCGGTGTCATTATGCGCATGGATGCCCAGCCGCTCGCCGGGGATATGGGCGACCAGCTCAGAGACGATGTCATGCACCTCATGGGGCATGGTGCCACCATTGGTGTCACACAAAACGATCCAGCGGGCACCCGCCTCATAGGCCGCCATCACACAGTCCAGCGTGTAGGTCTTGTTGGCCTTCCAGCCATCAAAGAAATGTTCGGCATCAAACATCGGCTCACGGCCTGATGCCTTGAGATGGGCGATGGAGGAGCCGATCGCATCGACATTTTCCTCGCGCGGCACGCCAAGCGCGACATCGACATGGAAATCCCACGCCTTGCCGACAATACACACTGCCGGGGCACCTGAATTGATCAGGTCCGACAGGCCTGGATCATTTTCCGCCGAGCGGCCGGGCCGCCGGGTCATGCCAAAGGCAGTGAAGGTTGCCGTGTTGAGCGCGGGGGCTTGCGCGAAAAAGGCCGTGTCGGTCGGGTTTGCGCCGGGCCAGCCGCCTTCGACATAATCAACCCCAAGCACATCGAGAGCCTTGGCAATGTGACGCTTGTCCTCAACAGAGAAATCAACCCCTTGGGTCTGCGCGCCATCGCGCAGCGTGGTGTCAAACAGGTAAAGCCGTTCTTTGCTCATTGCTCTTATCCTCAGGCTCTGCGCCAGGTCGTGCCTTGGGGGCCATCTTCCAACTGGACCCCCTGCCGGGTTAATTCCGCGCGAATTTCATCGGCGCGGGCATAGTTCTTGTCTGTCTTGGCCTGGGCGCGTTCGGCAATCAGCGCCTCGATGGCGCCTGCGTCAAGCCCCGCCTGGAACCAGCCGCTGGCGGTTTGCGGCAATAGCCCCAGAAGCGCAGCGCTCGCCTTGAGCGTTGCGGGATCATCAATCTGGTGGAGCGCTGCCACCGCGCCGGGCGTGTTGAGGTCATCAGACAGGGCGGCAATGACCGCCGGGTCGGGCGTTCCCGCCTGGGCCTCACCCACCTTGCGGTACCATTTGTCGAGCACGGTCTTTGCCTCGCCCACGCCCTCTTCAGTCCAGTCGAGCGGCTGGCGGTAATGGGTCATCAACAGGGCAAGGCGTACCGCCTCGCCCTCATGATTTTCCAGAAGGTCGTGAATGGTGATGAAATTGCCCAGCGATTTGGACATTTTCTCACCCTCAACCGTCAGATAGCCATTGTGCATCCAATAGTTCACATACTTGCAGCCATGGGCGCCGGTTGACTGGGCGCATTCATTTTCATGATGGGGGAAGATCAGGTCACGCCCGCCGCCATGAATATCGAAATTCGCGCCCAGATGCTTGGCCGACATGGCCGAACATTCAATGTGCCAGCCCGGCCGCCCCTTGCCCCACGGACTGTCCCAGCCGACCATGTCGCCCGGTGAAGGCTTCCACAGAACAAAGTCCATGGGATTTTTCTTATAGGGCGCAACCTCGACGCGGGCGCCCGCCTCCATATCCTCGACCGAGCGGTTCGACAGGCTGCCATAATCGTCCTTGGCCGCCACATCAAACAGCACATGGCCTTCGGCCTCGTAAGCCAGACCCTTGGCAATCAGCGTTTCGATCATCGCCACCATCTCGCCGATATGGGCGGTCGCGCGCGGCTCCACCGTCGGCGGCAGCGTATTAAGCGCGGCAATATCGGCGTGAAACTGCGCGGTTGTCTGGGTGGTCAGATCCTCGATCGTCCGGCCTTCCTGGGCGGCGCGGGTGATGATCTTGTCTTCAACGTCGGTGATGTTGCGCGCATAGGTGACATGCGCGTCGCCGTAAACATGCTTGAGCAGGCGGAACAGCACATCAAACACGACGACAGGCCGGGCATTGCCAATATGGGCAAAGTCATAAACGGTCGGGCCGCAGACATAGAGGCGCACATTCGAAGGGTCGATGGGTTCAAAGACCTCTTTCGTCCGGGCTTTGGTATTGTAGACCTCAAGGGACATGTCGGTTGCTCCAATAGAAAATCATCGTGTTCCGCCTGTCGGGGAACCCGGTCCGCTTCGTTTCCTGCCTGTCAAAAGAATGTGAGGAACGGTTCGCGGCCGGGGTCAGCCGCAAATAATCCAAATCGCAATGGGACGCATGCTCATCTGCATTGGTCCGGTCCTCAGTTTCGTCCTGCGTTACGCGGTGTGGCCCAAAAGCCGGGCCCGCGCCCGCTTGTAGCCCATGAGTATTAACAAAGGCCCAAGCTCGGGTCCATGTTTTTCCCTGTCAGCGCCAGACGCAGCGGCATGAACAGTGCCTTGCCCTTGCGGCCGGTCTGATCTTTCAGCGCGGCGGTCAGCTCACCCCAGCTGTTTTCGCCCAGCTCTTCAGGCAAAAGCCCGGCGGCGGCCTGGGTCAGTTCCTCATCTTCAATGACCGGTTCCACGCCACCGGCCACCACCGGCCACCAGTCTTTGGCGTCGCTCAGCGCATCAATATTGGCGCGGACGAGATCCCAGAACGGCTCCGCCATCTCGCCATCAATGCCCATCCCGGCAAGCCGGTCGGCCACCGCCTCAAACGGGGTCTGGTGAAGCAATTTGGTGTTGAGCGCATCAAGCTCAGCCTCGTCAAAACGGGCAGGCGAGCGGCTGAGTTTGGAAAACTCAAAGCCATTGACCAAGGCGTCCAGCGAGCTTGCCGGTTCAATCGGATCAGACGTGCCGATCTTGGCCAAAAAGCTTGTCACCGCCAAAGGCTCAAGTCCGCGTTCGCGGAACGAGCGGATGGCGAGCGAGCCAAGCCGCTTGGACAGCCCCTCACCTTGCGCGCCGGTCAGCAGCGCATGGTGAGCAAAGACCGGCGGGGTGCCGCCCAGCGCCTTGATAATGGCAATCTGGGTTGCGGTGTTGGTGACATGATCTTCGCCGCGAATGACGTGGGTGATACCGAACTCAATATCGTCAATGACGCTGGGCAGCGTATAAAGCGGCGAGCCATCGGCGCGGATCAGCACCGGGTCCGACTGGCTGGTCAGATCAACGCTTTTAGGCCCCTGGATCAGATCATCCCATTCCACCGTCTCGGCGGGCAGCTTGAAGCGCCAATGGGGCTGCTTGCCGTCGGCCTCAAGCGCGGCGCGGTCCTCAGCGCTGAGCTTGAGGGCAGCCCGGTCATAGACCGGCGGACGGCCGCTCGACAGCGCAACCTTGCGCTTGAGCGACAATTCTTCAGGCGTCTCATAACAGGGATACAGCAGACCCCGGCTTTTAAGATCTTCAATCACACCGTCATAAACGTCGAGCCGGTCGGACTGCTTGACCTCACGGTCAGCCGTAAGACCCAGCCAGGCGAGATCCTCGCGGATCGCGTCGGCATATTCGACCTTGGAGCGTTCAGGATCAGTATCGTCAAAGCGCAGCAGGAAGGTCCCGCCCAGCTTGCGCGCAACCAGATAGTTGATCAGCGCGGGGCGCAGATTGCCGATATGGATATAGCCCGTCGGTGAAGGGGCAAAACGGAGAACTGGGCTCATGACTTGTCCTTTCGGCGCGCATCGCGGAAACCGTTCACAATCGGGTAGCGGCGGTCACGGCCAAATTGCTTCTGGCTGACCTTCACCCCCGGAGCGGCCTGACGGCGCTTATATTCAGCGATATAGAGGAGATGTTCGACCCGCGCCACAATGTCGAAATCAAACCCTTGCGCGGTGATCTCCTCGACACTCATTTCATTTTCAATCAGCCCTTCAAGGATGGCGTCCAGCACCTCGTAAGGCGGCAGCGAATCTTCGTCTTTTTGATCTTCCCGCAGCTCAGCGGTTGGTGGTTTGGTGATGATCCGCTCAGGGATCACCATACCTTTGGGGCCAAGCGCGCCATCGGGATGATTTTTATTGCGCCAGTCCGACAGGGCAAAGACCTGACATTTGTAAATGTCTTTGAGCGCATTGTAGCCACCGGCCATATCGCCATAAAGCGTGGCATAGCCCACCGAGACTTCCGATTTGTTGCCGGTGGTCAGAACCATGGCGCCGAATTTGTTGGACAGCGCCATCAAGGTCAGGCCGCGCACCCGCGACTGGATGTTCTCTTCAGCCACATCGGGCGCCTGATTGCCGAAGGCGGGTTTGAGCATTTCGGCAAAGGCCATGACGGCCGGTTCAATCGGCACCGATGAATAGCGCACGCCGAGCATCTGGGCGCATTGTTCGGCATCGGTGAGAGAATCGGAACTGGTATAGCGGTAGGGCAGCATGACCGTTTCAACCCGGTCCGCCCCCAGCGCATCAACGGCCACCGCCGCGGTCAGCGCGGAATCTATGCCGCCCGACAGACCCAGCAGAACGCCGGGGAAGCGGTTTTTTTCGACATAGTCGCGCAGTCCCAGAACCATGGCCTGCCAGATGGCGGCCAGACCGGTTTCGTGGGGTTCCATCACACCGGGTTCGGGCACCAGAACCTCACCCGACCGGTGAAGGGTGATGGTCGCCACCTCTTCACGCCAGTCGGCGAAGCGGTGGGTTTGGGTACCGTCAGGCGCAACGACAAAGCTTGTGCCGTCAAACACCAGCTCATCCTGACCGCCGATCTGATTGACATAGACCAGCCCCAACCCGGTCTCACCCACCCGGTCGGCAACCACTTTGGCCCGTGCGCCGGGCTTGGTGCGGTCAAAAGGCGAGCCATTGGGTGACACCAGAAGTTCCGCCCCCAGATCCTTCAGGTGGCGGCACACATCGAGGTACCAGATATCTTCGCAGACCGGCACGCCCAGCCGCACACCGCGCAATTGGATGGGTTCAGGCAGCGGGCCGGAATCAAAAATGCGGATTTCATCAAAGACGCCGTAATTGGGCAGGAAATGCTTGGCGCGCATGGCCTGAATTTCACCGCCATCAAGTGCCAGCACCGCATTGAACCGCTTCCCGCCCTCCATAACGGGGCAACCGAGCAAAACCGCAGGCCCGCCATCGCCGGTGTCACAGGCCAGCGCTTGCGCAGCATCCCGGCACGCGTCCAGGAATGCGCCCTTCATCACCAGATCTTCGGGCGGATAGCCGGAGATAAACAATTCGGGGAACACGACAATATCGGCGCCTTGCGCGTGCGCGGTGGCGCGCGCGGTGCGGGCAAGGTCCAGATTGTGCGAAACCGCACCCACCGTCGGATTGAGCTGGGCAAGCGCGATCTTGATCGTGTCAGTCATGGCGCTTCCCATAGCGTGCGCGGTGCCATTCAACAAGCATGCTTGTCCGTGACACTCTATCCCGACTAGGCTTGCGCGTCCGATTCAGGGGGAAAATCAATGGTCAAAGCGCAAAAATGGGTTCTGGCGGAACGTCCGCAGGGCATTCCGGGGCCCGGTTGTTTCTCGCTGGAGACGTTCGAGGCCGACGCGCCGCAAGGTGGCCTGCTGGCACAAACGCTTTATTTTTCGATCGATCCGGGGATGCGCTCACGCCTGTCGGGCGACAGCTATTCCGCCGCGCTTGAACTCGGCGAGGTAATCGAAAGCGCGGGCATCGCCCGGGTGATCGAAAGTCAAAATAAGCGGTTCTCAGTTGGCGATCTGGTCATGGCGGGAACCGGCTGGCAAAGCCATATCGCCTCATCGGGCAAGGCGCTGGTCAAGCTCGACCCGGCGCTGTTTCAAGACAAGCTCAGCCTCACCGCCGCCATCGGCGTGCTCGGCATTCCCGGCCTCACCGCCTATTTCGGTCTGCTGGATCTGGGATCGCCGCAGGAGGGCGAAACATTGTTGGTGTCATCGGCGGCGGGAACCGTCGGCGCAACCGCTGGCCAGATCGGCAAGCTGAAAGGGCTGACCGTGGTCGGGCTGGCGGGGTCTGATGACAAATGCGCTTATTTGAAAGCGCTTGGCTTCGATGCGGCGATCAATTACCGGACCGATGATCTGGAAGGGGCCATCCGGGCGGCCTGCCCCCAAGGTGTCGACATCTATTTTGATAATGTCGGTGGGGAGATGCTCGATACCGCGATCACCTGCATGACCCCCAAGGGCCGGATCGTGATTTCCGGCGCGATGAGCGAATATAATCGCGACCGCCCCCGCGGCATCCGCAACACGCTGCATTTCATCACCCATCGGCTGCGCATGGAGGGGCTGGTGGTCTTTGACTATGTCAAAGACTTCCCTAAAGCCCAGATGGAGATGGCAGGCTGGATCCAGTCCGGCGCGCTCACTTATTCAGAAGAGATCATTGAGGGGATTGCGCATGCCCCTTCCGCCTTTGCCGGATTGTTTGACGGCAGCCCGGCTCATGGGCGGCGGATCATCAAGCTATAGGGTTCAAGCCACTGCGCGTGGGCCTGCATCCCGGGTTAGCCGCGCGGCATTGCATGCTGCACAGCACCCGGGATGACGGAACGAAGAAGATGCCCGCCCGCCGCCTTACTCGGCAGCAGCCTTCTGGCGCTCGGCCTTGAGGCCCTCGGCAATCAGGAAGCTCAACTCCAGGGCCTGGCTGGCGTTCAAGCGCGGATCACAATGGGTGTGATAGCGGCTTGAGAGATCATCGTCAGACACGGCGGCCGCGCCACCAGTGCATTCGGTGACATCCTTGCCGGTCATTTCAAAATGAACACCACCGGCATAGGAGCCTTCGGCCTGATGGATGGCGAAGAACTCGCGCACTTCACTCAAAATCTGATCGAACGGCCGGGTTTTGTAACCCGTTGAGCTTTTGATCGTGTTGCCATGCATGGGATCGCACGACCAGACGACTTTCTTGCCTTCGCGCTCAACCGCCTGAATGAGTTTGGGCAGATGATCACCCACCTTGCCCGCGCCGAAGCGGCAGATCAGCGTCAGCCGGCCCGCTTCATTGGCCGGGTTCAGAATGTCGATCAGCTCAAGCAGTTCGTCAGGCGCCAGCGAAGGGCCGCACTTCATGGCAATCGGATTGTCCACACCGCGCAGAAACTCGACATGGGCATGGTCGGGCTGACGGGTCCGGTCTCCGATCCACAGCATGTGGGCTGAGGTATCATAGGCTTTTCCAGTCAGCGAATCCGTCCGGGTCATCGCCTCTTCATACCACAGAAGCAGCGCTTCATGGCTGGTGTAGAATTCGGTCTGCCGCAGCATGGGCGCGGTTTCCGAGGTGATGCCGCAGGCTTCCATGAAGCCCAGCGCCTCGGAAATCTGGTCAGCAAGCTGGGCGTAGCGTTCTGCCTTGCCATTGCCGACAAAGCCCAAATTCCACGCATGGACCTTGTGCAGATCAGCATAGCCGCCGGTTGCGAAGGCGCGCAGCAGGTTGAGCGTTGAAGCGGCCTGGGTATAGGCGCGCAGGATACGCTCCGGATCGGGGATGCGGTCGGCTTCGTTGAAGTCGATACCGTTGATAATGTCACCCCGGTAGCTCGGCAATTCCTGCTCGCCCTTGGTCTCGGTCGCAGCCGAACGCGGCTTGGCGAACTGTCCGGCCATGCGGCCGACCTTGACCACCGGGCATTTGGCGCCCCAGGTCAAAACCACGGCCATCTGCAACAGCACGCGGAACGTGTCGCGAATATTGTCGGGATGGAATTCCGCAAAGCTTTCGGCGCAGTCCCCGCCTTGCAGCAGGAAAGCGCGCCCCTCGGCCACTTCGCCCAGATGGGCTTTCAGCGCGCGGGCCTCACCGGCAAACACCAAGGGCGGATAGGACCGCAAAGCGCCTTCGACGCCATGCAGCTTCGCCTCATCGGTATAGTCCGGAACCTGCAGGATCGGTTTTTTCCGCCAGCTGTCCGGGGTCCAGTTTGCCGTGCTCATCGCACACTCCTGTTTGTGGGGCAGCAATTGCGCTGCCGGTCAAAATTGCGCGGGTTATAGCCGCGCAGAACAAATTCTGCAAACCTGCGATTTGCGATCTCTTCCTTGCGCTCATGCGGTCGGACCTGCGGTCCTGCGCTGCGCGGGGCAAGGCGCAAAACTGCGCCGGGCGCTCAATGCATCAGTTTCGACTGTGCTACGCCCTTAAATATTACTCCGCGGCGGCCTTGTGGGTCGAGGCGACCGGTTCGCGCATGGTCACAAGCTCTTCAGCAGCCGTGGGGTGCACAGCGACCGTCTGGTCAAATTGCGCCTTGGTTGCGCCCATTTTCACCGCAATGCCGATGGCCTGGATGATCTCACCCGCGTCAGGGCCGACAATGTGACAGCCAAGCACCTTGTCGGTCTTTTGATCGACAATCAGCTTCATCATCATTTTTTCATCCCGGCCCGACAAAGTGTGCTTCATCGGCCGGAAGGTGGAGCGGTAAATATCCACCGCATCCTGACAATGCACCCGCGCTTCGGTTTCCGACATGCCGACCGTGCCAACCTGGGGCTGGGAGAACACAGCCGTGGGGATCAGCTCATGATCGGGCGCAGTGGGATTGGCTTTAAACCGCGTCTCGACAAAGGCCATGCCTTCCTTGATCGCCACCGGGGTCAGCGCCACCCGGTCGGTGACATCACCGACGGCATAGATGTGATCGGCGCTCGTTTTGGAATAGGCATCAACCAGAACCGCACCGTCCTCGTCACACTCGACGCCAGCTTCATGCAGACCAAGCCCCAGCGTGTTGGGCTTGCGGCCAGTGGCATACATAATCTCGTCAGCCTCGATCACGCTGCCATCTTCAAGCGTCGCGACAAGCCCCGTCTGTGTTTTTTCAATCCGGGCGATATTGGCCGAGGTGCGGACATCCACGCCTTTCTTGGCCATCTCGGTATGGACCAGCGCGCGAACATCATCATCAAAGCCGCGCAGGATTTCCGGGCCGCGATAGATCAGCGTCGTCTCAGCGCCAAGACCGTTGAAAATGCCAGCAAATTCCACCGCAATATAACCACCGCCCACCACAATGGCGCGCTTGGGGAAGGTTTCGAGATGAAACGCCTCGTTTGAGGTGATGGCATGCTCAATCCCCGGCACATTGGCGGGCTTGAACGGTGCGCCACCAGTCGCAATCAGGAATGTATCGGCGGTCACTTCCTCGCCGCTTTCGGTCAGCACCACGGTGCGGCTGTCTTTGAACTCAGCGCGCGATTGATGGATGGTAACGCCAGAGGCTTCCAGATTGCGGATATAGATGCCGTTCAGCCGGTCGATCTCTTTATCCTTGTTGGCAATCAGGACGGGCCAGTCAAAACGCGTTTCGCCGACCGTGTGGCCATAGCCTTTGGCGTCTTCAAACTCTTCATGAAAGTGGCTTGCATACACAAACAGCTTTTTCGGCACGCAGCCCCGAATGACGCAGGTGCCGCCCACCCGATATTCCTCGGCAATGCCGACACGCGCGCCGGTGGCGGCCGCCATACGCGCGGCACGCACGCCGCCTGAGCCCGCGCCAATCACAAACAGATCGTAATGAAGAGCCATCAGAAACGTCCCTAGGCTTGAATGATTTCGGTGTCCCCGCCCCGCCCGACAATGAGCGTGCTGGCCAAACCGAGAAACAGGCCATGATCCACCACACCGGGCAGGGTGGACAAGAACGATGCCAAGCCTTCAACATCGCCGATCCGGCCAAACGAACAATCGACGATATAATGTCCGCCATCGGTCAGAAAAAGGCCGCCATCGGCATTTTTGCGATAACTCACGGCAATGTCACCGCCGGGGCCGAAGGCGGGAATGGTTGCTTTGATCTTGTCCGCCGTGACGCCCGCGCCAAACGGCACGATTTCAATCGGCAGCGGAAAGGCACCCAAAGTTTCAACCTGCTTGCCGCTATCGACGATCACCACCATGGCGTCAGAGGCCGCCGCGACAATCTTTTCGCGCAACAAAGCCCCGCCACCACCCTTGATCAGACGCATTTGCGGATCAGCCTCATCAGCGCCATCAACGGTGACCGCCAGACGGCCCGCCTCTTCCAGCGTGGTGAGCGGAATGTTGAGCGATGTGGCGAGTTCGGCGGTTTTTTCCGAGGTCGGCACGCCGGTGATCTTAAAGCCCTCGGCCACCCTGGCGCCCAGCCCCTTGACGAATTCTTCGGCTGTCGAGCCGGTCCCCAGCCCGATGATCGTGCCTTCCGTGATAAAATCCAGGGCCTTGAGGCCGGCGGCCACTTTTTCTTGGGCAGCACTCATCACGGCGGCTCCTTCAAAATGTTAGAGGATCGGCAGGGTCCGGCCGATCTGGAGGAATTTCTCGCGGCGCTGGCGCTTGAGATCATCAGGGCTTTGACCGCACAGCTCATCCAGCGCGCGTTCAATAAATTTGCCGACCCCGTCCAGCATGGCATCACTGTCGCGATGCGCGCCGCCAATGGGTTCGGGGATGATGTCGTCAATGACATGAAATTCCATCAAATCCTGCGCGGTCACCCGCATGGCCGAGGCGGCATCTTCGGCCCGGCTGGCATCGCGCCACAGGATCGAGGCGCAGCCTTCCGGCGAAATCACCGAATAGGTCGCGTGCTCCAGCATATAAACCCGGTCACCGGTGGCGATGGCCACCGCCCCGCCCGAGCCGCCCTCGCCGATCACCACGGTCACGATCGGCACGCCAAGCTGGAGGCATTTTTCGGTTGAGCGTGCAATCGCTTCGGCCTGCCCGCGCTCTTCCGCGCCAAGGCCGGGATAGGCACCCGCCGTGTCCACCAGCGTGATCACGGGCAGATTGAAGCGGTCAGCCATTTCCATCAGACGGACGGCCTTGCGGTAGCCTTCGGGCCGGGCCATGCCGAAATTGTGCCGGATGCGGCTTTCGGTATCGTCGCCCTTTTCATGGCCGATCACCACGACCGACTGGCCGCGAAACCGGCCCAGACCACCGACAATCGCCTGATCTTCGGCAAAATAACGGTCGCCCGCGAGCGGTACGAATTCCTCGATCAGGGCGCGGACATAATTTCTGAAATGGGGGCGCTCTGGATGGCGGGCAACCTGGGTTTTTTGCCAGGGCGTCAGCCGTTTGTAGAGCTCATTGAGCTGCTGGGCGGCCTTGCCTTCCAGCCGGACGACTTCGTCTTTGACATTGATGGTCTGGTCAGAGCCTGAGCCCGATAATTCCTTGAGTTCGCGGATTTTCGCTTCAAGTTCGGCAATTGGCTTTTCAAAGTCGAGATAGGTCGCCATTTTTGAGCCCCGATACCCCGGAGCCTCCCCATTACGCGCGTGAACTGCATTGATGGCCTCTCGCCTGAGCGGTGTCAACAAAGCGAGGTAATGGCGGGCCTGCTCATTTTGTCACAAACTCCCCGTCACAAATAAGCGAAGGCCCGCGTCATAAGGGGCGGATGGCCAGAAAAGAGGAGTTGAGGAGGCTGTCATGAAGGAAAAAACCGGCATGAACGAAAAAACAGGCATCTGGATCCTGGGCGGACTGGCCATCATATTGGGCCTCAATGGCCTTTATATGCTGATCGACCCGATTTTGTGGTTTGACACCACACCCGGCGTCAAACGCTCCGGCGCGCCCAACACGCACTTTATCCGCGATATCGGCATTATCTATTTCGAGATTGCGGTGCTGATAGCTGTGGCGATCCGCTACGCCCATTTGCGCTTTGCCTTGCTGATGGCAGGCGGCGGCTGGCTGCTGGGCCACGCCGTCTTCCATTTTGTCGAGGCAAGCTGCGGGATCATCACCTGGTCGCAATTCCTGATTGATATTCCCGGCGTGATTGTACCGGGGCTTCTCGTCCCGCTCCTCGCCCTGGCACTCCCGCCCCCCAAAACAGGAGACAGTTCATGTTTAAATGGCTGACCAAACGCGCCACCACCAAATTTGAACGCCAAATCCGGGTCGATCTTCCTTACGTCCATGAAATGGCGGAACTTGCCCCATCAGTGTCATGGAAAATGATGCTGATGCGTCCGGCCATGTATCACCGGAAAATCGTGGCACGCGATGTTTGGCACCTTGCCCAGCTTGCTGCGGTGATGGCTGAGGATTGCGGACCGTGCGTGCAGATCGCGATCAATCTCTCGCTGTATGACAAGGTTGACCCCGCGCTGCTCAAGGCTGCCCTTGCGGGCGGGACAGAGCTGAGCGGCGATCACCGACTGGCCTTTGATTATGGTCACGCGGTCGCCACATCGGGCCCCGGCATGCTGGAACTGATTGAGCAGGCCGAACACAGATGGGGCCGCGAAGGGCTGATGGAACTCGCACTTGCAGTCGCCTATGCCGGGGTCTATCCCCGCCTCAAACGCGGTTGGGGTTACGGCCTTGCCTGTGCCAAAGTCGAGTTTGAGCTGCCTCAAGCCGCATGAGCGCCTTTTCCGACATACGGCCCAAACTGCTGGGGCTCGCCTACCGCATGCTCGGCTCTTTGGAAGATGCCGAGGATGTGGTGCAGGACGCCGCGCTCAAATGGGCGGGACTGGATGCCAGCGCAATCAACAACCCGCCCGCCTTTTTGATGACGATGGTGAGCCGCATGGCCATTGACAGGCTGCGCGCCAGAAAGCGCGAGCGCACCCACTATGCCGGCCCCTGGCTGCCCGAACCGCTGGTCGGGCCTGAGGCCGATGCGCTCGGCATCCGCATTGAAGACCCGCGCGCCGGGCTTGAGTTGGCCGACACGCTGTCGCTGGCCTTGCTGCATGTCATGGAAACCTTGCGCCCGCGTGAGCGCGCGGCCTTCCTCATGCATGATGTGTTCGATATGGGCTATGGCGAAATCGCCACTGCACTCGAAGCCGAAGAACCGGCTTGCCGCAAGCTGGTGAGCCGCGCGCGCGCCGCCATCCGTGACGCCAAACCGCCGGTTGATCCCCCCGCGCCTTCTGATCAAAGTTTGGTCGAAAAATTCATGGCCGCGAGTGCCACGGGTGACATGGATGGGCTGATGGCAATTGTCGCGCCTGATGTCGAACTGATTTCCGATGGCGGCGGCAAGGCCCGCGCCGCTTATCGCCCCCTATACGGCTTTGACGATGTCACCCAGGTGGTGACCGCCATCGCCCAAAAGCTGGAACCGGGCCTCACGGTGACATGGACCCGGCTCAATGGCATGATCGCCACCCTGATCAAGGATGGCGACCAGTTTCATTCAGCCACCGCTTACGGCATTGCCGAGGGGCAGATTACGGCGATCTATATGATCCGCAATCCCGACAAGCTGGCGCGTCTAGCGCGCGGCAATCGCATCGGCCTGGGCGACGAGCGCCTCAGCCTGGCGGATTGACGCCAGGTCGATCAGGCGGCCATCGAGCGCAACGGCACCGGCGCCTGATTTCTGGGCCTCTTCCATGGCCACCAGAATGGCGCGCGCGCGGGCCACTTCTTTTTCCGCCGGGGTGAAGATCTGATTGGCCAACTCGATCTGCTTGGGATGGATCGCCCACTTGCCTTCACAGCCCAGAACCGCTGAACGGTTGGCTTGCGCAACATAGCCGTCAGGATCAGAGAAATCGCCAAACGGCCCATCGATGGGGCGCAGGCCATGGGCGCGGGCTGCCACAACCATGCGGGCAACCGCATAGTGCCACATGTCGCCCCAATGGGTCTGGCGGCTGCCATCTTCGGCCGGGTCGGTCAGCACGGCATAAGCAGGGTTCGGACCGCCGATCTGGGTGGTGCGCGCCTTGGTCGAGGCGGCATAGTCGGCGACGCCGAAATGCAGCGATTCATTGCGCTTGGAAGCAGCGGCAATCTCATCGACATTGGCCATGCCCTGGGCAGTCTCGATAATATGCTCAAAGCCGATTTTCTTTTTGCGACCCGTGGCGTCTTCAATCTGGGTCACCAGCATGTCGATGGCATAGACGTCTTTGGCATTGCCGACCTTGGGGATCATGATCAGATCAAGCCGTTCGCCGCCTTGCTCCAGCACATCGACCACATCGCGATAGCAATAATGGGTGTCGAGACCGTTGATGCGCACCGACATGGTCTTGTCGCCCCAGTCGATATCGTTCAGCGCCTCGATGATGTTTTTGCGCGCCTGGGGTTTGTCGTCAGGCGCGACCGCATCTTCAATATCGAGAAAGATCACATCGGCGTCCGACTGGGCGGCTTTCTCAAACATTTCGGGCCGCGAGCCGGGAACCGACAATTCGCAGCGATTGAGCCGCGGGGTGCATTGCTCGACAATGGTGAAGCTCATTTTTCTCTCCTAAGCGGGAAATTCGGCGCGACCCTATCAATCCTTGCGCGTGATTTCCATGCCGGCCAGCGGGTGATGGTCTTCGACCAATTGGCGCAGCCGCTCATCAAGCACATGGGTGTAAATCTCGGTCGTCGAAATATCGGCATGGCCCAGCATGGACTGGACCGAACGCAAATCCGCGCCATGGGCCAGCAAGTGGCTGGCAAAGGCATGGCGCAAGACGTGCGGTGACACCGCCTCGGGCTTGAGCCCGGCTTCGGCCGCCAGCGCCTTTAGGACGCGGCCCGCCTGCTGGCGCGTCCAATGACCCGATGCGGACCGGGCAGGAAACAAAAAGGGCGATTGATCCCCACGCGCAAAGGAAAGCCTGTGGGGCAGATAGGCGGCAATCGCCTCGCGCGCGGCATCATTGAGAGGTACCAGCCGTTCGCGCCCGCCCTTGCCGGTGATCAGCAGCACTTCGGGCGCGCGGGATACCGCGCCAACCGGCAGATTGATCAGCTCGGATATCCGCAATCCGGTGGCATAGAGCAATTCGATCAGCGCGGCCCGGCGCAGCCCCTCGCCCGTGCCGGTGCCCGGCGCACAGGCGATCAGCCGGTCAATATCGGCCTCGCTCAACACTTTGGGCAGGCTGCGCCCCTGTTTGGGGGAGCGCAAATTCTGGGTCGGGTTATCGCCGCGCATGCCCTCGCCATGCAAAAAGCGGAACAGCTGGCGGATGGCAGACAGGATGCGCGCCGATGACCGCGCCGACAGCCCCTCGGTTTCGAGCGCACGCAGGAAGGCGCGTACATCTTCTTCACTGGCCGCCGTCAATGCGCGGTTCCGGCCTGCCAGAAAGTTCAGAAAGCGCCGCAGGTCGCGGCCATAGGCGCTGAGCGTGTTCTCGCTTGCCCCCCGTTCAACGGCGAGCATTTCAAGGAAGGCTTCGGTGTGGCGCTCATCACTCATGGGATGAGTGTGCCGAGGTTATTGAAATTTGAACAGACACTTCGCCCCATTCCGCGTTCACGTCATCCCGGCCTCGATTTTCGCCCAATCTCCGATTGGCATGCGAAAATCAGTGAGCCGGGACCCAGAAGCCGGACTTGGGACTGGATCCCGGATACAAGTGTCGCCAACAGCCTTGAGGCTGGGCTCCCCTAGTTCCGGGATGACGACGGATGGCCCTTATAACCCCAACGCCATCATGGCATCGCGCGCCAGGGCGCGGGCGTCCGTCTCCATCCCGGCGGACAAGAATGCGCCCAGAATGGCAGAGGTGACCACCGGATGGGCCTTTGTGAGCTTCCCGCCATCAAGCAGCAAGACCGCCAGCAAGCCCGCTTCAGCCTGACGCTTGGCCGCTGCCGCCTCGGCAATACCCCGCCAGATCGACAGGTTGGGCAATTCGGCCTTGGCCCGCGAGGCTGCACGGGCAGCAATGATCCGGTCCCAGGCTTCTGCTGCGATCGGCTCCCCCATCGCTTCGGTCAGCGAGAAGACCGCAATCGCCTTGTCGATCCCCGCCCGGCCATATTGCTGAAGCGCAAAATTGTACCAGTCTACCGCCAGCACCGAAGCACCGTCCGCGCCCACCTCGGGCCCTGAAGCCACCAGTAGCGGCCAAACCTCAAACAGTTGACGCAAGGCCACGCCGAGGCCCGACCGCGCCTCATTGACAATGGCGGTATGCCAGATGCGGGCCTCATCATTGCGGCCCGTCAGGATCAGGGCGCGCAGAACCGTGGCGCCATGAATGATCGTGTCGGGCCCCGGCGCGATGCGCGCCGCCATGTCGGCATAGACAAGGGCGGTGATCCGCAGGCTTTGTTCTGCTTTGGCACGTTCCAGCATGCGGATGACATCGCGGCCCCGGCCCGACGGGTCGAGTGCCTGGGCCAGACGGGCAAATTCACGCGCCCGGTTGAGCGTGTCTTCAGCTTCCGGCGGTGCCGTGATTTCCCCGGCACCGGCCTGCAAGGCAAGCTGGTTGTAAATCACGCGCACATCCTGCGGCGTGATGATGCCCCAGGCCATGGCCTGCTCGGCCGCCATCGCCCGGACCAACGCCGGCGCGCGACCCGATCGGGCCAGCCCCACCAGCGCATCAGGCGTCACATAGGCCAGATGGCGTGGTTCCAGTGCAATGCCGGTTTTTTCCATCAGGGCGATATGCAGCGGATCAAGCTTGAGCGTGCCTTCCAGTTCCGGCGCCTCGTCACTTTCGCCGCGCAAACGCGCCATCAATTGGGGAAACAGCGTGTCATCAGGGTCCAGATCGACCGCCAGTTGCAGTTGCACCTCGCCTTCAGGCCCCGCTTCGCCCAGATTGGCACAGGCCGCATTGACCTTGCCGACCCATTCGCGGCCGAATTCCGGCGCGGGCGCTTCCCGGCCCGGTGCGGCACAGCCCGCCTCAAGCCCGTCGCGCAGCAAGAGCTGACCCAGATTGATCCGCACATAGCCCGGGAAAATCCGGCTTGCCGTCTGGCTCAATCGTTCCATCAACTGTTCAAGCGCGATGACATCGCCCATTTCAAACAGGATGCGGACACGCTCGGCAAAAATCGCCTGATTATCGTCTTCGCTGGCCCCGTCGGGAAGGCGCGCCTCGGTCAGCATGATTTTACGGACGAGCGCCCGGATGGCGGGGGAGGCTTGGCTCAAATCCACCCGCGACAGCAGAAATTTGATCCGCTCAAGATTGCTGTCGGCCCACATCTCCACCGACAGTCCGCCGGTTTCAAGGGTCATTGTGCCGATGGTGCCCGCACCGGCCGCCGACAGGTCATCGGTGGTGATTTCGGTGTCTTGCAGCGCGTCTTGGGCGATGGCGGGCGTACTAAAAGCGAGCGCGAGCGCAGCAAGCGCCGCCTTAATCGTCAAACCGGTCATTGGGGATCGTCCGTTCCACCGACTGGGTCGGGGCGGGAATGTCCCAGCTCATCAAAAACACCGCACCCGCCCCCAGCGCGACTAACACGAACAGAAGAAGAAAGACCGAAAAGCGCATGATCCGCCTTGAAGTTTCAAAAATGGCCCCACCACGGGGATTTCCGGTACTCTACTGCATCAAGGCCCACAAAGGCAAAGCCCACCTTCACCGGGCGCCATCCGGTGCGGCTCGACGTCCCGGATGCGAAGCCGCTGCCCATTTGCTACACAGCCGCTCTGGTGCATAGTCTGTTCCACAAATGATAAGAGGTTTTATGAGTACCGCTTCGGCACGACCCGATCCTGTTCAACCCTTTTCGCCCGACCGGCCCATTGTGCTTGTCGGCATGATGGGGGCTGGCAAGACAACGGTGGGCCGGCGGCTCGCAAAGCGTCTGGGCATTCCCTTTGTCGATGCCGATGAAGAGATTGAAAATGCTGCGGGCATGAGTGTGGCGGACTATTTCGATCAATATGGCGAGACAGCCTTCCGCGAAGGCGAACGCAAGGTCATTCACCGGCTTTTGGAAGAAGAAGGCCCGTGCGTTCTGGCCACCGGCGGCGGTGCCTTCATGGATGAGACCACGCGCGCTGAAATCCAGCAATTCGCGCTTTCGGTCTGGCTGCGGGCTGATCTTGAACTGCTGGTCAAGCGCACCGCCAAACGCAACACGCGGCCCCTGCTGAAACAGGGCAATCCGCGCGACATTCTGCGCGATCTGATGGATCAGCGTTATCCCACCTATGCGGAGGCCCATGTCACGGTTGACACGGCCGACGTCCCCCATGAAGAAGTGGTCGGCGAAATCGTCAACCGTCTGGCAGACCTGACAGGCTAGTTCCATGAGTGAAAAACGACTGATCCCGGTGTCGCTCGACGACCGTTCTTATGATGTGCATGTCGGCGCGGGCCTGCTTGATGAGGCAGGCCGCCTGATTGCGCCGCTGCTCAATCGCCCCCAGACCGTGGTGGTCACCGATGAGCATGTCTCGGGCCTGCATTATGAACGGCTAAAAGCCGCTTTGGCTGCCGAAGGCATCAAAACCCGCCGCATCACCCTGCCGCCGGGGGAGCACACCAAGAGCTTTGGCCATTTCGAGGCATTGGCGGGCCAGCTGCTTGATCTGGGTGTGGAACGCAAGGACCCGATCATTGCCTTGGGCGGCGGCGTCATTGGCGATCTGGTCGGCTTTACCGCCGCGATCCTGCGCCGGGGCATTCCCTTCATTCAAATTCCCACGACCCTTTTGTCGCTGGTGGACAGCTCGGTCGGCGGCAAGACCGCCATCAATGTGTCTCAAGGTAAAAACCTGGTCGGCGCTTTTCACCAGCCCAAACTGGTGATCGCCGATACCGGCCTGCTCGATACGCTCGACAAACGCCAGCTGCGCGCGGGCTATGCCGAAGTGGTTAAATATGGCCTGCTTGGCGATGCCGAGTTTTTCGCCTGGCTTGAACAAAATGGCGAAGCGGTACTCGCCGGTGATGAAGCCGCGCGGCTTCATGCGGTGGCCCGTTCGGTCGAAATGAAAGCCGAAATCGTGGCCGAGGATGAGCGCGAGGCGGGCAAACGCGCGCTGCTTAATCTGGGTCATACGTTCGGCCATGCGCTCGAAGCCGAAACCGATTATTCCAGCCTGTTGCTGCATGGCGAAGGCGTGGCCATCGGCATGAAGCTGGCCGCCGAGACATCCGCCCGGATGGGGCTGATCGATGATGCGGATGTGGCGCGGATTTCCGCCCATCTTGACAGTGTGGGACTGAAAAGCTCGATCAAGGATATTGAGACCGCGCCGTTTGATATTGCGCGCCTGATGGAGCATATGGGTCAGGATAAAAAGGTTGAAGCCGGCAAGCTGATCTTCATCCTGCTGCGCCGCATCGGCGAAGCGTTCAGCTGCCGCGATGCCGACCTTGAGATCGTCAAACAGGTGTTGAGGGACGACCAGCCGTGACACAAGACGCCAGTTTTTTGGCAAGCCTGGATTGGGAGCTGATCGGCTCGCTTGGCGCCATACTGGTTTTGCTGGTCTTCTCGGGCTTCTTTTCAGGCTCTGAAACCGCGCTGACGGCCGCCTCGCGCGCGCGCATCCACCATCTCGCCCAGCAGGGCAATCCGAAAGCCCGCCGGGTTGACCGGCTGATTGAAGACAAGGAAAGCCTGATAGGCGCCATTTTGATCGGCAATAATCTGGTCAATATTCTGGCGTCCGCGCTTGCCACCAGCCTGTTTCTCAAACTGTTCGGCGATGCCGGGGTGGCCTATGCCACATTATTGATGACCGCCTTGGTCGTCGTCTTTGCCGAGGTGCTGCCCAAGACATTTGCCATTGCCCACCCTGAACGGCTGGCGCTTGCGGTCGCCCGCTTCATTGCGCTGGTCGTCGCGGCGTTCACCCCGGTGGTTCGCGGCGTGCAGTTCATCGTGCGCCGAACGCTGCGCCTGCTGGGTGAAGACATCACCAATGCGCCTGTCCTGTCGGCGATGGATGAAATTCGCGGTCAGATCGATCTGCATCACCGCGAAGGCCAGGTGCGCAAAAGCTATCGCGACATGCTGGGATCGATCCTTGATCTGAGGACGGTTGATGTCTCCGAGGTGATGGTGCACCGGAAAAATATCTTCATGGCCGACGCCAATGGGGCGGCCGAAGATATTGTGCGCGCGGTGCTCGACAGCCGCTTCACCCGTGTTCCGCTGTATGAAAATGACCCTGAGAATGTCATTGGCGTGCTGCACACCAAAGATGTGTTGCGCCTGCTGATCGACAATGAGTTGAGCCAGGAGGGCCTGCGCACCATCGCCCAGACACCATGGTTCGTGCCCGAAACCACCGATCTGCATGAACAGCTTGAAGCGTTTAAAAGCCGTCACGCCCATTTCGCGCTGGTGGTGGATGAGTATGGCGCGCTGCGCGGGCTGGTCACGTTGGAAGATATTCTGGAAGAGATTGTCGGCGAGATCACCGATGAGCATGACGAGGCTGTCAAAGGTGTGCGCCCGCAATCAAACGGCACCTATGTGGTTGATGGCT
This sequence comes from Alphaproteobacteria bacterium, assembly GCA_965227065.1. Taxonomy (GTDB): domain Bacteria; phylum Pseudomonadota; class Alphaproteobacteria; order SPJN01; family SPJN01; genus CBDDFN01. The sequence continues at coordinate 53,452 of CBDDFN010000019.1, forward strand.
GGGTGACGCTGCGCGATCTGAACCGCGAGTTTGACTGGGACCTGCCCGATGAAGAGGCCACCACGCTGGCCGGTCTGGTCATGCATGAGGCCCAGACCATCCCCGAAGCCGGTCAGGCCTTTTCATTTCATCGCTGCAAGTTCGAGATTTTGCGCCGCCAGCGCAACCAGATCACCGCGATCCGGGTGACACCGCCCAAAAAGCGCGGATAAAAATCACAATCAGGGAGCCCGCAATGTCAGAGCAAACCGAGGTGCCGATCCGGCCAGCCTCCACCATCTTGTTGTTGCGCGATGCGCCCAGGCTCGAAGTGTTGATGGTTGAACGCCATTATCAGGTCGATTTTGCCTCCGGCGCACTGGTCTTTCCCGGTGGCAAGGTTGACCCGTCCGACGAGCGCCACGACCCTGATCTGATTGACGGGCTTGAGGGGCTTGAAGATTGGGAAATCCCTTTCCGGGTGGCCGCCCTGCGCGAAGCCTTTGAAGAAGCCGCCGTCTTGCTCGCCCGCAAGGATGGCGAGCTCGCAACGCCCGAGTTGATCGATGCGCTCGAAGCCGAACGCAAGGCCGTCGATGCTGGCGAGATCAGCATGACCGAGTTTGCCAAAGAGGTCGGCCTCACCCTGGCGCTTGATCTGCTTGTGCCGTATGCGCGCTGGATCACGCCAGGCTTCATGCCCAAACGGTTCGACACCTATTTTTATCTGGCCCGCATGCCCCAGCGGCAAAAGCCTGTTCATGATGGCCGTGAAATGGTGGATTGCTGCTGGATCGAACCCGCCGAAGCGCTGGCCGCCCAGAAGCGCGGTGAGCGCACCATCATTTTTCCCACGCGGATGAATGTTGAACGGCTGACCCAGTTTGGTTCAGCCGATCAGGCGCTCGGCGAAATTCCCGCCCACACGCTGGTGACGGTGGAACCGTGGATTGAAGATCTCGACGGCAAGAAGGTGCTGAAAATCCAGCCAGACGCAGGCTATGGCGATCCGGTCGAGCCGCTCGACTCGATCATGTAAAGCGCGCCATCAGCCGGTAGGCCACAGGCGCCAACAGGATGATCCCCATAATGCGGATTATATGCATGGATGAGACGAACGCCGTCTCAATCCCGATGGCCAGCGCGATCAACGACATTTCCGCCAATCCGCCCGGCGATAAAGCAAGCACCATGGCGGTGGAGCTGACCCCGGCCCACTCGGCGGTGAGCGCAGCGGCCAGCGCGGCAACGCCGACATAAAGCAAACAGACGATGGCGGCATGGGCCATGATGGTACGCACCTCGCGCCACGCCATACCGACAAAGCGGCAGCCAATGGCGGTGCCGACCACAACTTGCGCCGCGGCGACCAGTTCATTGGGCGGGCCAATTTCCACCCAGCCCAGCAGATGCGCGGCCGCTGAGACGATCATCGGGCCGGTCAGCCCCGGTGTCGGAATGCGCGCCAGATGGGCCAGCGGCACGCCGATTACCCCCAGCAGCACAAGCGTAGCGGCATCCTCCAGACTGGTCGCCATCAAAGCCACTCCGGCATTGGGAACCACCGGCACGGCGACATGATCGACCAGCCGGTACCAGACCGGGATGGTGCTCACCACCACAAGAATGCGGGTGGCATGGCCGAGCGAGACAACCCGCAAATCCGCGCCCAGACTGGCACCGATCAGCGACATGGAGGTGATGCCTCCCGGTGCAGCCGAATAATAAGCGGTGACCGGATCATAGCGCGCCACCAGCCGCAAATAGGCAATGCCCACCACCATCAAGATGATGATCACACCGGCCATGATGGCGACGCCGGCGCTCCAGCCCGCCAGCCGGTCAACTAGATCGGGAGAAAAGGCACTGCCGAGCATGATGCCAAGCACGGCAATCATCACGGTGCGCAGGGGTGCGGGAATTTCAGGCCGCGCGCCCGACAAGGTCGCCACCGTGGTGACAATCATCGCACCCAGCAGCCAGGCCAGCGGCGCGCCGAACAGGGCAAACAGGCCACCGCCCGCCGTGCCGAGCAGCAGCGCGAGCACAATTTTGTTCATGTGACATGCCCCCCAAACGTCATTCCGGGGCGCACACAAGTGCGAACCCGGAATCTGAAACGGGACCGGCATCGCCGGGCATCAGATCCCGGATATTTTGCAGGGCAAAATTCCGGGATGACGATGGATGGGAAAGTCGTCTTAAAGCCCAACAAACTGCTCGCGCAAAATCCGTTCCTGCAGATCATGGCCCTCATCAAACAGCATGCGGATCGACAGGCTGCGATCTTCCTCGATCTCGACGCGAGCCACATCGCGCACTTCGGTCTGGTCAGCCACCGCCGACACAGGCCGCTTTTTGGCTTCAAGCACCTCGAAGACGAGCTTGCATTGATGCGGCAACAACGCCCCGCGCCAGCGCCGGGGCCGGAACGGTGAAATCGGCGTGATGATCAAAAGCCCTGCGCCAATCGGTACGATCGGGCCATGGGCGGATAGATTATAGGCGGTTGAGCCTGCCGGGGTGGAGGCGAGCACACCATCGCAGATCAGCTCATTAAGCCGGACCTTGCCATCAATCCAGATGCGGATCTTGGCGGCCTGCCGGGTTTCACGCAGCAGCGAGACTTCATTGATGGCGAGTGCTTTTTGCTCGGCCCCGTCATGGCCATGGGCGGTCATGGAAAGCGGATGAACCACTACCTCTTCGGCCTTGTCGAGCCGGGTGATCAACTCATTTTCCGAAAACTCATTCATCAGAAAACCGACCGAGCCGCGATTGAGCCCATAGATCGGCACATCACGATCCATGAAACGGTGCATGGTCTCAAGCATATGGCCATCGCCGCCAAGCGTGACGATGACATCGGCCTCGCCGGGATCGACAAAGTCATAATGCTTGTTGAACAGCTCGGCTGCCTCACACGCCTCATCGACGTCTGATGGCACGAGCGCCATTTTTTCAAATCGGGCCATTATCCGCCTGTCATCGACATTGATCTTGGGACCGCCATCCGGTCCATCCGAAAGTCATGCGCCTCCGGCTTGTTGATCATGGCGCGATCAAGCGCCGCGTCAACCGCTTGGAGCGGATCATCGCCGCGCACGGCGGTGCGGAAATCCACCGCATCGTTCTGGCCCAGACACAGATAAAGCTGCCCAGTACAGGTCAGGCGCACCCGGTTGCAGCCTGCGCAGAAATTCTGGGTGAGCGGCGAAATAAAGCCGAGCACCCCGCCGGTTTGTTCCACCTGCACATAGCGTGCCGGGCCGCCGGTGCTCATCTCAAGGGGGGTGAGCGTGAAAGCCTCTGCAAGCCGGTCGCGCACCACGCTTAAGGGCAGAAAATCGGCCTCGCGGTCGGTTTCCACCTCGCCCAGCGGCATGGTTTCGATCAGCGACAGGCTCATCCCGCGCGCATGGGCAAACCGGATCAGCGTCTCGATTTCGTGCTCATTGATCCCTGCCATCGCCACCGTGTTGAGCTTGACCTTGAGCCCGGCGTCGAGCGCGGCATCAATGCCATCCAGCGTCTGTTCAATCCGGCCAATGCGGGTGAGCGCGGCAAAGCGGTCCGCATCGAGCGTATCAAGCGAGATATTGACCCGCTTCACGCCCAGCTTTTTCAGATCGGCGGCATATTTGGGCAGTTGTGAGCCATTGGTGGTCAGGGTGAGTTCTTCCAGCCCGCGGCCGAAATAGGCCGACAGGCGCTCAAACAAATCCATCACCCCTTTGCGCACCAGGGGCTCGCCCCCCGAAATGCGGATTTTGGTGACCCCGCGCGCAATGAAGCGGGCCGAAATCAACTCAAGCTCCTCAAAGCTCAAAAGCTCAGACCGCGGCAGAAAATCCATCTGCTCAGCCATGCAATAAGTGCAGCGGAAATCACACCGGTCGGTGACCGAAAGGCGCAAATAGCTGACCCGCCGGCCAAAGCTGTCAACCAGCGCTTTCTCAGATTCGGTGATTTTGTGCGTCACAGACATGTCATAGGTTTAGCATGATGCGTTAGACTTGGGCAGTGATAGACCCAACACTTCTTAGGGGGGAACCGGGAATGGCATCTCACATTCTCGCGATGGATCAGGGCACGACATCCAGCCGTGCCTTTGTGTTTTCAGACCAGGCCGAACCGGTGGCCGTCGCGCAGGCGGAATTTGAGCAAATCTTCCCGCAAGCGGGATGGGTCGAACATGACCCAATGGCGATTTGGCAAACCTCCCTCACCACCGCGCGCGAAGCGCTGTCAAAGGCAGGTTTGACCGGGACGGATCTGGCCGCCATCGGCATCACCAATCAGCGTGAAACCACCCTGATATGGGACCGCGCGACGGGCGAGCCCCTCCACAATGCCATTGTCTGGCAGGACCGCCGCACGGCCGGTCTTTGCGCCGAGCTCAAATCCCAGGGCCATGAGACGGATGTGACGTCCCGCACCGGGCTTTTGCTCGATCCATATTTTTCGGCCACCAAGATCAACTGGCTGCTTTCTCATGTGGAGGGCGCGCGCGCCCGCGCCCAGGCCGGGGCTTTGTGTTTCGGCACGGTTGAAAGCTGGCTGATCTGGAACCTGACAGGCGGGGCCAGCCATGTCATGGACATCACCAATGCCGCCCGCACCCTGCTGTTTAATATCGACACGCTTGATTGGGACGACACGCTGTGCACCCTGTTTGATATTCCCCGCGCCATGCTGCCCACCGTGCATGACAATTGCGCCCAGTTCGGCGTGGCGCAGGCGGAGCATTTCGGCGCCCCGGTCCCCATTCTGGGCAGTGCGGGTGATCAACAGGCCGCCTCCATCGGGCAAGCCTGTTTTGAGGCCGGCCAGCTCAAATCAACCTACGGCACCGGCTGCTTCGCGCTTCTCAACACCGGCGAGACCCGCGCCTTTTCGCAAAACCGGCTTTTGGGCACGATTGCGTCGAAATTTGACGGCACGCTGCATTATGCACTCGAAGGCTCAATCTTTATGGCAGGGGCCACCGTACAATGGCTGCGCGACGGGCTGGGGCTGATCAGCAGCGCGTCTGAAACGCAAGCCCTGGCCGAAGCCGCCAATGACGCCGCCGGGATCTATCTGGTACCCGCCTTTACCGGGCTTGGCGCACCCCATTGGGATGCAGAGGCGCGCGGGGCACTGGTGGGATTAAGCCGCGACACCGGCAAGGCCGAAATCGTCCGCGCCGCCCTCGAAGCGGTGTGCTTCCAGACCCGCGAACTGATGGAGGCGATGGCCAAGGATCGCGGCGCACCGCCCCAGACCTTGCGGGTTGATGGCGGCATGGTGGTCAATGACTGGCTGTGCCAACGGCTGGCGGACCTGACCGGCCTGCCGGTTGAACGGCCCCGCATCACCGAAACCACAGCCTTGGGCGCGGCCTATCTGGCGGGGCTTGAAGCGGGGCTGTTTTCCTCCCGCGACCGCATCGCCGAGGATTGGGCGCGCGAAGCGCTGTTTGAACCGCAAATGAGCGCCGATGAGCGCGAAAGCCGCTTTGCCGGATGGATGGATGCGGTGAAGCGGACCTTAAGCCGCTAATCCCCATCCACAGGCAAATAGGCAGCGCGCAAGATTGCTGTGGCGTGGGCGATCAGACGGCCCCGATCAAGATTCAACTGTTCTGGTTCACCATCTGCAATTGAGTTGAAAACCGCTTCAAGCGTCATCATCCGCACCGCATCGGCTTCACGTTGACCCGGCCGATGTTCTTTCCGATGCGCCCGTAGAGCTCCCGCAATTTCAAGCTGACGCAATTGCACTGCGCGATAAGCCTGAAGCGCCACTTCATCAGATTCAATCAGCAGGCGCATCGCCAATCGTAGGCCGCGCCACTTGGTGTACAAATCCACCTGATGGGCGATGATCTGAGCGACAGCAATATCAGGATCAAGATCAGTCAGCACAGCCTGTTCAATAATGTGCCACTCCTGTTCGACCCAGGCCTCATAGGCAGCGATCAGCGCTTTTTCCTTGGTTGGAAAATGCTTATAAAATGTGCCGGTCGCATAGCCTGCCCGCGCAGCGATTGAGGTGCTGGTCGCGCCCGCCATCCCCTTTTCATTGATTTCAATCGCTGCTGCTGCAATCAGCCGGTTCATCGTGTCGTGCGGTACGCCGCGACGCGGCCGATCATCATCGAGCGCATCAAGTGTGTAGTCTGTCATGTCAGAAATCTGCCGCTTGACAGCTAGTGAAGTCAAGCTCATTATTAGTGAATAATTATTCATTAAAGGACTGATATGCGCATCATCAAAGGTCAGACGGTATTGGTTACCGGAGCATCCCGAGGCATCGGCGTCGCCATCGCAACCGCTTTCGCAGAGCGTGGCCTCAATCTTGTGTTGACGGCGCGCCGCGACGTCAGCGTTGCACCGGTGGCACAAAATCTGTCCGACAGATACGGAATTACCGCCCACCCGATGGCGTGTGACATGCGCCACCACGACCAGATTGCAGCCTTGGCGGATCACTGTGCGACCGTGCTGGGCGGGATCGACATTCTGGTCAACAATGCCGGCATTGATCACACCATGCCCTTCGATGATCGATCCTCCAGCGATATCGTTGACATGATTGAGACCAATCTGACCGGCCCCATACTTCTGGCCCATGCCATTTTGCCCGCGATGATTGCGCGCGACGGGGGGCACATCGTCAACATTGCCTCGCTCGCCGGGGTCATGCCATCGGCCTATGAAGAACCCTATAATGCTTCGAAATACGGCCTTGTCGGCTTCACCAAATCCTTGCGGCTCAGCGCACAGGATCAGGGCTGGCCTATCAGTGCCTCGGCAATCTGCCCCGGATTTGTCTCAGGCGCAGGAATTTACGAGGCAATGAAATCCGACTACGGCATTTCCGCCCCTGCAAGCATGGGAACGGTTTCGGACGAAAAGGTCGCGCAAGCCGTCATCCGTGCGGTTGAAAAGGATCTGCCCGATATCGTTATCATGCGAGGCCAGCCCCGGCTGCTGGCCGCACTGGCGATTGTTGCACCGCAATTTTTTGAGCGGATCATTCGCTGGTCCGATTCCTCAGCACCCTTCCGTACGGTTGCGCAGGCGCGCGCGGCATCGCGCCCTTTGACTCCTAGGTGACATTTGGTCAGGATTACCCAAATTGTCTGAAATGTGCCCCCAAGGGCACGGGGAGAAAGCCATGGCCGCTGTCGAAACACTCGAAATTCCCTCCGTCCAGGACCGGGTGAGCCCCGAAGAATGGGAAGCGCGTGTCAATCTGGCCGCTCTTTACCGCCTTGTGGCGCATAATGGCTGGGATGATCTGGTCTTCACCCATATTTCGGTGCGCGTGCCGGGGCCTGAGCATCACTTTCTGATCAACCCATACGGCATGATGTTTGAAGAGATCACCGCCTCTTCACTCGTCAAGATCGACACCGAAGGCACCATCGTTGATGAGACGCCCTTCTTTGTGAACCCGGCGGGTTTCACCATCCATTCCGCCCTTCATATGGCGCGCGACGACGCCAAATGCGTCATCCATCTGCACACGGATGACGGGGTTGCGGTCTCATCGCAAAAACACGGCCTGTTGCCTGCCAGCCAGCTTGCCATGGGCGTGACCTGCGATCTTGCCTATCATGATTATGAAGGTGTTGCGCTTGAATTGGATGAGCGTGAGCGTCTGGTCGCTGATATGGGCGACAAGGGCTTCATGCTGCTGCGCAATCACGGCACGCTGACGGTGGGTGAAAGCTGTGCTGATGCCTGGGTGCGGATGTATTTCCTTGAACGCGCCTGCACCGTGCAGGTCCGGGCCTTGTCGGCCGGTGGCGCCGATGCGCTCAATCAGGCCTCGGACGAATCCATTCGCAAGGCCGGAGAACAGCAAGCCATTGCCTTTACCGGCCCCGGCGGCTCGCTAACCTGGCCTGCCCTGCTGCGCTGGCTTGACCGCCGCGATCCGTCTTACAGAGATTAATCAGCGCTGCGGCCCGTGCAACGGGCTTCCGGGTTCCCTCCATCGCCCTCCGGGCTTTGGAGCGCCCCGGAATGACGGGCTGGAGTGACGGACATGGGTGAGAAACTCCCTTGCGTCTATCTTATGGCCGACCGCAAGGACGGGACACTCTATGCCGGTGTCACGAGCGACCTGATTGCGCGGGTTCATCAGCACAAGTCCGATGAAATTGCAGGCTTCACCCGGCGGTATCAAATCCATCGGCTGGTCTGGTTTGAACGGCACGACACGATGGAAAGCGCGATCTTGCGGGAGAAAGCCTTAAAGAAGTGGCGGCGCGCCTGGAAAATCGAACTGATTGAATCCCAAAACCCCGACTGGAAAGACCTCTACGCCAGCCTCTTCTAAACCCCGTCATTCCGGGGCGGACCGCAGGTCTGAACCCGGAATCCCGCCCCCAGCGCGGCGCTGATTATTGCGCCTTGGCCGCCTCATAATCGGCAATGGCGGTGCGCAATTGCCGTTCTTCCTCACAGCCGAAGGGGCAGATTTCGTCAAGCCGGGACAACAGGGTTTTTGCCTTGCCCGGCTCGCCGCGCTTGAGGAACAGCTCCCCCAAATATTCATGCGCGCCCTTGTGTTTGGGATCGATCACCAAAGCGCGCTTATAGGCTTTGTAAGCTTTGTCGAGCTCACCCATCTGGCGCAAGGTGAAGCCCAGATAGTTCAGCCCATCGACATTGTCGGGATCAACATTGACCACCTTGGTGAAATATTTCAGCGCGGTGGCATAGTCTTCCTTGTTCACCGCCTTCACCCCCCGGCGATAGGCCTGAGCGACCTTGTCATCGGTGGCGCTGGGATTGACCGGATTGGAAAAGCCGCCGCCGCCCGCAGCGAGGCCAACACTGGAGAGTGGCGCGGCGAAAAGCATCATCAGTCCAAGGGTTAAACCTGCTAAAGCTCGTACCATCCTTCTATTCCAACCTTTGTTTGACAATTTGTCAGCAACGCGCAATCTTTTCATCATGACAGAACCAAACACAACTGACGCCGCATCTGAAGCCCCTGCCAAAAAAGGCGGGCGCCGGGCAGCGAGCCGCCGCCGCCTGCTTGACGCGGCGCGCAGCCTTTTTGTGGAAAAAGGCTATCACGACACGCGGCCCCAGGACATTGCCAAGGCCGCCGGTCTGGGCCACGGCACATTTTATATCCACTTCACCGATAAGCGGGATTGCTTTTTAGCCTTTGTCGCCGAGGCGCAAGATGAGCTGATGGCCGACATTGCCGAAGCCGGCGATCCCCCGGCGCAATCGCTGGAGCAATTGTTCACCCAGATCTTTGATGCGATTTGGGGATATACGCTGAAAAATCCCGGCGTGCTGCAAACCGTCATGTCCGATCCCACCATCATTGCGCCCGACATGGCGCCCGGTGACACGATTGTCGATGTCTGGGCGCGTGACTGGGCCGGTGGCCTGAAGGCGGCCGTGGAATTCGGCGGCGCGCGGGATGACCTCGATTACGGGCTGGTCGGCTATCTGATTGTCGGCATGCTGCAGGCCATGGTTTTTTACAGCCGCGGTGACGGACGCGATCCGCAGACCGCCCGCGACCAGCTGATCAAATTCATCACCAGTGCAATCGAGCCGCGCCCGCAAAACTAGATCAATCACGGGCTGGCGCGGACCAACAGGGACGCCCAAGGGGGACAGATGAAAGATTTTGCAGGCAAGACCGCTGTGGTCACCGGCGGGGCGAGCGGTATTGGTTTGGCCATGGCGCAAAGCTTTGCCGACCGGGGTATGAATGTCGTGCTCGCCGACATTGAAAAACGCGCGCTTGACCGGGTCTTAGAAGATTTTCAAGTCCAGCAGGGCGCATCCGTGATGGGCGTCGAACTTGACGTCACGCGCGAAGACGAGATGCGCAAGCTTTACACCGAGGCCCATGAGGCCTTCGGCCCGATCCATATTCTGTGCAACAATGCCGGCGTCGGGGCGGGTGGCGCAGTTGCCGAGGCCTCCCTGTCGACCTGGGACTGGGTGATCGACGTCAATCTGCGCGGCGTTATTCTGGGGCTTAACATCTTCCTGCCCGAAATGCTCGCCCACGGCCAACCCGGCCATATTGTGAATACCGCTTCGGTCGCGGGCCTGATCTCGCCCGGCGGGATGGCCCCCTACAATGCTTCCAAATATGGTGTGGTCGCCATCACCGAAGCGCTCGCGCAGGAACTGGAAGAAACGCGCATCGGGACCTCGGTTCTGTGTCCGGGTTTTGTCAAAACCCGGATCGCCGAATCAGGCCGCGTCCGCCAGGAACGCTATGGCCAGGCAACCGGATCGGTTCAGGACAATGAGCAGGTGGTGAAAGACTTTATCGAGGGCGGCATCAATGCGGACATCGTTGCCCGCGCCGTACTGCGCGGCATTGAAGACAAGCGCCGCTATATCTTCACCCATCCAGAATTGCTGCCCATGGTTGAACACCGGTTTGGCGAGATTGTGCGTGATTTCGAGGCCGCCCAGGTGATCATTTCCGAACTGAGCGGAGCATCAGACGCCGCCGAGTAAAACCAACAATGGGGGGAACAGACCGATGAAATTCGGCATTTTCTACGAACATCAATTGCCGCGCCCCTGGGGCGAAGGCGACGAACACAGGCTTTTCCAGGATGCGCTTGATCAGGTCGAACTGGCCGACAAGATCGGCATCGACCATGCCTGGGAAGTCGAACATCATTTCCTGGAAGAATATTCCCACAGCTCGGCGCCTGAAGTGTTTCTGGCCGCCTGCTCACAGCGCACTGAACGCATCCGGCTGGGCCACGGCATCGTGCTCATGCCGCCCAAATATAATCCCCCCGCGCGGGTGGCCGAACGGATCGCCACGCTTGATCTGGTCTCCAATGGCCGGGTCGAATGGGGGACCGGGGAAAGCTCAGCCGCGCTGGAGCTTGAAGGCTTTAACATTCCGGTTGAGCAAAAGAGGGCCATGTGGCGCGAATGTGTCGAGCAGACCGCCAATATGATGGTGATGGACCCCTATCCCGGTTTTGAGGGTGAGTTCTTCTCCATGCCCTGCCGCAATGTGGTGCCCAAGCCGGTGCAAAAGCCCCATCCGCCTTTGTGGGTGGCCTGTTCGAACCGTGAAACCATCAAGCTTGCCGCCCGTCTGGGCATCGGCGCGCTCACTTTCGCCTTTGTCGACCCTTCCGAGGCCAAGCAGTGGGTCGATGATTATTACCGCATCTTCAAAGAGGAATGCGTGCCGATCGGCCATGCGGTGAACCCCAATATCTGCATGGTGTCGGGCTTTTCCGTGCACGCGGACGCGCAGGAAGCGATTGCGCGCGGTATTGACGGGTTTCGCTTCTTCGGCTTTGCGCTCGGCCACCACTATATTTTCGGTGAGCACAAGCCGGGCCGCACCGACATCTGGAAGGCGTATGAAAAAGCCCGCGCCCATATGGACAATGAGGTCGGCAACGGCATCGGCACACCCGACCAGCTGCGCGAGCATTTGCGCAAATTCGCCGCCTCGGGCGTCGATCAGGTCGCCTTCATCCAGCAGGGCGGCCGCAATCGGCACGAGCATATTTGCGAAGCCCTTGAGCTGTTCGCGCGTGATGTCATGCCCGAATTCAAGGAACGCGAAGCCGAACGCCAAAAGGCCAAAGAAGAAGAGCTCGCGCCCTATATTGAGCAAGCCTTCAAGCGCAAGCAGTATATGGCCGAACTGGCCGATGCCGACATTCCGGTCGTCACTGCGCTTGGCCGCCGCATCGCCGAGACCTCGTCCAACCTGACCGAAGAGCAGCAAAAACGCTTCGAGAAGCTCAAACAGGCGGGCGAAGCCGGTGAGTAAATTCTTGTTTTGTTCTCCTCGCCGTCCTACAGTGACGGCAGGGAGGACGGACCATGAAAAACCGCATTTCCATGATCACGCTGGGCGTTGACGACCTTGACGCCTCCATCGCCTTTTATCGTGATGTGTTCGGGTTTGCGCGCGTCGGCTCTGAGGACGGCATCGCCTTTTTTGAACTCAATGGCAGCTGGCTGTGCCTCTATGGCAAAGACGGGCTCGCCAAGGATGCCAAGGCTGAGGTGGGAACAGGGTTTCCCAACATCACCTTGAGCCAGAACCTCGCCAGTGAAGCCGAAGTGGATCAAACCTATGCTGCGCTGATCGCGGCGGGCGCAACGCCTGTTTCTGAACCCCACAAAGCCTATTGGGGCGGCTATTCGAGCTATGTTGCCGACCCCGACGGGTATCGGTGGGAACTGGCGCATAATCCGTTCGGCTGGATCGGCCCCAGGGACGACTGACCTTTATTTCGCGCGCCGGAGCGCCTATGTGTGAAGCTCATAGTGAGGTGAGTACCCATGGACGCGCGTCAGACCGATCAAGCCCCGCAAACCATTCAGTTGAGCGACTATCGCCCGCCCGCCTGGGTGATCGAGCATGTCGCCCTCACCTTCGAGCTTGAGGCTTCCAGCACCCGCGTGCTGAGCACGCTGAAACTCTCCCCCAATCCTGAGGCGCAGCCAGGCCAGCCGATCCGCCTTGATGGCGAGGCGCTGGAGCTATTGTCCATCTCCAGGGACGGCGTTGCCCTGAGTGAAGCCGATTATGTGCGCGATGAAGACAGCCTCACCTTGGAGGCGAACGGCCCGACGGTTCTTCACATCGAAACCGCGATCAATCCGGCGGCCAACACACGGCTTGAAGGGCTTTACGTCTCAAGCGGCAATTTCTGCACCCAGTGCGAGGCCGAAGGCTTCCGCCGCATCACCTATTTCCCGGACCGGCCCGATGTGATGACGCGCTTCACCGTCACCATGCGTGCCGACAAAACCGCCTATCCCGTGCTTTTGTCTAACGGCAATCTGGTCTCTCAGCAGGACCTCGACGGCGGGCGGCACGAAGCGGTGTGGGATGACCCCCACCCCAAGCCAAGCTATCTGTTTGCACTGGTCGCAGGCGCGCTTGATTGTCTGGTAGACAGTTTCACCACCCAATCGGGCCGCACCGTCGCTTTGCGCATCTTTGTCGAAAAGGGCGAAACCCCGCGTGCCGCCTACGCCATGGATGCGCTCAAACGTTCCATGAAATGGGACGAAGACACTTATGGCCGGGAATATGATCTCGACCTGTTCAACATTGTGGCCGTGTCCGATTTCAATATGGGCGCGATGGAAAACAAAAGCCTCAATGTTTTTAATGCAAAATTCATTCTGGCTGACCCTGAGACCGCAACCGATATGGACTATGCCTTTATCGAGTCGGTCGTCGCCCATGAATATTTCCACAATTGGTCGGGCAACCGGGTCACCTGCCGCGACTGGTTCCAGCTGTCGCTGAAAGAAGGCTTTACTGTTTTCCGCGATCAGCATTTCTCGGCCGATATGCGGTCGGCGCCGGTTCAGCGCATTCAGGATGTCCGCCAGTTGCGCGCCCGCCAGTTCCCCGAAGATGCCGGGCCGCTCGCCCATCCGGTGCGGCCCGAAAGCTATATCGAGATCAATAATTTCTACACCGCCACCGTTTATGAAAAAGGCGCGGAAGTCGTGCGCATGCTGCAAAGGCTGGTCGGTACAGCAGGTTTCCGCGAAGGCAGCGATCTGTATTTTGACCGCCATGATGGCCAGGCGGTGACGTGCGAGCATTTTGTGCGCGCCATGGAAGACGCGACAGGGCGCGATCTGGGTCATTTCATGCGCTGGTATAGCCAGGCCGGCACACCCCACGTCACCTATACAGGCACTTATGATGAACGCGCACAGCGTTATGTGCTGAGCGTCCGGCAGGAAACCAGCCCCACACCGGGGGAGCCCGCAAAAGACCCGCTGGTCATTCCGCTGGGCCTTGGCCTTGTCGGTCCCGATGGCCGCGACCTTGAAGGGGTCAGCCCCGATCCTGCGGCCCAAATTCTGCAAAGCGCTGAGCAGACCATCACATTTGACAATGTCCCCACCCGCCCGGTCCTGTCGGTCAATCGCGGCTTTGCCGCACCGGTCATTGTGCATCGCGAGCTGGGGGATGATGATGCCGCGCATCTGATGGCATTTGACCCTGATCCGTTTGCCCGCTTTGAGGCCGCGCAGAGTTTTGCCACAAGGCTGGTTCTGGGCTGGGTGTCGGCCCTTCAGGCGGGACGCGGGCTTGAACCCGCCGACCGTTTCATAGAGGCATTCGGCACCGTGCTCAAAGATGAGGGCCTTGATCCGGCCTTCAAGGCCGAACTGTTGAGCCTGCCCTCTGAAGACTATCTCGCCGACCAGATGGCAACGGTTGATGTGGACCGCATCCATATGGCGCGCGAACGGCTCATGCAGGCGCTTGCGCAGGAGCATCGAGACGCCTTGATGGCCACCTATCACGGTTTGCAATCCAACGCGCCATTCAGCCCCGATGCGCAATCAGCCGGTGAACGCGCGCTCAAAAACACCGCGCTCATGCTGCTCGCCCGGCTGGAAAGCGACCGCGAGGCCGCCCCCCTGCCGCACACCGCCTTTGATGGTGCCACCAATATGACCGACCGGATGGCCGCCCTTCATGCGCTTAATCTGCAATCGAATGAAAGCGCGCGGGCCGAGGCGCTCGACAGCTTCTATCAGCGCTTTGAGAAAAACCCCCATGTCATCGACAAATGGTTTGTGGTTCAGGCAGTCCGGCCCCATGCCGAGACGCTGAGTGCGGTGGAGGCCCTTCTCGATCATCCTGCCTTTTCGATGAAGAACCCCAACAAGGTGCGCAGCCTGATCGGCGCTTATGCCAGCTCAAACCCGGTGGGCTTCCACCGGGCAGACGGGGCGGGCTACCGCTTCCTCGCCGACCGCATTTTGGCGCTTGATGCCATCAATCCCCAGATTGCCGCGCGCCTTGTTGCCCCGCTCGGCCAATGGCGGCGCTTTGATGCCGCCCGCGCAAGCGCAATGAAGGATGCGCTGGATGCCATCCTCACCGCTCAAGGGTCGCGCTCGAAAGACGTGTATGAAATGGCCAGCAAGGCGCGCAGCGCCTAATTTCGCGCTCACGGCTGTCGCGGCTTGAGCCGCTTGCCTCCGCGTGGGCGGCGGAAAAGTCCGCCGGGCCGCCAGTCGGCGGCCAGGGGAAATACCGGTGAGATCCGGTACAGCGTTCTCACACCTTAGGAGTGGACGGGTTTTCCGGTCGTGGACATGGCCGCTTCCTTGACGGCTTCGGACATGGTGGGGTGCGCATGACAGGTGCGCGCCATGTCTTCCGATGAGGCGCCAAGCTCCATCGCCATACCCGCTTCGCCGATCAGCTCACCGGCACCGGGGCCGATAATGTGCACACCGAGCACGAGATCGGTGTCTTTCGACGCCAGCACTTTGACAAAGCCTTCGGTCTGCTGGATCGCCTTGGCGCGCGAATTGGCGGCAAAGGGAAACTTGCCCTTGGTGTAGGCGATGCCCGCTTCCTTCAGCTCTTCTTCGGTCTTGCCGACCGACGCCACTTCGGGGTGGGTATAGATCACACCGGGGATCACGCCGTAATTGACATGGCTCCACTTGCCCGCGAGATGGTCGGCCACAGCAAGCCCCTCATCTTCGGCCTTGTGGGCCAGCATGGGTCCGGGGATGACATCACCGATGGCATAAATGCCGTCCACATTGGTCTTGAAATTGTGATCAACCTCAACCACGCCGCGGTCGGTCATCTTGACGCCGACAGCGTCAAGGCCAAGCCCGTCCGTATAGGGCTTGCGGCCAATGGCGACGAGCACAACGTCCGCCTCATAGCTTTCCACGTCTCCGCCTTTGACCGGCTCGGCCGTCACGGTGACGCTGTCGCCCTTGCGCTCAACGCCGGTGACTTTCGTGGAGAGTTTGAAGTCAAAACCCTGTTTTTTGAGCGTGCGCTGGAACTGCTTGGCAATTTCTGAATCCATGCCCGGCGTAATCCGGTCCAGAAATTCGATGACGGTGACCTGGGAGCCAAGTCGCGCCCAGACCGAGCCAAGCTCAAGCCCGATGACGCCCGCCCCGATCATGACCATTTTCTTGGGCACTTCAGGCAGGGCCAAGGCACCGGTCGAGCTGACCACGCGCTCTTCATCAATTTCGATGAAAGGCAGGCTGGCAGGTTCCGACCCCGTCGCGATCAGAATATTTTTCGCCTCAAGCTCCTGCGCGCCACCATCATTGAGCGCAACAGACACCTTGCCCGGCGCGGTGATGGTGGCGGTGCCGTCAATGCGGGTGACCTTGTTTTTCTGGAACAGGAAATCAATGCCGCCGGTCAGCCCGTCAACCACTTCGGTTTTATAGGCCATGAGCTTTTCAATATTCATCTCGACCTTTTTGGTCTCGATGCCGAGCCCGTCAAAGTCGTGATGGGCCATCTCGTAAAGCTCGGTCGAATGCAGCAGGGCTTTGGACGGGATACAGCCGACATTGAGGCATGTGCCGCCCAGCGCGCCGCGCTTGTCGATGCAGGCGGTTTTCAGCCCGTTCTGCGCCGCGCGGATGGCCGCAACATAGCCGCCGGGGCCCGCCCCGATGACAACAAGGTCGTATGCATCACTCATCACACCAGTCCTTACAGATCAACAAGCAGGCGGTTGGGCTGCTCAAGATTATCTTTTAACCGCACCAGGAAGGTCACCGCTTCCTTGCCGTCAATGATGCGGTGATCATAGCTGAGCGCCAGATACATCATCGGGCGGATTTTGATCTCGCCATTCACCACCATCGGGCGTTCCTGAATTTTATGCATACCCAGAATGGCCGATTGCGGCGCATTGAGGATCGGCGTCGACATTAGCGAGCCGTAAATGCCGCCATTGGAAATGGTGAAGGTGCCGCCTTGCAGATCGGCCATGGAAAGATTGCCATCGCGCGCTTTCTTGCCCAGATTGCCGATCTCTTTTTCAATGTCGGCAAAACCCATCTGATCGGCATCGCGCACCACTGGAACAACGAGGCCGTTTTCGGTGCCGACCGCAACGCCGATATCATAATGGTTCTTGTAGACAATATCAGTGCCGTCAATCTCGGCATTGACCGCGGGCAGTTCTTTCAGCGCGGCAATCGAGGCTTTGACGAAGAAGCTCATAAAGCCGAGCTTGACGCCGTGTTTCTTCTCAAACTCGCCTTTGACCGAATTGCGCAGCGCCATGATTTCGGTCATGTCGACTTCGTTAAACGTGGTCAGCATGGCGGCCGTGTTCTGGGCTTCCTTCAACCGCCGGGCAATGGTCTGGCGCAGGCGCGTCATGCGCACACGTTCTTCGCGCGGGCCGGTTTCACGCGGCGCAGCCGGTGGCGCGGCAGCAGGCGCGGGCGTGGCCGCCAGGGCATCGCCTTTGGTCACCCGGCCGCCGGGGCCGGTGCCGTCAATCGCATTGGGGTCCATGCCTTTTTCAGCAGCCACGCGCTGAACCGAAGGCGCATGGGGCGCATCAGCAGGCTTTTGCGGACCGCCGGCAGCCGGTGCCGGTTCGGATTTGGTTTCCTGGGCGGCCGGGGCGGGCTTGGCCTCGCCTGCGCTGGCGCTTTCATCAATTTCGCCGAGCAGCGCATTGACCTCAACCGTGTCATCAGGACCGGCAATGATCTTGGCCAGAACGCCCGATGCGGGGGCGGGAACCTCAAGCGTCACCTTGTCGGTTTCAAGCTCGCACAGCGGTTCATCGGCGTTGACGAACTCGCCTTCGGCCTTGAACCATTGGGCAACCGTCGCTTCGGTCACGCTCTCACCCAGCGTGGGGACGCGAATTTCAGTCGTCATGGGACGTGCTCCTTAATCGGGATTAGTCAACGCTCAGCGCTTCGTCGATCAAAGCCTGTTGCTGCGCGATATGTTTGGACATAAGGCCGGTGGCGGGCGATGCCGCAGCCGCGCGGCCTGCATAAGCGGGACGGCCAACCTTGGCCGACGCCTTATCGAGACACCATTCGATCAGGGGCTCGACAAAGAACCAGGCCCCCATATTTTTCGGCTCTTCCTGACACCAAACACAGTCGGCATTGGGGAAGCGCTTGAGCTCATTGATCAGCGATTTGTAGGGGAAGGGATAAAGCTGTTCGACCCGGATGAGGTGAACATCGTCGATCCCGCGTTTCTCGCGTTCCTCGAACAGATCAAAATAGACCTTGCCGGTGCACAGCACGACCCGCTTGATCTCAGTGTCG
Source organism: Alphaproteobacteria bacterium (assembly GCA_965227065.1). Taxonomy (GTDB): domain Bacteria; phylum Pseudomonadota; class Alphaproteobacteria; order SPJN01; family SPJN01; genus CBDDFN01. Next base: position 71,526 of record CBDDFN010000019.1, read on the forward strand.
GGCTTGAGCGCCACGCTGGTTCCCGGCATGGCCTCGGCACCGTCGATCAACACGCGGTGGAAGCTTGTGTCGGGCGTCATGTCATGCATGAAGCTGCGCGCCAGCTTGTGACGCAACAGGGATTTCGGCGTCATCAGGATGAGCGGCTTGCGGAAGGGCCGGTGTACCTGACGGCGCAGAATGTGGAAATAATTCGCCGGCGTCGTGCAGTTGGCGACCTGCATATTGTCTTCGGCGCACATTTGCAGATACCGCTCAGGCCGGGCGGAGCTGTGCTCAGGACCCTGGCCCTCATAGCCGTGCGGCAAAAGCATGACGAGACCCGACATGCGCAGCCATTTGATTTCACCCGCCGCAATGAACTGGTCAATGATCACCTGCGCGCCATTGGCGAAGTCACCAAACTGGCCCTCCCACAGCACGAGCGAGTTGGGCTCGGCCAGCGAATAGCCATATTCAAACCCCAGCACAGCCATTTCCGACAGCATGGAATCGATGACTTCATAGCGGGCCTGATCGTCCGCAATATTGTTGAGCGGTTCAAACCGCGCCTCGGTTTCCTGATCAACCAGCACCGAATGGCGTTGCGAGAAGGTGCCGCGGCCTGAATCCTGACCCGACAGGCGAACGGGGAAGCCTTCCTTGAGCAGCGTGCCGAATGCGAGCGCTTCGGCGGTGGCCCAGTCAATGCCCTCGCCCGTGTCGATCATTTCTTTCTTCTGCTTGAGAACCCGCTTGAGCGTGCGGTGGATATTGTGATCCTCCGGCACGGTTGTCAGCTTCTCCCCAATCTGTTTGAGCACATCAAGCTCAACCCCGGTCTGGCCGCGGCGATCATCATCATCGGGCAAGCCAAGGCCCGCCCAGCGGCCATCAAGCCAGTCGGCCTTGTTGGGCTTGAAGGCGTTGCCGGCTTCAAATTCGACCTCAAGCTCCTGATGGAAGTCGTTCGCCATCTTTTCGGCTTCGGCCTCACTGACAAGGCCCTCACCGATCAGCTTTTGGGTGTAGATCTGCCGCGTGGAAGGTTGCTTGGAGATCTTTTTGTACATGATCGGCTGGGTGAAGCTCGGCTCATCGCCTTCATTGTGACCAAAGCGGCGATAGCAGAACATGTCGACCACGACATCGGAATGGAAACGCTGACGGAACTCGGTGGCAATCTTGCAGACATGGGTGACCGCCTCGGGGTCATCGCCATTGACGTGGAAGATCGGCGCCTGAACCGTTTTTGCAACATCGGACGGATAAGGTGAGGAGCGCGAATAGATTGGGCTGGTGGTAAAGCCGATCTGGTTGTTCACCACAATATGGATCGTCCCGCCTGTGCGGTGGCCTTTGAGCCCCGACAGACCAAAACATTCCGCCACAACACCCTGTCCGGCAAAAGCGGCATCACCATGCAACAGGATGGGCAGCACCTCGGTGCGCGCGCGATCCTTGCGCTGGAACTGCTTGGCACGGACCTTGCCGAGCACGACGGGGTTGACCGCCTCCAAATGGCTAGGGTTCGCGGTCAGCGACAGATGCACCAGATTGCCGTCAAAATCGCGGTCCGAGCTGGAGCCGAGGTGATATTTCACATCGCCTGAGCCTTCGACATCGTCGGGATTGGCCGAGCCGCCGCGAAACTCATGGAAAATCGCCCGATAGGGCTTCTTCATCACATTGGCGAGCACGTTCAGGCGGCCCCGGTGGGGCATGCCGAGCACGATTTCACGCACGCCGAGTGCACCGCCGCGCTTGATGATCGCTTCCATGGCGGGGATCAGTGCCTCGCCGCCATCCAGGCCAAAGCGCTTGGTGCCGGTATATTTGACATTGAGGAATTTCTCGAAGCCTTCAGCCTCGATCAATTTGTTCAGGATCGCCTTCTTGCCCTTCTCGGTGAAATCGATTTCCTTATCAACGCCCTCAATGCGCTGCTGGATCCAGGCTTTTTCATCGGGGTCGGCAATGTGCATGAACTCCACACCGATCGAGCCGCAATAGGTCCGCTCCAGAATTTCCATGATCTGGTGCATGTTGGCGCTTTCAAGGCCGAGCACATAATCAAGGAAGATTTCGCGGTCCCAGTCTTCGGGGCCAAAGCCGTAAGAGGCCGGGTCCAGCTCGGGATGGGGCTGGGTGGCTTCCATCTTGAGCGGATCGAGGTTGGCCTTGAGATGGCCCCGCACGCGGTAAGTGCGGATCAGCATGATCGCACGCACCGAATCAAGCGTGGCGGACCGAATATCGTCAGCACCCGCAGAAGGCTGGCGGGCGGAAATCTTTTCGGCCATCACCGGCTCAAGCGCGCCCCAATTGCCGTCGAGCGCGGCAACCATTTCGCCATTGGCGGCAATCGGCCAGTCGGGCCGCTGCCAGCTTGCGCCATCGGCATTGCCGGTCACATCAGCGGGCTCATCACCCAGGCCCTCAAAAAAGGCGCGCCAGCTTTCATCCACCGAAGCGGGATTTTTCACATAGCGGGCATAAAGCTGTTCGATAAAGACCGCATTGCCGCCATACAAAAAGGCGGTTTTCTCCATCACCTCATTGCTGAGGGGAGAGCTGTCATGTTCAGAAGCATTGTCGGTCATGCGCACACCCGCGTCGTCACGAAGGCCGGCAAGCCATTTCACGGGACCGCCGGCCAAATCCAGCAAGGACGGGGCCGATCCGCGCGGCCCCGCTATTTATCTGGGCGCTGCGCTTGGTCTTTTCCACTCAATCGTGAAAAAGATCAGCCGTTCAGCACCTCAACCAAAGTCGTTCCAAGCGATGCCGGGCTGGCCGACATCACAATTCCGGCCGACTTCATGGCTTCGATCTTATCGTCAGCACCGCCTTTGCCGCCAGAGACAATTGCGCCCGCATGGCCCATGGTACGGCCCGGAGGGGCTGTAGTGCCCGCGATAAAGCCAACCATCGGCTTTTTGACTTTGGACTGTTTGAGGAAATCCGCCGCCTCTTCTTCGGCTGATCCGCCGATCTCACCGATCATGATGATCGATTCGGTTTCATCATCGCCCAGGAACATGTCGAGGCAGTCGATAAAGTTGGTGCCGTTGACCGGGTCACCGCCAATACCGATACAGGTGGACTGGCCAAGACCCGCAGCGGTGGTTTGCGCCACCGCTTCATAGGTCAGCGTGCCGGAGCGCGAGACAATGCCGGTTTTGCCACGCTTGTGAATGTGACCGGGCATAATGCCGATCTTGCACTCATCAGGCGTGATCACGCCGGGGCAGTTGGGACCAACCAGCCGTGTGTTTGAACCTTGCAGCGCGCGCTTGACCTTCACCATGTCGAGCACCGGAATGCCTTCGGTGATGCACACGGCAAGCTCAATGCCTGCCGCAATCGCCTCAAGGATCGCGTCCGCCGCGAAGGGCGGCGGCACATAGATGGCGGTCGCGGTGGCGCCGGTCTTGTTGACCGCATCGGCAACCGTGTCGAACACGGGCAGACCCAGATGTTCAGAGCCGCCTTTGCCCGGGGTCACACCACCGACCATTTGCGTGCCGTAAGCAATCGCCTGTTCGGTGTGGAACGTGCCCTGAGAGCCGGTGAAGCCCTGACAGATGACCTTCGTGTCTTTGGAAACGAGAACTGACATCGCTTAGGCTTCCTTCTGGGCTTTCACGACCTTCTCGGCCGCGTCGTTCAAATCGTCGGCCGACACGATGGGCAGGCCGCTTTCTTCGAGGATCTTCTTGCCAAGCTCCACATTGGTGCCCGCCAGACGGACAACCAGCGGAACCGACAGCGACACTTCCCGTGCGGCTGCGACAACGCCCTCGGCGATCACATCACAGCGCATAATGCCGCCGAAGATGTTGACCAGGATCGCTTCGACATTGGGATCAGACAGGATGATCTTGAAGGCCTCGGTGACTTTCTCTTTCGAGGCACCGCCGCCGACATCGAGGAAGTTGGCCGGCTCACCGCCATAAAGCTTGATGATATCCATCGTTGCCATGGCCAGACCCGCACCATTGACCATGCAGCCAATCGCACCGTCGAGCTTGATGTAAGCCAGATCATGTTTCTTGGCTTCGCGCTCGGCGGGGTCTTCTTCATCGGGGTCGCGCAGTTCGGCGAGATCGGGATGACGGAACAGGGCGTTCTCGTCAAAGCCGACTTTGGCATCCAGGCACACCAGATTGCCCGCTTCGGTAACAACCAGCGGGTTGATCTCGATCATCGCCGCATCGGTTTCCTGAAACGCCTTGTAGATCGACTGGATGAGTTTCACACCCTGCTTGACCTGGTCGCCCTGAAGGCCGAGCGCATAGGCGATCGACCGGCCATGATGGCCTGAAATGCCGCTGGCGGGATCAACCGTCAGGGTGAGGATTTTTTCCGGCGTCTCGGCCGCCACCTCTTCAATGTCCATGCCGCCTTCGGTCGAGACGATGAACGAAATGCGCGAGGTTGCGCGGTCCACCAGCGCCGACAGGTAAAGCTCGCGCGCAATGGCGGTGCCTTCCTCGACATAGACTTTGCGGACCAGCTTGCCTTCGGGACCCGTTTGATGGGTCACAAGGGTCATGCCGAGCATGCGCTCAGCTTCGGCCCGGACTTCGTCCTTGGTTTTGACGACTTTGACGCCGCCGCCTTTGCCGCGGCCACCGGCATGGATCTGGGCCTTGACGACATAGACGCCCGTTTCCAACTCGCCGGCCACTTTGACCGCTTCGTCAGGCGTGTACGCCACTTTGCCATTCGGCACGGGAACGCCGAATTTGCCCAAGACCTGTTTGGCCTGATACTCATGGATATTCATTGAATAAGCCCCCGGATCGGACGCTGAAGACAGAAGCTTCCGGCTCCGCTGCCGAAAGGCCCCCAGGATTGAAAAGTGGGGCTGTTATAGCACCAAGCACCCCGCGCGCAACCGCCCCTGAGTATGACTTTGGTCGAATTTTACGAGAAAGACGCAAAAAGCCCGGCACACATGCCGTGCACCGGGCTTTTCTGACAGAAAGTCAGTCGTTTGGGCCGGTTTGTTCAGCCCAAACGCTTCAAACCATGCTTAAGCAAGCTCGGGCGCGATACCCTTACAGGCTTCGATCAGGCCTTCGACCGACCCGGCCGAATGATCAAACTGGCTTTGCTCGTCAGCGCTGAGTTCAACCTCGACAATGCGCTCGACACCGGTTTCACCGATCACCACCGGCACACCGACATACATGCCGTCTTTGCCATATTGGCCGGTCAGGTAGGCCGCGCAGGGCAGGACGCGCTTTTGGTCTTTGAGATAGCTTTCAGCCATCGCAATGGCCGACGCGGCAGGCGCGTAGAAGGCCGAGCCGGTTTTCAGCAGGCCGACAATCTCGGCACCGCCGTCACGGGTGCGCTGTTCAATCTCGGCAATCCGCTCATCGGTGGTCCAGCCCATTTTGGCCAGATCGGTGATCGGGATACCCGCAACCGTCGAATAGCGGCTGAGCGGCACCATGGTGTCGCCATGACCGCCGAGCACAAAGGCGGTGACGTCTTTGACCGAGACGTTGAATTCTTCGGACAGGAAGTAGCGGAAGCGCGCGCTGTCGAGCACACCGGCCATGCCCACGACTTTCTCGGTCGGCAGGCCCGAATATTTCTGCAGCGCCCAAACCATGGCATCGAGCGGGTTGGTGATGCAGATCACAAAGGCGTCCGGCGCATATTGGCCGATGCCTTCGCCGACCGACTTCATAACTTTGAGGTTGATGCCCAACAGATCATCGCGGCTCATGCCCGGCTTGCGCGGCACACCGGCGGTGACAATGACGACATCGGCGCCTGCAATGGCTTCATAGGTGTTGGTGCCGGCATAGGCGGCGTCAAAGCCGTCAACGGGCGAGCTTTCGGCAATGTCGAGCGCCTTGCCCTGGGGCAGGCCTTCGACAATGTCAAACAGGACGACGTCGCCCAATTCCTTCAATCCGGTCAGATGGGCGAGCGTGCCGCCAATCTGGCCCCCGCCAATCAGCGCAATCTTTTTGCGTGCCATGGGATCCCTCCAAGAGTTCTGCTCATCGAAAAATTGGCTTCCCCTACGCCATCGGGCGGGTGGGCGCAAGGGGCGTCACGCCGCGCCGCTTCTGGCCGACAGATAGGCGTCGGACTGCATTTCAAGCAGACGCGAAACGGTCCGTTCAAATTCAAACGCCCCATCGCCGGACGGATAAAGCTTTGTCGCCTCGACCTCGGCGGAGCAAATCAGCCGGACTTTATTTTCATAAAGCGCATCGATCAGCGTGACGAAGCGCTTGGCTTCATTGCGTTTGGCCGGTGACAAAGCGGGGATATCGTCGATCAGCACAGTGTGAAAGGCATCGGCCACCGCCAGATAATCGGCCGCCCCCAACGGTTTCGCGCACAGATCCTCAAACGAAAACCGCGCCACACCGCGCGCCTGTTCGGGCACCGGCAAGGTCCGCCCCTGCACCGTCAAGATAGAGGGCGCGCCGCCTTCGGCATCGGTCAAATCCTTGAAACTCTGATTGAGCGCACGGGTGGCCCCGGCCCCCCAGGGCGCATGATAGACCCGATGGCCCTTCAGCCGGTTGAGCCGGTAATCTGTGGCGCTGTCGAGATGCAGCACATCAAGCCGCTCCACCGTCAGGGCAATAAAGGGTTCAAACAGCGGCCGGTTGAGCCCGCCCTGATAAAGCTCATGGGGGGCGCGGTTCGAGGTTGCCACCACCCAAACCCCGCGCGCAAACAGCACGGTGAACAGCCGCGAGAGGATCATCGCATCGGCCACATCACTGACCTGAAACTCATCAAAGCACAACAGATGGGCGGCATCGGCAATCCGGCTGGCCACCGGCGGGATCGGATCATCATCCTTGGCGAAGCTTGCCCCCCATTCCCTGGCGCGCGCCTTCTTGTCCATCTTGCGCCAGCGATGAACCTCGGCATGCACCTCAAGCATGAAGGCGTGGAAATGAACCCGGCGTTTGTGCGTCACCGGCGCGCCGTCGAAAAACAGATCCATCAGCATCGACTTGCCGCGCCCCACCCCGCCATAGAGATACAGGCCCTGATAATCGGTGCGGGTTTCGGTCTCGGATTTGGGGTCTTTGCGATTGCGCGAAAACAGGCCGCGCAACCCGCTGGCGCTTTCCCGCGCAGGAGTTTCCAAAAGCCTGTGATGCAGCGCTTCAAGCTTTTCGGCCGCAAGCTCCTGGGCGGGGTCCTTGGTGATCACCCCGCCTTCAGTGAGCGCCCGGTAGCGCGCAATCGGTCCGTCCGTCATGCCATCCCAACTTTGCCGTCCTCGCGCCACACTGCCGCCTTCGGGCGGTGAAAAAAAGTCGGACGCGGGGACGCAGGGATTGAAACTCGATTTTGTTCGTGTTATGTTCTTTTTGAGCGTGGGTGGAGGAACCATTGAATCAGATAGGAGTTCATAATGACAAATCCCTCTCACCCACGGCCCCACGCGCGGCCTGATAAGGATGCGCTTCTTAAAGGCCAGATGATTCCGCGACCGACGCCCGATCGGCGGAAAATGACGAATGCGATGGCGGATATACTCGCTCAAAAGTCCAAACTTCCCAAAGAAGCTTGGCAAATTGGTCTGCCTCTTATTGATGAACTCGAAGGTGGAAGCAGCCTTGATGGCCATTGGCCCGGCGGCAACTCAGGCGCAACGTTTGCAACTGGCTTTGACGTGGGAGTGCATAGTCATTCTGAATTGGAGCGGTTGGGATTATCACCTGATCTTCTCAAAAAGATCGGAAAGTTTGCTAATCAAACCGGAATTGCAGCACGAGATGCACTCGGTAAAGATCTGATTGTGGAACTGACGCCTGCGGAAGGACTGGAGCTGGATCAGAAAGTCTTTACGCTTAAAGCAAACCAACTCGCTGATCGCTTCAACAATGATCGCAACAATTTTTCAAACACCAAATTTCAAGAACTTCCACCCGCCGCACAAGCCGTTTTGCTCTCCGTAGCCTTCAATGAAGGCGACATTCAAAGCAAAGCCAAGAATTTGTGGTACAATTCGCTAAACGGAAGGTGGGAGCACGTCGCGTTAGAGCTCGAAGACTGGTTCGATGTGAGCCGTAGTTCCAAAGAATTGACCAAGATGCAACGATCAATCGACAGAAGGCGAAAAAAGGAAGCTGCAGTGCTAAGGGCGCATTTAGGACTCAAGTCCCCGAAACCTCAGTCGTGGCACGATGAGTATGGCGATCCCATTCCTCGCCCTCTCCCCCATCCGTTGCGCACTGATGTCCCACGCCCCACTCCTCGCCCAAATCAGGAATTAGACAACACTCCCATTTCGATGGAGCATCCAAGTGCAGGCGATCAAGTTGATGATTGACCATTGTTGGAAGCAACTCCTGTTGGCAGCAATCGCTGGGTTTGCACTTATTGGCAAATCCGCGCTTGCGGAACCATTTTTTTATTCCACTGAGTTTGAACAAGACTGGAGAGCCTACAGATCCGTCGAGGCTTCTGTTGAAATTTCGCCATACGCGGCGGCCTTACTCCACTTCGATCCAAATTTGGAAAGCTGCGCTGACGTTATTAATCACTATGATGAACTCGATAGAGATATCGGAGAGCTTGATCGTGCGTCCCTGAATGAATTCGAACGCTGTTCAAACCTCCATCTTCTATCGGAAATTGCGGAGACCCCTTCCAGCCCGGCACCGAATTGGAAATCGGTGGCCCGGGCTTTTGCCACTGACATTCCGATGGAAACTTTTCCTGGCATGCTCAGTGTTCAAGTGACGCCGCAAAATCCCGAAATCGGTGCGCTGGCAACCGCCCTCGATAACCCCATATGGACTTGGAAAGAGGGATATCTTGAGATCGAAGAACCCGATTCGGCATATTTCGCAATTACGCCGATCGTCTGGTTCAAGGACAAGCGCGACGGCAAAGACAAGGTCTTGCTGGAATTTTTCGAAACCCCGAAATGGGGAACCCTGATTTACAACACCTCCGTTGCGCTCATGAAAGCGGATCGGGGGTATGCCATCGCTTTCATCACTGATTTTGAGATTGATAAGATGCTCAAATCACAAGAGCGCAGTGACGCTCCCTCAACCCGCGAATTTCCCTGACAACGGGTCAATCGGATCTGATTGTTCAACGGGGGGCAATAGCCGTCCGAAGCCGGGATTGAATGTCACAATCTCAAGCTAAGGGGGCCTCAAGCTGAGGGGGCATGTTCAGGTCGGACTTGTAGCCATACTCGACCTTGAAGGTCCCGCCATTACGGCGCAGCCCCTCACCTGGCGGGACTTTGAACAGCTCAGGGCAGACTTTTACCCCGCTGACTAGAAGCTCACCCGCAGTTCCGCCGACACCAGCCGGGGCACATCATAAACCCCGAAGAACGAGCCTGAGAACAAGGTGACATCCGATGCGGCGGCCAGCACCTCTTCATCAGTGACATTCTTGGCCTGCACCACAAAAGTCCAGCGCTCGTCAATATCGCGGAAACCCGCCCGTGCATTGAACTGCCAGAAGCCTTCGCGGAAGCCTTGCGGATCACGGTCGGCCACCAGATGGGTATCGCCGGTATAGATCGCATCGGCACCAACAAAGGCACCAAAGCCCCAATTGAATAGCGGAATGAAATAGTTCGCCGAGACCGAGCCATTGATGCGCGGCGCGCTGTCGAGCGACTTGCCCGACAGATCACAAGCGTCGGCATCCACCTCGGACTGGCACGGCCCGTTGGTGAAGCTGACATAGCGGCCATCGATAAAACCCAGCGTACCAATGATCAAAAGATCATCGAGCGCGAGCACCGTGGCGTCGATTTCGACGCCCTGGGTTTTCGCCTCTGCCGCATTATCGACGATGAACTGGCTGCCCGTGCCGGTAACGACGGAGACCTGCAAATCCTTGAAGCGCGAATGATAAAGCCCGACATTCAGCGTTGCCCGGCCATCCCACAATGTCAGCTTTGCCCCGGTTTCAAACGTGGTGGCAAATTCCTGATCAAAGGTCGCCTGATCCTGTGTCGGCGCAAAGGGGTTATAGCCGCCGGCCTTGAAGCCCCGCGCAACCGTCGCATAAGTCATGATGTCGGGCGTCCAGTAATATTTGGCCGACACTTTGGGAGCAAAATTGATCTCGGTGCGGCTGTCATCAAGCTCATACTCGGTCAGCCCCAACGCCTGCATCAACAAGATACCGGTGGAGCGGAAGGACTGCACAATCTGCGCATCCTTGCGCTCCCAGCCCACACGCAGACCCAGCACCAGCGCCAGCTTGTCATTGACGTTCCATGTCGCCTGACCGAAGGCGGCCAGCGTATAGGTTTCCTGCACAAAAGTTTGATCAAGCGCATCAGCGACCAGCGTGACCAGCAAGGGATCGGCCAACAAGAAGGCGGGGTCGAGCAAGGGCTCAAGCACCGGGCGGACCAGATCAAGCAGAGAGCCGACCCCGGGGATCGGCAGATTGATGTTCACCAGCCGCGTGCCGGGTTCATCGGTGGTGAAGATGCGCACTTCCGAATTGGTGTCGAAACGGTTCCAGAACCCGTAAATGCCCGCCACATATTCAAACTCACCCAAGGGCGATGCGATGCGGATCTCGGCGCTCGCCTGATCATAGGCGTCATCATTGAACCAGTGCACAAGCGGGGCGGGGCCCATATCGGCATCAAAGAACGTGTCTTCATTGAAGCCTGAATAGCCGAACACGGCCGTCAGATCATATTCGCCCAGTGTCAGGGTCGACGTCAGATTGATGGTGCGGGTCCAGCGCTCATCCCGGCTGGGCGTGTCGGTCTGATTGGTGCGCGGGTCATCATCCTCGACACAATCATCACAGAACAGGCTGTGGACCTGACGCGCGTCGTTTTGCAGATCGATGAACTGGAAGGCGGGGCCATTGTCCTGCAGCTGGCTCCACTCAAAGCTCAACACCATGTCGAAATTGTCGGTCGGCGTGAACAGCACTTTGCCGCGCGCGGCGATGCGGTCGATATTGAGCTCGTCAATGTCACGGAAGATGTTTTTGGTGTGACCGACGCGCTCATTGTAGGTCGCGGCAAACCGCATGGCGAGCTTGTCTTCGATGATCGGCACATTGACCACGGCGTTGACCCGGCGCTGGTTGAATTCGCCGATCAGCACATCGCCGCCAACTTCCCAGTCATTGTGGGGCCGCCCCGTCCAGATCGACAGCGCCCCGGCAATCGTGTTCTTGCCAAACAGCGTGCCTTGGGGCCCGCGCAACACTTCAATGCGGGAAAAATCCAGGAAAGCATCATTGATATAGGCGCTGCGGCCATAATAGACGCCGTCGACATAAAGGCCGACCGCCTGTTCAAAGCCGTCATTGTTGCCCGAGCCCAGCCCGCGAATATAGATAAAGCTCAAGGTCGGGGTGGCGGCGATAAACAGGTTGGGCGTGAACAGTTTGACGTCGTTCATGGTCTCCATATTGGAGTCCTTGATCGCGTCCTCGCCGATGGCTGACATGGAAATCGGCACATCTTGCACATTCTCTTCGCGCTTTTGCGCGGTGACGATGATTTCTTCAAGCTTGGGACGTTCGCGCTTGGGCGGCGCAGCCGCCGGTTCTTCCACCAGCGCAGCATCTTGCGCCCATGCACCCTGTGTTAACAGCGCACCCAAAGTTGCGCCCGCGCAAAGCCGGACCAATCCCCGCATGACTTCCCCCTCGTCACGATCTCAATAGCTTGAACCATCATTGTGCAGCGCAAGATGTGACAGAACCGCGTCAAAGCGCGCGCGTCACTCAACCGCATCGGCGTCCAGCAGGCAGGGGTCGGCCAGCAGGCTGGCCAGCTGGTCGGGGCACGCCATCAGCAATTTTTCGACGGCGCGTTCGGGTTGATAGAGAAACAGGCCCGCCGGGGTCTTGGTGAACAGATGCACGCGCCATTCCTCAATGGCGCTGATCTCGTCTTCCAGACGGTGCAGCATGATCCATTCATCCAGCCCGTCGCCATTGAGATCAGCGCTGGCCAGCAATTCAATACGGATTTCAAGCGGCCCGTCGCGCAAGCCCAGATGCAGCGCGTCCTGGGCCCACACCCCGATGGCGCCTTGCTCTGCAAAGCCGTTGAGCGCGGGTTCATCATCCAGCAACACAAAACGCGCCGGTCCGGCCTCCGCCCCGCCAAACGCGGCCCGCCAGTTTGTTTCAAAATCGCTCCAGCTTTGACCTTTGAGCGTGGCGGCCAGGGCGCGGTAGCTGCCGATGCAATCGGTGCGGCTTGAAAACAGGGCCGGGGCCGTGATGGCCCAGTCATCGGACAAGCCCCCCTCGCCCAGCGCGTGCGCACTTTCCAAAATGCCCAGCACCTCGCACCGCACCATCAGCCAGTCGGCAAAAAAAGCGGTCTGGTTGGACATGATGAGGGTGAAGCCTTCCTCGCGCGCCCGATTGATGGCGCGGCAGGTCTCAACCCGCCTGGCGCTTTCCCCGCCGATGACATCACGGCCCAGAACCAGCGCCCCCTCCTCACCGGGTTTGAGCGGCTCAAGCGGCGCGTCAAGCGCGGCAGGCACGGCATCGAGATTGGCAATCTCCAGCTCAGGCGCAAGGGTTGCATGCGCGGGCCCTGCAAGCGCAAACATCACAAAACATAAAACGAGCCCGCGCATCATCGGCACTCCGCCATGGCAAAGCTCAAGGCGATATCGGGACAGTTATGCAGGACGGGCCGGAAATGATCGACCGGGTCGAGCACACTCATCACCGTGCCGGGTTTGAGCTGCGTCATCTGGATGAGGCGTGCGGGCTGGCCCTTTGTGGCGGATTTAAGCAACAGATCTTCAAGCCCGTCACCATTGAAATCGCCCAGACCCAGCGGGGTCAGCTCGGTAATCCGGCCCTCCATGGTGATCACCAGCCGGCCACCGGGCCCCCGGCTGACCTGGGCGATTTGATCATCGCGCCGCGCCCGATCAAGGGCGATCGAGTCCGCCTCGCGGCCATCATCGGCGGGCCCGCTGGATTGTTTTGCAAAATAGACATGCAGATGCCGGGCCATCGACCACCAGGTCTGGTCCGAGCGCAAGGCAATCAGCGTCTCGGCGCACCCCTTGATCGGACCAGCCAGTGCGGGCAAGGCAAAAACATCTTTGGGGTTGAGCGCAAAGTCGGGCACCGGCGCATCGCGGAACGAACTGATGCCCGCCTCACCGGCCAGCGCAATCTGCGCCAGCGCGCGGCAGGTCAGCACCTGATCGGGATCGCCCTTTTTGATCCGGCGGAAGCCCCGGCTGTACGCGTCCGCCACCGCGGCGCAATCTGATACGGTTTCGCTGCGCGCGCCATTGCTCATTACAATCGGGTCGATGACCGCGTCGCGCGCCTCTTCAAGCGCATCGACCGACTGGCTGGCAAGGGCGGGGCTCCACCAGATCGCATAGGTGTCGGCCCGGGCCGCGCCCCCCGCAAGAAGCAGCGCGATTGTGAGCAGGGTCCCAATTCGGCTATGTGTGCGCATCATCATTACAGTGTGGACCAGCTTTCATGTCTCGGCCAGAGCCTCTCAGTGACTTAAAAACCCAGCGCGCCACCGGTCAGAACGGCATATTCGAAGGTTTAGACGCCGACAAGACCGTATTCGGGACCTATGCGCGCACCGGTGCGTGGGGCCTTGATGTAGTGCATTTCTTTACCCGCCAAAGTGCTGAGCATCCGGGCTGCCTTTATATTGATGCGGGCGCCAATATCGGGCTGACCGCAGTTCCGGTTGCCCGCCTCGATACCATCGCCGCCACACTGTGTATCGAAGCGGACCCTGTCAATCAGGCGCTTTTGCGGCGCAATCTGGACGCCAATAATGTCGAGGCCACGGTCGCCGCCTGCGCCGTGTCTGACCACGACACCCAGATTTGCTTTGAACGCGCGCCGGATAATTTTGGTGACCACCGCATCAAGGGGGCGGGTGAGAGCCGGATGGAAGAAGAGGACCGCGAAACTATCAAAGTCGCAGCCAGGCCGCTCGACACAATCATAGCCGAACTGGGCTGGGATGGCCCCATCCTGCTCAAATCCGACATTCAGGGGGCGGAGCCTCTGCTGTTTCGCGGCGGCGGGGAAACCCTGTCGCGGACCCGGGCCGCTTTGCTCGAATATTGGCCCTATGGCATGGCGCGGCTTGGCGAAGATGAACAGGCCTTCCGCCAGTCCATTGCCGTGCAGTTCAACGCCGGGGCGCTGATCTGGCCGCACGCGCCGACCGCCACGCCCGACTGGAAACCGCTCACCGAGATTTACGCTGAAATCGATCGCGTCTTTTCAGGCGGCGAGACAGAGCTTCACAAGGTCGGCTGTCTTAATCTTGCGGTGCGCAAACGGGCGCCATAAGCGCGGCATGGCGCGCCCGGCAGGCGTCGATCTCGGCTTTGCGGCGGTCCGCATCCCACCCCAGTTCCGCCGCCATCGCATCGGCCGCAGCCTCAAGGGCTGAAAGCCCGCCATCGGGATCAAACCAGGCGCGCGCCGTCCGCCGCACCCACCAATCTTCCAGCCGCACCGCGCCTTCGGCGCGCACGCCATGGCGCGCTTCGGCAGCCGCATCGCCGCCATCATGCCACAGCGCCATGGCTTCAGAGCCATAACAATAAGCCAGCGTGGCAGCCCGGTCAGGCGCCGCACCCGCCTGTTGCAAAGCGCTGATCAGACCATCGAGTTCATCGACATCGCCGCCGGGCAACAGCGCCGAGGCCGTCGGCGCGGAAGAAACCGGCCGGCCCAGTTCGTGTTCCACACGGTCGACAATGCGCTGGGCCATCTGCCGATAGGCGGTCAGCTTGCCCCCCGCAATCGAGATCATCCCGCCCTTGCCGTCCAGCACCTCATCCTTGCGCGAGATTTCAGAGGGGTCCTTGCCCTCTTCGGCCAGAAGCGGGCGGATGCCCGACCACAGGCCGGTGACATCGTCAAATTTCAAATCAGTCCCAAAGGCCCGATTGCCGGTCTCAAGCGTGTAGCGCACATCGTCTTGCGTGATGTCGGGCCACAAATCCTCGTCCGGATAGAACGTGTCGGTTGTGCCGAAATAGCTCGCCTCACCATAGGGAATGGCAAACATCATCCGCCCATCAGGCGCTTTCATCACAACCGTGCGGCCCAAGGGCAGCTTTGCGCGTGGCACCACGACATGAATACCCTTGGTGAGTTTGAGACGGCATTCGGCCTCGGCATCTTCAAGCGCGCGCAACTGATCAACCCACGGCCCCGCCGCATTGACCACTTTGGTGGCGCGGATTTCAGCCTGCCGGTCTTCGCCAGGTACTGTGCCGGTGACGCGGGCGGCCTTGATTTCGCCCCCGTCGAGCACAAAGCCCGTGACCCGCGCATAGTTCGCAACCTCAGCCCCCAGACCGGCGGCCGCGCGCAAATTGGCGACCGTCAGCCGTGCATCATTGGTGAGATATTCGGGATAGACGATGGCGCCGCGATAATTTTTGTGCGTCAGCAGCGGCTCTTCACGCTTCAGCCTGTCAGCAAACCACAATTGATGACGTTCGGCCCTGGGCACCTGCCCCAGCCAGTCAAACAGGGTCAGCCCGATCTTGAGGACCGCAAGCTCCAGCAGCGTTTTGGCCGGAACAATCAGATCATTGCGCCGCGCCAGATGGGGGGCAATCGCGCGGACCGCCTTGCGTTCACGCGCCGCTTCCCGGACTACGGCAAAATCCCCCTGAGCGAGATAGCGCAAGCCGCCATGAATAAGCTTGGACGACCGGCTTGACGTGCCCGAGGCAAAGTCTTCGGCCTCGACCAGACACACGCTTAAACCCCGCAGCGCCGCATCCCGCGCAATTCCCGCACCGGTGATGCCGCCGCCAATAACCAGAAGGTCGAACCGGCGATTTTCAAGCCGCGCAAACAAGGCGGTGCGGTCGCTCAGACAAAGCGCTGTCATGATGGTCTCCATTCTCTCCCCGGTTGAGCCTTAATTCAGCCCCTCGCCGGACGCAATGCGCGACTTTTGCGCGGGACAGCCCCAAAAAATCCAACGCGGTGAATATGCATTAATCCTGCTTTAAGCCCGTTGGCCCAGACTTCGCCCGACCTGCCGGTGGTGGCGGGACAAGACTTCGCGACCAAGACACCTCAGTAACACCTATAGCGGCTCCAAAACGGAGGGGATCACATGGCTTCTATTCTGCCGACACCGGTTTCTGCACTTTTGCTGGAATCAGTCATCAATCTTGCGGGCGACACCGAAAATCCGTTGTTTCGCCCCATCGCCAAGGACGATGCATTCACCATGTCCGAAAGCGATGAAAGCGTTGTTTTCAATCCGGTGAAAAATGACCGGTCGGGCCTGTTTTTCGCCCAGCACTGGAAGAAGATCGGCGGCTATGACGCGACCGATTTCAAAGGCACCGTCGAGATCGTCAATAATGGCACCTCGCTTAAATTCACGCCCAATATGGACGCCTATTCCTATCTGCATGCGGGCGAGACCGAAGAGGTGGTTGTCGAATATACCGTGCGCAATTTCTTTGGTTTGTGGTCGAAAGCGACCATGACCATCACCATTGAAGGGGAAGGGGTTGCCCCGCAAACCGACACGCCGATGAACAATCCGGTTCTTGATCTTGAAAATGCGATTTCGATTGATGAGAACATGCTGACTGTCTTCACCGAGGCCGAGGTGACCGACGTGGACGCGGGTGATGAGTTTATGTTCGCCATTGTCGGGGGGGCTGATGCCGCCCTGTTCGACATAGATGAACGCACCGGCGATCTGCAGTTTCGCGACCGTCCCGACGGCGATGCCCCCCATGACAATGACACCGACGGTGTCTATGAGGTTGATATTCAGGCCACCGACCAGACCGGACTTGGCTCCAATGTCGAAACCGTGGCGGTGACGGTCAATGACACCAATGACGTCATTCTCGACTTTGATGATGTCGTGGTAAATGCCCAGTCCGAAGAACTGTCGGTCAGCGGTGTCTATAACGGCTTTTTCTTCGCCGATGCCGGCATCGTCAATGGCAGCGCGATCTACAATGAATCGGGCTATGAGAACGGTGCGGTGTCAGGTGACAATGTGCTGTTCAACGAAGACGGCAACAAGCTGACCATCGCGCGGCTGACCGACTTCGATCTCGAAAGCGGCGTTTTCACAGGTGCCTGGAACAATGGCGTGAATGTGCGCGTCACCGCCTATGATGATGGCGAAGTGACCGCCATTGCCGAATTTGCGCTCAAAGCCGACGAGCCGACCTTTGTCGAGTTCGAATTTGAAGGCTTTAAATCCATCGACACGCTTGAGTTTGAAAGCTGGGGCGGCGTCAATGCGGGCTATGATGGCGGCGGCACCCAGATTGCCATTGACGATCTGGCATTTGTGGTCTGACCCCCAACCAAAAACCCACGAAAAAAGGCCCGGTGCATGCGCGCCGGGCCTTTTTGATTGCGCGGGACCGCAAATGACTAAAATTCGTTGCGGATCGCCTTATAGCCTTCGACCAGCCGTGTGTTGGCCTGCACAACACTTTCAGAGAAGGTTGCTTCATCGGGCGTCACTTGCGGGATTTTGTGCAGCTCGTCATTGGAATGGACCGACGAGGCCGACGGCACATGGAAGCGCGCGGGCAGATCGCAGCCCTCAAGCACCGAATTGTGCCGGATGACGGCATTCTCACCGACGGTGCAATTGAACAGAACCGAGTTGAAACCAACAAAGACATCATTTTCGATTGTACACGGCCCATGCACGATGGAGCGGTGAGCAATCGACACCCGCTGGCCAATGGTGACCGCCGCGCCGTCTTTGGAATGGATGACCACCCCGTCCTGCACGTTGGAGCCTGCGCCGATCACAATCGGGTCCATGGTTCCATCGGGTTTAAGCTCATCGGCACGGATCACCGCATAGGGGCCGATAAAGACACCTGCTTCGACAATGATCTTGCCGCACAAAATCGCGGTGGGATCAACAAAGGCATCTTCATGCACTTGGGGGGTGTCGCCGCTTGGATTTTTTCTGATCATGACATCCTCACTCTCTTTAGCGTTCCACCGGAGCTACGGAAAGCTGATCAGAATTTCAAGACTTATCGGTCGGCTGGGTGATGCGCGAACCGCCTCACCCACCCGTTTGGCCGGGCATTTTGTAACAAAGCCGCTATTCGGCGGCGTAAAGACCCCGCCGCGCCGGTTCTTTGAGCAGCTCTTCCCCCACCGCCCAATCGGCCCACATATCCGCCTCATGGGGCTCATCCCGCTTTTGCTCCCAATCGCTTTGCAGGAAATCGGCAACCAGCGCATGGCGGACATGGCGTGAACGGTTGGTGATGGGCGTGTGCAGGCAGCGATGATGCCACAGGATCACCGTCCCGGCGGGGCCGGGGAAGGTGACATGCTGGCATTCTTCCTGGGCGCGTTCGCGCAGATCGGCCATGTTGGACAGCATTTTCCACGAGGCTTTGCCGGGGAAACAGTCTTTCATGATGCGGTGGCTGCCTTCCCACAGGGAAAATTCGCCGCAATTCTCATCAGTGTCGTTCAGATAGATGATGCAGCAAATCTGGAAGGGATGGGCATCCATGCCCCCCTCAACACGATAAGATGAGGTCGGCGAGGGAAAAATCGGGTAAAGCCCACGGATCTTGTTGCGCGGCCCGCCTTTGGGGCCCAGCAGACTTTCCACCCAGCCTTTGATCTGTTGATCGCCATAGACCATATCGACCAGCCAGTCAGTGTCGCGCACACATTCGCGGAATTTCAGCCGCCCGCGGCGCTTGGAAATCGGCGCGATCCGGCACGAATCGGCAATCTCGCCCACCCAGCTGTCGGGATTGTCGCGCTCAAAATGGCTTTCAACATGCGACCAGGTCAGATCAACCGCCCGGTCGATCACGTCCTGGTTGAGGTCGATCTGCTTGATGACATAGCCGCGCTCTACAAATTGCGCTTTTTCTTCGGTGGAAAGCATGGTCTGCCGCCTTTGTCCCGTTTCACTCAATCCCATTCCTGCACGATGCTATCAGCAGAACAGAAAATTTCGAAAGAAATTCATGTTTCAATTCAAGGACTGTTCAATTCAAGGGCGGCAAGGCGGCGGTCGGCCAATTCCTGCTGCACCTGGGCAAGCCGTTTCCGGTCAAGCGTGATGCGCATGTAAAACACCGCAGAGATCACGCCGAACAGGGCCGCGAGAGGGGCAATGGTGATGGCAAGCCCGGCCAGTTGACCATCTGTGATGCTGGTCGTGGCGAGTTCCGCACTGCTGGGGAAATTGAGAAAGTCGAGGGCAAAACCGCCAATCAGCGCGCCCCCGCCGGCCGCCGCCTTGGCTGAAAAGGCAATCCCGCCAAAAAATGCGCCTTCCTGACGCCGCCGGGTCAGCCATTCATGCTCATCACACAAATCCGCCAGCAAAGCGCTGGCCACCACTGCGGCGGGCATACCAACCACGCCCATAAAGAATGTGCTGAAGCCCAGAATGGTCACCACCAGATCATCACCATTGTCGGGAAACAGGCCCGCCAGCCGCAACATGGGCGGGGCGACCTGCAAGGCCACGACGATGAGCGCCCCGGCAACAAAGATGGTTTTTTTCTCAAAATGCTTGGTCAGCCAGGGCGTAAATGGCGTGCCAACCACCCCGCCAACTACGGCGGCGTACAAAAGCTGGGTGATCTGGCCGCCATCCAGCTCCCAAAAATAAGTGTTCATATGCAGCCCCAGCGCCTTGTGGGTGCCAGCCATGATGAAAAACAGCGTCATGCCCGCAACCGCAAAACGGAAGTTGGGATTGCCCGCCACATCGCGGAACTGGGCGGCGAGCAATCCTGCAGACAGGCCCGACCGGTCGCCATCGGGTTGCTTGAGCCGCCAGATCGCCGAATGGGTCCCCAGCGCGGACACAAGCACCGACGCCCCCAACAGCAATCCCAACGTCATAGCCATAGGCGGATAGACGGACGGATCGAGTTGGAGTTGCTGGTTCTCGCCGCCATCATTCATGAACACCATGAAGATGATCGTGATGGTCGCCACCCCGCCAAAGGCCCCGAAAATCGTGCGCCATGCAACGATGGAGGTGCGCTCGACATAATCGTCTGACAGTTCCGCTCCCTGCGCGGTATGCGGGACGAAATAAAGTGTCATGGCAAAACGGGTCAGCACCGCAAAGGCAAGCAGCCAGCCGAACAATCCCCAACTGCCAAGCCCTTCGGGCGGCATGTAAAGCAGCGTAAAGCACAGCATGAGGGGAATGATGGAGGCGTACATAAAAGGATGCCGCCGCCCCCATTTGGACTGCCAATTGTCCGATAACATGCCGACCAGCGGGTCGGTCACCGCGTCAAACAACAGGGCGATAAAGATCGCCGCGCCGACAAAGGCGCCGCCCAGACCCAGGATCTGGGTGTAGTAAAACAGCAAGGTCAGCTCGAGCGTGGAATTGAGCACGCCTTCGGCAATCTGGCCCACGCCGTAAGCGAGCTTGGTGGGCGCGCCCAATGGCGGCCTGTCGGTTTTGTTTGTCACGCCAGTCCCCCCGGCAGCGCGCACGGATGCTGTATTATTGTTTGCATCCAAACACTGCGTTCAATTTTAAACAGCAGTGTGCCAAGCGGCGGATCGCCCGTCAACGCTTTCGAGGGGTGAGGACCTTATGCCGATTTGAGAGCCTCAAGCTTGGCAGCCATTTTCTCGCGAACCGCGCCGATGGCTTTGAGCGGACGGACCATCACCTTGAACTGGGTGATTTTGCCCTCGCCATTAAAGTCAATCAGGTCGATGCCATTGACGGTGATGCCGTCAACAACACATTCAAATTCCAGTGCCGCCCGGCCATTCTGCTCGATAATCGACACATAGTGGAAGTCCTCATGCAGCACCTCGCCCGCGCTCATCAAATAAGCGGTGGTGACGGCGCGGCCGACCTGCGGGGTGAACACGACCGGGCTGATAAACTGGACATTATCGGCCAGCATCAGGTTCAGGCTTTCGGCAAAGCCATCCGCATCCTGGGCGGGATCGACACTCGCCTCGATCCAGTCGATCCAGGCTTTCAAAGGCGGTGAATAGATTACCTCAGAGGTCATGGCGGTTGGCGCTCCCAGTTCCGGTTGTGTCTGTATCGGTTGCTCCCTACTGTGCCAAAACACAAGAGGGAGGGCTATGGCCATGAGCATTCGCACAACAGGTTTGTACCGGTACCCCGTCAAAAGCATGGCAGGGGAAAGCCTTGATCAGTTGACCCTGGGTCCCAAGGGCGTTCCCGGCGACCGGGCGTGGGCGGTGCGCGACGAGAAACGCGGCGGCATTCGGGGCGCGAAACATTTCCGCGAGCTGATGCAATGTTCAGCCCGCTATGCGCAAGAGCCCGCCGCCGAAGGCTCGTCGCCCGCGGAAGTCACGCTGCCTTCGGGCGAAGTGCTGGGCACCGGCGATGACGCCCTGCCCGAAAAGCTGGGCGAACTGGTCAATTGCCCGGTCAGCTTCTGGCCGCTCATGCCCGCCGATGCGCTGGATCATTATCGCCGCGGCGCCCCCATCCATGAAGATATGGAACAGGAATGGCGGCGCGTATTCGCCCGGCCCGAAGGCACTCCCTTGCCCGATCTGTCGGTCTTTCCGCCCGAACTGTTTGAGTTTGAAAGCCCGCTTGGCACCTATTTCGATGCTTTTCCGCTGCTGTTGCTGACCCAGCAATCGCTCGACACGCTGGCCAGGGCCACGCCCGACAGCCAGTTTGATGTCCGCCGCTTCCGGCCCAACATATTGCTTGATGCCCCTTCCGATGATCCCTTCCCGGAGCTTGCCTGGGTCGGCAAAGAGGTCACGATCGGCTCAGCGACGCTCAAGGTCGAGCTGCATTGCCCGCGCTGCCAGATGACCACCCATGGCTTTGCCGACCTGCCGCGCGACAGCAAGATCATGCAAACCATGATCCGCGAAAGCGAAGGCAATCTAGGCGTCTATGCCAGCGTGGTGACCCCGGGCAAGGTCAGCATGGGTGATACGCTGTCGGTGCAATGACACGTTTCGAAACGTTCTGGACAGGCCGGTTTGGTACCATACCGGCTGCCGGATTTATGCTGCGGGCCGCCTTGCCTGATCGCTGGGTGCGGTTTCATTCCCTGCCACACGCACAGCGCTATCCGCGCAGCGACGCTGAAATGGAAATGGTGCTTTCCCGCTATCGCATGCTCGCCGACCATGTTCTGGGGGAGAATGCAGAGTGTTTTCTGGCCCAGATCAGCTTTGCTCATCCAGACTTTGACGATGATAGCTATGACTATCAGGGCCAGCCCATGGACCGGTTGGGTCCCCTGCCATCCAGGCATGAGGATGAAGCGCTATTGGTGCATGCCTGCCCGGTCCGCTGGACTGCAGAAGGCCACACCGATTTGCTGCGGGAAATCGCAGAAGGGATGGGACCGCACTCACTGTTCGTATCCCGGCAAACCGGCGCGGTCTTCGCGCCCTATGATGGCGGCAGCGATATCATCGCGGTCACGCCTGAGGCCCGCGATGGGCTGCGGTCCGGCTTTTCAGACTGGCTGTCGGCGCGGGCCGATGGTCTGTAGCCCTCGCCACAGGTCGGCTTAGGTTTCCCGATTGGGATTCCAGTCAAATTTGACGCGGACGATGCCGTGATCGGACGCCGCGCCACCCCGTTCATGGGTTTGCATATCGTCGGTAAATATCTGCATGTCGGCGAAGGACCATTTACGCACAGCGGCCGCATCATAAAAGGCGTCGGACACTAGAACATGGTCGAGAATGTCGGGAACATTGCCGTAGCTGTGACTGAAATTGACATCCCGGAATGATCGCAGCTGATCAAGATGAGCGGCCATATAAAGCCCCTTGTCACTGCGGCGGCCCGCCCGTGAATGGACCGACAAACGATAGCTGGGCTGGGCCGTGATGATGTTGAGCGTGTTGGAAAGCGTTCCGTCATTCAGATCGCCAATCACCACGACAGCGTCATCATTGTCCTTCATCCGCTTGTCGAGCAATATGCGCAAACCCGTCGCTTCGGCCGTCCGCCGGATGGTCGACAAAGCGCTCCCGATGCTTGAGGCATAAGGTTTGGTCCGACGCGGCATGCCGATCAGCCGGGCGGGGGCTTTAGATTTCAGATGACAGCAATAGACCGTGATGGGCGGAACCGCATTCTCGCCATCAAGCGCGATATCAAGCTCCATCACGCTGCGCGAAAATTCCGAAGCCACGACAGTCACGCCGTCATCATCCCGATCACCCGCAACCGTTTCTTCCGTGTCTTGGGGCTTGTCGAGCACCAGCTCATTGGGGAAGCGCTTGTGCAGCTTCTTGCGCGTCACCGTCCAGGGTTTGCGCACTGCCGCTGCCACGGCAATATTGTACCATCCAGAATTACGCAGAAATGTCAGAGCATAGCGATCCGTCAGACCCGCCGCATCGAATATATCGCGCAGCGCCTGCGGGGACCAAAGTTCCTGAAACGCGATGACATCGGCATCGAGCTGCTTGAGCTTTTGGGCGGACCAGGCGATCTTGGCATCATACTCAGCTTGCGTGTAGGGCGTACTGGTGCTGTACAGCGCCTCGCCGGGGAGCTGCAAGTTGTAAAGATTAAAACTTCCGAAGGTTATGTCTTTTTTTGACATTTTGGCCCCCATTATTTGTATATCTTTTTTATAATACACAAATAATGTGACCGTTGCTTTTCAATATCGAGCCCCGTTTACCGGATCGGCAAGGTCGCCCCGCCCCGTTACGGACAAGCTGCATTGCCACCACACAGCGATGCGCAATTGACATCGCCATTGGCAACACCCGGCGCGCTATAGCCCGCCCGGCCATAATGCCAGCGGCACATTGTGCGCAAAGCGGTGGGCGTGTCGGCATAGGTTTGCGATGTCTGGCGCCAACCTTCGGTATAGCGCGCATTGCCCGGCACCGCATAGCCAACTTCGGCCACGCCCATCACGCACGGTGAAACCGAGCAATTGGCGTGAACGGCAAAGCCACCGGCCAAAGCCGGCATGGCGGTCAGCACAAGTCCGGCACCCAGAAACACCGTCTGAAGGGGTTTGGAAAAACGCATCGCACATCCTTTCTGTTGGTGACGCACGCTGCGCCTGAAATGCCGTCTGCTTGTGCAATCGCAAGCCTGTGGCATAGTGCAGTCTGATGCTGTTTGGGAAATGGGGCAAGAGATGGGCAAAATCCGCAGAGTTTTTCAGGGCGTCATCCTAACCGCCTTGCTTGCCACCGCCTTCACCCCGGCCCTGGCCCAGTCAGCCAACCCCCAATGTGGCGGCCACATCCAGCCGCGCCAGACCATCATCTGGGCCAATCTCACCGCCTATGTAAAGCGCGTGTACCGCGTGGACACGCTGCGCACCGAAGACAAGTTTCTCGCTTATGGACACGCCTTTGGCCGCTTGGGACGGGCGGTTGAGGGGGACCCTGAACGCCGCCAGGCGCTGGATTGTGTTCAGATCGGTATCGATCAGGCGGCCCTTCTGGCCACAATGAACGGC
Source organism: Alphaproteobacteria bacterium (assembly GCA_965227065.1). GTDB lineage: Bacteria > Pseudomonadota > Alphaproteobacteria > SPJN01 > SPJN01 > CBDDFN01. Next base: position 95,978 of record CBDDFN010000019.1, read on the forward strand.
CATCCCAACCATTACCGCCTCGCCATGGAAGCCGCGCACGGCATGCACAATGGACGGGTTGCGAAAGCGACCGGCGTGACCATTATGACCCCGCTTTCAAACCTGTTCCCGGCCAAAAACGTGGCCCTGCAAACCTTGCCGCCGCGCCAGCCGCCTCCGCGCGCCACCCCGCCCAGAAAACCAAGCGTCGCGCAAAGCCGGCCCCAACCCCTGCCCTTGTGCCTGGACGGTGCGAATGGCCGCTGGTCATTAACAGCGGCGCGGACGGCGCTCGACACCGCAGCGGGTCTGCTGCCGTCAATCCCCGGCGATTGCATCGGCGATGGCTGGTTTGCCTGCAAGGATGTCGTCGATCAGCTGATGATCGCGCGGGAGCATCTGTTTCAGACCTTCAACCAGAACCATGAAGGGCTGACCAATTGCCGGAAATGCGATTTTGGCCCGGTCCATGACATGGCCTCTGAACTGGTCTGGTGGCAGGACCTGATGATCAGCCTTTATTACAATCTGTCGGGCTTTCAGAATGTCTATTACGTCATTGACGATCATCTGAACGACAAAGTGTGCACGACAAACCGCCGCCCGCCGCCCGACGTCGAAGTCGATGCCCGCGATATATTCGGCACCAACCCCACACCTCCTCCCTCCCGCGACATACGCCCCATTGGCGCGGCTGTCACACGCACCGCCATCACCCAATGCCCACCCGGCCGGCGCTGCCGCTGCCCGCGCAGCGAAGTGACCATGCAGGTGTCCGCTGCGGGAATTGTCCAGCAAAGCGTAAGCACTGCCCCCGCCACCCGGGGCCGCAAGCAATGCCCGCCGCTTCAAGGGCTGCCATCGGGCAAATCGGTTCCGGGACGGCCGGGCCTGTGTTTCAACTGCCCGTCGGGCACCACGCCGTCATCCATGTTGCGCACCGGCAAGGAGCTGCGCGCGCAATGGAGCTTGCCTGCCGATGAAGAGGTGTGTGTCGGCCAAAGCCAGTCACGCTGCCTGCCCTAAAGGAGCATCACGGCATGGCATCAAGCCGCCAATGGGTGATGATCTGATCGGGCGTGCGCTCCACCAGGCTCACCCGGCGCGCCGCCGACTGCTCAACCCTTGTACGGCAGTCAATCAGAAAAAAGCGCGAGGTGACCCCAAGCGGATGAGACCTCAGTTCGGCCATCGCCGCAGGCGGCAATAATCGCTCCATCATCCTGACAAAGCCACCAACCGTGCCGAAAGGCCGGGCGGCCACAATCTGATCCACATCGGCGGGCTGCAATCGGGGTGCCAAAGCCTGCAGCACCACGCGGGATGCGGTGTTGATGTTGATCCCGGCAGGTGCGGGAAGCGCAATCAGGTGCGGCTCAAGGCGTCTCACCAACGCTATCGGAATATCAGGAACGCGGTAGAGCGCACTGGGAAACCGGGGCGCTGCGGCCGCCATGCGTTGGGCCTGATCACCAGTGCCGCCCATCTCCGCAACCAGCCTTTGCCACGCGGCGGAAGCGGTGGTGAGCCCGCGCAGCTCAAAGCGGGCTTGCGCATCAGAGATCATCGCCTCGGGGGCCGCCCATTGCTCACCAGCATGATCAGTGTCACTGGCCGCCAGATCTGCACGCAACAGATCATGCGCGCGCATCTCGCAGGCCTTTGTGCCGAGCACGGCCCGGTCGGCATTTATCTGCATCGCAAGCAGACCATGGGCTTCGCCGCTGCTGCGCAACAACGCAGCGGAAATCCCGGCCACCACTGCCAGAATGATCAGCGCATTGAGCAGCGCGACACCGCGTTCTGCGGGACGGGGCGCGGTCATTTCAGGCTCACCACACGGCGCAACGTGCCAAAGCTTTTTGTCTCGATGACCAGCTCAACTCCGGCGGGCAAGGCTTGCGCGCCTTCCTCATCCAGGGGCCAAAATGTCTGCCAGCCTTGCGCCGCGTCATAGGCGCGAAATTGCAGCCCGGTCACCTCGCCTGCCAAAAGAAGCTCACGCCGCGGTTCATCCCCGTCCGACAGGGCATCGCGCGCCACACGCTCAATCCCATCATGCTGGGACGACCAGCCCAGGCTCACCCGCACAAGCGTGCTGCGCGGCTGATCAAACGGCGCAGAAAGGCCCCCGCGCGTAAATCCGATCTCACCATCGCTGAGTGCAAACACCGCCGCATCCTCGCCGCGCCCCTGGGCGGCGAAGGGGGCAATATTGCGCAAGTCCCGGCCAAGCCGGTCCATATCCCGTTGCAACTCGACCAGTGCGGCGCGGTGGCCTGCAATCACATCGTCGTTGCGCACCGCATGGATCAACGCCTGCTGGGTCATCACCGTAAGAATGGCAAAGATCGCCATGGCGGCTACCAGCTCAATGAGAGAAAAACCGCGCTCGCTCATCGTGTCTCATCCGCGCCGATCGCCGATTGCAACACCGCGCCTGCCCGGCCCGGCGCGCTGACACGCACACTCACCGTTCCGTCCGTGTTGCGATTGCTTTCGACAGACCACCCGATCGCGCCCATCATCACCTCATCGCCGAGACCCGGCGCATCGGCACCCATCAACTCGATCTCCGCCAGCCTGTTTTGCGCCACAAAATGCGCCATCAACCGGTCTTCAAATGATGAAACCGATGCCGCCTGATAGCTCAGAAACCGGAATGTCCCGATAAGCGCGACCGACAGCACAACCAGGGCCACCAGAACTTCAATCAGGGTAATGCCACGTTCCGTGCCGCTCATCGCACACCCGCCGGCGCGCAGATTAAATCGATGGTATCGCTGTCGCACATCACATGATTGCCGAAGATAAGGCGGAAAGCGCTCATCCCGCCTGAGGACAGCACAAAAATTTCAGGGGCGGCATCGGATGTAAGCAGCACCGGGCGCCCATCAAGCTCAAGCCGGACATGGCCCTGCCCGGACCAGTCCCCATGCGCGTGCAGCCGGTTTTCTCCACGCGCCCGCCAGGATTGATTTTCGGGATCAAATTCAAGGCTGCGCCAGCCGCCCGGCTCAATACTCACGGCCAGATCGCGGGCGCGATAGCGCGCCTCATCACGCAAAAAGGCAATGGCTTGAGAAAAGGCCCGCGCCTGATTTTGCGGATTGTGCGCTTGGGGTACGCGCAGGCTCATCACAGCCGCCAGGCTCAGCGTCGCGATGATCGCCACGACAATCATCAACTCAATCAGGCCAAAGCCAGCCTCAGCCCTCATCATCCCAATTGCCGATATCGGCATCGGCACCCTCGCCGCCGGCTTCACCGTCCGCGCCAAAGGAAAACACGTCAACCGTGCCGCGCAATCCGGGATTGAGGTAGAGATAATCGCGCCCCCACGGGTCCTGGGGCAGCCGCTCGACATAGCCGTTTTGCGCCCAGTTGGACGGAACCGGCGCAGTGCCAGGCTTTTCAACCAGCGCGTTTAACCCCTGCTCGGTCGTGGGGTAATCAAGATTGTCGAGCTTGTAGAGCTGAAGCGCATTGGCCAGCACCGAAATGTCGGCGTGGGCGCGTGCAACCCGCGCCTCGTCGGGCCGGTCAATCACGCGCGGCACAATGGCGAGCGCCAAAATGCCCATGATGACCACGACCACCATGAGTTCAAGCAGGGAAAAACCCGCCTCGCGGTTCTGTTCGGCCTGATGTGATTGTTCGTTTGCCATACCCTCTCCACAGCAAATGCTAGGCTGGTCTGTTAACCTTTGACAAGACATTAGGGTGAAAGTGTTAGAGCTTTGCTAACACTTTGGAAACCAAACCCCGCTTTGGTGAGGCATGAGCGAAATCCACTCCATAGTGCTGATCGTGGCAGCCCCGTTTATCGGCTCGTTTCTGGGCGTGCTGCATGCACGCCTTCCTGCGCACCGCGACATTGTTTTTGCACCCTCCCGCTGTGATCAGTGCGGCGCAAGATTGTCGGCCGCTGAAATGATCCCGCTTGTCAGTTTCTGGCTGCAAAAAGGCCGGTGCCGGTCCTGCGGCGCCTCGCTCTGGCATGGACTGTGGGGGTTTGAGCTCGCCGCACTCGGCATCGCGCTGGCCGCTACGGCGCTGGCCCCCGATGGATTGTCCGCATTCGGCCTGTGCGTGCTGAGCTGGATGTTGCTTCCGCTGGCCACCATCGATTGGCGCCATCAGATCCTGCCTGACCTTTTGACGGCCAGCCTGTTTGTCGCCGGCCTGTCCTGGTTGATCGCCACCCCGGCGGCTGATCTGCATTACGGCCTGATCAGCGCGGTGGCCGGGGCGGGATCATTCTGGCTGATCCGCGCGAGCTATAGCCTGATGCGCGGGCGCGAAGGGCTTGGACTGGGCGATGTCAAATTAATGGCGGGCCTTGGCCTGTGGGTCGGGCTGCTCTGGCTGCCGCTGATGGTGTTGATTGCGGCCAGTCTGGCCCTTGGGTTTGCCCTTTTTACCGCATGGCGCGCGGGCAAACCTCTATCGGGCAGCACCGCCCTGCCCTTTGGCAGTTTCCTGTGCGCCGCGTCTTTCCTGACCAGTATTTTGACCGTTGTTACAGGCCAGCCCTAGCCATCATGGTCCCCGAAAGCTCCGGCGAGACGGCCGAGCGGGTGTTGAGACACACCATCAGCCGCGAAATGTCCTGCCCCGCAATCGGCGGCGAGCGGTGCACAATACCCGATGAAGCGCTCAGCGCGCCTTTGAACACCGCCACAGACTGGTGCGGCACGCGCATCAGCGGCCCTTGATAGGATTGCTGATCGCGCAGCGCATCGGCGCTGTGGACAGGCGGCACAATCTCGGTTCCCGGGCCGCAATAGGTTGTGATCAGGCGCAAAGGCACCGCATCGCGATGAAATTTCCAGCATGCATCATGCCGGATATGATCAATGCGAATGTCGATCAGATCCGCCCCCGTCAGCCGGGAAAACAAGTCCGCAAGGTGGGCCACATCCTCAACAAACGCTTGCGCGCCCGCCTGATGGCCGGACGGAAAATGGTTCAGGATGCCCCGCACGCCCGCTGCGGCGTCACCGGCAGCCACCAGCACACGGCCATGGGGAATGTCGGGGGCCCCAAGTTCTTCCACCCAGGCGTTCAACACCGGGTTCAGCGTGCGCGTCCACACGCCAAGCTCCACCCCCGTTCCGGTGATCGCTGTCAGGCCATCGGGGTGATCGGTCTGCACAATAGGGTCATGCGAGGGCAACGCGTCCGGGGTTGCAACCGGCTGAAATGCTGGCATCAGGCTTGCCCCGGCACGGTGGCGCACCAGCCCCGCCAGGACAGGCCGGCATAGACCAGATCAATATCGTCAAAGCCGCATTGGGCAAGCAAGGCGCGGTCAGCCTGTTCGGACTGCATATGCGCATCCTCGCCCATGAGATGGCTTTGCGCCTTCATCACAATTTCTTCGCTGACACCATTGAAGCGGGCATACCGGACAAACCGCTCCACCGATCGGTCCCGGTTCCACCCGGCGAGATCAATGCAATTGTTGGCGAGAACGAAGCGGGCACCGGGTTTGAGCCGCACGCGGATTGCATTCAACGTTGCGCGCTTGTCTTCTTCACCGGCGATCACATGCAGGGTCATCAGGCAACAGCCGCCATCAAACGGTCCGGGCAATGCCTTTTTGATATCGCCATGCACCCAGTCCACACGCCTGCCCGCCTGACGCTCATCCATGCGCGCCCGCGCCAGATCAAGCATGTCGGCCGAGGGATCAACCGCGCAAAAGCGCCATTCAGGGTGAACCGCGCTGAGATGGCACAATTCGTTCCCCCCACCGGCGCCTACGACCAGAGCCGTACCGGCTGCACCCATGCTTTCTTCCAGCAACTGCGCGGTGATGTCGAGCAGGGCCGTATAGCCCGGCGCAAAGCGCAGGGGGCCATTGTCGACATACTGCGCAATATGGCGGGGGTCATTGAACATCGCTGCGCCGGTTCGCATGGGCGGGACCCTTAATCAACTCATCTTGTAATGTTATAATATAACATATTGAGGTTGCGAGACCGGGTCAAGGCCCGCATGTGGCAACGGGCCGATCAGTCTTTATGGTCTAGTCTTTCTTTTGGGGGACGGCATTGGGATCGGCATTCACGCGCTTCGACAGGGCGGCCGGAGATTCCTTGCGTTCGGAATAGCGGTCGGTGAGTTGATCCCGGATGTCGCGGGTCAACAGGGTGAAGCGCACCAGCTCTTCCATCACATCGACGATGCGGTCATAATAGGGCGAGGGCTTCATCCGGCCTGCTTCGTCAAACTCGTTAAAAGCCTTGGCGACCGAGGATTGATTGGGGATCGTCAGCAATCGCATCCAGCGCCCCAAAATGCGCAGCTGGTTGAGCGCATTGAAGCTTTGCGATCCGCCGCACACCTGCATCACCGCAAGCGTCTTGCCCTGGGTGGGGCGCACCCCGCCCAGCGTCAGCGGGATCCAGTCAATCTGGGTTTTCATAATGCCGGTCATCGCCCCGTGGCGTTCCGGCGATGACCACACCATGCCCTCGCTCCAGGTTACTGCCTCGCGCAGCTCCGCCACCTTGGGGTGATCATCGGCGGCATCGTCGGGCAAGGGCAGGCCTGAAGGGTTAAAGAACCGGGTTTCAGCGCCGAACTTTTGCAGGATGCGGGCGGCTTCCTCGGCGGCAAAGCGGCTGAATGAGCGGTCCCGCAACGAGCCGTAAAGCAGCAGGATGCGCGGGGGATGAGTTGAGCGTTTCGCCGGAAACACATCGTCTTGTTTCACCGCCCGAAAACAAGACGGATCGAGATTCGGAACATCCGAAAAATCGTCAGACACGGTCAGTCCTCGCATTGATGCCAAGCAGCGCACCACCTGCGCCACCGCCTTTCAGTAGCGTATCGGCCAGCCCCCTGCGAAGAGGAATTTTTAACGCATTTGAAACAAGACCACCACGAACCGGTCTAGAGCGGGAAGGATTGTCCGCTCAGCTCTTCTGACAAGGTCCACAGCGCTGCTGCATGGTCATCATCGCGCGCCCAGGCCGCCGGCCGGACTTTGCCGGGATCCCCGCGCATCTCACGCCGTCCGGTGGGACCATAATAATCGCCTTGTTGAGCCTCTGGGTCCATGGCGGCCAGCAAGGTCGGCCATGCCCCGTTCGGCTGCGGCTGCGCAAACAGCGCCATCACAACCCGTGACACCCAATGTTTCACCGGGCCCATGGTTTTCATATCCGATGAGGCGACAATGCTGGTCGCCGTGAAGCCTGGATGCGCCATCACAGCCAGGACCGGGCTGTTCCTGGCCTTTAGCCGGCGCGCCAGTTCATGAATGTAGAGCATGTTGGCAAGCTTTGATTCAGCGTAGGACAGCATCATGTCAAACTTTCGCTTTTGCCAGTTCACATCACCAACCCTGAAATTCTTCGCCATGCGGTGGGCCTGGGAGCCAAGGCCGATGATGCGCCCGCCCGCCGTTTCAACCAGCGGCAACAGCCGCGCATTCATGGCAAAATGGCCCAGATGATTGGTGCCGAACTGCAATTCAAACCCGTCCTTGGTTTCCGCGCGCACCCCCGACATCAATCCGGCATTGTTGATCAGATAATCGATCCGGGTTTCGGTTGCCAAAATTTCATCGCAAAAGCGCGTCACGCTGCTCAGGTCCCCCAGATCAATCGCGCGGATATCGACAGCGGCATTGGGGGCGAATGCGCGTATGGAGCTGGCCGCGGCTTGTGCTTTTTCCGCGTTCCGGCAGGCCATGATGATGCGGGCCCCTTTGGCGGCCATGGCCTTGGCCGTCTCGATCCCCAGCCCGGCATTGGCGCCGGTGATCACTGCCACCTTGCCACTCATATCGGGCAGGTTTGCGATGTTGAATTGCGTCATGACCGTCCCCCAAATCCGTGCGCTATGATAGCATTGCACAAATGGCACAAATTATGCCAATATACAACGGCGCGCGTCATACCTGTCGGGATCAATCATGAAAACAAAACTGCCCTGGTGGCTGACCCTCATCCTTGTTCTAGAAACCCTGCCTATGTTTGCAGGCCCGGTGGTAGCGCTGACTTTTCCGCCAATGATGGGAGGCGCCGGTGCTGAAGAGATCAACCAGGCCGCCTATATCTATGCTGCCCGGAATATCGCAGTTGGGATCGCGCTGATCATTGCCTTTGTGCTCAAAAACGCACCGATGCTGTTTATTTTGATTCTGGTGCGCTTGATCACCGATTTGATCGATTTGCCGACCCTCATCCATTTTGATCTGGTCACCGATCCGCTGCGCGCCGCGTCGATCTTTGTTTTTCTCTATTATGTCCCGGCCCTGTTCGCCCTGACCTATTTGTGGAAGCAGATGAAGCGCGGGTGAGCCCTGCCCCTACTCGCCGGGAACAACGCCCGGTTCAGCTCCAATCCCGACCCGGTCCTGTGTGGCCTCGTCCATCTCTTGCGGGAAGGCCGGCCAGAATTGCAGGCGCAGCCAGTGAACGGGTTTGAGATTCTCCACGCCATACTGTTCAGGATAGCTGCGCGTGATCTTGGCCGTGCCAAACAGCACATCCCAAAAGAACAACAGATTGCCGAAATTGCCCTTGTAATGCGTCACCCCGTCATCGGCATGCATGCCGTGATGGGCATTGTGGGTTGAAGGCGTGGAGATGATGCGCTCAACCACCCACATCAAAGGCGACAGCGCCTTGATCCTGTAAAGCGGGGCGTCCCATTTGACCGAGGAATGCGCGCCGAAAATCACCGTCAGTTTGATAATCGCATACCAGATATAGACCGCATCGCCGCCCAGATAGAGCAGCACGGAGATGACCCACAAACCCGGCATCATGGCGTAGTAGAAGACATTGTTGCGGTAGACCATGGAGATCGACATATAGGGCGATTCATGATGGACGCGGTGCAAACCATAGAGGAACGGTGAGGAATGCGACGCGCGGTGCCACCAATATTGGGTGAGATCATCGCCAATCAGGAACAGGAGCGCCCAGAGCGGCCAGGCCAACTCCACCCACGCGCCTTGTGAATGAGGCAGCAATGCATGGGCCAGCCAGCCCCCCACCAGCAGGATCGACGGCGCGATGACCGCCGGCGCCATGACAAGCGAAATCACCTCCATCACACGGTCGATCGGCCGGGCATTTTTCTGCCGGAAATTGCCGGTCAGGGCTTCCAGCAGACCAAAAAAGCCGAAAATCACCGCGACCGGCAGCACCGCCGCAATATCCTGCCAAACTGAATCCATCATGTGTCCACGCCTGTGCCTGTGCTGTTGAAGCCGGGCAGACCATAGCGAGGCCATCAAAATTCTTGAAACGCATAGTTTTCAATATCATTATGCACAACATGCATATCAGAAATCTCGACTTCAATCTGCTGGTGGTGTTTGACGCGGTGATGCGAACCGGGTCTGCCAGCGGGGCGGCCGACACGCTGGGCATGAGCCAATCAGGAGTGTCCCATGCGCTCGCCCGCTTGCGGGATGTCACCGGCGATGCGCTTTTCTTGCGCCGCAACGGAAAATTAACCCCCACCCCGCGCGCCGAGGCCATGGCCCGGCCGGTGCGCGAGGCGCTGCACCAACTGCTTGATGCGGTGACCGAACAGGGAGGGTTTGACCCCCGCACCGCGGTGCGGGAGTTCCGCATGGTGATGCCCGACAATGTTGAGCTTGTGACCATCCCTTTGTTGATCGCCCGGCTTGAACAGATCGCCCCGGCGGTCACCTTGCGGGTACGGCCGGGATTTGCGCGCGGCCATATTGCCGACCTGATCGAGGGGCGTCAGCATCTAGGGATTGATCTTGAGCCGCCACGCGAAGATGGCGTGGACTGGATGTTGTGGGACCGCTACGCGCTGCAGATCATCGCACGGCGGGGACACACCGCGTTTGAAAACGGCCCGATCAGCATGGAGACGTTCCTGTCCTTGGGACACATTCTGTATCACCCCCCTGAACTGAGCACGCCGCCGCTTGAAACCGCGATCCGCCGGCTTGGGATTCAGCGCCGCTTTGTCGCCCATGTCGCTTCAACAGGCGCCCTGGTGGCCGCGGCGGCCACTTCCGATGCGGTGGCGATTGTCCCCAAAACCTTAAGCCCGTTTCTGTCGCGCGTGGCCCCGATCGCCTATCATGACCTGCCATTTGAAGCGCCCAGCCTTGAATCTTATCTGTGGTGGTCCTCCAAGCTGACCGATGACCCCGCCCATGCCTGGTTCCGCGCGCTGTTTGCTCAAACCCGGATCACCGATGATGCCTTGCCCCTGTCCTGAGCTGCGCCATTGCATTCATCACACAGATGCTCGACAAACAGATAAAATCCGAGCGTGGAGGCTTTGATGAGCGACAAACCCCTCTTTCCCAACGGGGCGACCCTGATATTCGGCGCCAGTGGCGGCATTGGCCGCGGCGTGGCTGAAAGCTTCGGCGAGGCGGGCAGCGCGGTGGCTCTGTGCTATCGCAGCAAGCCCCATGTCGCCGAAGAGGCGGCAGCCGACATCGCAAAACATGGCGTCAAAACCTCCACCCATGAAGTTGATGTCACCGACCCCGATGCGGTTGAGCGCGCCGTCGCCGACGCAGCCCAAGCCCATGGCCGTATCCATACGGTGGTGTTTGCCGCCGGCCCCGTGGTCGAACAGGTGACGCTGGCTGAAACTACGCCGGAGCTGTGGCGCCGTTCCATCGAAATTGAAACCATCGGCTTCTTCAATGTCATGCGCGCCACCATCCCCCATCTGCGCGAGCAAGGCGGCGGCTCCTACGTGCATCTGGGTTCCGCCGGGGATGTCTGGTGGCCCCACAAGGACGGGCTGTCGGTGGCGCCCAAAGCCTCAAACGAAGCGCTCATTCGCGGCATCGCCAAGGAAGAAGGCGTCAACAACATCCGCGCCAATTCTGTCCTGGTCGGCGTGATCGAGGCGGGCATGTTCCTGGAGCTTCTGCAACGCGGCGTGTTCGATGACGCCTGGATCACCGAAACCCAGAAGCTGCTCGCGCTCAAAAAATGGGGCCAGCCCGAAGACATCGGCAATGCGGCGGTGTTCCTCGCCTCCACCAAGGCAGGCTACATTACCGGCCAGCAGATCAATGTCTCGGGCGGCTTCGGGATCTAGCTGCACAACCGCGCCGCATGATGGGCAATGTGATCACCAATCACGCTTTGAATAAAGTAGTAGCCGTGATCATAGCCCGCATGCCGCCGCACGGTGAGCGCCTGGCCTGAGCGTTTGGCCGCCGCTTCGAGCGCATGGGGATGAAGCTCACGCTCCAGAAACGGGTCAGCCAATCCCTGATCCACCAGAATCGGCGCGGGGTGCGCGGCCCTGGCCATCAAGGCCGAGGCATCCCACTCCGCCCACGCGCTTTCATCTGTTCCCAGATAATGGCTGAACGCTTTGTGGCCCCATGGCACAGCACTTGGGTTGGAAATCGGCGCCAGCGCCGACACCGATTGCCACAGATCAGGGTTTTTAAGGGCTGACACCAGCGCGCCATGGCCGCCCATGGAATGGCCCATGATGCCCCGCAGGCCGGGCTGGACGGGAAACTGCGCCTCAATCAGCGCGGGCAATTCCGCATTCACATAGGCGCCCATGCGGTAATGGTCAGACCAGGGCGCCTCGGTGGCATTGAGATAAAAACCCGCGCCGGAGCCGAAATCCCAATCCTCATGCTCACCGGGCAGATCAAGCCCCCGGGGGCTGGTATCGCAACTGACCAGGGCCAGGCCAAACTCAGCCGCCAACCGTTGCGCGCCCGCCTTGACCATGAAGGTTTCTTCCGTGCAGGTCAGCCCCGCCAGATAATAAAGCGCAGGCACCGGCCCGGACTGCGCTTGCGGCGGCAGATAGACCGCAAAGTTCATCGCGGTTCCTGTCTCCACAGAGGCGTGGGTGTAAAAACCTTGCGTGCCGCCAAAGCAGCCATGTTCGGATCGGGTTTCAAAACTCATCAGTCATACACCACGACGGAGCGGATCGACTCACCTTTGGTCATCAGATCAAAGCCCTCATTGATCCGGTCGAGCGGCAGGACATGGGTGATCATCGGATCAATGGCGATACGGTTTTCCATGTACCAGTCAACAATATCGGGAACCTGGGTGCGCCCCCGCACCCCGCCAAAGGCCGTGCCTTGCCAGCGACGCCCGGTGACAAGCTGGAAGGGCCGGGTCGAGATTTCCTGCCCCGCAGCGGCGACACCGATAATGGTCGAAACCCCCCAGCCGCGATGACAACATTCAAGCGCCTGACGCATCAGCTCGGTCGAGCCAACACATTCGAAGCTGTAATCGGCACCTCCACCGGTTAACTCCACCAGATGGGCGACGACATCATCTTCAATGGTCTTGGGATTGACGAAATGGGTCATGCCGAATTCGCGCGCCATCGCTTCGCGGGCCGGGTTGATGTCAACCCCGACAATCATCCGCGCACCGGCCATGCGCGCGCCCTGAATGACATTGAGCCCGATGCCGCCCAGACCAAACACCACCACAGTGGCGCCCGGCTCCACCTTTGCGGTGAACAGGACTGCACCAATGCCCGTGGTCACGCCACAGCCAATATAGCAAATCTTGTCGAACGGCGCGTCCTCGCGCACTTTGGCAAGCGCAATTTCGGGCAGGACCGTATAGTTCGCAAAGGTCGAGCAGCCCATATAGTGGAAGATCGGCTCGCCATCGATTGAAAACCGGCTGGTGCCATCGGGCATCAGCCCCTGTCCCTGCGTCGAACGGATCGACGTGCACAGATTGGTCTTGTGCGAAGTGCAGCTTTTGCATTCCCGGCATTCAGGCGTGTAGAGCGGAATGACATGATCGCCGGGCTTGAGGCTTTTGACGCCCGCGCCAACCTCGACCACCACACCAGCCCCTTCATGACCGAGGATTGAGGGGAACAGCCCTTCTGGATCGGCTCCCGACAATGTGTATTTGTCGGTGTGGCAAATGCCCGTGGCTTTCAGCTCAACCAACACTTCACCGGCTTTGGGTCCCTCCAGCTGGACCGTTTCGATCGAAAGCGGCTTGCCCGCCTCAAACGCCACTGCTGCCCGCACATCCATCACTCACTCCCCGATCCTAGGCTGTTGTTACAACCCATCATCGACCAGAAGCGGCGCGCAATCAAATGGTGCGGGCATCGGGCGGGGAGGCCCTAAAATATAAAGTCCGTTTCACTCAGGTCGGCCGCGGTGATGCCGGTAAAAGTGACCGTCCCGCTGCCCAGCGCAAGCTCGGCACCTGCGGCCCCGTCGGTCAGATTGGCCTGTACATCGCCAAACCCGGTGAAGCCCGTCAACCTGAGATCGACCCGGTCGCTGCCCAGCGTGAAATCACCAATCGTGTCGGTGCCTTCATCGCTCAGCAAACGGAACACATCCAGACCATCATCGCCGATCAGCACATCCTGACCCAGCCCGCCGATCAGAATGTCATCGCCGCCGCCGCCGCGCACCAGGTCATCGCCCGCACCGCCATCGATCAGATCCGCGCCTTCATCGCCAAAGACGAAATCGGCATCCGCACCGCCATAAATCTGATCGGCGTCAGCACCGCCATAGATGCGGTCCGATCCGGCATCGCCGTAAGCCCGGTCTGCGCCTGCGCCCGTCGTAATGATGTCATCGCCGGAGCCGCCGCTGACAACGTCGTCGCCTGTGCCGCCATCAATGCGGTCAGCACCGTCATCACCGAACAGCGTGTCGCCATCATCGCCGCCATAGATGAGATCATCATCGGCTCCGCCATAGATGCGGTCGGACCCGGCATCGCCATAAGCCCGGTCAGCGCCTGCCCCTGTTGTGATCGTGTCATCACCGGTTCCGCCGCGGGTCACATCATCACCCGCACCGCCATCAATCCGGTCATCCCCCTCATCGCCGAAGACAAAGTCAGCGCCGTCGCCGCCGTAAAGACTGTCATTGTCAGCCCCGCCATAGAGGCGGTCGGACCCGGCATCACCGTAAGCCCGGTCAGCGCCTGCGCCGGTTGTGATCGTGTCATCACCATCCCCGCCGCCGGCAACATCATCGCCTGCGCCACCATCGATCCGGTCAGCCCCCGCGCCGCCAAAGACAAAGTCCGCGCCTGCGCCGCCATACACAAGATCATTGTCGGCCCCGCCATAAATCCGGTCATCGCCGGTGCCGCCATAGACGCGGTCGTCTCCCGAACCGGCAGTGATCGTGTCATTGCCTGCGCCGCCGGTGATGCGGTCGGTCCCCGGCCCGCCTGACAGCCTGTCCGCGCCATCCGTGCCGGTGACATCACCATCAGGATCGGGAACGGGCGGCTCATCATCGTCGCCCACCAGGATTTCCACCATGGCGCTGTCGGGCGCACCGGCGGGGTCTTCGATCGTGTAGGAGAAGGATGCGGTGCCTGTGAAACCCGCACCCGGCGTAAACCGGATGGTCTCATCGGCCAGCAGTTCAACCATCCCGCCAATCAGGGCGGCGACGGAAACGATGGAAACCGGATCGCCATCAACATCGCTGTCATTGCCGGTCAGATCAGCAAGCGCGATGATCAGCGCCTCGCCCGCACCGGTTTCAAAGCCCTCATCATCAACCGCATCGGGCGCATCATTCACCGGTGTCACGGTAAAGGTGAAGGGGACCGGATCACTGACCGCCCCCTCGGGGTCAGCGACCGTATAGTCAAAACTCGCCATGCCATTGAAATTGTGCGGCGGCGCATAGCTGAAAGAGCCATCGGGATTGAGCGTCAAGCCCGCCAGTCCCGGCCCTGAAACCGCATAGATCAACCCGGTGTCGCCATCAGGATCAAGGGCGGCGGGCAGATTGCCCGACAGGCTGGTATCTTCGGCCAATTCGGCCGCGTTGCCCTCAATAGCCGGCAAAGGCGCGTTGTTGGTGAGCGACACGGTGGCCCCATCGCCCAGGAAGCTGAGCAATTCGGCATCGGTGATCGTGTCGGTGCCTTCATCGCCATCGTCGGGATTGGTATCGCTCACCGTCACCGTCGCGCCGTTGCGGGTGATGGTGAAATCATCCGACGCACCGGCAAAATAGACCGTGTCAAACCCCTCACCTGCATCGATAGCATCATCCCCGGCAAAGCCCTGGATCAGATCATCACCATCAAGGGCGTCAATCACATCGGAGAAGCCGCGGCCGAGAAGTTCATCGGCGTCATTGGTGCCGATGATCGGCGGACGGGCGAATCCGAAATTCTCCGGTTCGAGATCAGACAGCAACACATCAACCAGCAAAATCTGATTGGGGCCGGCTGCGGCGGCAAGGCCAGGACCGGCTGGCGGCGTGCCGCCCAGTTCAATCACCACCCCATCGGGTGTCTGACTTGCTGCGCCCAGCAGCGCATCAAAATCGGCAAACTGACCACTGGGCAGCTCGATCCGGGTACCGCTTGGCCCCCGCATGAACCCCTCAATCCGGTCCATGCCACCATTTTCACCGATCTGGATGACATCCTTGCCACCGCCGGTTTGCACGGTTTCATCGCCGCTCCCCAGCATGAACTGATCGGGACCTTGCGTTCCGGTAAAGGTTTGCGCGGAGCCATCGCCGGTAAAGTCTTCGCCGCCCAGCGCATCATGAATGTCAAACCGGCCATAAACCGTATTGTCAAACACCACGCGCTCAAGACCGGTCAGCTGTGCGGTGAACTGGTTGAGAATGGTGATGGTCTCACCGGTATCAAGCACGGTGATAATCAGCGTGTCGGTGCCCTCGGGCCGCTCAAAGCTGACTTGCGAGTCGCGTACGCCGACAAGGCGCAGCGCATCGCCATCGCTTTCAACATTGACGATAACCTCGACAACTTCACCTTCACCCTCGCCTTCACCGCCATAGAAAACATAGTCAATATCGGTTTCTTCGATCGTGTCATGACCATCGCCGCGCTGCCACACATAGGTGTCGGCGCCTTTCATGCCGTTCAGGTCATGATCGCCGGGACCCGCGTCAATGACATTGGCAGCGCTATCACCGCTGACCATGCCGGTACTGCCGGGATCGGTGAACGGCACCACTTCGGGCAGATAATCAATACCGATCATCGCACCGTTTGCGAACTGGATTGCGTCTATGACCGAACCGCCGAAACCCAGCTGTGCGGCGATGGTGATGATCTCGCCGGTTTCCAGTATCGTGACCTGCAGATCATATATATTCGCGTCGCCGCGCGAGAAGGCAATGTCGACATAAGTGTCAACGTCGGCCAGACGCAGCACATTAAACTGCACATCATCGGCGCCATCGGAAATCGTGTCATTGCCGTCGCCCTTGTTCCAGACGTAAAGATCGCTACCAAGGCCGCCCGACAGATCATCATCGCCTTCCAGGCCACGCAGAATCTCATTGTCATACCCGCCTTCGATAACGTCATTGCCCGCTGTTGCAGCAGCAAGCGAGGCGGTCGCCATGGCATCACGGCCCAGCGTGACATCTCCAAAGACCGCTTCATTGACACCGGCCTTGCGGCCGCTTTGCACGCGCTGGAACTGATCAACCACCGTCAGCGTCTCGCCCGTGGCCAGATTGGTGATGATCATGTCATCGCCGATGCGCGAGAAGCCGACATCATCGCGGTCAAGCCCTTCCAGCACGACCCGGCCCGATCCGCCATTCTGGAACCGGCCGATCACCGTGTCATTGCCCGACCCTGCGCGCCACAACACATCGGTGCCAACGCCAAAGACATTGATGGTGTCATCACCACCCAGGCCATCGACACGGCCCGCACCGCCCATATCATCATCGCCGTCAGTGCCATACATCACCGCCTGGTCGATCAGGTCATACTGATCAAGCACGGTACCATCGGCCAGTTCGACCCTCTGGATCGCGCGGATATTGACGTATTGCTCGTTCACATAACCATTGTCGAGCAGGACGGAATCGGTGGGGCTGTAGCGCAACCGGATATCGGAGACAGAACCGCCATCATCGACCAACTCGATGCGCAAATCCGCGATATTGGTGTCGAGCAGCCGGACCGTATTGACGACGCTTTCATCATTGAAGAAACGGGCGTCATTGATCCGGTCATTGCCGTCGCCGAGGCGGAACGAATAGATGTCATCGCCATGGGAACCGATCAGATAGTCATCGCCCTCAAGGCCAAGGAAGTTCTCCGCTGAGCTGGTGCCAATGATCTGATCATCACCCGTGGTGCCCAGCGTGAAGCTGTTGATCGCAATGGTCGGACGGTCCCATACGGTGCCGTCGGCAAACTCGAAATATTCGATACTGACATTCTCGCCGCCGAATTGCTGATCAATCGTCAGCGTCTCGCCGGTGGACAATACTTCGATGAGAAGATCAGCACCGTCGCGGACCAGAAACAGATCATCAAAGTTGAGGTCGATGAATTGGACACGGTCAACACTGGCCGAGCCGGGGCTTCCCGCTTCGTCGATCAGATCATTGCCCGAGCTCGCGCCATACATATAGATGTCCGATCCCCGGCCGCCGCGCAGCGTATCATCACCGCCCAGCCCGTTGAGACGTTCATCGGCATCAGTACCGGTCAGGGTTTCGCCCGCGGCCGTCCCCGTGATGTCGGTGAAGGCAGCTGTGCTGGGTGTCAGCAAGGCCGTCAGTTCGGTGGCGCTCAACACAATGTCGGAGAACTCGATTTCCTCAATCGTGTCCTGAGTTTGGTGGGTCATCTGATTTTTCAAGACCACTGCCCCATTGGGCAAGGTGATGGTGACATCATCACCGGCCTTTGACAGGCTTGCATCGGCGAGGGCAAAGCCCTTGATCACCAGCCGGTCAGTGCCGGCCCCACCATTGTCTTCGATGGTCGTAGTCCCCGACACGATAGACCCGCGCTCATAGGTGTCACCGCTTTGTCCGCCATACAGCGCATCGGTTCCATCGCTCAACTTGATCAGATCGGCAAAGGCAAAACCGCTGATTGCATCATCGCCCGATGTCGATTGCTGAGAAAAATAGAGATCAATGAGATCCTGCGCCGTCATTGTGGTGCCGTTGGCGAACTTGACGATCTCGATCTTGAAGCGGGGATTGTTGTTGGGGGAGCCGACCTGCCCCGTCAGCCGGATCAGATCGCCGGGCTGGCCATGGGCAAAGCTCAACAAAAGATCAGCGCCATCAACGGTAACAACCAAATCCGCCGGATTGATGTCCCCCAGAACAAGCCGATCAACCGACGTGTCATTGCCGAACCAGTTTTCGGTAATCGTATCGGTGCCGTCACCGGTTGAGTAAAAGTAATTGTCCGATCCCTGGTCTGTGCCGATGAATGTTTCATCCGCCGCTGTGCTGACAAAGATTGACCCGGCATTGGTGCCTACGGCGTCCACCGGAACCCCGTCGGCCGACAGAACTTCAAGCGTTCCGGCATTCACGCCGACATTGGGGTAAAGGCCGACAAAGGTGATCGTTTCGCCATTGTAGAATTCAACAATGGCATCGATACCATTGGGAAGGACCGTCACTTCGAACTGATCGGCATTGATATCAGGCAGGACCAGCACGTGATCCTGGCGGCTGAGGGTCAGGTCAATGGTATCGCTGCCATCGCCGTCACGATAAACGAAGACCAGCTCCGCCCCCCATGCGCCGCTTGCCCCGGCTTCAACGATGATGGTGGCGCTGTCATTGCCTTCGCCGAGATCAACAATGGCTGAACGTGAAAAATTGGCGGCGTGCTGATTGACGGTGATGGTCGGTGAATCAGCGCCGTCACCGCCCAGGTACGAAACCTGCGCGTTCAGGGCTGCAAAGGCAAACCGCGCAGCCGTCGGGTTATCGATATATTTTTCCAGCGCCTCAATCACAAAGGCGTTGAAATCCTCATTTCGGAAAGTGGTATCCAGCCGGTCGCCTTCTTCAATGAAATACTCATCGCGGAAGGCGGCCAAGAACGGCATCACCTGATCAAGTTTGGCAATTGCGGCATCGGTTTCGTCAGGCAGGAAGCGGGCGATTTCATAGATGATGCGTTCAAACCCGCCGGTGACCACGCCCAGATCAGGCGAAGCGGCGACAAAGCTCAGCGCATAGAAGGGGCTATCGAGGCCCACACCCAGCTCCGCCATGCCAATGCCGAAACGCAATTGCAGCGACAGCAAGGAGGATTGATAGCTGTCTTCTGCCGAAACCCGGTCGGTCGCGCCGAAAATGTCGGGCCGGTCAACCCCGCGAAAGGCTTCGAGAAATGCCTCATGCTGCAAATTGGGCATGGCCGGGTCGGCACCCGGATCAACCCCTTCGACCCCTGCCCAGCGCATGGCGATCTGTTCAAAGCGCGCCTTGAATTCACCGCCGGTCAGCGTTTCGGCGTCGGCCAGCAGGGCATCAACCATCCCATACAGGACCGGGTCGTTATAGGCCGCGGTCCGAAGGTCAGCCAGCGTACCGAACCCTTTGACATTGGGAAGATCGAGATAGGGCGAGCCTTGTTCAAACACCACCGGCACATTGGTCTGGCTGACCATTGTGGCCAGGTTGAAGAAGACCGCAGCCGATGTTCCAATCCGGCCATCGGTTGTTTCATAGGTGCTGACCGAATGAACCAGATTGCCGTCCAGTAACGCGCCGGAGCCGACCGCAAACAAAGAGAAGTTCTGTAACCCGGCCTCTTCCATGGTTTGCAGCTCACCGGCGTCACTTTCGCCATTCTGGTTGAGGTCACGCCAGACCCGCAAATCATTCCAGATGGCATCATCGGCATTGATCACGCCATCGCCATTTGAATCCTGGGTGGCCAGATCGGTCAGCGCATCCACGGTGTTTGAGCCGAACAACTCCGATTGCGTCTCAATCCGACCGTTGCCGTCCAGATCCCGGGCGAGGAAACCGTCATCAGGATCAACCCAGCCGGTCAGAGGGCCCACCCCATCGCCGTCGGCATCGAAATAGACCGGCGGCGACCCCGTGGCGGTCAGCTCAATACCGTCGCCATCAAGATCAAGAATGAGCGGGTCAACCTTGACCTTGTCGTCACCCGGCGGATAGCCGGGACCAAAACCGGGACTGCCCGGCGGGTTGAACAGATCTTCAAACCCCGGCGGCAAGGTGCCTCGGGACGGCCCGCTTGGTCCGCCACCACTGGGTCCACCACCACTGGGTCCACCCGGACCGCTCGGCCCGCTGGGGCCACCGGGCCCATCGCCGGGGCCGTCACCGGGGCCATCATCTGGCCCGTCGTCAGCAGGACCATCGCTATCGTCTGCCGGATCATCCTGCGAAGGCGGGGCAAAATCACTTTCAGACAGGGAATCCTGCTGGTTCTTTTCAATCTTGATCGTTTCCCAGCCATCATCGGACGTGATCACGATGGGCTCGATCGGGGTTCCATCGGCATCATTATTGCCGCCCGCACCACCGCTGTGGCCGCCGCCGGAACCACCGCTGCTACCACTGGGCGGATCGATCACCACCGGCTCGCCGGGATTATCCTGAGCATGGTTGATGGCATTGTTGAGGGCATCGATCAGCGAGTTGAAATCGCCAACTGCGTTCTGAATGGTACCGAGCACGCCCGACAGCGTCCCAAGTCCGAAGGACACGATAGCGACCAGGGCAGCCACTTCGGGTGCGGCCAGGGTGCCGATCACCGCCAGCGCACCAGCGGCGGCGGCCAGCAGATTGCTGACGCTGCCGGCCGTATTGCCCACCAGCGCCATGCCGCCCACCAGCTCATCTGCATTCTCGGCAGCTTCCAGATTTTCGCTATAGGTGCCGAGATTTTCAAGCGCGGTGACCGCGGCATGCAAGGTGCCAAGCGCGTTCAACAGCTGGGCAGACGAGGCCAGCGCGCCAGAATTGAGCATCCCTTCAAGCTGGCCGATCAGTTCGGTCAACTGCCCCGTGATCGTGTCATTGAGGCCAAACAGGCTGTCGGCATCCGCATATGTGTCGCCGGCGACGGAGTTGATGGCATCATTGATCGCACCCAGAACGTCGGTATAGCCGAACGCTTCCATGGCCTGGTCGTAAAAACTCTGCTGTTCGTCTGCCATTGCCGCCTCGCCTCGTGATCAAAGGTCAAACAGCGGCTGCGCAGGTCCGAAATCAGGACACACAGACCCCGCCGGTGACCCGGTAACCAGTCGCCGCCAGCACGTCGCCGCGCGCGTTTCACCATGTAAAGTTCAAACGGCCGTTTTCGGCCGAACCACCAAATTGTCCCCAAACGCTAGGGCGCGCAGCCAAAGCCGGTCAATTGCGCGCACACCGTTTTGCGGGCCCTAATCCCCTGTTTGCATGAAAAAATTCACTATTTCTCGCGCCCATACACCAAATGGTGTATCAGGTCGCACAAGCGACTGTTTCAACGCGGGGACCGGTGGTGCCAGTGACGGCGAATGACGATGAACAGGACGGTGCGCGGCTTGAAGCCGATCTGATCGAGCGCATCTACAATGTTGCGATCAGTCCGCACGCCTATGACGATTTCATGGACAAATGGGCGGACTATGTCAGCCAGGCGTTGCACGATCTCACCGCGTTGCGCCGCGAAGTCGAAGCCGATGACACGCTGGCGGTCGAGACCGTGTCACGTCACTTCGATCTGGGGTTCCGTCTGCTGGAAGAGCTGGGGCGCACCCCGCCCATGGCCGACAAGGGCGAGGCCAGTCAGGGTCCGGGCGCGGCCTCCTTGCTGATCAATGCCAGTGGCAGCATCGTTTGGTACAATGGCGCGGCCAGCCGATATTTCGGACTGCGCCGGATCAGCACTTTGGATGAGCTGCCTTTGTGGGACAGATCACGGGATGAGTTGGCCCGCATGATCGCCGAACTCACCACGCCGACAGAGTCTCCGGCGGATAAAACCGTTCTGCGCATGTATTCCAAAGCCGCCGACAAGACCCTGTTCATGCTGGGTGAGCGGGTGGGCAATGGCGATGGCGAACCGCTTATTCTGATCAACCAGATCGTGTCGGACTGGCATGACTCTGTCGGCCGGATGCTGTCGGCTTCTTTCGGCCTGTCGGGCGCAGAACTGGAAATTGCCGAGTGGCTGGGCCGGGGTGCCACCCCTGCTGAAATCGCGCAAGTCCGGTCAAGCTCTCTCAACACTGTCCGCACCCAGATCAAGGCGCTTTTGTCCAAGACCGGCGTGGGGTCGCAAACCGAACTGGTCCGATTGCTCGTCTCGCTCAACGGCGCTGCGGATGACCGCGGCGCAGGCTCCTCCAGGTTTGTCCGCCGCGGCCAGACCTTCCGCTTCCGGCAGCGCGATGGCCGCATGGTGCCGTTTCACCGGTTTGGCCCAGCGGACGGCAAACCCTTCATCCTGTTTCACGGCATGCTCGATGGCTGTGATTTGACCGAGACGGCGGCTGATCTTCTGGATGCGCATGGCCTCACACTGTTTGCGCCCGAACGGCCCTATTTCGGCAGCGCAGCAGGTGCCGAGGGCACCATCAAATCCGCCCCTGCCCGCTTTGCCTGCGATGTTGAAGATTTGATGGATCATCTGGACCTGACCAGCGCGGGACTGATCGGTCATATGGCCGGGTCCATCTATGCCTTCGCTGCGGGCGCGCATCTGGGTGAGCGTGCCACCGCCATCATCAGTGTTGCCGGCGGCGTGCCGATCCTGTCGGCGGATCAGTTCACGCCGATGTCCCCCCGGCAAAGGCTGGTGGCCTATACGGCACGCTACACCCCCAAGCTTTTGCCTTTTGTGCTGCGCGCGGGCATCCGGCAACTCGATTTCGGTGGCGAGGAAAACTTTATGCGCGCGCTGTATGAGCAAGCCCCTGCAGACCTTGCCGCCATTGACCATGATGATGTCGCTGAGATTGTGGCATCGGGCTATCACTTCACCATCGCCCAGGGTCACCGGGCGTTTGAGATCGATTCCTATCAGGTTGTGCGGGACTGGAGCGCAACCGTCGCGCGCTCCACCGCGCCGGTCACCCTGATCCATGGGCAGCACGATCCTGTTGTCCATGTCGCGTCGGTTGAGGCGTTTGCCGCCCGGCTGGGAAACCGGGCGCGACTTTGTGTAGATAACAACGCCGGTCAGCTGATATTTTACAGCAATCCGGACTTTGTCTTTGACGCCCTGACGGGAGCAGGGGCGGGGACGGGCGCGCCTGCTTAGGTCGCCGGGCTTAGTGGGCCAGTGCCATCGGCGCCCCGGCCCGCAAAGCGCGAAACACATCGACTTCCGCCCGGGCCGTTTCTGCGCGTGCGACCGTAAGCGCCCGCGCCGCCTCAAGCGCCCGGCGTTCCGCGTCCAGCACGGTTAAAAAATCCTCTGCACCATTTTCGTAGCGCAGCCGGGCAAGGCGGGCGGCTTTTGCGGTTGCCTTGCGGGCGGCATCCAGATGGATCAATTGCCGGCGGAACGCCGCCTGACGCGACAGCGCGGTTTCGGTTTCCGCAAGCGCCAGCAGGACCGTCTGCTCATAGGTGGCAAGCGCTTCGCGGCTTTGCGCCTTGGCCCCGGCCATGCGGTCTTTCAGGCGGATCAGATTGGTCAGCGACCAGGAGAGCGTCGGCCCCAACGCAAATTGCAGCGCGCCGGTCCCGGCAATGTCGGAGACATCGGCCGACAGGCTGCCGACACTGCCCGTCAGGCTGATCTGCGGGAAGGCTTCAGCCAGCGTCACCCCGACCCGTTCGGTGGACGCGGCCAGCGCCCGTTCAGCAGCCGCGATATCGGGACGGCGCCGCAACAGCGCCGCCGGATCACCAATGGCAAGCGGCTTGGAGATCAAAGGCAAACGGACCTTGCCGCCGAACAGGGCAGCGCTGTCAGCCGGGGCCACACCGATCAGAACACCGATCCGGTATGCTTGCGTCCGCATTTGCGCCTCAAGCGGTGGAATGGCCGCGCGCGTTTCCGAAAGCTGGGCGGCGGCGCGTTCAACATCAAGATCGGTGCCCCGGCCGACCTCTCGCCGGGTGCGCGTCAAAGTCAGCGTGTCGAGCTGGTTGCGCGCAAAGTGCCGGGCCACCGCCAGTTCAACTTCTGCGCCCCGATAGCTGAGATAGGCGTCAGCCAGATCAGCCAGCAATACGATGTGCAAGTCCGCCAGCAATGCACCCGCTTCATCCAGTCCGGCGCGCGCAATGCGGATTTGCCGTGTCACGCGGCCAAACAGATCCACTTCCCACGCCGCGCCGATTGAAAGCTCGGTCTGGTTTCTGGTTCTCGACCCCACCTGATTATTATTGACCGCAGCGCTGTGGGTGCGCGTCCAAGATGCCGCCGCGGTATCGGTCGGCAGCCGGTCAAGCCGCGCCAGCCCGTAAGCCGCACGCGCGG
>CBDDFN010000020.1:0-914680 GCA_965227065.1 Alphaproteobacteria bacterium
TTTTCAGTTGCGGGCCAGCCCCTTCAGGCGTATTCACCGCCGCGTTGACAGAGCCGCGCGAGGGCGCGCCGGACAGACTGTCACCGTGTGGAGCCCCCGCTTCGATGGCGCAAGGCGTCAGTGTTCGCGCAGCGACGATTTCAGACCTTCCCGCCCTGATGCAGCTGGAGACCCGGTTTCCGTCTGGCGACCGGATTTCCGTGCGCAGCTGGCGACGTTTCCTGTCTCGTGAAGGGTGTGTGCAGGTGGCCGCATCCGATGCGGGCGTTAGGGGCGCGGCTGTCGTGCTGATCCGAAAAGGCGCAAAAGCCGCTCGGCTTTACTCCCTTGCGGTTGACGAACGCGCTCAGGGCCAAGGCGTGGGGCGCAGGCTTGTCGAAGCTGTGTTGGCCTATGCCGCAAAAGCGGGCTGCGCTCGACTGTCCCTGGAAGTCCGACCTGACAACCCTGCGGCTCACGCGCTTTATCGCAAATGCGGCTTTGTCGAAGCCGGGACCAAACCCGGCCATTACGCAGATGGAACGGCTGCGGTGGTCATGAACAGAGCAGTGCCTGAAGGGCCTGCGGAGACTTTTGAACAATGACGGACTGGCTGATCCTGGTCGAAAGCGATTCCGACCTCAAACAGACAGAGACCCCGCACAAGTAATGCGGGTGTCAGACTATCTGGCGAACCCGACCCTGTTTGCGGGACGGCGCCCCTATGTCATCAATCTGGCGCGCTCCTATGCCTATCAGGGCGCGGGGTATTACGCCGCGCTGCTGGCTGAGGCGCGCGGTCACCGGGTGAGCCCGACCGTGCAGACCATGGTCGAGCTGTCGCGCAAGGATCTGTACGCCCATGCCTTGCCGGACCTGAACGCCCGGCTCGCCGATACGCTGGCCAAGGGTGTCGCGCCTGCTGAAACGGTGTTCATCGCCTTCTCCAAGACCGCCCAGACCGGCTATGAGCGTCTGGCGCGCGAGGTCAGCGACTGGTTCCGCACGCCCGCGCTCGAGCTTGAGATCAGTCTGGAGCGCACGCCGCGCATCACCCGGATTCGTCCGGTTTCGCTAAACAGGATGAGCGCGGAGCAGCGCGCCTTCTTTCTGGATGCGCTGGGGAGCTATACCCGCACCACCGTGCGCAACCCCAAAGCCAGGGCGCCCGCCAAATGGTCGCTCGCCGTGCTGGTCGACCCCCATGAGCACACGCCTCCGTCCCAGCCTTCGGACATCAATCGTCTGATTGATGTGGCGGCAAGATGGGCGTGGATGTGGAAGTGCTCGACACCAATGACCTGCCGAGCCTCACCGAGTTTGACGCCCTCTTCATCCGGGCGACCACTTCGATCGACAATATCACCTATCGTTTCGCCCGCCGCGCCGATCAGGAAGGCATGCCGGTCATCGATGATCCCGTGTCCATGATCCGGTGCACCAACAAGGTCTATCTCAAGGAATTGCTGGAAAAGGCGGGCGTGCCGATCCGCCCACCGAAGTCATCGACAAGAAGTCCGATCTCAAGAAAGTGTTCGAGCGGCTGGGCGCGCCGGTGATCCTGAAAACGCCGGATGGCTCGTTCGGGCTCGACATGGTCAAGGCGCAAACATTGGAAGAGCTCCAGGCGGGCGCGAAACGTCTGTTTTCCGAGACCGCGCTCCTGATCGCCCAGGGTTTTGTGCCCACCAGCTTTGACTGGCGCATCGGCGTGCTGGGCGGCAAGCCTTTGTTCGCCTGCCGATATGGCATGGCGAAGGGGCATTGGCAGATCGTCAAGCATGGCGAGAACGGCAAGATGACCGCCGGGCGCACCTCCACCCTCGCCATCGAGGAGGCGCCGCAAGAGGTGGTGGAGACCGCTGCGCGAGCCGCGCGCCTGATCGGAGACGGGCTATACGGGGTGGATCTCAAACAGACCGAGGCGGGCGTCATGGTCATGGAGATCAACGACAACCCCAATCTCGAACACTCCGTCGAGGGCGCTGTGCTCAAGGATGCGCTGTGGAAAGCGATCGTGGACTGGTTCTCGACCCGGCTTGAAAAGCGTTTGTCCGCAGGACGCTGGATGCAAAAGGGCCGCGCTCGGCGCGGCCCTCTCTTTACTCAATCGAATTCAAATTATTGAGGGCTTACGGTTCGCTGAGTAATCTGTACCTCATAGTAAACCCAAGGGTCGTTACGTTCTGCCCGGCAACGAACTAGAGCAGTATGCTCTCCTTGATCAGTGTAATTGAATTCACCGCAGCCTGTGATTCCTGCCTCGCCCATGATGGTGGCGATTTGAGAATAGCTGTCATCACTCTCAGTGTGCCATTGGTGGCTATCAGTCGATGGATGGGGCTGCTCCACCGTGCCGTCCCGGCGCGGATCGGCGGCGCCGATCAGCGTGCCGTCTTCCAGCTCGCGCACGATATGGATGCCGGAGTTTTCCCCGCGTCCGCCCTGGATCGTGAAGCCGCGATCGCGCAGCTCGGCCATGAGGGCTTCATCAAAGCCTTCCTCGATATTCACCGTGTCGCCACGCGCGACCACATTGGGCAGGGCGGCGGCGTCTTGCGGGCTCAAGCTCCAATCGAGCATGCCCACAAGGGATTTGGCGGTGTAGGCGATGATGGAGTTGCCGCCCGGTGAACCGGTGGCCAGTTCAAAGCCGCCATCGGCATTGAGCACGATGGTCGGGGACATGGACGAGCGCGGACGCTTGCCCGGCTGCACGGCGTTGGGCAGCAGGCGGCCCTCTTCATCGCGGGCGATGAAGGAGAAGTCGGTGAGCTGGTTGTTGAGGAAGAAGCCGCCGACCATGCGGCCCGACCCGAACGGGCTTTCCACGGTGGTGGTCATGGAGACCACGTCGCCATCCGCATCCATGACCACGAAATGGCTGGTGCCCGGACGGTCATCGGTGGCGTCCTCTGGACGGTCTTCGGCGCCCGGCGGTGTACCGTGGCTGATCTCGGGAATGGCCTGAGCCGGATTGATCAGCTCGGCGCGCGTGGCGAGGTAATCGCGATCCAGAAGACCTTCGACCGGCACGTCCACAAAGTCGGCATCGCCCACATAATGGTCGCGGTCGGCATAGGCGAGGCGGCTGGCCTCGATGAACAGCGCCCAGCCTTCAGCAGTATCAGGGCCGTGCGCGCTCATGTCGAAGCTTTCCAGCATGCCCATGATGGCGCCCACGGCGATGCCGCCGGAGGCGGGCGGCGGAGCCGAGCAGATCTGGTAGCCGCGATAGGGCGAGCACAAGGCGCTGACCTTCACAGGCTCGTATGTGGCGAGGTCGTCTTCGGTGAGATAACCCGGACGGGGGCTTCATTGACCGCAGCGACGATGGCGCGGGCAAGGTCGCCTTCATAGAAATTGCGCCAGTCCTGAGCGATCAGGCGCAGGCTGTCGGCGTAGTCGGGATTGGTCAGCACATGTCCGACCGGCCAGGCTTCACCGTTCTCGTCAAAAAGATACCCGGCGGCGCGCCCGTTTTCTTCCATATCGGTGAAACCGGCCATGCGCTGGGAAATGTTGCTCAGGCGCGGGGCGACTTCAAAACCGTTATCTGCAAGATCAATGGCGAAGTTGAAATTGTCCGCCCAGTCGAGCTGGCCATGTTCGTCATGGGCCATGTGCAGCATGGCGATGGCGCCGGGCGCGCCCGTGGACAGTCCCGACCGCCAGGCTTCCACATAAGGATAGGGCTGGCCGGTCTCAGGGTTGATGAACAGGTCCTCGTCCGCGCTCATCGGCGCGCGTTCCCGTCCATTGTAAACGTTCACCTCTCCCGACGAGGCGTCGTAATGCACCATGAAGGCGCCGCCGCCAATGCCGGAGCTTTGCGGCTCCACAAGGCTCAGCACGGTCTGGATCGCAATGGCGGCGTCCACGGCGTCACCCCCGGCTTGAAGAGCGGCGATGCCCGCTTCCACAGCATCGGGGTTCGCCGCGGCGACCATGCCGCCTACGGGCGCCTGGCTTTCAGACGGTTGCGTCGGGGCCGGGGCGGGCGTCTGCGTCTCAGACGGGGCGTTGCATCCGGCAAGCGCGAGAGCAGAAGCGGCGCTGAGCAGGGCGATACGGGTCATGCTATCCTTTCACAGCCTTGAAAGGCCGGTTCACGACTGGGCCATTACAGGCCGGGAGTTTCAAACGGACGGGCCTCGTCCATCAAGAAATCTTTCAACTGGCGTGCAGCGTTGTGTAGCGCGCGGCCTTCAGGCCACAGCAAATGATACCCCCAGCCAAGTGGGGTCACGCCTGCGCCGATCAAGAAAACAAGTCGGCCTGACTGGATGTCGGGCTCGGCCAGGCTGCGCCGGGCCAGTGCAAGGCCGCGCTGGTGCGCGGCGGCTTCCAGGACATGGTCATGGCGGTTGTAGCGGTCTCCGCTCAACGTGTCCTGACGGCGCACGCCGCGCTGTTCAAGCCATTGCGCCCAGCTGGGCCCGACCGGTTCGCCGCCGGTGCGTTCATGGTGGACGAGGGGCAGGGCTTCGACGGCGGCGCGCCAGTTCACCCGCTCCACATCAGGGTGCAACAATTGTGGTGCGACTGCCGGGGTGAGGCTTTCGCTGAGCAATTCCACGGTTTGCACGCCCTGAGGCGGGGCGGGCGAAAAGCGGATTTCGATATCCAGCTGGAACCGGTGCAGGCTTTGTGGAGCTGGATCGGTGACCAGTTGGACGCGGTATTCAGGATGGTCAGCCTCAAACGCATTGATGCGCGATGACAGCCAGCGGGCGGCAAACGCGCCCGGCGCCCCCAGGCGGATCAGTCCTGGATCCTGATGCGCGCTAAGCCGGATGCTGGCTTCACGCAGGCGCTGAAAGGCGTCATGGACCATCTCCGCCGTCGCCCGGCCCTGGGCGGTCAGAGCGAGTCCGCGCCCGGCGCGCACGGTCAGCTTGGCGCCGATCAACTCTTCCAGCAGACGCACTTGTTGCGAGACGGCGCCGCTCGTCACGCCCAGCTCGGCGGCGGCCCGGGTCACGCTTCCGTGACGGGCCACGCACTCAAATGTCCGCAAGGCATTGAGAGGCAAGGAGGAAGCGGTCTCGTTGGTTAGTTTTTCTAAATCCATATTGAGGGCTTCTGAATTGTGTTGCTTCGCTACATCCGTCAGCTTCACGCTCGACTCTAGCGTCATAAAAGGACCCAAGCCTTCAAAAGCAGGGTAATTTTTTATGACTCAGAGTGAGCGTGCAAAGAGGGGTGCACTTGGTTCTGTGTCTTTTCAGCAAATGGGGTGTGACACAATGAAGAAACTATTAGGCGCCGTTTCCTTAGCTGCACTGACGGCTGCGACGGCTTATGCGCAATCGGCGGACAATGATGACGTCATTGTCGTGGTCGGGACCCGGTCCGAAGGCCGGACCGCGCTTGAAACCACCGCGCCTGTCGACGTGGTGGATGTCAGCGCGCTTGAAAATACCGGGATCACCGAACTGAATGCGGCGCTGGCGTACACGCTGCCCTCATTCAACTTCCCGAGCCCGTCCATCACTGACGGTACGGACCATGTCCGGCCCGCCACATTGCGCGGCCTTGGGCCGGACCAGACGCTTGTGCTGGTCAATTCCCGCCGTCGTCATTCCTCCGCGCTCGTCAATCTGGGCGGCTCGGTCGGCCGCGGTTCGGCGGCCGTGGACCTGAACACCATTCCGACCGCTGCGATCGGTCAGGTGCAGGTGCTGCGCGATGGCGCGTCGGCGCAATATGGTTCGGACGCCATCGCAGGCGTGATCGATGTCCAGCTGCGCGAAGCGAGCGAGGGCGGTCAGGTCAGCGCGACCTATGGCCAGTATGCGACTGATATTCCGCTGACCACGGGCGAGCGCTCGGCCAGTGATGGCGACACGCTCAACCTGTCCGGCTGGGTGGGTCTGCCGCTGGGGCGCGACGGTTTTCTGACCTTGTCGGCCGAGTATCTGGATCGCGAACCCACCAACCGCGCGGGTCCCGATCCGCGTCAGCAATATCCCAGCCTGCCCGGCGGGGGACTGGATCCGCGTGAGCTGACCTTTGATCGCATCAATCACCGGTTCGGTCTGGCCGAAGCGGAGGCTTTCTCCTTCTTCGCCAATGCAGGCCTGCCCCTGAACGCCACCACCGAACTTTATGGCTGGGCGGGATATCAGACCCGGGAAGGCGAGGCTGCCGGCTTTTATCGCCGCGCTCAGGACAGCCGCAATGTCCTTGCGATTTATCCTGACGGGTTCCTGCCGCTCATTACGACCGATATCGAGGACTTCTCCGCGGTCGGCGGCGCACGCGGCGTCATTGGCGGCTGGGACTGGGATGCGTCCCTGGGCTATGGCCGCAACGAGCTGGGTTATGGCGTGGAGAATTCGCTGAACACCTCGCTCGGCGCGTCGAGCCCCACCTCCTTTGATGCGGGCGCCCTGATCTATGACCAGATCACGGCCAATCTCGATTTCGTCCGCTCCTATGAAGTAGATGGTCTGGCGGGCCCGCTTTCGGTCGCCTTCGGCGCCGAATACCGGCTTGAGGGCTATGAAATCCAGGCGGGCGAGGAAGCCAGCTATATCACGGGGGATCCGTCCTTCGCCGGCGGCAGCCAGGTCTTCCCGGGCTTCCAGCCGAGCAATGAAGTTGACGAGGACCGGGACTCCATCGGCGTCTATCTCGATCTTGAAGCCGATGTCACCGACCGGCTCCTGCTGACCGGCGCGGTGCGAGCGGAAAGCTATTCCGATTTCGGTGAAACCGTGACCGGCCGTGTGTCCGCGCGCTATGAGCTGACCCCGTCGCTGGCTCTGCGTGGCGCTGTTTCCAACGGCTTCCGGGCCCCGTCGCTGCAGCAAGCCTATTTCACCTCGACCTCGACGGTCTTTGTGGGAACGCCGCCGACCCCGGTGGAAGTTGGGACCTTCCCTGCTGACAGTCCGGTCGCTGCGGCGCTGGGCGGTGAACCGCTCGATGCCGAGGAGTCCGTGAACTATTCGGGCGGCCTTGTCTTCACCCAGGGTGCGTTCAGCCTCACCGTGGATGCCTACGCGATCGATATCGACAACCGGATCGTGTTGTCTGAAAACCTGTCGGGTTCGACAGTGGAGACCCTGTTGCAGGCTGCGGGCGTGACCGGCGTGAGCCGCGCGCGCTTCTTCATCAACGGCGTTGAAACCGAAACCCGGGGCGTCGATATCGTGGCCACCTATGGCGTGGGCACCGACAGCTATGGGGATTTCGATTTCACGCTGGGCTATAACCGCAATGACACCGACGTCACCCAGGCGCCCAGCTCTGAAGTCCTGCCGGGCGTGACCCTATTCGCGCGTCGTGAGATCGCCCGCTTCGAGGAAGGTCAGCCCGACGACAAGCTGATTGCGTCGATGACCTGGAGTCGCGGCGCCTTTGGCGGCGTGCTGCGCGCCACCCGGTTCGGCGAAACTGTGGACCCGGGTTCCGCCGCAGACGGTTCGGGCGATGAGGTGCTCGATCCCAAGATCATCGTGGATGCGGAATTCTCCGCCGATGTGGCGGAGGGGCTGACCGTGTCCTTCGGCGCCAACAATCTGTTTGACGAGTATCCGGACGCCACATCCGAAGACCCGAACCTGGCGGGGACGTTCTCGGACATCTTCCCGTTCTCGGGCTTCAGCCCGTTCGGTTTTTCCGGACGCTATGTCTACGGTCGCCTCCGCTACACCTGGTAAGCTGATGCGCCTGTGAACACAGACCCCCGCCGGAGCGCTCCGGCGGGGGTCGTTTTTTGTCTGGAGCCGATTACTCTGCACGGCACCCTATGTAAGGAGTGCGCCATGATCGGTCCCGGACCCAATAATGACATCACTGATATTGCGGGCCTCAGCGTGGGCCAGGTCGAGGATGAAGCTGTGCGCACCGGGGTGACGGTTGTGGTGTGCGAGGAGGCCGCCATCGCCAGTGTCGACGTGGCGGGCGGGGGTCCGGGCACGCGGGAAACCGATGCTTTGGCCTCTGGTCGATTGGTGGAGCGGGTGGATGCGATCTGCCTGTCGGGCGGATCGGCTTTTGGTCTGGCGGCGGCCGATGGCGTCTCGTCAGAGCTGTGCAAGGACGGGCGCGGCTTCGCCTTGTTTCCTGCGCCGGGTGTGCCGCCAACGCCCATTGTGCCAGGCGCCATTCTGTATGATCTCGCCAATGGCGGGGACAAGGACTGGAGCAATGCGCCGCCCTATGCAGCGTTGGGCGCGGCGGCCTATCGCAAGGCCGGCGAACCATTGCGCCTGGGCAAGGCCGGTGCGGGATATGGCGCCCAGGCTGGCGCGCATCCGGGCGGCACGGGCTCGGCCAGCATCGTCACCGAAGAGGGGATCACCGTGGCCGCGCTTGCCTGCGTGAACTGTTTTGGATCG
This sequence comes from Alphaproteobacteria bacterium, assembly GCA_965227065.1. GTDB lineage: Bacteria > Pseudomonadota > Alphaproteobacteria > SPJN01 > SPJN01 > CBDDFN01. The sequence goes on from CBDDFN010000020.1 coordinate 8,331, forward strand.
GTCTACATGCCCGGCAGCGATGCGTTCTGGGCGTGGCCGTATGAAATCGATGCCGAGTTCGGCGGCGCGCGCCCCGCACCGGACTATCAGATGATTCCGGGGGATTGGGGCGATGCGAAGCTGGATGGGCGCCCGCTTGGAAACACGACGATCGCAGTCGTCGCGACAGATGCGGTGTTGAGCAAAAGTCAGGCGCAACGTCTGGCTGTCATGGCTCAGGACGGATTGGCGCGCGCCATCCGGCCTATACATGCGCCCTTTGACGGCGATGTGGTGTTTGCTTTGGCCACGGGAAACCATGTGTTGGCCGAGCCGTCCGCTTACGCTTTGACGCGGCTTGGAAATCACGCTGCAGATTGCTTAACGCGTTCAATCGCCCGTGCCGTGCATGCGGCACGACCTTGACGAATGCGACAATAACTCCCGATATAAAAATGCATAATTATAAGCACATGATATTGTTGATGAATATGTGTATTTCTCCCGGCAGGGGAACACTCGATTAAGAGGTCATTCACGGCTTAACCTGCAGACATCCCCATGAACGAGTTCACTATACTTGTGTTGGGGTATGAGAATGATCCGCATTTTAAGTGCAGTCGGCCTGTCCGTTCTGCTCACCAGCGCGGCCTCCGCGCAAACCACCGAGCGCGACCTTGCGGTTGTCGGTCGGGCGCTGAGCTTCCTTGAAGGCGCGTCCGGTTCCGACCGCACGGTGGCGATTGTGTTTGATCCGGCCAGTGCGGCGGAAGCTGAAGCCCTGAACGCCGCCATGGCGGGCGGGCTCAGCGCGGGTCGCGTCACCCTGAATGGTCAGCTGGTCCCGCTGGGCCAGTCGGTCAGCGGCGTAGACGCAGCAGTCTTCCTGGGCGGTGCGGCGACCGACGCTGGCGCGGTTCAGGCCGCGACTTCCGCAGGCGTGATGACCGTGTCCACGGACATGACCTGTGTTCAGGCCGGCAATTGCGTCATGGGCGTGCAGAGCGAGCCCTCCGTTCGCATCGTCGTGAACGGCGCCGCCGCCAGCTCGGCCTCGGTCAGCTTCTCCACTGCTTTCGCCATGATGGTCGAAGAAATCTAACGCTGCCTCGGAAGGATTCGAGACGATGAAAAATACACTGCTTTATTCCGCGGCGGCGCTGATTGCGACGTCCGCAGCCGCCAACGCCCAGTCCATCGACTATCAGGTGATGGGCGAGATGTTCGGCGAGCCGGTGACCACCGGCGCCACGGGCGCGCCGCAGCGCTCCACCGATGTCCCGGCGACGATGATCATCATCACCCAGGATGAGATCGCCCAGGCGCCTGAATACGACATCCCCGGCATTCTGCGCCATTACAGCGGCATTGATGTCGCCCGGTTCTCCATGGGCCAGGGTGAAGTGGGCATCCGCTCCGCCGCATCTCCTTACACGCCGCGCCTCCTGGTGCTGGTGAACGGCCGTGAAGTCTATCTCGACAGCTATGGCTACACCGCCTGGTCGACCCTGCCGGTGAATCTGGACGAGATCCAGCAGATCGAGGTTGTCAAAGGTCCGCAATCGGCGCTGTACGGCTTCAACGCTGTGGCGGGCGTGATCAACATCATCACCCGCGACCCGGCTTATGGCGACTTCGCCAACGCCACCGCCGAAGTGGGCACGAACGGCTATCAGCAATATCGCCTGTCGGGCGGTCGCGCGCTGAATGACCAGATCGCCCTGCGCTTCAGCTATGGCCGCACCGATGGCCGCGACTTTGACGCCGAGCCTGATGCGATTGAGGCCGTGGGACTGCGTGCAGCGAATCCCGACTTTGAGCGCGAGCATTTTGCTCTGGGCGGCTCCGTGAAATTCACGGAAAATGTCGGCCTGACGTTCGAGTACACCCAGTCTCAGGCCGAAGTGCTTGAGCTGAGCTCGGTCTACACCGCCGTCGCCAATGAGTATGATCTGACATCTTATCAGGGCGAACTCGGCGCGGACACCGACTTCGGTTACATCACGCTGAGCGCCTATCGCAATGAATCCGACATCGCCTACAGCTTTGGTGATCTGGATGGCGAACTGACGTCGTTCAAGCTGCAGGACCTGATCAAGATCGGTTCAAACGACACGCTGCGCTTCGCCGTGGAGTTCCGGACCGCCGAGACTGCGTCCTTCCCCGACACGACCGCTGGCGATCTGAACTACGAGACCCTGGCGTTCTCGGGCATGTGGAACCACAAGTTCTCCAATAAGCTCGAGACCACGCTCGCAGTACGCTATGACATGGTGGACTGGAGCCGCGACGGGTCGCCGAATCCGGCGCTCTATCCGTATACGCAGTCCGATTACGACGTCAGCTTCGAAGAGTTCAGCTATAACGCCGCTCTCGTCTACAAGCCCGAAGCGGGCGGTACGGTCCGTCTGTCGGCCGCGCGCGGCATTCAGGCTCCGACCATGTTCGATATGGGCTTTCTGCTGCCCGTCGGCACGGCGGTCCTGATCGGCGATCCGAACATTCAGCCGTCCATCGTGGACAATATCGAGCTCGCCTATGACCGTAATTTGTCCAATGGCGTGCAGCTGCGCACGGCCCTGTTCTGGCAGAACACCGATGATGTGAAGTCCTCCCTGGGCGGCGCACCGGACCTGTTCCCGCCGAACGCGCCGCTGCCGGCCTATCGCTTCGGCAATCGCGGTGAGTCCCGTCTGTGGGGCTTTGAGGGCTCGCTGGCGGGCATGATCGGCGAGACTGTCGATTGGGATCTGAGCTACACCTACAAGTCGGTGGAAGACGATCTGGCGCCGTTCCCGACCACTACGCTGACGGATTTCGAGGGCATCACGCCCGAGCATACCGTCAACGCCCATCTGGGCTGGACGTCCGGTCGCCTGAGCCTGGATGGCTATGCCAACTATGTCTCTGACACGGTGATGCCGTTCCAGCCGGTCTTCGGCGCCGTCGCATCGCGGGATATCGACGGTCACATCTCCTTCTCCGGTCGGGCCAGCTATGAGCTGACCGACAATCTGGACCTCAGCCTGACGGCCCAGAACGTCAATTTCGGTGATGGCGAGCTGACCACGCCCGTCTATGAAACCGAGGCCCGTTACTGGGTTAGTCTGCGGGCGAATTTCTAAAGCCTGCCTGTTTCGCCGCCCCGCCACAGCGGGGCGGCGGAATTCTGCGAAGAGCATGAATAACCTATTAAGAAGTCAGGTTTAGGTTGGTCATACCCATATGCTCGCGCTGGGATTTTAAAGGGGTCGCATACTAATGTTCACGCGTCTGAGTTTTAATGACTGGCCATTTTCGCTGAAGTTCGGCGTCGCGCCGGCTTTTGCGGTTCTGGCCTTGATCGGGATCGCCTTGATGGGCGGTTTCGCCCTGAATGGCGTTGCGAACAGCCAACGCGACACGGTCGAGCGTCTGACCAATGTGATCGAACTGGACGGCCTGCGCACCGAAACCGAATCCCTGAACGCCGATGTCTACCAGACGCTGACCGCCGTGGCGGCGGGCCGCGATGTGGATGTCTTCACCGAGTTTGAAGGCTATATGAACCGGGTCGCCGAGCTGCGCGCCAGTTTCGATGCGATTCATAACGAAGCCGGCGGGACGAATGATGAGATTTTCGCTGACCTGGATGAGCAGCTGGAGCTGTATTCGGGCGGGCTGGAAGTGGTCGGCTCCATGCTGGAAATGGATTTCGCCAGCGCGGTGAGCTTCATCGAACCGTTCGATGAGGTGTTCGCGCAGATGAACGCCGACATTGTCAGCCTGAGCGAGGCGGCGGTCGCTGAGGCCAATGCCCGCGCCGAGGCGGCGAACGCGTCAGCGGCGCGGACCAAGTGGATGTTCGGCATTGCAACCCTGCTTGTGGCTCTGGGCCTGACCGCTGTGGCGTTCAGCTTCGGACGCGCGGTGAGCCGCTCTGTCAAATCCATCGCCAGCGCCACCGAAAAACTGGCGGCCGGCGACTTCACGGTGGATGTCACCCATCTCAAACGCGCCGACGAGCTGGGCTCCATCGTGGCGTCGCTGGAAACCTTCCGCAATAGCGGCGAGGAAGCGGCCCGTCTGCAGGCCGAAAGCCTGCGCGCCAGCGAAGCGGAAGCCGAACGGGCCCGCAAGATCGAACAATTGGCGGCCGATTTTGACGCCGCTGTGGAACGCACGCTCGAGGCGGTGACCATGTCCGCCAGCGCGCTTCAGGAAACGGCCGAAGTGCTGGTCGGCGCGTCGTCGAACACCACCAGCCGCGCGGGCGAGGTGTCCGGTGCGGGGGCGTCCGCCTCTGAAGCGGTGGCGACGGTGGCGTCCGCCGCCGAGGAGCTCTCTGCATCGGTGTCGGAAATCGCCGCCCAGGTCGAGCGCTCCAGCGATGTGTCGGGGCAGGCGAAGGACCGGATGGAGCGCGCCTCCACCGAGATGAGCCAGCTGACGACCGCGGCCAATGAAATCGACCAGGTGGTCAAGCTGATCTCCGATATCGCCGAACAGACGAACCTGCTCGCGCTCAATGCTACCATCGAGGCGGCGCGTGCGGGTGAGGCCGGCAAGGGCTTCGCCGTGGTCGCGAGCGAGGTGAAGACCCTGGCCGAACAGACCGGTCGGGCCACGGGGCAGATCTCCAACCAGATCACCCAGATCCAGTCCGCCACGGGCGCCGTGGAAAGCGCCATGCAGGAAGTGCGCGGCGTGATCGACGAGATGCTCAATGTCGCCTCGGCGATCAACGCCGCCATTGACGAGCAGCGGTCGGCCTCCACGGAAATCGCCAGCTCGGCTCAGAGCGCGGCGTCCGAGACCCAGCGTGTGTCGGCCAATATCGAGCAGGTCAGCCGTTCTGCGGACGAGACCAGCTCCCAGGCCGGCACGGTGCAGGAAACCGCCGCGACGGTCCGCCAGGAAGCGGGTGGCCTGGCCACACGCGTCCGCGATTTCCTCTCCGCGGTGCGCGCGGCATAAGGGATTTGCGACGGGGCCGGAGGCGGCCTGAACCTCTCGGTTTCAGGCGTGTTCGGCCCCGCTGTATCAAAGGTGAGAAAAGCGCAGTCAGGACGCTTGCCAAGCTGACAAGCCTTGGCTAGTTTCCGCGCCTCGCCGACAGGGACGCCCAGCGCCCCCAACGACGAAACAGGCGCCGGTAGCTCAGCTGGATAGAGCACCAGACTACGAATCTGGGGGTCGGGGGTTCGAATCCTCCCCGGCGCGCCATTCTTCCCAAGATCATCAAACGCAGTTTTCGGTGCGTCCCGTGTGGAGCTGTGAGGCTCCATTCGCCGTGCGACACAGATCTGAGAGCCGGAAGTTCGCGGGCCCTCAGCGGTCCCATAACTCACAATGCGCCCAGGGACCTGGGCCTCTTTCAGACTGCGCGCGATCAGTTAAGCGCGTCAGCGTGTGCGCTTCAGCGTTTCCGCCAATCTCTTCCTCGCCCGGTAGAGTCGGTTCTCGACCGCCTTTTCCGTCAGGCCGAGTTCTTTGGCGGCTTCGGCCATAGTGAGGCCTTCCAAGGCGGTGAGAATGAGCGGTGTCTTGAGACCGTCCGGCAAAGCGCTGATCGCTTCTCTTGCCCGTTCCAGCTCATCGCGCTCTGTCGTAACGCGTTCGGGGTCGGCGGCCTCGTGCGGAGCGTCCAGCTGGACGCCGGAGTTTGCGACCGGGCTGAGGGTGATCCAGCGACGGACGCGCGCCTTGCGCTGTTCGTCGCGGCACTTGTTGCGCACGATGGTGCGCATCCATGTCTCGAAAGGATAAGCGGGATCATAGCTGCGCAGCGACCGCCAGGCTGAAACGAAAGCCTGCTGGACCATGTCGTAGGCGAGGTCGTCATTGCCGATATGACGGCAAGCGAAGCGGTACAGCGGCTGCTTGGTCCGGCGCATGAGCAGCGTGAAGGCCCGGTCCTCGCCAGCAAGCGCCCTGGCCGCCAGATCGCCGTCCGATGCATCTGCGTCCTGCATCACTGCCCGGTCTGTGTCAGGGTCGCCGTAACGGTAGCGTCAAAGCGCGCCTGCTGCTCGGCAGTAAGCACCTCGCGCATTTCAAGGACGAAGACGATGGTTTCGCGCTGGAGCGCGCCCATGGCGCCGTGAAAGTCCTCGATCGCGGACTGGACCTCGTCGGTATAGGCCTTGTCCGCGTCAATCGCTGCAGCGAGGCGCGCATTGGCAGCCTGCATCTCGTTTTCCAGGGCGCGGCGTCGTGATTGATAGCGCGCCTCGATTTCGGCGATCGCTTCGGCCTGCTCTGATGAAAGCTCAAGCTCGCGATGGACCATCTGATGGAGCGACGGGCCGCTATCGGCTGGCGCGAAATAGTGAGTGACGCACCAGGCCCCGAGGGCGCCGGCGGCGAGGGCCAGGACGACGCAGAGCCCTTGATAAAAGCCGAGCTTGCTCATTGCGGCGAACCTCCAAGCAGCGTCGAAGGGGCGTATGGCGCCGATGCCGAGAAGGCGCTCATGGGGCCCGCCGCGCCCGAACTCTGAAGGCTGGTTGCGCCGATTACAGCTCCGATGAGGAGGGCGATAAGGATCGCCGCTGCAGGACTGGTCAGAATCTGGACAGGCCCTCCGAACGTCCACTGCCCCGTCTGAGTGTCGGGCCTCTGCTCGTCGATACGCGCCCAGACCTCAGCCTCCATTGCGGTGAGGTCAGCCGTCGCCGGTTCTTCGCCGATCTTTTTGAGTACGCGGTCGATGTCTGTCATCGCGCGGCTCCTATTGGTGATCATGCCCATTATACGCACGCCAGCGCGCCTTCCCTCAAACTCATTGCAGATCAGATCTGTGCCGGTTTCTGTGAGCCCGGTGAGGGAAGCGCACTTCCAGCGCGTAGAGAGAGTGAAACGCACAGGATGAACTCTCATGCTGATACTCGCCACGCTCGCCGCCACCCTTTCTGCGACGCCCGCTCCCGCGCTGGCCGACTTGAGCGCGCGCCTTGACGAGCACCCGGCGCTCGCCGCTCTTGCGGTCGAGGCCGAGGCGCGTCGCCTTGAGGGGCATAGCCGTCTCGGCCTGCCAAACCCAAGCATTGCGCTCGGCGTGAACAATGTGCCGGTGAACGACCCGTTCCAGTTCGACGAATACCTGCCGAGCTCGAAATCGGTCACGGTGACCCAGGCCTTGCCCAGCCGTGGGCTGCGCCAGGCCCGCACGGCTGCTGACGAAGCCCGCGCTTCCATCGCGCTGACCATGATGGGCATGCGCCGCGACCAGCTTGAAGCGGCGCTCCACGTGTCGCTCCGCGAGATCGATGCGGCCGACACTATCGAACAGCTCGTCGCCCGCCAGCTTGCAGTCTACGACGACCTTGCTGAGGTGCTTGAAAGCGCTGCCGCCACGGGCGAAAGCCGGTTCGCCGCGCTGGCCGATATCGATGCGGAGCGCGCCGCCGCCGACACGACCGCCGCGGACGCCGCCCGCATGGCGGCCCAGGCGCGCAGTCGGCTGGAAAGCCTGGTGGGCGCTGTCGACACCGCGCCGCGTCTTGAGACCATCGAACCGCCGATGAGCGACGAGCCGCTCCGCTTTCACGCGGTCGCTTTGGCAGAGGCTCAGGCGCGTGCCGCTGAGGCGGGTGTCGAAATCCGCGAGCGCGATTTCGACCTCGGCTACGAAGTGTCGGTCAGCTATTTCCAGCGTGAATCAGGAGCGATGTTCGAGGGCGATGACTGGGTTTCGGCGCGCGTCGGTGTGTCGATCCCGCTCTGGTCGCGGTGGAATCAGCAGCCTGCACTGGAGGCCGCGCGCCGTGATGCGGACGCCGCCGCGCTGAGGACCGCAGACGCCAGACGCAACGCGCTTGATGAATACCGCGCGGCGACGGCGGCGTTCGCGTCGGCCCTTCGCTCACGCAGCGCACTGGAAGGGCGCATTGAAGCCCTTCAGGCGCTCGCCGCCGCCGCACAGCGCGAGTACGAGACCGGCTATGGGGATCTGCGCCCGGTTCTCGAAGCGCGCGCAAGTGCGCTCGAGGTTGAGATCCGCATGCTTCAGCAGGAACTGGAGGCCGACCGCGCGGCCGCTCGCATGAACGCCATTACGCTGGATTGATCCGATGAAACGCACACTGCTCATGCTGTCGGCGGCGATCGCCGTTCTGGCCGCGCCTGCGCCGATCCTTGGCGCGGCGACGGTCGCTCACGCGCAATCGCTTGAGGCCGGATCGTCTCAGGAAGGCGAGCAGCGCTACACCTGTCCGATGCATCCTCATTACATCTCGGACGACCCGGGAAGTTGTCCGATCTGCGGGATGGACCTGGTTCCCGTGGACAGTGGCGGCGCGGACGCCGGAATGGGGAATTCGGCCGGCGCCGATCCAACTGTGACGATCTCTTCCGCCATGCTCCAGACTGTGGGCGTGCGGATCGCCGAGGTCGAACGCGCCGAGTTCGGGGGGCGTATCGAAGCGTTCGCCCAGATCGCCGCTGATGAGCGGCTCCAGTCGGCTGTCTCCACTCGCACGCCGGGCTGGATCGAACGGCTCCATGTGCGCGCTGTCGGCGAGGAAGTGAGCGACGGTGATCTGCTGTTCGAGCTCTACAGCCCCGATCTCGTGGCGGCGCAGATGGATTATTTCTCGGCGCGCGCCTCCAATTCGCGTCGCGCCGAGGCGGCGCTGACCCGGCTGGCGGCGCTCGGCATGGGGCCCGTCGCAATCGCTCGCATGCGCGAGCGCGGTGAGCCCCTGCGCCTCGTGCCGGTGTTCGCCGAACGCGACGGCGTGGTGTCCGAGCTCGTCGTCGCAGAAGGCGATTATCTGCGGGTCGGCGCGGACGTGCTGACGCTGCAGGACTATTCAACCGTCTGGGTGATCGCCGAGGCGCCGCAAAGCGACCTGGTGCACCTGGGCGAGGGGCAGCGCGCCGATGTGCGGCTGGCCCGCGGCGGAGCGGCGGTCACCGGCGAGGTGGACTATATCTATCCGACCTTTGATGCGCGCACCCGGACAGGCCGCGTGCGAGTTATCGTGCCCAACCCGTCCGGCGCGCTGCGCCCCGGCGCGTTCGCCAGCGTCACGTTTGCGGGCGATATCGAGCGACGTCTCGCGGTCCCCACTGAAGCCGTGCTCTACAGCGAGGATGGCGCGCGTGTCGTCGTGGCGCTCGGCGGGGGGCGGTTCGAGCCGCGTGCGGTCGAGACGGGGATGAGCGAAAACGGCTTCACCGAGGTGAGACGCGGTCTGTCCGAGGGCGAGACCATCGTCGCCTCGGGCCAGTTTCTGATTGATAGCGAAAGCCGCTTGCGGGAGAGCTTCGCGCGCATGCAGAGCGCAGACACAGCCATGAGCGCGCTTGAGCTGTCCGAAGCCGAGTTCGCCATGGTGGATCATGTCGTAGACGCTGCCCTGTATGTCCACGAGGCGCTTCGTGACGGCTACGACGTTCAGCCGGCTTTCTTCCAGCCTGCGATCGACGCGGCAGACATAATCGTGGAACGCTATCCAGGACGTCTGGGCATGATCATGGAGCAGTCGGTCACGGCGCTGCAAGACCTGGCCGAGGCGCGGACGCCATCCGAGCTTCAAGGCGGCCTGGACGACCTGGTGGAGACAATCCGCCCCTGGCTGATGAGCCGTCCGCAACGTTATCAAGCGCTTGGCCTGTCGGTCTATGAAGCGGACGGGCGCGCCTGGCTTGAGGCCGGGACCGCAAGGCCGTTCAACCCCTACGGCGATGAAGACGCGAGACGGGTGACGTGGCCAGAAGCCGCGGCGGAGCGTGAACAAGCCGAAGGCATGAGCGAAGACGCAATGCGCGCCGGAGGTGGTCATGCAAACCACTGACTCCGGGCTTCGCGACCCGTCCAAGGGCTGGGTCGCCAGCCTTATCACCTGGTCGATCCAGAACAAGCTCCTGGTCTTGATCGGCGCCGTGGTGTTGCTGGTCGGCGGGGTTCGCGCGGTCCAATCTACGCCGCTCGACGCGGTGCCGGACATGACCGACACCCAGGTCATCGTACGAACCGAGTTTCCCGGCCAGAGCCCGCAGCTGGTCGAAGATCTCGTCACCTATCCCATGGCGAGCGCGCTTCTCGGGCTTCCGCGCACACAGGATGTGCGGGGCGTCTCCATGTTCGGGTCGTCCTTCATCTACGTGGTGTTCGAGGACGGGGTGGATCAGTATTGGGCGCGCTCCCGCGTGCTCGAGGCGCTCTCGCGCATGCAGGCCGAACTGCCCGCCGGCGCGACGCCGGAGCTCGGTCCCGACGCCACAGGCGTCGGCTGGGTCTATCAGTACGCCCTCGTCGACCGCACCGGCGAGCGCGACCTCGCCGATTTGCGCGCCCTTCAGGATTGGTTCCTGCGCTTTGAACTCGCCGCCGTGGACGGTGTGGCGGAGGTCGCCTCGGTCGGCGGCTTCCAGCGCGAGTTTCAGGTGCTTCTTGATCCGGACAGGCTGCGCGCGTTCGGTGTGGCGCTGACCGACGTCATCGAGGCGGTGCGCCGATCCTCGCTTGAAGCGAGCGGCAGCATCGTCGAGCAGGCCGAGACCGAGTTCTTTGTTCGCGCGCGCGGTTATGTGACCTCCGCCTCCGAGCTTGAGCAGGTCTCGCTCTACGCCGAAGACGGGACGCCAGTGAGCCTTAGCGACCTCGGCCGGGTCATTGAGGGGCCGGCGCTGCGGCGCGGCGTGACGGAACTCAACGGTCAAGGCGAAGTGGTCTCCGGCATCATCGTGATGCGCGACGGTGAGAATGCGCTTGAGGTCATTGACCGAGTGACCGAGCGCATCGACGAATTGTCGGCCGGCCTGCCGGAGGGCGTGGAGATCGTTTCAGTCTACGACCGCGCTCCGTTGATCGAAGGCGCGGTCGAGTATCTCCAGCACAAGCTCATCGAGGAGGCGATCGCGGTCACGCTCGTGGTGCTGATCTTCCTCCTCCACGTGCGTTCCGCGTTCGTGTCGGTCATCACCCTTCCGCTTGGCGTCCTCGCCGCCTTCATCGTCATGCAGGCTCAGGGCGTCACCGCGAACATCATGTCGCTGGGAGGAATCGCCATTGCGATCGGCGCCATGGTCGACGCCTCCATCGTCATGGTGGAGAACGCCAACCGCCGCCTCGCAGACCTACCGCCCGACGCCTCGAAGGCCGATCGGGACGCCGCGCGGATCAAGGCTGTGCAGGAGGTCGGGCCAGGCGTCTTCTTCTCGCTTCTGATCATCACGGTGTCCTTCCTTCCCGTCTTCGCCCTGACCGGTGAAAGCTTCCGGCTCTTCTCCCCGCTCGCTTTCACCAAGACCTACGCCATGGCGTTCGCCGCAGCCCTGTCAGTGACGCTGGTTCCGGTTTTGATCATGCTGCTGGTGCGTGGCCGCGTGCGATCCGAGAGCGCCAATCCGATCATGCGGGTCCTCATCGCCGGGTATCGGCCCGTCCTGCGCCTGGCGCTGCGGTTCCGCTGGGTGACGCTCGGGCTAACCGTGGTGCTGCTGCTGAGCTCGGCGCTTCCGCTCGCCCGACTCGGCGGCGAGTTCATGCCGCCGCTTTACGAGGGCGAGCTTCTGTACATGCCGACGACGCTTCCCGGCGTCTCGACGGCCGAGGCGCGAGACATTCTCTCCACGACGAACCGGTTGATCATGACGGTCCCCGAAGTCGAACAGGCCTTCGGCAAGGCTGGGCGGGCCGACACGGCGACCGATCCCGCGCCCATGTCCATGATCGAGACCTGGATACGCCTGAAGCCGCGCGAGGAATGGCGACCGAGCCTGACGCCGGAGGCCCTGATCGAAGAATTGAACGAGCGCGTCGCGATGCCGGGGCTTGTCAATTCCTGGGGCTATCCGATCAAGATACGCATGGACATGATCTCGACCGGCGTGCGCACGCCGGTGGGTGTGAAGATCACCGGCGACGACTTGTCCGAAATCGAACGCGTCGCCGCCGATCTGGCACGAGTCGTGGAAGGCGTGGACGGCGCGCGTTCGGCGTTCGCTGACCGGACCATGGGCGGGCGCTATCTGGAAATCACGCCGGACCGCCGCGAACTGGCGCGGCAGAATGTCGATCTCGCCAGCGTCCAGGCGGTGATCAACGCCGCTATGGGCGGACGCCCGGTGAGCGAGAGCGTTCAGGGACGCGAGCGCTACGCCATCGCAGTACACTACGACCGGCCGTTCCGGAACCAGCCCTCCGCAGTCCGCGACCTCCTGGTGACAAGCCGGGACGGCGCTCAGATCCCCTTGTCGGAACTCGCGGACATCGCCTTCGTCGACGGGCCGCCCATGATCCGCTCGGAGAACGCCCGTCTGACCGGCTGGGTGTTCGTCGACGTCGCCGGGCGCGACATCGCTTCGTTCGTCAACGACGCGCAGCGCGTGGTGGCGGAGGAGGTCACGCTGCCGTCCGGCTATGCGGTGGAATGGTCGGGCCAGTTTGAACAGATGATCGAGGCGCGCGAACGCTTGTCGCTCGCGATACCCGCCGCCATTCTGATCGTGTTCGTATTGCTGATGCTGCATTTCGGGCGTGTGGACCGGACGCTCATGATCATGGCCTCGCTGCCCTTCGCCCTGATCGGCGGTTTGTGGTCGCTCTGGCTCGCCGGCTACGACATGTCCGTCGCGACCGCTGTCGGGTTCATCGCGCTTGGCGGCATCGCGGTGGAGACCGCAGTGGTGATGGTGCTCTACCTAGACCAGCAGGTCCGTGAGCATCCGCCCCGAACTCAGGACGAGCTGTTCGAAGCGGTGATGGCCGGCGCGGCCATGCGCCTTCGTCCGAAACTGATGACGGTGCTGACCATTTTCGCCGGCTTGGCGCCGGTCTTCATCACCGACGGGCTCGGCGCAGACGTGATGCGCCGGATCGCGCTGCCCATGGTGGGCGGCATGGTCTCGACCCTGGTGCTGACCCTGCTGGTCGTTCCGGCGATCTATTTCCTCTGGGAGGCGTTCCGGCTCAGGCTGGACCGGGATGCGTCCGAAGTCTCAAACTCTCTCTCAACCCGAACGGAGGCCTGACCATGACCCGTCCATCCCTGTTTCTGATTGCTGCATCCACCGCGGCCCTGATCGCCGCGTGCTCGGAGCCCGAGACCGAGGCGCCGGCGGACGCCGCCGAAGCGTCCGCTGCTGGCGAGCAGACCGCTTCGTCCGGCATGGACCACGGTGATATGAACCATGGCGAAATGACCGGCGGCGACATGAACGCGGGAATGGACCATGGCGGTATGGATCACGACGCCATGTCCGGCGGTATGGCAGCGGCTGAAGCCACCGCCGAGGGCGTGGTCAACACCATCGACTCGGACGCCGGCTCGGTGAACATCACCCACCCGCCCATGCCTGAGATCAACTGGCCGGAAATGACCATGGACATTCCGGTCACCGGCACGGTCGATCTTTCCGGGTTCAGCGAGGGCGACACGGTGCGCTTCACCGTCCGGCGCGGACGCGACGACGTCTTCCGCATCGTGGAGATGACGCCGGCCGGAGCGAGCGAATAATGGTGCGCGGCCTTGCCGCTGCGGTCGCCCTGGTGAGTTTCACTGCGGCCGCCCACGCCCATGCCGGCCTCAGGTCCTCCTCGATCGAGGATGGCGCGACGCTGGTAACGGCGCCGAGCCAGATCACGCTTGAATTCACCGCGGAAGTCGGGTTGGCGTCGGTGCAGTTGGAGACCGCCGACGGCAGCTCGCTTGAAACCGGGTTTTCGCCAGACCGGTCATTTGCGGTCGAGCACATCGCGCCGCTTCCTGAGCTGTCTCAAGGCGCATACGTCCTTGAATGGCGCGCGCTTGCGCGAGACGGCCACGTCATGACGGGAGAAATCAGCTTCTCTGTGACCGGCGGCGATGCCTGAAGGGTTTACGCTGGCTGTCTTCGCGGCGAAGCTCTGCGTCCTCGCCGCTGCGCTGATGTCGGCGGGCCTGGGCTGGGCGATCGCGCTCGGCGGCGATCTTGCGCGCCGGGTGAGGCCGAACGTTGTCGTCGGCTCTGCCCTGGCAGCAGCTCTTTGCTACGCGATCCTCCTCCTCACGATGAACGCCCAGCTCGGCGGCGCGTGGGCCTCTGCGCTCGATCCGATGACATTCGGCTGGATATGGCCCGGCCGGCAAGCTCAGGTTCTTGTGCTTAGCCTTGGACTTGTGGCGGCGGTCGCGGCCTCCCTCGCCAAGCTGGGGTTGCTCGGTCTCGCCGCGGCGCTACTCATCGCCGCGTCGTTCTCCCTGAGTGGTCATGCCGCGGGTCTGGAAGACGGGCTCTCCGCCCAGATTGGCGTGGCGATCCATGGGCTCGCCGCGTCGTTCTGGTTCACCGCCCCGCTGCTCCTTTGGCCTCGTGGGGTGGGGGATGGCTCGGACGCGAGCGCCGTAAGCCGCTTCAGCGAAGCGGCGGTCTGGATGGTCCCTATGGTCTTCGCCGCAGGCGGATATCTCGCCTGGCGCCTGGCCGGGGGGCTGACCGAACTCTTCACCACCCCCTACGGACAGCTCCTGACCGCCAAATTCGCCGTCGCCCTGGTGGCGCTTGCGCTTGGAGCCGTCAACAAGCACATCGTGAGCCGGATACTCGCCGGTGATCCGATGCGCGGACGCCGTCTGCTGCGAACCACGCTGGTAGCTGACGCAGGGCTGTTCCTTGCAGCGCTCGCCCTTGTCGCGTGGGCGACGACAATTGGCGGTCCGGCCTCTTAAGCCTTAGGCCGGGTTTGAGTCGCCGTCCTTCTCCGAGGGGCCGCCATTGCGCAGGAACCAGCTTTCGAAGGCGAAGATCGCAATGACGCCACCAAGCGAGATCACGATGATCAGCGGGTCATTCAGCGCCTTCATTACGATGAAAGCGGCGAGAGCGACGGCATCGAGAATGATCGCGCTGATCAGGATGGCCGAGTTTGCGTCGACGTCTTGGCGCATGTGCCTGAGGACACCCCAATGGATGATAATGTCCATCACCAGATAGAAGATGGCTCCCATCGACGCGATGCGGCCGAGGTCGAAAAAGGCGGCCAAGACGCCCGCAGCTACGACCGTATATACAAGTGTGTGCTTCTGGATGTCGCCCGGCATCCCGAAATGCTTGTGCGGGATCAGCTTCATATCGGTCAGCATAGCGATCATGCGCGATACGGCGAAGATGCTGGCGATGATGCCGGATGCGGTTGCGATTATCGCGAGCGCCACTGTGAACCGGACCCCAAGATCGCCCACGGCGGGCCTGGCGGCCTCAGCCAGGGAATAGTCCCGCGCGGCGATGATCTCCTCGATGGAAAGCGTCGACCCGACCGCCCAGGCGACCAGCATGTAGACCACAAGACAGATGGCGAGCGCGATGATGATTGCGCGACCGACATTACGGTGCGGGTTCTCCAGTTCCGAACCGCTATTGGTAATGGTCGTAAAGCCCTTGTAGGCGAGAATGGCGAGAGCGACGCCGGCGAGAAAGCCGCCGATTGAGCCCGCTTGTGAGGGTTCGCCGGCCGTTGCGGGTTCGAAGCTGAAACCGGCCGCAGCCAGAGCGACGATGGCGAAGACAAGGATGCCGCCGATCTTCACAACGGCTGCAGCTTTGGACAGACCGCCCACATAACGGTTGCCGGCGATGTTCACCAGGAAGGCGAAGATAACGAGTCCGACCGCCAGAAGCGGGATGAAAATTGACGGCGTGTCGCCGGGAAATAGTTGAAGCGTGGTAAGCGGCGAAGGTGCGCGCGACGAGGCTCTCGTTGATGATCATGGAAAACGCCATAAGTAGGGCCGATCCGCCCGTTACAGCGACAGGGCCGTAGGCCTTCTTCAGGATCATCGCGATGCCTCCGGCCGAGGGGTAGCGATTGGACACCTTGATATAGGTGTATGCGCTGAACCCGCTGATGATGGCGGCGACCAGGAAGGCCACCGGGAACCAGGGGCCGGCGAACTCGGCGATCTGGCCGGTCAGCGCGAATATCCCCGCACCGATCATCACACCTGTCCCCATCGCCACGGCGCCAGCCAGGGTCAGGCTGTTCTCCTCGTAACTCGTTGAGCGGTCCTTGTCTGACAAGACGCGTCCCTCCAGCTTCTTCCTGCAGTCAAACGCGCGAAAACGCAGTGCGTTGCCGAGAAAAGAGACTGATGACAGGCTCATCGCCGCCGCTTGGGTCATTGGGCTCTGGAGAATGCTGCTGACCGATATGAAACCCGGTCGCCAGCGGTGCGTCGGACAGGGCGCCAGCGCCTACCTGTTGACATGGCTGGGGGCAAGCAGGTCCGCGGCAAGACCGGCCGTCACGTGCGCGATGCGTCGCCTTGCTTGCAGTCGTCCCTGAATCGTGTCGCAGGCCCGCCAGAGACTGAACAACGCTGCGAGCGCTAGACGACCCCCTAGATCATGAAAAAATCATCGTCGGGCGGACTCGACGGTTTGGGCGGCGCCGGAGGCGGTGCGGGCTTGGGCGCCGGCTGGGCAGGGCTGGGCAGGGCTGGGGCCGCGCACGTTAATGGCGTTGGTTTGCGCCACATGCATCACCGCTTTCATGACCACAGACCGGTTGAAGGGTTTGACCAGGACATGATCCACCCCGTTGCGGATGATCGCCTGGATCTTCTCGGCGTTGTTTTCCGAGGTCAGGAAGATAAATGCGGTCTGGGCCGATACCGCCGTACGGCCCCGCCGGACTTCCTTCAGCAATGCAAAGCCGTCCATCGGTTTCATGTGCCAGTCGGAGATGATCAGCGTCGGCGTGAAGGAGCGCAGCCTTTCCAGGGCTTCCTGGCCGCAGGCGGCCAGCTGAATTTCCCCCCACGCCGAGATCGGCCAGCAGTTCGCGTATGAGATTGCGAACGGAAATATCGTCCTCGACGAACAGGATCTTCTGTTTGCGGAACAGCTCGTGGATCTGGCGCGCATCATCTGTCTTGACGGGCTTGGGCGCGTTTTCGAGCCTGTGCACCAGCCGGGACTGATCCGCGGAGGAGCTTGCCCGCGATGCTTTTGACCTTGGCCAGCCTCAGGCGGATGCGCTCGATCTTGCGCGGATCCATGGCCTCCTTGGGGTCACGGGGCAGGGCGCAAACTTGCTCCATTTTCGTGAACTCCGCCCCGAGGGTCGGAAACCCCATGCAGTGAGAGCTGCCGCGCAATCTGTGGCATTCTTCCTGCAGGCTCTTGAGCTTCTTGGCGTGTTCAAAGCGAGAGTCCGATTGTGCGTTGAGGATCGCGTTCACCTGTTGGATTTCGCGTGGAAGCTCCAGGCAAAAATTTCTCAACATTCGATCTTGCACTTGCTTAGGGCATGGGGGACTCCGCCTGTCGTAGCAAGGTAAGTGGGGCGAACTTGCGCAGAGATTAATCATCGGGCCCGGATCACCAGACAGGATTGCGCGCGTCTTCGGGCGATGGATTCGCCCCGCAGGAATTGCGCCGCCGCTTAGTTCGCTTGCGATTGCGCGACATGACTGACACTATCGGTGTAAGCCTATGTCAGGCCCAGCGAATGTGATGAGACCCTGCAGGTCATCCATAGCGTTCACAATTTAAGTCGAATCCTAGGATTTTTGCAGGCTCTACAAATGTGTCACGATTTCGCTTTGCCCTCAGAGATGGGGCAAGGGAGGCGCACGACTGTGTCGACGCCCTTTTTTCACAACTCGATTTCCAACACCGTCAGGATTACCAGCGCTTTTTGCTCATCCATGCCGCGTGCTTCGGTGTGCTTGGTCATCATGCCGACCGGCACTGCCTGACGCAGGACTTGCTGGCGCGCATGAATGCGCAGCTGAAAGCGGACCTCGCCGGTTTTCCTGCGAGCGCCTTCACGCCTGGCGCGCCTGTGCTCGCTCAGGCGCCTGATCCGCTGGCCATTGATTACGTGGTGTGCGGCTCCCGCCTGGGATCGCAGCTCCTGTCGTGGCGCTGGTTGCAGAGCCGGGACGCGGTCGTCCGCGCCGCGGGCGGTTATCTGAACCTGCCGCATAATCCCGAGCTGTGGCGCATGGTTTGCGCCGCCTTGTCGGCTTTGGCGCCGGATGGCCGGCGCGCTGCGCGGATTGTGCGCGATGTAAGGACGGTCTTCGGGCTGTTCATCGAGAGCGGACGCGGCGTTCAGGCGCCCGCCATGGCGGAGGGCCAGGTCCAATGAGCCATGAGACAATGCAGACTGGCGCGACAGACATGCCCGATCTCAGCCAGTGCGACCAGGAGCCCATTCACCTCCTGGGCGGCGTTCAGGCGTATGGCGGACTGGTGTCCGCGTCCTCGGACCTGATGGTCAATCATGTTTCCGAGAATCTCGGGACCATACTGGGCATCGAGCCGAAAGCCGCCATTGGCGCCCATCTGGGCGATCTGTTGCCAAGTGAAGCGGTGCACGACCTGCGGGCCAAGCTGCAATTGCTCTCCGTCCAGACCAATGTCGTGCGCCTGTTCGGTTATGACGTGATGAAGACCGGTGAGCTGTTCGATATTTCCATCCATCAGTCCGCCAGCTCGTATGTGTTCGAATTCGAGCCCAAGGCCGGCGGCGGCCAGCGCGATGATCTGTCCACGGTCATGCCGCTAGTGGGGCGTGTGAAGCAGGCGGAGGATATAGAGGCTGCGTGTCACGAAGCCGCCTCAGCCATGGCCGCCCTGTCCGGATTTGACCGGGGTGATGGTCTACCAGTTCGCTCAGGATGGCAGCGGTGAAGTGATCGCCGAGCGTCGTCGTGACGATATGGAGCCTTTCCTGGGATTGCGCTTCCCGGCCAGTGATATTCCCAAGCAGGCGCGCGCGCTCTACAAGCGCAGCGTCCTGCGACTGATCGCGGATGTGAACGGGGAGGTCTCGGCGCTGACGCCCCAGCTCGACGCGCAGGGCGAGCCCTTGGATCTGTCCCTGGCGGTCACGCGCGCCGTGTCGCCTATTCACCTGCAATATCTGCGCAATATGGGCGTTGAGGCCTCGATGTCGGTCTCCATTCTGAAGGATGGAGAGCTCTGGGGGCTGATCGCTTGCCACCACAAGACCCCGCGTTATGTGGATTACGAGCGCCGGACGGCCATCGAGCTGTTCGCGCAGTTCTTTTCCTACGAGCTCGTGCACAGATCGAGCTGGCGGCGCGCGCGGAGGAGGGCGAAGCCCGCGCGATCCATGACAATCTCATGGTGCGCCTCTCTTCGGGCACGGATTTCGTGGAAGGGTTCGACATTCTGGCCGATGAGCTGTCGCGGATCATCCCCAGCGATGGTCTGGCCGTGTTCTCCGAGGGGCGTTTCAAGGCTCGCGGAGAGACGCCGTCAGAAGAGGCTTTCCAGTCGCTGGCTCGCTTCCTGAACACTGCGCCGGCCGGTCAGGTCTACAGCGTCGAGAACCTGTCCTCGGTATTTGAAGAAGCTGAAGCGTTCGGCGATCGCATCGCCGGCTTGCTGGCGGTGCCGATCTCGCGCAATCCGCGCGACTACATCGTGTTCTTTCGCCGTGAGATCGCCCGCTCTGTGGTTTGGGGCGGTGACCCGAACAAGCCGGTGGAAGCCAAGGAGGGCGGACGGGCCCTGACGCCGCGAGAGAGCTTTGCCGAGTGGAAGGAGATGGTGCGCGGCGCCTGTGCGCCCTGGACCGAGAGTGAGCTGCGGATTGCGGAGGCCTTGCGCGTCTCCCTGATCGAGGTTGTCCTCAAGCTGACGGATGAGGCGAACATTGCCCGACGCAAGGCGGCGGAGAAGCAGGACTTCCTGATCGCCGAGCTCAATCACCGGGTTCGCAATATCCTCAATCTTATCCAGGGTCTGGTCTCCCAGGGGCGTCCGGCCGCCAATGATATCGACACCTACAAGAAAGTTCTGGATCAGCGCGTTCACGCTCTGGCGCGCGCCCATGACCAGCTGACGCGCAAGGAATGGTCGGCGATTTCCCTGGTCGAACTCATCGAAGTGGAGGCGGCGGCCTATCTGGACGCCCAGGGCGATCGGGTCAAACTGAGCGGCGTCAGCCCCATGCTTGAGCCGGAGGCCTTCACGAGCCTGGCGCTGGTGATGCACGAGCTGATCACCAACTCCGCCAAATACGGCGCCCTGACGGGGCACGCTGGGGTCGTGCATGTGGATATGCGCTTTGGTGAAGACGGCGCATTGCACATTCAGTGGCGCGAAGTCGGCGGCCCGCCCGTCGCGGCGCCGTCGCGGCGCGGGTTCGGCTCGACGGTCATCGAGCGGACCATTCCCTTCGAGCTCAACGGCTCGGTTGAAACCCGCTACGAGCCGGCTGGCTTTGAAGCGGACATCACCCTGCCGGCGAGGATCGTCCGAGAAGGGGCGCCGGAAGAGGCTGCGCCCCGAAGATGCGCCTGCCCCCAGATCGACCCTCCCAGAGTCCGTTGAGGCACACGCATCGGGCGAGCTGAGCGGCGAGGTTCTGGTGCTTGAGGACAATATGATCGTCGCCATGGATGCGTCAGAGACGCTCCAGCGCGGCGGAGCGAGCAAGGCGCATATGGCGAGCAGCGTGGAGGAGGCCCTGGCCCTGATCGAGCGTGAACCGATCGTCTTTGCGCTGCTGGACGTGAATTTGCGTGATCAGACATCGGCTGAAGTCGCCCGGGCGCTGAGCGAACGCGGAACGCCCTATATCCTGGCGACCGGATATGGCGAGGCGGACAGCGCCATCGCCGAATTCCCCGAAGGCGTGACCGTGATCACCAAGCCTTTCACCCCGGAATCCCTGATGCAGCAGACCCGGCGCAAGCTGGGCTCAAGCTCTTAAGCAACAAGGCGCGGGCCCGTCCTGCGGACCCGCGCCTTGCTCATGGAGTGTCGCTGGCGTCAGCGGTTCTGGTACGCGTCCGCCTGCGTTTCGGCCAGGTCGATCAGATCGCCCATGACCACATGCATGTCCACCAGATGCAGGCCCCAGTCCGCCAGAACCTGACCATTGGCAATCACGTCTCCGGTCAGGATGTCCGTGCGCGGGTCTGACGGGTCAGCGTTCACGGTCACCGACAGGTATTGCGCGCCATCGCGATTGACGCACTGGCCGCTGAGAAAGTCCGGCAGTTTGACAAAGCGGGCGTCCACATCCTGGGTCTCGGTCCAGCTCTGTGTCGCCATGTCGTACCCGTCCGAGCCATTGCTCAGATAGGCGTCCAGCATGACCGGTCCGTCGCCGGAGAGGCTGGCGGGATTGACGCAGGCGATTTGATTGGCCGGGTCCGGGCTGCGTCCGAACCGGGTATTGGCCGGCGGCGGCACGTCATCGCGGAAGGTGACATAGGAGACCACGCAGCCGGTCTGGCCCGCCTCGGTGCAGATCGGCATGGCGTTGAAGTCGCCGCCCACGGTCTCGCCTTCCGGCACCTGGACGTTCCAGCCGATCAGATAGGCGGAAATGACCTGATCCTGGATCGGCTCGCCCTCGATCTCCTGGCTGATCAGCGTTTGCAGCATGCGCGCGCCTTGGCTGTGCCCGACCAGGATGACGCCGCGACCGTCATTATCGTGCTCGAGATAATGGCGCCAGGCCTCGCGCACATCGCCATATGCCAGCGCGCCGCCGGACATGGCGTCGCCATCACCGGCCATGGCCGCGCGCAGGGCGGTCAGGGTCACCTGTCGATAGAGCGGTGCAAACGGACGGCAGACCTCGCTGAAGCGGGCGAACTGGGCATGCACCACGCCGCGCTCTTCCGGGCCGATTTCGAGATCGCTGTTGACGCCGGGGTCTACCGAAACCGTCGGATAGACGTAAAAGCAATCAATCGCGGGATCCTGTGCAGGCTGGTGAATATCCATGGTCACCGAGCCATCCGGCTGAACGACCGCAGCGTCCAGATCAACCGCGCAAGCATCCTCGCGTCCCGGGCGGCACAGCCAGACCGAGCTGTCATCATAGTCCGGCGCGGCGCCGGCTTCGCCCTGAGCGTAAGCGGCGCCGGGCAATGCGGTTGCAGCCGACAGCAGTGCTGCCCCGGCCCAAGTTCGAATAAGGCTTCCTGATGTGAGCGCCATGATGTCCTCCCCTGTCAATTTTTGTGTATCGGGTATGCAGAACTCTGACGTAGCTGCACTGAAATGTCGACATATAACGCCGTGTTATTGCGATTTCTGTGCGATCGCGGCATAACCGCTTCCAGAAAATAGAAAGAACGGTATGGGTTGCCCGCCCGCCTTTGATCTCATCAGCGGGGAAGAATTGTGGGGGGCGCATCTGCCCGCAGCGGCGCAAGCCGGTCCCATGAGCTATGCGATTGGCGGGCGGCAATATGTGGTGATTGCCGCGGGCGGCCATGCCCAGGCGGGTACTGCACCCGGTGACAGCATCATCGCCTTTGCCCTGCCGTCCCCCGCGCAATGAAAAAGGCCCGGCGGTGAAGCCGGGCCTTTCGCAATTGGATGCAGACTTGTTAGCCCTGAACGATCTGCCACGAACCGTCAGGCTGACGACAGGCGGTGCCATAGGCTGATTCGGTGCGGCCATCGATTACGACTTCCTGTTGGAACTCGCGGCAATATTGACCCGACGTGTTTTTGTAGGCCGGTTGCGGAGTGACCGAACCGTAATGGCCTGAGTCAGGGTTGCTCCATTCCGCGGATTGACCCGACTGGTTGGTTTCAAGCGCTTGCTGGGTTGCTTGACCCATGGCGGCGCGGTCGGCGCGGTCAAGGCTGCGGCCGATTTCTCCACCGGCCATCGCGCCCAGAAGCGTGCCGACGGCAATGGCGACCATTTTGCCTTTGCCCTGGCCGATTTGCGAGCCGATTGCGGCGCCACCGCCTGCACCCACAACGGTACCGACTTGTTCTTTGGGGCCTGCGCCCGAGGTGCAAGCGGCCATGCCGATGAGCGAGACGCTGACCAGCGCCACTTGCAGCGATTTTTTGACTGGATTCAGTGCGAGGTTCATAACCATCTCCTTTTTTGGCCCTGTCCGGCGCGATCATGACTGTCACGCCAAAGGGTGGGCCAAACCCGAAAGAATGAAGGGTTTCATCCCTGTCCCACCCCAATGTCACCGCTGAGTATGGCTAAAATGGGGCCAAGAACAAGGCTAAGCTGGCTTGTCCATTTGTGCGTATCGGTTCTGTCGCTTATATGACACGCATAGGATGTGAGGGATTGTCCATGGCCGAAAATGCCGAACCGTTTGATCAGTTTAATGTGTGGTTTGCCGATGCTGAAAAAGCCGGCGAGCCCATGCCCACCGCCATGGCACTCGCCACCGCCGACGCCTATGGTCATCCCAATGTGCGCATGGTTTTGCTCAAAGGGGCTGATCCGCTCGGCTTTGTCTTTTATACCAATCTGGAAAGCGTGAAGGGCGAGGAACTGGCTGGCCATCCTCATGCGGCGCTCACCTTTCATTGGCAGACGCTGGGCCGGCAGGTGCGCGCCCGCGGGCCCGTGACGCCGGTCAGCGCAGAAGAGGCGGATGTGTATTTTGCCTCCCGCCCCCGGGGCAGCCAGATCGGGGCCTGGGCGTCTGATCAGTCCCGGCCGCTGGAAAGTGCCCTGGCGCTTGAAAAGAAAGTGGCCATGGTGGCGGCCAAACATGCGGTCGGCACGATTGCACGACCGCCCCACTGGTCGGGCTTCCGGATTATGCCGGTCGAGATTGAATTCTGGCAGGACCGAAAATTCCGCCTGCATGAGCGCTTGCGCTACACACGTCCCTCAATCGAGCATGAGCAATGGACCATCACGCGCCTTTATCCGTAAATGCCCGATCCATGCGCCGCATGACGGCGATTGCCTGTCTGGTCGCGCTGGGATTGCTGGCGGGCAAGCTGGTCATCTGGCTGATGACCGGATCGGTTGCCATTCTGGCGTCGGCCATCGATTCGGGCATGGATGCTGTGGCCTCGCTGATCAATCTACTGGCGGTCCGCCACGCGCTGGAACCGGCCGATGCCGAACATCGCTTCGGCCATGGCAAGGCAGAGGCGCTGGCGGCTTTGTTTCAGGCGCTGCTGATTTTGGGGTCGGCCGTCTTTCTCGTGGTTGAGGCGATCGGCCGGTTCGGTGATCCCGCCCCGCTCGACAATGGGGCGGTGGCGATAGGTGTGATGATTTTGTCGATTGTGGTCACCGGCGCTTTGGTCACGGCGCAAAGGCGGGTGGCGAAACAGACCGGATCGCTGGCGATCGAGGCGGATTCGGTCCACTATCTGGCTGATTTGGCCCAGAATCTGGGGGTGATCATCGCCGTGGCGCTCGCCAGCTTTGGCGGCTTTGGCATGGCCGATCCGGTCATTGCCCTGTTGATCGCCGGCCTGTTGATCTTCGGCGCGCGGGATATTGTCTCCCGGGCGGTTGCTGATCTGATGGATCGGGAGCTGTCTGATGAGACCCGGGCAAAAATTCGCGAAATTGTATGCAACCATCCCGAGGTTCATTCGTTTCATGAATTGAGAACCCGCCGCGCCGGTATCAAACGGTTTATCCAGTTCCACATGGAAATGGATGGCACGATGAGCCTGGCGCAGGCGCATGTAATATCCGATCAGGTTGAGCTGGAGCTGGCGCGCGCCTTTCCCGGCGCTGAAATTCTGATCCACCAGGATCCGGTCGGCCATGCCGAGAAACGGCGGCGTTTTTGATTAACCTGAAGGATGTTACACTCCGCCTTGAGTGAAAGGAGGCCCGCCCATGCCTTACCGGTCAATCCATGTTCCCCTGAGTTGGGGTTTGATGAGCGGCGCGCCCTTGCAGGCCGCCAAGGCCCTGGCAGGCCGCTTCGGTGCCGAGATTACGGTCTTTCTGCCGCTGGTCGATCCGCAACAATCGGTCGTTTATGTCGGCGAGGGGGCAACCCATGCGGTCATCGAAACGCTGATGGATGCCTCACAACGTGAAAACACTGACAGGACGGAGCGCGCCGAAGGGCTGTTTGAACAATTTTTGCGCGACGTCCCCCAGGCCAAACTGGTGAAAGAAACCGGCCGCGATACCGAGCTTGTGGCCAACCGGGCGCGGCTGTGTGATCTGACCATCACCGCCCAGCCCGATGACGGGGCCCGGCTGGAAGAAAGCGCGCTGGAGGCGGTCTTGTATGAAGGCGGCCACGGGCTTTTGATTGTTCCTGAAGATGCCGCCGGCGCGCTTGATCATGCGCCCGGTCACGTCGTGGTCGCCTGGAACGACACGCCAGAGGCGGCGCGTGGTGTGGCTGCCGCGCTGCCCTTGCTGGCCGAGGCAGGCAAGGTCACGATTGTGTCGAGCGCTGATGGCGCGCGGGATGTTAAAGCCTATCTGGCGGCCCACGGGATTGAAGCAGGCACCGCCCAGCTTGAAACCCCTGATGGCTTGTTTGACGACAAGACCGGCGAGGCCATTCTGGCCGTCAGCGATGAATTGGGCGCAAATCTCATTGTGATGGGCGCATTCAGCCATTCCCGGCTGCACCGGCTGATCCTGGGGGGCGCAACCAAAACCGTAATGCGTCACTCAAAAGTGCCGGTTTTAATGGCGCACTAAGCCACCAGTTCGTGCTAAAACCCGGCAAACAGCCTGTTGTGGAGTGCTGATGCCGAACCGTTCAAACGAACCCCAACGTGCCATGCTGCTCACCGGCGCCAGCCGGGGGATCGGTCATGCCACCGTGAAACGCTTTTCATCCGCCGGATGGCGGGTGATCACCGTCTCGCGCATGGATTTTCCTGAGGACTGCCCGTGGGAAGCGGGCCCCGAGGATCATGTTCAGCTGGATTTGAGCGAACCCGCCGATATTGAAGCGGCCATCCCCGACATTCAGGAGCGGCTGAAAGACAATGGCGCGCAGCTGCATGCGCTGGTCAACAATGCCGGCATCTCGCCCAAGGGCGAGGGCGGCGCACGCCTGGGCACCATGACCACCGATATCGATGTCTGGAAGCAGGTCTTTCAGGTCAATTTCTTTGCGCCCGTCATGCTTGCGCGCGGGCTGGCTGATGAGCTCAAACGCGCGCGCGGCTCCATCGTCAATGTCAGCTCCATCGCCGGAGGGCGCGTCCATCCGTTTGCCGGGGCTGCTTACGCCACCTCGAAAGCGGCCCTGTCGTCGCTGACGCGTGAGATGGCGGCGGATTTCGGGCCGCTGGGCATTCGAGTGAATTCGATTTCACCGGGGGAAATTGAAACCGCGATTTTATCGCCGGGGACCGACAAGTTGGTCGAAGACATTCCGCTGCGCCGCCTTGGCCAGCCTGAAGAGGTCGCCAAGGCGATCTATTTCCTGTGTTCGGAGCAGGCGTCTTATGTCTCAGGCACCGAACTTCATATTAACGGCGGTCAACATGTCTAGAACCCCCCATTGAGGGGTGATTGCCGCAACGGAAACGGGGCGATAGGATCGCCCAAATTGTCAAGAAAAGTGAGGGGAGTATCTCATGCAGGGTTTGATGCAAGACTGGCCGCTTCTGATTTCAAAAATTCTGGAGCATGGCACGACATGGCATCCTGAACGCGAAATTGTCACGCGACTGATTGAGGATGGTTCGATCCATCGCTACACATTCGCCGATATGGGCAAGCGCGCCAAGCAATTGGCCAAAGCGCTCACCGCGCATGGAATTCAGCATGGCGACCGGGTCGGCACGCTGGCGTGGAACACCTACCGCCATGTTGAAAGCTGGTATGCGATTGCCTGCATGGGCGCGATCACCCATACGCTCAACCCCCGCCTGTTCCCCGAGCAGATCGCCTATATCGCCAATCATGCCGAAGACAAAATGATCTTCGTTGATCTGACCTTTGTGCCGATCCTGGAAAAAATTCAGGATGAGCTGCCGACGGTTGAGACCTATGTGATCTTCACCGACGCCGCCCATATGCCGGAAACGACGCTGAAAAACGCGATCTGCTATGAAGATTTTGTGGCTGGCCAGGACGATGATTATGAATGGCCGCTGTTTGATGAAAACACCGCCTCATCGCTGTGCTACACATCGGGTACCACGGGCAATCCCAAAGGCGTTCTGTACAGCCATCGCGGCAATGTTTTGCATACGCTGGCGGCCGGCAATAAGGATGTGATCGGCATCGGTGCGATGGACACCGTCCTGCCTGTTGTGCCGATGTTCCACGCCAACGCCTGGGCGCTGCCCTATGGCTGCCTGGCGTCGGGTGCGGGCATTGTGATGCCCGGCAGCCAGATGGATGGCGAATCGATCTATCAGCTGTTGAGCGAAGAAAAAGTCACCATGACCGCAGCGGTTCCGACCGTGTGGCTGATGCTGCTTGATTATCTCACCAAGACCGGCGCCATGCTGCCTGATCTGAAGCGCGTGGTCATTGGCGGCTCGGCCGCGCCGCGCTCGATGATCGACACGTTTGAAAACAAATATGGCGTTGAAGTCGCCCACGCTTGGGGCATGACCGAGATGAGCCCCATGGGCACCATCTGCCAGTTCAAGGCGGGGATGGAGCATCTCGACAATGAGGGCCGTCTCGATATCAAGGTAAAACAGGGCCGTCCGCCCTTTACCGTTGAAATGCGCATCACCGATGATGACGGCAATGAGCTGCCCCATGATGGCGAGGCGTTCGGTCACCTTCAGGTGCGCGGGCCTGCCATCGCCAAAGCCTATCTGAAGGGCGAGGGCGGTGAGATCCTCGATGATGACGGCTTCTTTGACACGGGCGATGTCGCGACGCTCGATGCGCTGGGCTTCATGCAGATCACCGACCGCGCCAAAGATGTGATCAAGTCGGGCGGGGAATGGATCAGCTCGATCGAGATCGAAAATATCGCTGTTGGCCATCCTGATGTTGCCGAGGCAGCGGTGATCGGCATTGTTCATCCCAAATGGGATGAGCGTCCGCTTCTCATCATCGTCAAGGCCGAAGGCAAAGACCCCGGCAAGGAAGAAATCCTGGCCTATCTTGAAGGCAAGATTGCCAAATGGTGGATGCCCGATGATGTCGCCTTTATCGACGAAATCCCGCACACCGCCACCGGCAAGATCCAGAAACTGACCCTGCGGTCCATGTTCAAGGACTACACGCTGCCCACGGCCACTGCCGCCGAATAAGGCGCACAGATGATCGCGGAAAAAGGGGGCTTTCGCGGCCCCCTTTTTTGTTGAGCCCAACCCTTGCCGGCGCAATGATGGTGACCTTCAGGGACACTGACAGGAAAAGCCGGGATGAGCACAGCCGCATTGGATGAAAACGAACATGTTCTGGTGTTTGAGCGCGTGTTCCTCAAGCCACCATCGCGTGTTTTTGCAGCCTTTGAAACGGCGGCCATGATGAGGCGCTGGATGGGCCCTGAAGGCATCACCTGCCCCGAAGGTGAGGTTGATTTCCGCATCGGCGGGGATTGGTCGATCACCATGAAAAATTCAACCGGCATGCTCAATCACGTCTCCGGCACCTTCACCGAGATCAAGCCCGATGCGCAGATCGCCTTTAGCTGGGCCTGGATGCAGGAAGACGGCACGCGCGGCCATGAAACCGTGGTGTCGATCGTGTTGCGGGATGCGCCGGGTGGCGGAACCGCCATGACCTTTGTGCAAGGCCCGTTTCAGGATGACGAGGCCCGCAACAATCATGAACATGGCTGGGCGGGCAGCTTTGACAAGCTGGTCAGGCTGATTGACGGGCCTGCAAAAATGCGATGATCCGCAAACCCAGCGCGATCAGCAAAAGCGGGCCGAAAATATAGGTCCGCCAATAGCCCTCATGGGGCAGGGCAATCATCGACAGCACGTAATTTCGCGCAAAAATGATGTAGGCATACTGCATGCCCGTCCAGTGCAGCCGCTTCCAGTTTTTACCGAGTTTCTTTTGCCATTCATTGGTTGAGGTCAGCGCCATCAGCGCAAGCAGCACATAACACAGCCCGCCCAGCGCGAGGCCCCATACTGGCGCGTGCTGGGTCCAGTCGCCATCATATTCCAGCTCAAACACATAGATGATGGCAGCCGCATGGACGAGGTGGGAGACAAAGAACGCCACCCCCCAATAGCGCCGGTTGGCGAGTGCGGCCTTGGTCAGCCTGGTGCGGAACAGCTGGTGTGCAGGCCGTGCGGAATAGGCGATCAGAAAGGCGATGATCGATGACCAGGCCGTCGCGCGGATGATGGTCCGGCCCGTTTCAATGCCCCCGCCCTGGGTCATGAAAAACAGCACCGATTCAAAGACCACCAGGCCGCCATAGATCATGACGATCAGTGATCCGGTTCGGGTCCAGCCAAACATCAGCTTGCCTTTCTGTAATGCGCTTTAAGGTCCGGCGTGCCATTTGTTTCCACGCGGCCCTGATCGACAAGCCGGATCATATGGGCGAGGACGGAGCGGGCGGCAGCCGGATGCAGCCGCTTGTCCACGGTGGCATACATGATCTCAACCATGGCGGGGATCGTGTCGATGCCATCATCCAGACATTTCAGGATCTGGCCATCGCGCATGGCGCGGTGGGTGATAAAGCCGCGCACGAACTTCCTGGGCTCTGTGATCGCCGGGCCATGGGTCGGCCAATAGGTTCCATCATTGCGGGTCAGCAGCTTTTCCAAGCTTGCCATATAATCGGCCATATTGCCGTCGGGCGGGGAAATCACACTGGTGGACCAGCCCATGACATGATCGCCGGTGAACAGCACTTTTTCTTCGTTGAGCGCAAAGCACAGATGGTTCGAGGTGTGGCCCGGCGTGTGAACCGCCTCCACCGTCCAGTCTCCGCCCTCAATGACATCGCCGTCGCGCAAAACGTGATCAGGAACAAACAGCCGGTCGCCGCCTTCTTCGACTTCAACGTCAGGTGCCCCGCCGCCATGGGGGCCATAGCCATAAGAGGGGGCATTGCATTGGGGCTGCAGCAAAGCCGTCGCGGGCGAATGATCCATATGAGTATGGGTGATCAGGATATGGCTGATCGTTTCGCCAGGCTCCAGCGCCTCAAGGATGGCTTGAACATGGGCCTCATCACGCGGGCCCGGATCGATCACTGCGACCGCGCCATTGCCGACAAGATAGGTGCCGGTGCCGGTAAAGGTGAAGCCGCCGGGATTGTTGGCCACCACGCGCCGGATCAGCGGCGACAGGCGGTCAACCCGGCCATATTCAAAGCCATTCATGTCGTGAACAAAGGAAATGCCGCTCACCCGCCCGTCCCTCAGATATCGTCCCCGGATTCGGTTCGGGCCGATCATACCGGGTCTCAACGGGTTCGAAAGGCCTTATCGCGCTTTCGAACCCGTCTTTTGAGACCCTCGTTCCGGCGTATCAGCCGGTTCGCCGCTGCCAGCCCATTTGCTGACAAGCTGATCAAACCAAGCAAATAGCGGCCCGGTCAGAGGGTTGAGCTGGTACAAACCATATGGAGCCATCGGGCCCTCCCTCGCATCAGCAAGAGCGCCAGGGGCCCCCCATCACCATGACAATCGGGAACGCTCACACCACCGCCCGATCAAGGGTGAATATAATGCTGCACCGCAACATTGCAAGAGACATTATGTTGGCAGTGCGATAAAACTTTGATTTCACCCCGAATAACGCACTTCCTTGCTGTCCTGATCAGCGCCCGAATCGAGCTTGGCGAGCACGTCAGTGAGGTCTTCAATATAGGTGTCGATCACTTCAACATGTTTGGGCGACAGCATGACATGCACGCCTTTGGGGTCGCTGACAAAGGCTGAAAACCAGCCCTTTTCCATCATGCCGCCGAGGATCTGCCCGGCATCATGGCGGTTCGACCGATACCCCACCAGGGCCAGCTTGGAGGTGCCGATGACTTCCAGATCATTGTGGCCGGTAATGTGATCGCGCAGCAGATTGGCCGCGCCAAGCGCTTTGCGGGTGGTTTCCAGAAAGCCTTCATGGCCCAGATAATTCATCACCGCCCAGGCAGCCGCAATCGCGCCTGCGGGCCGGGTGCCGGCCATGGTGGGGGTGTACATGAACCCGCCGGGCCAATTGTCAAAGGTGAAGGTCTGGCCTTGCGCCTTTGCCTCGTCGCTATAAAACACCGTCGAGGCGCCTTTGGGCGCATAACCATATTTGTGCAAATCCGCCGAGATCGAACTGACGCCGGGATTGGTGAAATCAAAGTCGGGAATATCGACGCCAAGCTCCTTGGCGAAGGGCGCAAAATAGCCGCCGACACAGGCATCAACATGCAGCCACAGATCAAGCTCCAGCGCCAGTGCGCTCAGCTCGGGGATCGGATCGACCACGCCGTAAGGAAAATTGGGCGCCGAGCCGACAATCATGATTGTCTTTTCGGTCACCGCCGCCCGCATGGCGGCGGTATCTGCCTCGCCGCTGGGCATCGACACGGGGATGCGTTTGACCGACAGCTCTAGCGTCTGGGCGGCCTTGTCAAAGGCGGGGTGGGCGGTCAGCGGCAGAATAATTTCGCCTTCACCCGCTTTCAGCCCCTTGGTTTGCTTGGCGTAAGCGCGCGCGGCTTTGACCGCGCACATAATCGATTCGGACCCACCCGACGTCATGGCGCCCCAGCCTGTGTCAGGCGCGTGGAGCAAGGACAGGCCGATTTCGATGACCTGCTTTTCCATTGTGGCAACCGAGGGGAAGGCAAGCGGGCCAAGGCCGTTTTCAGACGTGAACAGCCCATAGGCGTCATGGCCGACATCCAGCACATCTTCGCCCGCATTGAAGATATAGACGGCGAGCTTGCCCGATCGCCAATCGACATCGCCTTTGGCCATGCCGGTCATTTCGGCTTTGAGTGTGTCCCAGTCGCGGCCCTGCGCGGGCAGTGTCATGCGCGTCATCGTAAGTCCCTTCTCAGTTGAGAGAAGACTAGCGTGCATCGCGCGCGGCGTTAAGCGGCCTTCTTCACCACGACGGACCCCGCCGAGTAGCCCGCCCCAAACGAACAGATCACGCCCAGATCATCTTTGGCTAGGTCCGACTTGTTCTGATGGAAGGCAATGATCGACCCGGCCGAGCTTGTATTGGCGTAGGTGTCGAGCACGACGGGCGATTCTTCGGCAGAGGGCGCGCGGCCCAGAACCTTTTTGGCGATCAGATCATTCATATTGATATTGGCCTGATGCAGCCACAGCCGCTTGAGCGCGTCTGGTTCGATGCCCAATTCGCCGAGATGGCCGGTGATCAGATCCGAGACCATCGGCACAACTTCCTTGAACACTTTGCGGCCTTCCTGAACGAACAGCTTGTCGGGCTGGCCGATGCCGTGCTCGTCCGCGCGGTTCAAAAAGCCGAAATTGTTGCGGATATTGTTGGAGAATTTGGTGATCAGCTTGGTGCCGAGAATTTCATAAGGCTCAGCACCTTTGGCGGTGTCGGCCCGTTCCACCACAACCGCGGTGCAGACATCACCGAAAATAAAATGGCTGTCACGGTCGCGGAAATTGAGGTGGCCGGTGCAAATCTCGGGGTTGACCATCAGAACCGATCTTGCGTGACCGGCTTCCACCATATTGGCGGCGGTCTGGATACCGAAAGTGGCCGATGAACAGGCGACGTTCATGTCAAAGCCGAAGCCGTCAATGCCGAGTGCGTCCTGAAGCTCAACCGCCATGGCAGGGTAGGGGCGCTGCATGTTCGACGCAGCCACCAGTACCGCATCGACATCATCGGTCGTGCGGCCCGCTTCTTTCAGCGCCTCTTCAGTGGCGGCGATGGCCATTTCGACCATGATCGAATGCTCATCATTGCTGCGCTCGGGAATATTGGGGCACATGCGCTCAGGATCGACAATGCCGTCCTTGTTCATCACATAGCGCGATTTGATCCCGCTTGCCTTTTCGATGAATTCTGATGAAGAGGGCGACAACGCCTCAATCTCGCCGGCATCAATCGCGGCCCTGTTGCGCTCATTAAAGCGTTCGACATAGGCGTTGAAGGCTTCGACAAGTTCGTCATTACTGATCGCGTTGGGCGGGGTGAACAGCCCCGTCCCGCTGAGTACGATATTGGTCAATTGTTCCATCCGTTGGCGGCTTCTTGGGCAGCCGCTCTCATTGTGCGCAGTTTCGAGATGTTTGAACTTATAGCGACAATCGAGTCAGTGAAACCATGTTTCACGCCTCAGATGCATCGGATGGTGCGGGTTTCTGTCACAAATTGTGTCAAAAATTAACTGAAATCTCGCCCACAATGGTCCGCGGCGGGCCGACAACGGCGAAATGGGCGCCGGTGAACAATGGCACGTCAAAGCTTTCCTGCTTCACGGTCTGGTTGAGCAGGTTCTTGCCGATGATGGCAATCTGGATCTGTTCATCCCAGAAACGAAGACCGGCGCGGGCGCTAACCAATGTGTAGGACCCCTGGCTGTCAAATTCGTCATTGTCAGGGGTCAGGAACATATGGGTCTGATAGTAGACATCGCCACCAACAAAGCCCGACACCGGCCAATTGAACAAGGGTGTTTCATAGTCGATGGCGGCTGAGACGTTCCATTTGGGTGCTTGATTGAGGCGCTGGCCCGACAGGTCGCACAGCCCATTGGCATTGCCGGGCTGACGGGCCTTGCAGGGGCCGTTGGTGAATTGATCATAGGTGGCGTCAGTCCAGCCCAGGCCGGTTTGCAAGGTGAGGCCATCAAGCGGGACGATGCGGCTTTCCAGTTCGATACCTTGCGTGGTGGCTTCTTCGGCATTGGTCACGATAAAGCCTGTGCCGTCCCACACGGCGACCTGAAGATTGTCGAAGCTGGTGTAGAAATAAGCGAGATTGAGCGTCATCCGGCCATCCCAAAGGGTCGATTTCACGCCTGCTTCGAATGTGTCGGATTTCTCTTCATTGAATTCCGCATCGGCCGGGCTGGTGGCCATCTCGTTAAAGCCGCCGCCTTTAAAGCCGCGCGCCCAGGTGCCGTAAATCAGAACATCATCGGTGACGTCGAACTTGACGGAGGCTTTGGGGGCGAAGTTCGATTCTGTCCGGTCCGATGACAGGCGGAAAGCCGTGTCGCCGGTGATCAGCATATAGGGCAGGCCGGTGCCATCAAAGGTTTGCTGCTGGGTGTGATCTTTGCGCTCATAGGTGTAGCGGATACCGGCAATGGCGGTGAACCAGTCGGTCACATGCCAGTCGGCTTGAGCGAAAATCGCTGCATGATTGGTGATCTGGCGGAAAGTCTTGTGACGATTGTCGGCAGTCAAGGTCGTGAGATTGCCGATCGGGGCGGTGACGGGATCGAGCAGGTTGAGAAGGCTGTCCACCAAGTCCGGCAGAAGGTTTTGCAGAATATCCTGGGTCAGCTCATCCACCAGATTGAAGTCTGGCAGCATGGTGAAGTCGGTCATCGCGTCATAGTCGGAATAGAAATAATAGGCACCGGCCACATATTCGATCTGGCCGGGACCCGATGTGACGCGCAGCTCCTGACTGACCTGGGTATAGGTGTCGTCATAGAGGAATGACAGAAGGGGCGCGGGGCCGAAGTCGACATCATCGCTGACTTCAAAGTCATAGGTTGACCAGCCGGTAATGGCGGTCAGCGTGTGATCGCCAATGTCGGTTTCCGCCGTCAGATTGAGATTGATCGTGTCGCGCTTCACATAGCCGGGATAATCAAGGCTGGTTTCGTAATCGTCGAGATCGGTTTCGAGATCAGGATCAAAGGCGCGGTAAATCTGCTCGGCAAGGCCGGTGATCGCTGAGAGCTGATAGCCATTGCCCTTGCCGTCAATGGTGCCAAAATCCCCGCTCAACACGATGGTGAAGCCTTCAAGATCGAGAAGGCCGATCTTGCCACGCACATACGTCTTGTTGATGTCGGCTTCGTCGCGGTCAAGCTTGCGGTTGTAGATATAGCCTTCCCGTCGATTGTCCTTGCCGGCAATGCGAATGCCGACCGTGTCGTCAAACAGCGGAATATTGACCGCCCCTTGAATGCGGTGCTGATTGAACCGGCCGTAGAGGTAAGAACCATAGACCTCATAGTCAGGCGAGGGGTTCTTGGTGAACACGCTGATGGCACCCGCCACGGTGTTCTTGCCGAACAATGTACCTTGGGGGCCGCGCAGGACCTCGACCCGGTCAACATCAAGCAGGGCATCATTGAGATATTCGGCGCGGCCGAAATAGACACCATCGACAAACAGGCCGATTGATTGCTCAAAGCCCTTATTGTCGCCCGAGCCGAGCCCGCGAATGCGGATGTAAGAGCTGCGGGGCAGGGCAGAAATATCGAGATTGGGTGTCAGGGTCGCGACATCGTCAATCCGGTCAATGGCTTTGGCCTGAATGTCATCGCCGCCAATGGCCGACACGGAAATCGGCACATCCTGAATGTTCTCGCTGCGTTTTTGCGCTGTCACGATGATTTCGGGGATAGCGGGTGGCGCTTTGTCTGCGGGGGGTTCGGAACCGGTTTCGGCAGGCGTTTCAGCCTCTTGTGCCCAAACAGCGCCCACAGCAACAACAGACAAAAGTGCGGCGCGTGCCGCATGAGCCCAAATACGCATCATCATTCCCCAAAACCCGTCCCCCAACCGGACAGGCCAGCAAATCCTCAATAGCGGGGCGGCGTACGGAGAATCAGACAGATTGTCAATGCGACAGGTGGTATTTATAATATTCTACGAAACTTTCTTGGGTTTTGCCCAGAGATCATAATGATCGGCTTCTTCGACCTCGGCCATGATGATGTCGCCGGGCTCAAAGCCGGTTTCGCCGTTCAAAAACACGCAGCCGTCGATTTCGGGCGCATCAGCGTGGGAGCGGCCGATGGCGCCTTCCTCGTCAACCTCGTCAATGATGACTTCGATGGTCTGGCCGATCTTGCGGGCAAGGCGCTTCTCTGACACGGCTTGTTGAACTTCCATCAGGCGGGCGAAACGCTCTGCCTTGACCTCTTCGGCAACTGCGCCGGGCAATTCATTGGCAGTGGCACCGCCGACCGGCTCATATTTAAAGCAGCCGACGCGGTCGAGCTCAGCCTCTTTCAGCCAATCAAGCAGAAAAGTGAAATCCTCTTCGGTCTCGCCGGGGAAGCCGACAATGAAGGTCGAGCGGATGGCAAGATCGGGGCAGGTTTTCCGCCACGCTTTGATCCGGTCGAGCACTTTGACCTGATCGGCGGGCCGTTTCATCGCTTTGAGTACCGAGGGACTGGCATGCTGAAAGGGAATATCGAGATAGGGCAGGATCGTGCCATCGGCCATCATGGGGATAAGATCATCGACATGGGGGTAGGGGTAGACATAGTGCATTCGCACCCAGATGCCGAGTTCCCCCAGCGCCTTGGCGAGATCGGTGACATGACTGCGCCGGGTCTGGCCGCCCCAGTCAGCCTCTTCATAGCGGATGTCCTTGCCGTAAGCGGATGTATCCTGGCTGATCACCAGCAATTCACGCACCCCGGCGAGTGCGAGCTTCTGCGCCTCGGCCATCACATCATCAATCCGCCGACTGACCAGATCGCCACGCAATGAGGGGATGATGCAGAAGGTGCAGCGGTTGGAACAGCCTTCGGATATTTTCAAATAGGCATAATGCCGGGGTGTCAGCCGCAGGCCTTGGGCCGGGATCAGGCTTTGAAACGGATCGGGCAGGGGCGGAACCGCTTTATGCACGGCTTCCATCACCGCCTCATAGGCTTGTGGGCCAGTGACGGCGAGCACGCCTGGATGGTCGGCACGGATGGCGGCTTCGTCCACGCCCATGCAGCCGGTGACAATGACCTTGCCGTTTTCCTTGAGCGCCTCACCGATGGCGTCGAGCGATTCGGCGCGCGCACTGTCAAGAAAACCGCACGTGTTGACGATGACCGCATCGGCCCCCTGATAGTCAGGCGCAATGGCATAGCCCTCGGCGGAAAGCCGGGTCAGAATACGTTCCGAATCGACCAGGGCCTTGGGGCAACCCAGGCTGACCATTCCAATTTTGGGTGCGGACATGTCGTGTCTCCCTTTGAGGCCCGGCACAATAGCGGCAATGGGCCGACTTGCCAGCGCCTTTTGTGTCGCGTAGAGCCAAGGGTGAATTCTGAGGGCGGGAATAATGGCAGACAGGCTTCCTCATATTGTGATTGCAGGTTTCCCCAAGGCGGGGACCAGCACGCTTTATCAATGGCTCTATGATCACCCTGAGGTCGGTGGTCCGGCGGGCAAGGAAGCGATGTATTTCCTCGACCGGGATGCGATCGAGTTTGATCCGGCCAGCAATTTTCTCGACCATGGCGAACCAGGCTATCAGGAATATTTTACCGGCGAGAAATGCGCGAACGCCAAACTTCTGATTGAAGGCTCCCCCGCCTATGTAGTGATGAAAACCGCGCTTGAACATCTGCCCGCCATCAGTTCTGAGCCCCATATCATCTTTATGGTGCGGGAGCCGTCGGCACAGATTTTTTCCACCCACAAATATTTTTCCAACACCCACAATCATCTGCCCGCCGGGATGGATTTTCTGTCCTTTATTGCGGCTGCCCGCGCAGGCGATCCGGCGATAGCCAGAAACGAATTGTGCCGCGATGTGCTCACCAATGCCCGCTATGTCGACCATTTGGCAAAGTGGCATGACCGTCTGGGTGATGTGCGCATGTCGGTGTTTGTGTTTGAAGAGATGGTCGCCAAGGACAAGCAGCGCGAATTCATGGCCGCGCTGGCAATGCGGTTTGGCATCGATCCGGGCTTTTACGACACCTATGATTTCCCCACTGCCAATGAAAGCTATGTCGCCAAACATGCCGGGTTGAACCGGATGATGGTTGGTGTGCGCAACCGGGTGATTGACGCCATCGGGACGGACAATTGGCTGTACCGCACGGGACGGAATTTCTATCGCAAGCAGTTCACCACGACCAAAGCCGACAAAAGCGGGGATGAGCAGGCGCTGCTGGCCGAGCTCAAATCAAACTATAAAGCGGCCAACGAGGACCTCGCTGACCGCTTCAAGCTAGATTTGAAAGCGTGGGACTAGCCCCGCTTAAAGCGCGAGGAAGACACCTGCGCCGATAGCGATTTGATAGAGGATCTGGATCAGGTCCTTGGCAAATTGCAGGTTCTTGGTCTGCACTTCAGGCAGCACAACGATCTGATCGCCGGGGCCGACGGTGACATCATCGCCAATATCGACAGAACCATTGACGCGCATCACCATGAAGCCGTTTTCGTCGGCGCGTTCGGTGTAGCCACCGGCTTTTTCGACATAGTCCCGCACGCTCAAACCCGGCTGGTGGACAAGCGCTTGCGGCACCCGCACCTCGCCATTGATGGTGATCACATCGGTGGCGACCGGAACGACAATCACATCGCCATCTTCAAGCCGCAGATTGCTCAGCTTGCCTTTGTCCATGGTGACGACACGGCCGAGCGGCTCAACCTGCTTGGCCTGTTCGACAAAGCGTTGAACGAGTTCGGCTTCGCTGGCGCGAATGGCAGCTTCACCATCGGATTTGACAGGCGCGGTGAGGACCGATTGCTCAAGCCGTTGCAAGGCGGCAATCAGCTGTTCTTTCTGGGCTTCGGCCACGCTTTGGCGCTGAATATAGATTGAATCGATACGCGCGCGATCATCATCGACCGGGATCAAAGCCAGCGCATCGCGCAGCGTGGCGGTTTTGGCCAGCGTGTAGCGCGAGGGGCCTTCATGGCTGCCCAGAACCTCGATATTGATGAAGTCCTGACGGGCATCGGACATGAATTCCACCATGTCACCATCGCGCAGAGAAAATTCACGGAAGGCCGACAAGGTCAGATATTGCGAGAAGGGAATACCGCCGCGCGCGCCGGTGATGGCAACGTGGCTGGTGTTGGGGCGGGGACGCGACAGGGTCACGATCTCGCGGCCAAATTCAGTGTCGCGCGCCAGTTCAAAGCCAAACGTGCTGCGCGCGGTGCCGGCGACTTCGACAATCGGGCCTTGCTCGCGCACCACAATGACATCACCGTCCTGAAAGCGGATCGCAGGAATATCGCCGTCGCGCAAGAAACTGTAGAGGTCAACCACGGCGAGGGTGGACCCTGCCCGCTTGATGACGATCTCGCGGTAAGAGCCGCGTGCTTCGTCAACACCACCAGCGAGGGTCAGGTAATACAAAACACTGTCAGACGGCAGGCCGGCATACTGGCCGGGATAGGCAACCGGCCCGGCGACAAACACGCCAACCGGCGTTGCGGTCAGGACAGACACGTAAACCCGCACATTTTGGGTATAGACGTTGCGAATGGATGAGCTGACGACCGACAACAGGTCTGCCGAGCGCACACCTTCAACCTTGATCGGGCCGACAGAGGGAATGAACATATTGCCTTGCGGGTCAACCGTGGTGATTTCGTTAATGTCGACGGCGCCCCACAGGCGCAAAACGATCCGGTCACCGGGCACGATGCGGTAATCGGGGTTCACCCCGTCGCGGCGCTGATTGATGACCGGCGCATCAAACAGGCTGGCGCCAAACGGCTTGATCTGGGCGAACGGGTTTTCTTCATCCTCACCGCCCTCTTGCGGGGCCGGTGCTGAGCGGGTCGGACCAGAGCCGAGTGAACCGGCACGGTTGCCGCCTTGCAGGGCATTGAGTTCGCTGTTGAATTGCTGCTGACGTTGCTGGGCCTGATAGGCTTCCAGATCGGCGGGCTGGACTTGGGCGAGTGCCTGGCTGCCCACAAGGCTGGCCAGTACAAAAGCGGCGGCTTTGATCCAAAGAGTGCGCATCATCATTTCCCCGCTTTTTAATCGCCTTGAGACAGAAGAACAGGCGGGATCGCGAACCAGCGCGACCCATCACTGCATGCTGCCGTCTTGCGGAACACGCCATTGTCCTGATTGACACTGAGGAAGGGCCGGCAGGTGAACCCAAGGGCGGATGTGTAGGGCCGGCCCAGGCTGTATTGCGTGCCTTGGTCGGACACAACAACCGACATGTCGCCCAGATCACCCTTTTGCAGCTGGCTGGAAACCGCCGGTGCCAGCGGAACCGCGCCCGCCGGCATGGTGGACGCCCCGGTAAATCCGGTGCTGGTGCCCTCAGAGCCGAACATATAGACAGGCTCTTCGCTCTCGCTGCTGGCCCGGCTTTGCGGATCAAACAGGCTGCAGGCCCCCAGGGCCACCATCATGCCTGCCACAGCGCCAATGCGCGCCATGCTTTTAACCGTCCACTCGCCCATGGCCCGATACTCCCCTGCCTCGGATGCTCGAAAGCAAGGTTTAGAGGGGCTTGTGACCCTGAGTCAATCGCCGCGCCTCCCTTGTGGGGCCCTGCGCGGCGATTTTGTCAGCCTGTTGCGCTAATGCCCGGTTTTTACTCAATAAACCCGTGGGCGCGCAGGGCATCGCCGATCTCGTCGAGAATTTTGGGATCATCAATGGTGGCGGGCATCGTCCATTCGGTTTGATCCGCGATGGCGCGCATGGTGCGGCGCAGGATTTTGCCTGACCGGGTCTTGGGCAACCGGCCTACGACCAAAACCTTTTTGAACGCCGCCACCGGGCCGATCCGTTCGCGCACGGTCTTGATCAAATCCGCTTCAATCGCGGCATGATCGTCGGATGCACCCGCCTTGAGGCAGACAAAGCCCATGGGCACCTGGCCCTTGATTTTGTCAGCCACGCCGATGACGGCGCACTCGGCCACATCGGGATGTTCGGCGACGACTTCTTCCATGCCGCCGGTTGACAGCCGGTGGCCCGCCACATTGATGATGTCATCGGTGCGCGCCATGACATAGACATAGCCGTCTTCGTCGACATAGCCCGCATCGCCGGTCTGATAATAGCCGGGGAAAGCCTCAAGGTAAGAGGATTTGAAGCCTTCATCATTGTTCCACAGGCTGGGCAGCGATCCCGGCGGCAAGGGAAGTTTGATGACAATGGCGCCAATTTCACCGGCGGCCATCTCTTCATGGCTTTCCTCATGCAGGACCGCGATTTCATAGCCCGGCATGGCAACAGCGGGGGAGCCATATTTGATCGGCAACAGGCCAAGTCCCATGGGATTGGCGGCCACCGACCAGCCGGTTTCGGTCTGCCACCAATGGTCAATCACCGGCACCTTCAAAACATCCTCGGCCCAGTGGATCGTGTCGGGGTCAGCCCGTTCACCGGCCAGAAACAAAGCGCGGAATTTCGACAAGCTCCGGCCCTGGAGGCACGTGGCATCGGGGTCTTCACGCTTGATGGCGCGGAAGGCGGTGGGGGCGGTGAACAGGACGGCGACGTCATGCTCTTCAATCACCCGCCAGAAGGTGCCCGCATCGGGTGTGCCGACGGGCTTGCCTTCAAACAAGATGGTGGTGCAGCCCTTCAGAAGCGGGCCATACACAATATAGGAATGGCCCACAACCCAGCCGACGTCTGAGGCCGCCCAGAACACCTCGCCTTCCTTGACGCCGTAAATGGCTTCCATCGACCAGTGCAGCGCCACCATATGCCCGCCATTGTCGCGCACAACGCCTTTGGGCTTGCCGGTGGTGCCCGACGTGTAGAGCACATAAAGCGGATCAGTTGCGGCGACTGACACGCACTCATGCGGTGTAGCGGCGGCGATGGCGTCTTGCCAGTCAAGATCGCGGCCCTCGATCAGGCTCGCGGTTTCCTGCTCGCGCTGCAGGATGATGCAGCCATCAACCGTGTGTTTGGCGATCTCAAGCGCACCATCGATCAGCGGCTTGTATTTCACCACGCCCGATGGCTCGATACCGCAGGAGGCCGAGACAATCAGCTTGGGCGTGGCATCATCAATGCGCTTGGCGAGTTCTTCGGAGGAAAAGCCGCCAAAGACCACCGAATGGATAGCGCCAAGCCGCGCGCAGGCAAGCATGGCAATGGCCGCTTCGGGCACCATGGGCATATAGATCAAAACCCGGTCACCCTTGGCGACACCCTGCGTGGACAATGCTCCGGCGAACAGGGCCACCGCATCGGTCAGTTCCTGATAGGTGTACTTTTTCGCGCTGCCGGTGATGGGAGAATCATAAATCAGCGCGAGTTGATCACCCCGGCCTTCAGCGACATGGCGGTCAAGGCAGTTATAGGCTGTGTTGCATTCCCCGCCTTGAAACCAGCGCGCAAAAGGTGGTGTGGACTGGTCGAGCACCGTGTCCCACTGTTTGTCCCAGCTCAGCGCCTGGGCCTGACCGGCCCAAAAGCCTTCAGGATCGTTCTTCCAGGCCTGATAGGTTGCGGGATACTTGCTCATACGC
This sequence comes from Alphaproteobacteria bacterium, assembly GCA_965227065.1. Taxonomy (GTDB): domain Bacteria; phylum Pseudomonadota; class Alphaproteobacteria; order SPJN01; family SPJN01; genus CBDDFN01. Next base: position 50,265 of record CBDDFN010000020.1, read on the forward strand.
CCCTCCACAATTTGATGTGCCGCGATATTGGCGAGTGTCGGCCAAAGCTTCAACCACCCGAAAAGAGAAAAGAGTGCCTGCCGGGCCGCCGATCGGGGAGGAGGGCCAGGGATGCACGCGGTGAACATCCCCAAGACCCGGCAGGCAAGGCGGGGGTTAGATGGAGAGTTTGGCGGAGAACTGAATGCGGTGCAGAGCGCCGTCCATGCCGCTTTCAATCTTGCGATTGGCGTAGAGATATTCGACGCCGAACATCAGCGGCGGTGCGGGCTGATAGATCACATTGGCGTGGATCGAATAGGCGCGCTCGGTCGCCGCGAGCCCTGTGAGGGCGGTGTCATTGTCAATCTTGATGATCGAGCCGGTCACATTCGAGCGCCATTCGGGGTGCCAGAAATGCCGGAAGGACAGGAAGCCGCCATAGGATTCGATCGCTTCAAGATCGCCCGAACCATCAATGACGGCACCGTTGGCGACATTCAGCCCGACATAGCGGCCAAGCCCCTTGCCCCAATTGGCCATGGCGCGAATGTCATCGCCCGCCTCGCCAATCGGCAATTTGATCGCTGCTGAAAAGCCGTAGCCGCTGGTGCGGTCATCAATGCCGGGGGCGCAGCCATCGCAATCCAGGGTGCGGTAGATTGCAGCCAGCGAGGCATTCCCGCCCTTGCCGATGCTCAAATCATAGCGCGCGATCAGATCGGGAATGACATTGTCATCGGTGACAATGCGCCCGCCGCCGCCAAAGGGCGTCACAGTCGTTTCGGGGTTCTCAGCGGCAAAGCTGAAATCGCCGACGGTCACACGGATTTGCGCTTGCCGCACAAAGATCGTGCCTTCGGCGGGTCCCACAAAGTCGAGATTTTCAGCCAGCGCGCCGACATTCTGGAAGGTTGACCAGGTTTGGCCCATCAAGACTTTGTCGACTTTCAAAAAGGCATGGCGCAGGCGCGGGCTGTAGCCGTTGGACACACGCTCATTCCCGCCCGCGGGAAGATGAAAATCCATTTCCAGAAAAGCGGTGGTGTCAAAGCCTGCGACCGAGCCGCTTGATTTGAAATTGATCCGGCTTTCCTTGGCGTGGAAGTCGAGCGAGTCGTTCTGGCCTGCGCCCGCCACCACCGGAACCGTGCCGGGGATGTAGAAATCCCGGCCCGCGGACGCTGCGCCCAGATCCCCATCAGAGGTGCTGGTATACATGACATCAAGCTTGATATAGCCGCCGATCCAGAATTTGAAATCACCGATCGTGCCAAGCTCGATGGCATGCGCGCTGGTGCTGGCCGCCATCAGACCGCCTGCCAAAGCCGCACATTTGATCCATTTGTTTTTCGTTTGCATTGTTGCCTCCCGTGAACGCCACTCTTGTTCGCGTTATCGGGGCAAAGCATTTGGCGAATTTGATTTTTGCGAAATTCGCCTTTGGTCGTAAGCGTGCGTCAAAAGGCTGGTGTTGAATGAAAATTCGCGAGTTTCTGCGGAAAATCCATGTGTTCGACCAAAGGCGATGCGACCAAGGTCTAATGGTGCGCGTCCGAATTTGCGCAACAATTCAAAATCAGTGAGTTGATTGAGAAGGACGTGCCGCTCATGCTGCATGGACAGACTGTGATTGAGGACAAGATGGTGGCCAACGCGGCACTGACAGCAATTATTGCAGATGATCACCCGCTGTTCCGGGCGGCGCTGCAACAGGTTTTGGGCCGCACCTGGCCCGGCGCCGAAATTGCCGAAGCCGACACATTTGATTCCATGCGCGCAGTGGTCGAGGCGCAAAGCCAATTGGCTGATTTCATGTTGCTTGATTTGCACATGCCCGGCGCGCGCGGCTTTTCAAGCCTCGTCTATGTCCGCAGTGTGGCACCCTCCTTGCCGGTCATTGTGGTGTCGGCATCCGAAGACCCCGCGGTCATGGCCCAGGCCGTGCAATTGGGTGCGGCCGGCTTTGTGCCAAAATCCTCCAGCCTTGGGGCGATTGAAGGCGCGATCGAGGCGGTTCTCGATGGCGATGTCTGGCTGCCCGACGGGGTGGACCCCGACGCCGGCGGCGATGATGAAGTGACCCGCGCGGCCAATCAGCTCCAGGCTTTAACACCGCAGCAAATGCGTGTCTTGATGATGATGGGCGAGGGGCTTTTGAACAAGCAGATCGCCTATGAACTCAATGTGACCGAAGCGACCATCAAGGCGCATGTGACCGCCATTTTGCGCAAGCTCAATGTCATCAACCGCACCCAGGCGGTGCTGGTCCTGCAATCGCTCGACATTGACGATCCCGCGCAGTTTGAAAACTCATAAAGACTGGCGCAGCTTTTGCCGGATCAGCGCCCGTAATGCGGCGGGGCGCACCGGCTTGGTCAGCAGGCCGAACCCCTCGGCATGGGCTCGATCCGCCACCGCTTCGGAATGATCAGCCGTGATCATGATCACCGGTGGCAAACCGCCTTGCGCGGCGTTGAGTTGCGCCAAGGCGTCAAAGCCCGTGACACCATCATCAAGCTGATGATCGGCCAGGATGAGATCAAGCCGGTCTGACTGCGCAACAAGTGACAAAGCTTCGGCGGGCGTGGCGGCGCTCAAAACGATACAGCCCCAGCGGTGAAGCAGCGCGCGCATGGCGTCCAGCACTTGGGTGTCATTGTCGAGACACAGAACCACGGCACCGGCGGTTTCGCTTGATCCCGCCTGGATGCGGTGTTCGGCGTCAACCGGCGCAACCTTGGCCGCCTGGGTGTGCGGCAGGCTGAGTTGAAACCGGCTGCCCCGGCCCGGCACGGAACACAGGGCAATTGTGTGGCCGAGTACACGGACAATATGATCGACCGTGGCAAGCCCCAGCCCGACACTTTTGCGGCCCTGCCGGTCGGTTGCGCCCAGACGCTGAAACTCTTCAAAAATGGTCATCTGCTTGGCGGCGGGAATGCCGATGCCGGTGTCCCACACTTCAATGACGACCGCATCGCCGCGCCTCCGCGCGCCCACCAAAATCTTGCCGGTTTCGGTATAGCGGATGGCGTTCGACACCAGATTTTGCACCACCCGGCGCAACAATTTGGCGTCCGACGTCACCGCCAGTGTGGTCGGGCGGATGGTGAGGGTGAGCCCGGCCTGTTCGGCCATCACGCCAAACTCGCGCGCCAGCGCCTCAAACATGGGGGCCAGCGGTACAGCCGCGATTTCGGTCGGCATGGCCCCCGCTTCAAGCTTGGAAATATCAAGCAAGGCGTTGAGCATGTCTTCTGCCGAGACGAGCGAGGCATCAATATGGGTGAGCGTTTCGCGTTTCCCGGCACTGTCGGTATCTTCGGCCAGCGCTGCGGAAAACAGCCGGGCGGCATTCAAAGGTTGCAGCAGATCATGCGTGGCAGCCGCCAGAAATCGCGTCTTGGAGCGGTTCGCCAGGTCGGCTTCGGATTTGGCGCTTTCAAGGGCCCGGGTGCGTTCGGCCACCATCATTTCAAGCTCAACATTGGTGCGCTGCAGCGCGCGTTCGGCTTCGCGATAGACGGTGATGTCGGTGAAGCTGGTGACGAAGCCGCCGCCCGGCATGGGATTGCCGCGCATCTCAAACACCCGGCCATCGGCGAACTGGCGTTGATGGACGTAAGGGGACCCCGCCCGCATATGCGCCAGACGCCGTTCCACCTCGTCATCAGCGGTGCCCTGCAGCAAGCCGCGTTCGACATTGGCGCGGATCAGATCGCCGATCGGCCGGCCCACCTCGATCAAATCCGGCGGATAATCAAACAGCCGGACATATTGCTCGTTCCACGCGACAAGCCGCATATCCTTGTCGACCACGCTGATCGCCTGATCGAGATGGTTGATGGTGCTTTCGAGAAGCTCGCGCGAAAAGGCCAGCGCCTGGCTTGCCTCTTCCACCAGTTCGGCGACCTCGCGCATTTCAACCGACCGGCCCATGAGCGCGGAGTCCATCACGATGCGGGCTGAGCTTGCGCCGATGGCGCCTGACAATATGCGTTCGGTCGCCTCGATCAGATGGGCGTCGGCCTTGGCTGCGCCGTTGAGCGCATGGGCGGCGTCAAACTCATCCAGCGCGCGATCGGTGCCCATGAAGCGTTCGATCAGCAGGCGCAGATCCGCCGCCGAAATGCCGCCGCGCATACTGGGGGAGCGGGTCTCGAACGGGCTGACAAATTCGGTTGCCTGCAACCGTTCGGCCACCCGTTCCCGGCTGACCAGCGAAACGAGGTAGAACACGGCTGCGTTGGCCCCCAGGCTCCACACCACACCGTGGGTCAGCGTGTCAAAGCCCGACAGGCCCAAAAGCGCTTCGGGATTGAGAAGGGCGGGGATGCCCGACAGGCTGAAAAAACCGGCATGGGCAAAGGTCGGCACCAACAAGGTATAGACCCACAGCGCAAAGCCGGTGAGCAACCCGGCCTTCGCGCCGCGCGCGGTGCCCCGCCGCCAATAGATCGCTGCGAGAAGCGAAGGCGCAAGCTGGGCGGCGGCCGCAAAGGCCAGCAAGCCGATGGCCGACAGGCTTTCAACCGACCCGCTGAGCCGGTAATAGCCGTAAGCCACCAGCATCAAGCCCAGAATGGTGGTGCGCCGGATATTGGTCAGCAAAGCAGGCACATGATTGCGGTCATGCACCTTGAACCAGGAGCGTTTGAGCGCCAGCGGCAAGATCAGATCATTGGACACCATGGTCGACAAGGCCACGGTCGCGACAATCACCATTGCGGTGGCGGCGGAAAACCCGCCGACAAAGACAAACAGGGCAAGCCATGTCTGGCTCTGCGCCATGGGCAGGGCGAGCACATAGGTGTCGGGGTCAACGCCTTGTCCGGCAAACAACAGATCACCGCTCATGGCAATCGGCGCGACAAACAAGGCGGCGACAAACAGATAGAGCGGAAACAGCCAGCGCGCGGTTTTCAAATCAGAGACGGCCGTATTCTCAACCACGGTGATATGAAACTGGCGCGGCAGGCAAAGCGCGGCCAGCATGGCAAGCAATGTCTGGGTGATCAGAACCGGCGTCAATTCAAAGGGCTGGGTCAGCACATGGCTGGACGATTGCCTCACCATCTCCACCGGATTGGCAAACACGATGAAGCTGACAAAGGCGCCGACGCCCAGGAAGGCGGTCAGTTTGATGACGGACTCAAAGGCCACGGCCTGAACCATGCCCTGATGCTTTTCGGTCGAATCGACATGGCGGGTCCCAAACAGCACCGCAAACAGCGCCATCAACATGGCGATATAAAGGGCGGTGTCGGACCCTGCGCTGCTGTCGGACAGAACCTCAAAGCTCATCGCCACCGCTTTGAGCTGAAGCGCGATGTAAGGCACAGAACCCAGAACGGCAATCAGCGTTACCAGCGCAGCGAGGCGCGCATCCCGGCCATAGCGCGCAGCAATAAAGTCGGCGATGGTGACAATGTTTTGCGCTTTGGCGACGGTGAGAATTTTGCGCAACACCGGCGTGGCAAATAAGAACACAAGGATGGGGCCCAAATAGATGGGAACAAATTCCCAGCCTGCGTCGGACGCCCGGCCCACCCCGCCAAAGAAGGTCCAGCTGGTGGCATAAACGCCGATCGACAGCGCATAGGTGAAGGGCCGGGGGGCCGTGCGGTCCCGCCGCCGGTCACCCCACCAGGCAATCACAAACAATCCGAGCACATAAAGGCTCGCAATCAGCGCAAGGCTGAGTGCTGAAAACATCAAACCCCCATTGCCGCCGCCGCCATGGTCGTTGGTCTTCGACTTTGGTCGGCCTTGTCCGCCAGTTTTGGCCGGATTTGGGGGTGGTTCAAGGCTTATCCGCGCAGTGTCGACCAAAGTCGAACTGTCGTCTTGTCCTTGTTAGGGTAGCGTGATGGGGAGGCGAGTTTGTCATTCAGCAAATCGCATCGCATTTCAGGGAGGCAGTAATGCAAGAGGGAAAAAGCGCCGATAACAGCGCCTATTGGAAGGCCAATATCCGGCTGGTGCTCCAGCTGATGGCCGTCTGGTTCGTCGCGTCTTATGGCGCGGGAATTTTGTTCGTCGACTGGCTCGACCAGTTCCAGTTCTTCGGCTTCAATCTTGGCTTCTGGTTCGCCCAGCAAGGCTCAATTTTCATCTTTGTCCTGCTGATCTTTGTCTATGTGGTTCGCATGAACCAGATCGACAAAGAATTCGGCGTGGATGAGTGAGGGAGGCGGACATGGATCTTCAAACACTCACCTATATTGTCGTCGGGCTGACCTTCGCCCTTTATATCGGCATCGCCATCTGGTCGCGCGCCGGCTCAACCGGGGAATTTTATGTTGCCGGTGGCGGGGTGCACCCCATTGCCAATGGCATGGCCACCGCGGCCGACTGGATGTCGGCGGCCTCCTTCATTTCCATGGCGGGCATCATCGCCTTTGTGGGCCGCGATGGCTCGGTCTATCTGATGGGCTGGACGGGCGGCTATGTGCTGCTGGCCTTGTTGCTTGCGCCTTATCTGCGCAAGTTCGGCAAGTTCACCGTACCTGACTTTGTCGGCGACCGCTATTACAGCCAGGCCGCCCGCTTTGTCGCCGTGATCTGCGTGATCTTTATCTCGTTCACCTATGTGGCGGGTCAGATGCGCGGTGTCGGCATCGTCTTTTCGCGCTTCCTTGAAGTTGAGATCGAGATGGGCGTGATCATCGGCATGGCGATCGTGTTCTTCTACGCGGTGCTTGGGGGTATGAAAGGCATCACCTATACGCAGGTCGCGCAATATTGCGTGCTGATCTTTGCCTATATGGTGCCGGCCTTCTTCATGTCCTTCATGCTGACCGGCAATCCGATCCCGCAGCTTGGTTTTGGTTCAACCCTGACTGGCACAGACACCTATCTGTTGCACGCGCTGGACAATACGCTGGTTGATCTTGGCTTCTCCGAATACACATCGGGGTCGAAATCCACCATCGATGTCTTTGCGATCACCGCTGCACTGATGGTCGGCACGGCGGGTCTGCCCCATGTGATTGTGCGCTTCTTCACTGTGCCGCGTGTGCGCGATGCGCGCATCTCGGCAGGTTGGGCGCTGATCTTCATTGCGATCCTGTACACAACGGCCCCGGCGGTTGCGACCTTTGCCCGGACCAACTTCATCAACACGATTGAAGGTACGCAATATGCTGAAACGCCCGGCTGGTTCAAAAACTGGGAATCGCTGGGTCTGATTTCGTGGCAGGACAAGAATGGCGATGGCGCGGTGCAGTACCGGGCCGGTGCGGCCCATGATCCGGTCAAGCCCGTCTTTACCGACGAGCGTGGACCGCATGGCGAGCGTGTGCTGGAAAACGCGCCGAGCGCCAGCGAGAACGAGGTCTATATTGACCGCGATATCATGGTGCTCGCCAATCCTGAAATCGCCAACCTGCCCGATTGGGTGATTGCGCTGGTGGCTGCCGGTGGTCTGGCAGCGGCGCTGTCAACGGCGGCGGGCCTTCTGCTCGTGATCTCAAGCGCGATCAGCCATGATCTGATGCGCAAGATGATCATGCCGTCGATCACCGACAAGCAGGAGCTGCTGGCCGCCCGCCTGGCTGCTGTGGTGGCGATCTGTGTGGCCGGTCTTGCGGGCATCTACCCGCCGGGCTTTGTCGCCCAGGTGGTGGCGTTCGCCTTCGGGCTTGCCGCGTCGAGCTTCTTCCCTGCCATCCTGCTGGGTATCTTTACCAAATGGATGAACAAGGAAGGCGCGATTGCCGGCATGTTGACCGGGCTGAGCTTCACGGTCGCCTATATCGTCTACTTCAAGTTCGTCAATCCCGCGGCCAACAATGCCGATCATTGGTGGTTCGGCATTTCGCCCGAAGGGATCGGCACGCTGGGCATGGTGTTCAATTTTGTTGTCGCCACCGTGGTTGCCAAAGTAACGGCGGCTCCGCCCCAGGAAGTGCAGGACCTGGTGGAGCAAATCCGCATCCCGCGTGGCGCGGGTGAAGCGAGCGCAGCGCACTAGCCGCGCTCAGGAGTGGCAAGGGAAGGGGCGTTCCGGGAAGCCGGGACGCCCTTTTTCGTGATTGACCGGTCATGTCGTGTATTTGCTACACTGTTTTTGTATTTGGGGCTTTTGGGGCGTGAGGAACTAAGATGCGCATATGGATTGTGTCGCTTTTGGCGGTATTGATGGCGGGGCCCGCTTTGGCCGGCTGGTCAACAGACACGGGCTATGACGGGGTGGTGGCAACCGGCACCAACCAGAAATCCAAAATCGCGTTGGTGGTGGGCTGCATGGCGGGCAAGACCGGCATGGTTGAGCCGGTCATCGGCGTCGAATTTAACCGGCCGAAGATCGAATATTACACCGAAACACCGGTGCGCCTGACCATCGACAAGGGCGATCCCATTGCGCTTGTCATGGACCTGAAAGACGGAACCGACGGTTATTACTGGCGTGCCGACAATGTCGGGGAATGGGCGGCGATTGCTCAGGCGCTGATGGATGCGCGGCAGTCAATCAAGATCGATATGGACTTCAAACGCATTGTCGATGAAACGCTGTGGGTCACCGTGCGCGGGTCGCACAAGGCGATCTCGCCCGCGCTCAAGCGCTGCACGGGCGGGGAATGATCGACTTTGGATGTGAATGGTCGGAGTGAGAGGATTTGAACCTCCGGCCCCTGCCTCCCGAAGACAGTGCTCTACCAGGCTGAGCTACACTCCGACTGAGCTCATTTGGACGCCCTTTCGGACGAGGCGCGTCTTATAGGCCCCTCCGCTGTGCGCCGCAAGGGTTTGCTGTGATGTTTTGCGAACTGTGTCCTGCGCCACCCCGTCGCGGCGCGAAACTGGCTGGACGGGCTTCACCTTAATAGACGAAGCCGACGCGGAACAAAGCGGTTTCGACCGAGCTGTTTTCGCGCCCCAGCTTGCCGTTTGACTTGTGGTTCACAAACACCCCGGCGGTCCAGCGGGAGGTAATATTGACCCCGATCCCCCCGGCGGAGCGGAATTGCGGCAGGTACAAATCACCGTCGCGGACATAGAAACCCGGCTGGAAGCTCGCCTCAAGAAAGACCGGCGACCACAGATGCACCTCAAGCGAGATGCCGCCACCCAGGAAGAAATCGCCATCAAAGCTTGCTTCAACGGTGGCGCGGGGGCGCACGCGCAAGCTGGCGATAAAGTCATAGCGGTTGCCATTGTCCTGAAACGGTGCCCAGCCGCCCCCCGCAAAGCCCAGCATGGCCGCGCCGGATTGGCTGCCGGTTTTGTCATTGGGATCATCATAGCCCGCACCAACAAACCAGTGCTGCCAGGGACCGGCGGCGTGCGCGGGGGCCAGCGCCGCCAGCAATAGCGTGGCGGCAAGAAAGGCTGTGCGGAAGTTGGTCATGAACGCCCCCTTATGACCTTGGCTGTGATCCAGGCTGCGACCGTGGATGATCAAATCAATAGGCGCGGGCGATGCAAAACTCAACAATTTCGATCAGCGCGCGGCGTTCTTCACAGTCGGGAAACAGGGCGAGCGCATCCTTGGCTTTCTCACCATAATGGCGCGCGCGTTCGACCGTATCGTCAAGCGTGCGATATTTATCCATCAGCGTCAGCGCCTGTTTGAGGTCACCGCGCTTTTGCTTGTCGCCCGACATGACGCGCAGCCAGAATTTCCGTTCCTCATCGGTGCCGCGGCGATAGGCGAGAACCACGGGCAAGGTGATCTTGCCTTCGCGGAAATCATCGCCGACGGTTTTGCCCAGCGTTTCCTGACGCGCCCGGTAATCCAGCGCATCATCAACAAGCTGGAAGGCAATGCCCAGATTGCGGCCATAGGCGTTGAGCGCTTCCTGTTCGGCGGCGGGCCGTTCGGTCAGCACGGCTGAAATTTCGCACGCCGCTGCAAACAGGGCAGCCGTCTTGGCCTCGATGACGCGCAAATAAGAGTCTTCGGAGGTCTCAATCCGGTGCTGGGTGGACAGCTGCAGCACCTCGCCCGAGGCGATGATCACCGCGGCATCCGACAGAACCCGCAAAACGTCGAGTGATCCGTCATGCACCAGAATGTGGAAGCTTTTCGAAATCAGATAATCGCCCACCAGAATGGCGGCTTGATTGCCGAACAGCGAATTGGCGGTAGGGCGGCCCCGGCGCAGATCGCTTTCATCGACGACATCGTCATGCAGCAGGGTCGCGGTGTGCAAAAATTCAACGCAGGCGGCAAGTTTGATGTGGCGATTGCCGCCCTGATAGCCGCACATACGCGCCGTGGCGAGCGTCAGCATCGGGCGCAAGCGTTTGCCGCCCGCCTCAATCAGATGGTTGCCCACCTCCGGGATCAGATTGACGTCGGATTCGAGCAATTCGAGGATCAAAGCGTTGACGGCTTCGATTTCATCCTCGACCAGCGCGGACAGAGCCAACATTGATGATGTGGCGGCTTTTTCTTTTTCAAGCCTGACGACCACCCCCACTGCGGCCTCCTTTACGCAATTATGACTTTCAAAAGACAGCTAATCGTGGTCACTCATGCCCGTCAATGCACAGCCGATGTGCAATAGCGTCACGGTTGCGTGAAACGGGAGGGGAAAATGGCGCTTAAAGCGGTGCTGCAAACCACCGATATCGTCCTGATCTCGGCGCTCGAGGCGGCGTTGAAGGCCGAGGATATCCCCTCGGTAAGGCTTGATGAGCATATGTCGGTGCTGGAAGGCTCGCTTGGTATTCTGCCCCGGCGGCTGATGGTCGATGAGGATGATTACGCGCGCGCCAGCTGCATTTTGCAGGAGATCAGAGAGGGCTTATGAGCCTGACGGACGACGAATTTCTCGGCGGTTTGCTGCGCCTGTCTCAGCCTGCGAAGGGCTTCCGGGCGGGCCTCGACACGGTCATGATGGCCGCCAGCATCCCGGCCAAGGCTGGTGAGCAGGTGCTGGAACTGGGCGCCGGTGCTGGTGTGGCAAGCCTGTGTTTGGCCAAACGGACCGGGGCGCGCGTCACCGGGGTTGAGCTGCAAGGCGCGATGGCGGAGCTTGCCGCCCGCAATGCCCGCCAAAACGGTAGTGAGGCGGACTTTGTGGCAGCCGACCTGACGCACTTGCCCGATGCGCTCAAACAGGCGCGGTTTGATCATGTCATGGCCAATCCTCCCTTCCAGACGCCCGGCGCGGGGCTCGCCCCGCCTGATCCCTCCAAGCGCGCGGCCCATATGGCAGACACGCCGCTCAGCGACTGGATACGGGTGGCGTGTGCGCGGGCATGTGATGGCGGCACGGTCACGCTGGTGCACCGGGCCGACGCGTTGGCGGGGATTTTGCAGGGGCTTGCGCCCAAATTGGGGGCGCTGGTGGTCTTTCCGCTGTGGCCGCGCGCCGGTGAGCCCGCAAAAAGGGTCATCGTGCAGGGCATCAAAGGCTCAAAAGCGCCGCTCACCCTGTCGCAGGGGCTTGTATTGCATGAGGCCGACCACACATTCACGCCCGAGGCGGCAGCCATCCTGCGCCAAGCTGGCCCGTTGACGCTGAGGTCCTAAGACCGCTAGGCGTCAGGTCCAAGATTGAGGAGTGACGTAATGAAATCCCTGTCCAAGCGCTTGAAGTTCGGCGCCCCCCTTGTGCCGGTCATCCGTCTGGATGGCGTGATCGATGCGGGCGGCCGGTTTGGCCGGGGCCTTAATCTCAATGATCTGGATGAAGTGATCGAGCATGCCTTTTCCATGAAAAAGGCGCGTGCGGTGGCGCTGGCGGTCAATTCGCCGGGCGGCTCGCCGGTTCAGTCGGCGCTGATCTACAAGCGCATCCGTGCCCTGTCGGAAGAAAAGAAAATCCCAGTCATCACCTTTTGCGAAGATGTGGCAGCCTCAGGCGGATATATGCTCGCCATTGCAGGCGATGAGATCTATGCCGATGAAAGCTCGATCCTGGGCTCGGTCGGGGTGATTTCGGCCAGCTTCGGCTTCCCCGCCTTCCTGGAGAAATACGGGGTGGAGCGCCGCGTCTATACGGCTGGTGAAGACAAGGGCTCGCTTGATCCGTTCCTGCCCGAAGACCCCCAGGAGGTTGAACGGCTGAAAAAAATCCAGATCGAGGTGCATGAGAATTTCAAGCAGATGGTGCGCGAACGCCGCGGCGCCAAGCTCAAGGCCGAAGAGGCCGCCTTGTTCAATGGCGATGTCTGGGCGGGGCGCACCGCGGTGGACCTTGGCCTGGCTGATGATCTGGGCGATATGCACGCGATCCTCAAGCAGAAGTTCGGCAAAGAGGTGAAGGTGCGGGTGATTGAAAGCCGCAAGGGCTTTTTGCGTTCGCGGCTGGGTCTGGATGCCGAACAGGGCGGGCTTGGCCTTGAATTGCTCGACGGCTTTTTAAGTGCGCTGGAACGCCGGGGGCTGTGGGCGCGGCTGGGCCGCTAGCCCCGCATCAAACCCCACAATTCTGCGGTGCTTGATCTTCTGGGCCGGGCTTCATAGGGTGCCGCCGCACTTCTTGCACTTTATTCCGATTATCGGGGGTTTTCATGGCCACGACGGGCCTTAGTTTTCAGGAGATGATCCTGACCTTGCAGCGCTATTGGGGCGCGCGGGGATGCGTATTGTTGCAGCCCTATGATCTTGAAATGGGCGCAGGCACCTTCCACCCGGCGACCACCTTGCGGGCGCTGGGCCCCAAGCCGTGGAACGCGGCCTATGTGCAGCCCTCGCGCCGCCCGACCGATGGCCGTTATGGCGAAAACCCCAACCGCTTGCAGCATTATTATCAGTTCCAGGTGATCTTGAAGCCCTCTCCCAAGGACATTCAGGAGCTCTACCTGCAAAGCCTTTATGAGATCGGCATTGATCCCAAGAACCACGACATCCGCTTTGTCGAGGATGACTGGGAAAGCCCCACTTTGGGGGCCTGGGGACTGGGCTGGGAAGTCTGGTGTGACGGGATGGAAGTCAGCCAGTTCACCTATTTCCAGCAGGTCGGCGGCTTTGACTGCAACCCGGTGGCGGGGGAGCTGACCTACGGGCTGGAGCGTTTGTGCATGTATGTGCAGGGCGTTGAGAATGTCTATGACCTCGACTTTAACGGCCATGGCGTCACCTATGGCGATGTGTTCCTGCAAAATGAAAAGGAACAATCGGCCTATAATTTTGAACATGCCAATACTGATCAGCTGTTCCGACATTTTGAGGATGCCGAAGCTGAATGCGCCATGCTGATTAAAAAGAAGCTCGCTTTGCCTGCTTACGAGCAATGCATCAAGGCCAGCCACCGCTTCAATCTGCTCGACGCGCGCGGGGTGATCTCGGTTGCCGAGCGCCAGGCCTATATCGGCCGGGTGCGCGCGCTGGCCAAGGCGTGCGCCGAAGTCTGGCTTGAAAGCGAAGGGGGGCAGGGCTGATGGCTGATCTGTTGCTTGAGCTGTTCTCCGAGGAAATTCCCGCCCGTATGCAGATGCGCGCCGCTGAGGATCTCAAATCGCGCATGGCCGATGGTCTGAAAGAGGCCGGGGTGACCTTTGAGACTGCCGAGGTCCACGCCACGCCGCGCCGTCTGGTGCTGGCCCTGTCGGGTGTGATCACCGCGACGCCCGATCTTGTTGAGGAGCGTAAAGGCCCCAAGGTCGGTGCGCCGGACAAAGCCATTGAGGGCTTTTTGCGCTCCGCGGGTCTGACCAAAGATGATCTGACCATTGAAGCCACGCCCAAGGGCGAGGTCTATATGGCCAGGATTGAAAAGCCGGGCCGCCAAACCTGTGAAATCATCTCTGAGCTTGTGCCGGACATTGTGCGCAATTTCCCCTGGCCCAAAAGCCAGCGCTGGGGCGCATCGAGCCTGCGTTGGGTTCGCCCGCTTCATACGATTGTTTGCCTGTTTGATGGCCGCATCGTTCCCTTCGAGATCGAAGAGGTCAAAAGCGGTGCGATCACTTATGGCCACCGCTTCATGGCGCCCGGCGCCATCGAAGTGACGGGCTTTGATCAATATCAGGCAGCGCTTCACAATGGCTCCGTCATTCTCAATGCCGACGACCGCGCGCAGAAAATTCTGCAAGGCGCGCGTGATCTGGCCGCCAAACAGGGGCTGACGCTGGTGGAGAATGAGGCGCTGGCGCGCGAGAATGCCGGGCTGGTGGAATGGCCGGTGGTTCTGATGGGCCGGTTTGACGAGGAGTTTCTCGACGTGCCTGCCGAGGTGCTGCAAACCACCATGGCCGACAATCAGAAATATTTTGCGCTCGCGAATCCTGATGGGTCGATGGCGCCGCATTTCATTCTGGTGTCGAACCTTGTCGCCCAGGATGGCGGGGCCAAGATCATTGACGGCAATGAGCGTGTATTGCGCGCCCGGCTCAGCGATGCCCGCTTCTTCTGGGAGCAGGACAAGAAACACAAGCTGGAAGACAATCTGCCCAAGCTTGCAGACATTGTTTTCCACAAAGAGCTTGGCACCGTCCGGCAGAAAGCCGACCGCATCGCAAGCCTGTCGGGAACCATCGCGGGCATGATGGGGGCAGATACGGCTCAAGCTGAACGGGCTGGCCTGCTGGCCAAGGCCGATCTGGTGTCATCCATGGTGTTTGAGTTTCCCGAAGTCCAGGGCGTGATGGGCCGCTATTATGCCCGGCTTGATGGCGAGGCTGACAGCATTGCCGAGGCGATCGGCAGCCATTACCAGCCCCAGGGGCCGTCTGATGATTGCCCGACCGCGCCTGTCGCGGTGGCCGTCGCCATGGCCGACAAGATCGACACGCTGGCGGGCTTCTTTGCGATTCGGGAATTGCCGACGGGCTCGAAAGACCCCTATGCGCTGCGCCGCGCGGCGCTCGGCGTCATCCGGCTTGTGCTTGAAAACGATTTGCGTGTCGGGCTGCGCGATCTGTTTGCGGCAGCAGCGGCGCTTTATGGCAAGCCCGGTGAAGAGACGGCTGATTTGTTGCTCGACTTTTTTGCCGACCGGCTCAAGGTCCATCTCCGCGCCGAGGGCGTGCGCCATGATCTGATCGCGTCGGTCTTCGCACTTGGCGGTCAGGATGATCTTGTGCTGCTGCTCAAGCGGGTTGAGGCTTTGTCGGGCTTTGTCGGCTCCGACGACGGCGCCAATCTGTTGGCGGGTGCCAAGCGCGCGGGCAATATTCTGGCCAAGGAAGAAAAGAAGGATGGCGTGACCTTTGGCACCGATGCCGAAACGCCGGATCGTGAGAATATACATGAATTTGCTTTGTTCGCAGCTTTGGATGATGCGGAGAGCACTGTTCGCGCGGCGTTGAATGCTGAGGACTTCACCGCTGCGATGCAGGCTCTGGCCGATCTTCGAGATCCAGTTGATATGTTTTTCGACAAAGTCATCGTGAATGCCGATGATGCCGCAGTGCGCGAAAATCGCTTGAAGCTTCTGGCCCGTCTGCGCAAGGCTCTGGGCGAGGTTGCAGAGTTCAGTCTGATCGAGGGGTAATCCCCATGCCGAATCCCATGGCACAATGGGTCTATCAATTTGGCGACGGTACCGCGCAGGGCCGCGCCGAGATGCGCGAACTGCTTGGTGGCAAAGGGGCCAATCTGGCCGAGATGTGCCATCTGGGCCTGCCGGTGCCGCCGGGCTTCACCATCACCACAGAGGTCTGCAACAAATATTACGAGGCCGGGCAAGCCTATCCCGGCGGGCTTGAAGATCAGGTCGCCGAAGCGCTGTCCATGGTCGGCACGCAAGTGGGCCGCTCCTTCGGGGATGCGCAAAACCCGCTGCTGGTTTCAGTCCGCTCCGGCGGGCGCGCCTCCATGCCGGGGATGATGGATACCGTCCTCAATCTGGGTCTCAATGATGAAACTGTTGCAGGGCTTGTCGCCCTGTCGGGCGATGAACGCTTTGCCTGGGACAGCTATCGCCGCTTTATTCAGATGTATTCCGATGTCGTGCTGGGGCTTGATCATCATCACTTTGAAGAGGTGCTGGATGATCTGAAGGATGAGCGCGGCCTGTTCCTCGACACCGATCTTGATGCCGATGACTGGCAGGATCTGGTGCGGCTCTATAAGGACCTTGTGAAGTCCGAGCTTGGCCACGAGTTTCCCCAGGATGCGCATGAGCAATTGTGGGGCGCGATCGGCGCGGTGTTTAAAAGCTGGAACAATCAGCGCGCGGTGACCTACCGGCGTCTTCACGCCATTCCCGATGAGTGGGGGACGGCGGTCAATATTCAGGCCATGGTGTTTGGCAATATGGGGACCGATAGCGCGACCGGCGTTGCCTTCACGCGTGATCCGTCGAATGGCGACAATGCGCTTTATGGCGAGTTTCTGATCAACGCCCAGGGTGAAGATGTGGTGGCGGGTATTCGCACCCCGCAATATCTGACCCGCGCGGCACGCGAAGGCGCGGGCGCCGACAAGCCCAGCATGGAAGAAGCCATGCCTGAAGTGTTTGGTGAGCTGGCCGAAGTGTTCACCCGGCTCGAAAAACATTATCGCGACATGCAGGATGTTGAGTTCACGGTGGAGCGCGGCAAGCTGTGGATGCTGCAAACCCGGTCGGGCAAGCGCACGGCGCGCGCTGCCCTCAAAATCGCGGTTGAGATGGTGGAGGAGGGGCTGATTGACCCCGAAGAAGCCATCCAGCGCATCGACCCGATGAGCCTTGATCAATTGCTGCACCCCACGCTTGATCCCGATGCGGACAAGCAGATCATTGCCCGCGGGCTTCCCGCATCGCCCGGCGCCGCGAGCGGCGCGGTGGTGTTCACCGCAGACGAGGCGGAGCGGCGCGCCAAGACCGGCGAGAAGGTTATTCTGGTTCGGATCGAGACAAGCCCTGAAGACATTCACGGCATGCATGCCGCAACCGGCATTTTGACCGCGCGCGGCGGGATGACGAGCCACGCTGCCGTGGTGGCGCGCGGCATGGGCCGGCCCTGTGTCGCTGGTGCAGGCGATGTTCGTGTTGACTATGACGCCAAGCTGTTCCGTGTGCTGGACACGGTTGTCAATGAAGGCGATCTGATCACCCTTGATGGCGCGCGCGGCGAAATCATGATGGGCGCGGTCAAAACGGTTGAGCCCGAATTGTCAGGTGATTTTGCCCAATTGATGGTCTGGGCCGATGAGCACCGCAAGCTGACCGTGCGGACCAATGCCGAAACCCCGGCGGATGCGCGCATTGCCCGGCAGTTCGGAGCCGAAGGCATCGGGCTTTGCCGGACCGAGCATATGTTCTTTGACACAGGCCGCATCACCGCCATGCGCGAGATGATCCTGGCTGCTGATAAATCAGGCCGGGAACGGGCGCTTGCCAAGCTGCTGCCCATGCAGCGCGAGGATTTCAAAGAGCTGTTCACCATCATGAAGGGCCAGCCGGTGACGATCCGCCTGCTCGACCCGCCCTTGCATGAATTCCTGCCCCATGATGACAGCGAGATTGAAGAGATTGCGACCGATGAGGGTGTGGCGCCTGAGCTGATCCGGGCGCGCGTGCTGGCGTTGAAAGAAGCCAATCCGATGCTGGGTCATCGTGGTTGCCGTCTTGCGATCACCTATCCTGAAATTGCCGAGATGCAGGCCCGCGCGATCTTTGAGGCCGCGGTTGCTGCCGCGGCAGAGACCGGCGCTGCCGTCACGCCCGAAATCATGGTGCCGCTGGTTGGCTCAAAGCGCGAATTTGATCTCGTGAAGGCCGTGATCGACCGGATTGCCGAGATCGTTACGCGCGAGAGCGGGGTGAGCGTGGAATATCTCACCGGAACGATGATTGAGCTGCCGCGCGCTGCGCTGACGGCGGGCGAGATTGCCGAAAGTGCGGAATTCTTTTCCTTCGGCACCAATGATCTGACCCAGACGACGCTGGGCATCTCGCGCGATGATGCCGCCGGGTTCATGGGCTCTTATGTGGAGCAGGGCATTTTCCAGATCGATCCGTTTGTGACCATCGATCAGGAGGGCGTGGGTGAGCTTGTGAAGATCGGGGCTGAACGCGGACGCGCCACACGCGCGGCGATCAAGCTTGGCATTTGCGGGGAGCATGGCGGTGATCCCGCTTCGATCCGCTTTGTCGCTGGTATCGGTCTTGATTATGTGTCCTGTTCGCCCTTTCGGGTGCCGATTGCCCGGCTGGCGGCGGCTCAGGCCGCGCTGGTGCGGGATTGAGGCACTTTCAGGCTTGTGCACATGTGGTAGGGCGTACCGTAGGCTGTGAGGTCTGCGGGGCTCATCGCTTCGACCGCTTCAACGAGTCGTCCATTTAATCCCAGAACTTCATCACCCGCGCGGATCAAGGCACGGTTGGGCTGTGCAAAAATCGACCGGGCGCGCATATAGCGGGCAATTTCGGTTTCCCGGCCCTTGTGCAAGGATGCCAGGGTAAGCAGGGCTGCCGCGCCTGAGCGGCTGACACCTGCCCAGCAATGCACCACATAAGGACCTGTGCGGGTCCACTGGCTGGCGGCTTCCAAAATGGCTTCGGCATGTTCAATGCCCGGAATGGTCATGCCCGGTGAGGGTGCGGAAATATCATGGACGGGAATGCGGTGGTGCCGTTCCGGCGCAAAGCCAAGCGGGGTTTCAGGCATCAGCTCTTCGGAGATGATGGACAGGACCTGCTCGGGTTCCTCAGCGGCAACCACGCGATCAAGCTGGTTGAGCGGTGCAACGATGATATGGGCATGGGGCATCGGACATCCTCCGTTGACCGTCCTGAATTCAATCCTCTTTACAGACTGACATTACGCCCGTGCGACAGGTCTAAAAGCCAAGCAAATACAGACCATAAAGGATCACCATCACCGAATCGGCGACCGCCAGATTGACCAGAACCCGCGTTTTGATCTCTTTCATATTGGCAAAGGCCATGATGGCGAACAGGCCCTTGCACGCAATCGCAAAGGCGAGCACCGGCGGGCGATATTCCACCGTCCCTGCCGCCCAGATCAGCAAGACCCCATCCATGCCGATACACGCGCCCAGTGTGCGCACCGCCATGCGTTCAGCCGTGTCGCGGGGGCCTCGGCCCATCACCTGGCTCCACACCAGATCAGGTGCCACAAGCGCCAGCCAGCCCGCGAGCGTCATGCCGCCGGTCACATAAAGGATGAGCGCGAAATTATCGGTTACGAACGTCATACTGCCCCCCCAAAGGCCCGTGCTTATTTGAATGGTGTATCTGCGGCCAATTTTGCAACGTGCGCGTGTTGCGGGCAACTCACCAAATGATCATTGACCATACCAACGGCCTGGGCAAAGGCATAGACAATCGTTGGCCCGCAAAATTTGAAGCCGCGCGCTTTCAGATCCTTTGAAATCGTCTTGGACAAAGGCGTTTCGGCGGGAACCTCAGCCATGGAGACAAAGCTGTTTTGCAAAGGCGCGCCATCGAAAAAATCCCACAGATAGCGCGCAAAGGCGCCGGGCTCGGTCTCGATTTCCAGATAGGCCCGCGCATTGGTGCGGCTGGCTTCAATCTTGGCGCGGTTGCGGACAATGCCGGGGTCGCCCATCAGCTTTTCAAGCTTCTTGTCGGTATAGCGCGCCATTTTTTCCGGCGCGAAACCGTCAAAGGCGGCGCGGAAATTATCCCGCTTTCTCAGAATGGTGATCCAGCTCAGCCCCGCCTGGAAGCCATCGAGCAATAGCTTTTCAAACAAGGCGCGGCTGTCCCATTCCGGCACACCCCATTCCTCGTCATGATAAGCAACATAAAGCGGGTCATCGCCGCACCAGGGGCAGCGTTCGAGCGCGGCCATCAGGGCAGCCCTCCTGTATCGAGCGGCAAGGGGTCCAAGCAGGCGCTCTCAGTCGTGAAACTTTCACTTTCGGCGAACGGGCCAAGCCGGACAAAGCCCAGCGCCAGATCATCTTGCAGGGTTGTGATGGGACCAAGCGGGCGGCTGCCTTCGATCTCGTCACCAACGCCCACATGTCCATCAATGATGCGGAAGGGGCGATAGCCTTTCTTGACCGTGCCGCGATGCTTCATGCGCGCGGTCTGCTCCTGGCCGACATAGCAACCCTTTTTGAAATCAACTCCGCCCATCCGTTCGGCTCCCGTCTCAAGCCAGAAGGTGCCGTCAGACGCAAAATCACCGGTTTCGGGAATGCCGAGCGTGATGCGCAAACGGTGATAGGCGCTTGGGTCACCAGCCGCCCCCGCCGGGACCAGCGCCCGGGGTGGCAGATCGGGATGGCGGGGATCGGGCGCGCCTGTGCCAATCTGAACACCGAGATCATCGCGCGGGGCAAGCATCATGTCGGAGCGTAATTTGTACAGCGTCATGCGTTTGACAAAGCCCGCAATCTGGGACCGCGCCATGTCAAACAAGAAGCCCTCGCCATCGGCGTGAATGATGAAATCAAACAGGAACTTGCCCTGCGGGGTGAGCAGTCCGCCATAGATCGGCGCATCAGGCGTGAGCTTGGCCATATTGGCGGTCACCAGATCTTGCAACAGCCGGTGGGCGTCCGCGCCTGTGATGGCGAGCACACCGCGATCAGGAAGAAGAATTGGATCAAACATGGGCCTGTCCTACCGGCTTGTATGGTCCCCGCCAAGCTTTTATAACCCGACTAACGCGCAGTGGCGGCGCAGATTTTCAGATTTTTGGGGGCATCATGTTCGACACGATCATCAAGGGCGGAACTTTGATGACGCCCTGGGGACGCATCGAGGCCGATCTTGCCATCAAAGACGGTGAAATTGCCGATCTGGGCAGTTTTGATGGCGGCCAGGCGGCCGCCGTGATCGACGCAACCGGCCTGCATATTCTGCCCGGCGTCATCGACACGCAGGTGCATTTCCGCGAACCGGGCCTTGAGCATAAGGAAGACCTTGAAAGCGGCTCCCGCGGTGCGGTCAAAGGCGGAGTGACATCGGTCTTTGAAATGCCCAACACCAGCCCGCCGACCATCACCACCGAGGCACTGGCCTACAAGGTCTCGCGCGGACGCAACCGCATGTTCTGCGACTTTGCCTTTTTTGCCGGGGCCGCCGAAGAAAATATCGACACTCTGCCGGTGCTGGAGCGGCAAGAAGGCGTGTGTGGCGTCAAGCTGTTTATGGGCTCGTCTACCGGTTCGCTCCTGGTGGCGGATGATCCGACCATTGAACGGGTTTTGGCGAGCGGACGGCGCCGGGTGGCGATCCATGCCGAGGATGAGTTCCGTCTCGAAGACCGGCAGGATTTAAGCCATCAGGGCGGCGTGCACTCCCACCCCGTCTGGCGCGATGAAGAATGCGCCCGGCTGGCGACCGAGCGTGTCATCCGGGCTGCGCGCAAAGTGGGGCGCAAGATCCATGTCCTGCATGTCACCACCAAGTTTGAACCGCCTATGCTGGCTGCCGCCAAAGACATTGCCACGATGGAGGTGACGCCTCAGCATCTGACGCTGGCGGCACCTGAGTGCTATGACCGGCTTGGCAGTTTTGCGCAGATGAACCCGCCGATCCGGGGGGAAGAGCATCGCGCCGCTTTGTGGGAAGCCGTCCGGCTCGGCATTGTCGATGTCATCGGATCAGACCATGCCCCGCACACGCGGGAAGAAAAGGCGCGGGATTATCCCGCCTCGCCCAGCGGCATGCCCGGTGTGCAGACCTTGCTGCCCCTGATGCTTAATCATGTGTCTGAGGGCCGGCTCAGCCTTGAGCGGCTGGTTGATCTCACTGCCCATGGCCCGCAACGCATCTATCAGATTGCCCAGAAGGGCCGCATTGCCGTGGGCTTTGATGCGGATCTGACATTGGTTGATCTGAATGCCACCCGCACTATCACTGATGAGTGGATGGAAACCAAATCAGGCTGGACGCCTTTTGCGGGCATGCAGGTCAAAGGGTGGCCGGTTGCCACACTTGTGCGCGGCCAGACGGTCATGCAAGAGGATGAAATTCTTGCCCCTGCGATTGGCCAGCCGGTCCGCTTTCTCGACACACACCCCGGACTTTAATCACAAAACAGACGAGGCACCCCATGTCGGAGACCTTCAAGGCATTCAAAATCGACAAGACCGAAACCGAACGCACGGCGGCACTGACCGAGCTGTCGCTGGGCGATTTGCCCGATCAGCCGGTTCTGGTCAAAGTTGCCTATTCGACGGTTAATTTCAAAGACGGTCTGGCCTTTTCGGATGCGGTGCCGATCGTGCGGTCCTATCCCATGGTGCCGGGCATCGACATTGCCGGGGAAGTGGTTGAAAGCGCCGATGACCGCTTTGCGCCCGGCGATCTGGTCACCATCAATGGCTATGGCTTGTCGGAAGACAAATGGGGCGGATATTCGCAATTTGCCCGTGTCCCGGCTGAGCCGCTGATCAAAATCCCCGCACCGATCAAGCCACGCACGGCGGCGGCCATCGGCACGGCTGGCTATACCGCCATGCTGTCGGTGCTCGCCCTTGAAGATCAGGGTGTGAAGCCCGAAGACGGCGAAGTGCTGGTCACCGGTGCGGCCGGCGGCGTCGGTTCGGTCGCCATCGCACTATTGTCCAAGCTTGGCTATACCGTCATTGCCTCAACAGGCCGGGCGAGCGAGGAAGACTATCTCAAATCTCTGGGCGCATCAGCCATCATCGACCGCAATGAACTGTCCGGCGATGGCCGCCCCCTGAACAAGGAACGCTGGGCGGCAGCGGTCGACTCGGTCGGCTCCAAAACCCTCGCCAATGTGCTCAGTCACATCAAATATGGCGGTGTGGTCACCGCCTGCGGGCTCGCCCAGGGTGCGGACCTGCCCGCAACCGTCATGCCGTTCATTCTGCGCGGTGTTACTTTGTGTGGGATTGATTCAGTGATGGCGCCACGTGGCCCCCGTGAACGGGCCTGGGCGCGCCTGGCAACCGATCTCGAACTCGACAAGCTTGAGGCGATGATTGAGGAAATTCCGCTGGCCGAGGTGCCGCAAAAGGCCGAAGCCATTTTGAAGGGGGCTGTGCGCGGCCGCCTTGTTGTTGATGTGAATGCGTAAGGTTGCGTTTCGGCCATGTCGTCGTTTGAGATCATTGAAATTCTGATCCGCGGCGCCATTGTCGGCGTGATCGTGGCAGCACCCATCGGGCCGGTGAATCTGATCTGCATTCACCGGACGGTTGTGCATGGCCGTCTGAACGGATTTCTGGCCGGTCAGGGCGCGGCCATCGGTGATGGCATCTTTGCCACGGTGGCGGCCTTCGGACTGGCGGCCGTGTCGGGCTTCCTGAAAGAATATACCGACATTATCCAGATGGTCGGCGGCGGTGTGCTGGTTGCCATGGGCATCCGCACTTTTTTGGCCGCGCCCGAACATGCCGCGCGTGAAGACACGGCCTTTGGCCTGATCCGTGCGTTTGGTCTGGCCTTTTTGCTGACCATCACCAATCCGGCCACCCTGCTGGGATTTGTCGCGATCTTCGCCGGTGTCGGCGGTATTATCGAAACAGGCGGGGCCGAAGCCAATGGCTTCAACTATGCCGCCATTCTGGTGGCGGGCGTTTATCTCGGTTCAAGCCTGTGGTGGGTGGCCATCACAGGCCTTGCCGGATTGCTGCGCCAGCGTACCGATGAAGCCTGGCTCAACATCATTCACCATGGCTCTGGCGCGCTAATCGTTCTGTTCGGGATTGCGGTGTTTCTCAAAGTCTTCGGCGTGATCGAATTTTAACGCCGCCGCGGCCTTATTTCGGGCCGCGGGCAATGAAGAACGGATTTTCAAACTCTTTCTTGCCATACAGCAACGGCTTGCCGTGCAGGTCGGTGACACTGCCACCGGCGGCGAGCAAGACGGCCTGACCGGCTGCGGTATCCCATTCCATGGTCCGGCCATGGCGGGGGTAAAGATCGGCTTCGCCGGTGGCGACCAGGCAGAATTTCAGCGAGCTTCCCGCCGCGATCATATCCTTGACCTTGTAGTGGTTCAGCAGCTCATCGGTTTTGCTGTCGCGGTGGCTGCGCGAGGCAATCACCACATAGCCGTCATCGGCATTGTCATTGACGCGGATCGGGTTGGCCGTGCCGTTGAACACCGTGCTGTCATGGGCGTCATGGCTGGCTTCAAAGGCGCGGCCTTCGCCTTCAGACCAGAACAGCCGGTTCTTGGCGGGAGCATAAACCACGCCGGCGACCGGAACGCCCTGCTCGATCAAACCAATGTTAACCGTGAACTCGCCATTCCGGTTGATAAACTCTTTTGTGCCATCCAGCGGATCGACGAGGAAGAAACGCTCGCCCACCTCAGGGATATGACCGGCATTGACCGCCTCTTCGGCGACAATCGGAATGTCCGGCGCAATGGTTTTGAGCCGCTCGACAATGATGGCTTCGGCCTTTTCGTCTGCGTCGGTCACCGGGGAGCGGTCATCCTTCGTGCGGACATCGAAATCACTGTCATAGATTTCAAGGATGGCGCGGGCGGCCTCCAGCGAAATATCGACAAGGGCGCGGGCAAGATCAGCAGGAGAAGAGGCCATGGGCGGGGAAATCCGTCTAAAAGAATCAGGGCTCTAGCCAACAGGGCTGGTGCTGGGCCGTCAAGCCTTAGCGGCGATCCACAATGACGCGCTCTAAACGGATATGATCGGCGTTAATCATTTGTTTACCAGCATTTTCGAAATTAACCGTCACGCGCGATCCAATTACGGACTGAACTTGTCCAAGTCCCCATTCGGGTTCTTCTGGATGGCGGACGAAATCGCCGGGAGAGAGCAAAGTTAGTGCCATAGTGGTCGTTTCAGTATTGGGGAATAAACACCCCGCCATGGTAGCATGAGCTTGACATAAAAAGGAAAATGACCGGCCAACCGGTCTTTTAAAGAGGGTCAGATGGATCGCGACGACACCAAACCAGATTTTGCCGCCTTGCTGACATCGCGTCTGTGCCACGATCTGCTGTCGCCGATCAGCGCGCTGCACAATGCCGTCGAGCTGATGGAAGAAGAAGACAGCAAGGAGTTGCACGCCCAGGCCATGTCGCTGATTGGCGACAGTGCGCGCCAGGCCGCCCACAAGCTGAGCTTTTTCCGCATTGCCTTCGGTTCGGCCGGCGGGTCGGGCAAAACCGAAGCCCGTGCCGTCAAGGAAGCAGCGTCAGGCTATATGTCCGATCAGCGCGCCAATCTGTCCTGGCGCTGTTCCATGCCCGACATGACGCTCAAGCGGGCGAAGATCGCGCTTAATCTGTTGCTGCTGATGGCGGCTGCCCTGCCGCGCGGCGGCGAGGTGATCTTGTCGGTTGATGAGGAAAAAATCGGCGTCGCAGCCATCGGCGACCGGCTGATTTTTGATGAAGCGATTGACGGGCTTTTGAGCGGTGCCACGCGGGCCGACAATAGCCGTGAGATTGTTGCTGATCTGATTGCGCAGCTGGTCGAAGAAGAAGGCGGCCAACTTGATGTCAGCCGCCTTGATGGTCAAATCTCGGTGTCGGTTCAATTCGGCGTTGCCGCCGCGGCCTGAAGATCGTCTTCCACAGTCGCTGCTTCGCCGCCATCAATCGGGTCGCGCATAACATAGCCGCGGCCCCAGACGGTTTCGACATAATGCTCGCCATCGGTCGCGTCGGCGAGCTTCTTTCTGAGCTTGCAGATAAAGACGTCGATAATCTTCACCTCGGGCTCATCCATTCCGCCATACAGGTGATTGAGGAACATTTCCTTGGTCAGCGTCGTGCCCTTGCGCAGCGCGAGCAATTCGAGCACCTGATATTCCTTGCCGGTCAGCGGCAGGGCCTCGCCGTTGACCTCAGCGGTTTTCGAATCGAGATTGACGGTCAGCTTGCCGGTGCGGATCAGGCTTTGGCTGTGGCCCTGGCTGCGCCGGATGATCGCCTTAATGCGCGCCAGAAGCTCGTCGCGGTTAAACGGTTTGGTGAGATAGTCATCGGCGCCGAAGCCAAGCCCCTTCACCTTGTTTTCAATATCGCCAAGACCCGACAGGATGAGGATCGGCGTGTCGACCTTGCTCGCCCGCAAACGTTTGAGCACATCAAAGCCCGACATGTCGGGCAGGTTGAGATCAAGAATGATCAGGTCGTAATCATAAAGCTTGCCAAGATCGAGACCTTCCTCACCAAGGTCGGTCACATAGGTGCCGTAACCGGCACTCGCCAGCATCAGGTTCAGCGACTGGGCGAAAGACTGATCATCTTCAATCAGCAGGATCTGCATTTGTTTGTTCTCCCGATCCGAGGCGACAGGGCCACCTCCCTATCGCGCAATCCGATTTACCAATCCAAAAGACTGGTTACCGGCGCTTAACCTAACCCAGAGAGGTTAATAAAGATTAACGCCGATCAGATTTGGGAAACAAACCTATAATTGTGGCTATTCCGCGGCCTCGGCCTTGGGCTGGGCGGCGGGTTCATCGGCCCGGTAGCGTTGCAGCCGGGTGGTGCGCAGGCCCTGAAGCCCGTGCTGATGGTAAGTCTGGACCCATGATTCGAATTCTTCGCGGGTCAGCCGGTAGCGCCGGCACGCCTCTTCAAGGGTCAGTAATCCGCCTTCCACGGCGGCGACCACTTCGGCCTTGCGGCGGATCACCCAGCGGGTCGTGTTGGGCGGGGGTAAATCATCCAGGCGCATCGGACGGCCCGTTGGGCCGCGGACAACAGTGGGCCGGGCCTCGGCCTCGCGGTCGTGGCAAATGGTCCCGTGGGGGTTGTCGTTGTCATGTTCGGCCATACTATTGCTCCATCAACGCGGACATGAATGACAGGGATGCGCGTCGCGTTATGCGTTCACTCTGGCAAGCTAACCGCTGAGGACTTAACAAAGATTGAATGAGATGAAGGGCTTAGCGTTAACCTTGTGGGTTAATGGCTTGGCCGGTATTGGTGTGCATATGAACGGACACGCGACAGGATCGGAAAGCTTGAACGCGCTGGGCTTACCCGGCGCGCCCGAAGACACGCGCGTGGTGGTGGCCATGTCGGGCGGCGTTGACAGCTCGGTTACGGCGGCGCTGCTCAAAGAGCAGGGCTTTGACGTCGTCGGTATCACCCTTCAGCTTTATGATCATGGCGCGGCGATCAAGAAAGACGGGGCGTGCTGCGCGGGCCAGGATATTCATGATGCCCGCCGGGTCGCCGAAATGCTGGGTTTTCCGCATTATGTGCTCGATTATGAAAGCCGCTTCCGCCAGTCGGTGATGGATGATTTCGCCGACAGTTATATGCGCGGCGAAACACCCATTCCCTGTGTGCGCTGCAATCAGACTGTGAAATTTCACGATTTGCTCAAAACCGCGAGGGATCTGGGGGCGGCCTGTCTGGCGACGGGACATTATATCCGCCGGGTCGACGGCCCGGCCGGAACGGAGCTACATCGCGGCGTCGACCCCAAGCGCGACCAAAGCTATTTCCTGTTTGCGACCACGCAAGACCAGCTTGATTTTCTGCGCTTTCCGCTGGGCGATCTGCCCAAGGACGAGACCCGGGCGATTGCCGCCCGATTCGGCCTGGCAGTGGCGGACAAGCCCGACAGTCAGGACATTTGCTTTGTGCCGGAAGGCCGCTATGTCGATGTGATTCGCAAATTGCGCCCCGATGCCGACCAGCCCGGCGAAATCGTTCATGTCGATGGCCGGGTTCTGGGCCACCATCAAGGCATCATCCATTACACCATCGGCCAGCGCCGGGGATTGGGTGTCGCCGAGGGCGAGCCGCTTTATGTCGTGCGCATTGATGCCGACCATCACCGCGTGATTGTCGGGCCCAAAGAGGCGCTTCTGGTCCGCCATATCGAGGTGGCCGAGGTCAACTGGCTGGGCGAGGTTCCGCTCGGCGATGATCCGCAGGCCGTCATGCTCAAGGTCCGCTCAACCACGGCGCCTGTCGCTGCGGCGGTGAAAGCCGACGGGGCAGGCCGCGCCCTGGTGACGCTTATTGATGCCGAGGCAGGCGTATCGCCGGGCCAGGCGGCGGTATTTTATGACGCCGGGGCGGCAAGCCGCGTATTGGGCGGGGGCTGGATCACCGGCACGATTGCCGATGGGTAAGGCCATGTTCAAAATGGGTATGACCCGTGATTGAAGTGTGGGTGCCGATCACCATCGGTGCGGCTTTCTTTCAAAATCTGCGCTCTGTTCTGCAAAAGCGGTTGACCGGACAGCTAAGTGTCGGCGGGGCGACCTTTGCGCGCTTCTTATTCGCCTTTCCGTTGGCGGGTGCCTATGTGGTGTTCCTCAATCAGATGGGCGAGCCCTGGCCGCAAGCCCAATCACAGTTTTTGCCGGTGGCCGTGATTGGCGGGATTGCCCAGATCATCGGAACCTTTTTACTGGTCGGGCTGTTTCAGTGGCGCAATTTTGCCGTCGGTAACGCCTTTTCCAAGACCGAAACCGTGCAAGCCGCCCTGTTTGGCGCGGTGCTTTTGGGAGAATTAATCAGCCTGTGGGCGGGCATTGGCATTTTGATCGGCCTGATCGGCATTCTTGTCCTGTCGGTACCGCCGGGAGGCTTTGGCCGGTTTGATCCCAAGGCAGTGTTGATGGGCATTGGTTCTGGTGCCGCGTTTGGGGTGGCCGCTGTTGCCTACCGTACTGGCGCGCTGGCGCTTGAAGGAACCGGTTTTGTCATGCAGGCGGGGCTGACCCTGATGGTTGTCGTGTTCTTCCAGACCCTGTTTATGGGCGGCTATCTGGCGGTTGCCGAGCGCGGCGAGCTACAGCGTGTTGCCGCACGCTGGCGGCCGGTTCTGGCGGTGTCAGCGGTGGGGGTTTTAAGCTCGATTGGCTGGTTCACTGCGATGGCGCTTGAAAATGCGGCTTTGGTGCGCGCGGTCGGCCAGATTGAGCTGATTTTCTCGATCCTGTCGGCGGGGCTGCTGTTTGGCGAGAAATTCCGCGGCCGCGAGCTGCTGGGCATCGCGCTCGTGTCGGGATCGATCCTGTTGATCGTGTTGTCCAGCTGACGGGCGGGCTGGTTTGACAGATCGCCGCAATCGGGGCGAAACCGGGCTTTGGGCTTGACGAAAAAGGCCGGGGCCGACTATATCCCTGTCTCCCTCGCGCGGCCTTGCGCGCGTGAGCCTTTCGGGGCGGAGTAGCTCAGCTGGTTAGAGCAGCGGAATCATAATCCGCGTGTCGGGAGTTCAAGTCTCTCCTCCGCTACCAAATTTTTCCTTTAATATCCGCCTCTTACTGTTGTCCACACTTTGCCCACATTGAGCGGTTTACAGTTTGGTTTACACTTTTGTTCCCGTGATCTTCCGAAAGGCTGACAGGGCGAGTGCATCGGTGCGCTTGGCATAGACGTTTTCAAGATCGGTTCCAATGATTGCGCGGGTTTCCTCCCTCGTGCAGCCAGCATCCCGCAGCATGGTATAAGCTGTGCCTCTCAGGTCGTGAAACCGTAGCCCAGATTTCTCCAGCCCCGCCCGCTCGACTGCCGCGGCCCATGAAGCCCTGAATCCGCTTGACGTGAACGCCATCTGTTCGGGCTTCTTACGCGAGGTGGGCATAAGCACCATTGAGCTTGCGGGCAGGTTTTCGAGCCACGGGCGCAGTTGAGGCAGGATGGGTATGGAGACGCGCGCGCCGGTCTTGTTGTGGCGCAGACGGATCATTCCGGCTTCCAGGTCTAGGTTATTTCGGGTCAGATCAATCAAGTCGCCTTGCCTCTGCCCGGTGTTGACGGCCAGCATCATGGCCCTTTGCATGTGCTTCGGGTTTGCGGCCATGAACTTTTCAATATCGGCTGCGGTCCAGATAATGTCTGAGCGGCCACCGCCCCTATAGAGCTTTTTGATATTCAGAGCGTGGTTTTTGGATAAGTGACCCTCCTCGACACACCAGGTCAGAAAGACCGATACGGTCCCGATCAGATGGTCTGCCTTTCTCGGTGTATCAGAGTATGAGCGGTGCCAGCGAACAAACGCATGGCGCATGGCATCAGCTTCAATGTCTCGCCGCTCGACCGAACCAAACTTGTTCGCGGCCACTTCAATATAATGGCGATAGTCGGCCTGTGTTCGTCCAGAAACACCGAGAAAGGGCAGGGCCTGCTTCCACAGCATAACGAGGCCAGCGAATGTGTCCGGCGCGTCCACGACCCATTCCGAGGCCTCCTCATAGGCCTTGAGATAGGCGCGCTGGTCATTTGGGTCCGCGTTGATTCTCCGGCCCGTTTTCCGGTGATAGTGATATTCGGCGCGCGACCCATCCGCGAGCCACTTGGTCACGATATGGACGTGTTTGAGCTTCATAGAAGTCCCAGTTTTCTCAGCCGTCCTTCGGCACCGTCATCATTTGCCACCCCGGAAGCCTGGTCAAGAGCGGCGTCAATGGCCCTCTTGTCGTAATGCTGTGTCCCCAGGGCTGGCTTGGGTAACTTCCCCGCGTCCCTGTATCGCTTGAATGTAGCAACGCACATACCGCAATAGGCTGCGGCCTCTTCTGTGCGAAGAAGGCGCGGGGCCGGTGATGTTATGCGGACCGGGCGGGGCATGGTTAGTCTTGTGGGCTGACGAGAAAAATGGGCTCGTATTCTGTTTCGATCTCGTAGCGCCTCTCAACGCCGTCAGGGGTAACCACAACAAACAGCACTTCTTCACTGGGCATCCACTCCCACCCTTCATGCTGATGATAATAACGCTCGGCCGCACTTCGGACGGCATCCTCGTGGCTGTGATCCTCAATGACAATGGCGTCATCCACTGTTTCTTTTAAATCTAAGCAATAGACGCGAAATTCTTTCTCCATCATTCATCTCCTTTCAAAGTCATCCGAACACCCCACAGGCCGACTGGATCTGGTTCGTTGTACCCGAAAAGCAATTCCGGGTATAACGCGAGCGGGGTGGTATCATGCGGTCGGGGCGGGGCATGGTTAATCAGCGATCCTTCATGCTCTTTCGGCGTTTGGGCTTTTTCTTGGCTTTATGGCTTCGGCTCTTGAGTGTTGAGAGAATTGTTTCTTCAACACGAAATCCGTCGCGCCGTAGGTCGGCCCAACTGCGCCTAGTGATTGTCTGGGCCCTAGCCTGCGCCAAGGATTCCGTTGGCGCGAATGCGCCCCACAGCAGGGAACCATCAGGCTTAACAACCTCAAATCCTTCATCGAGCGGCCCCATCATTCATCTCCTTTCAAAGCCCAAAGCCAGCCAAACACCCCACACGCCAAAGCGCCGACCACATTAAGTCCAGGCGGCAGGAACACACCGCAAGCCCATGCACCTATGGTGCCGGTCACTGCAACAGCGGCTTTGCGGGCGTGGGTGCTGGTGAGGCGGTCATAGGGGGTCATTGGGTGGCGACCAAATCGCTGGGCCGATACGGCCCCCAATGATTGGTTTGAAGCATCCGCTCTTGCCGCCTAAGCTCAAGCTCAAGAATCTCGCAAAGGTGAGCAGCCAGAGCGTGATCTGGCGTGTTCATAGCCGCGTCAATGCCACATTCATTGATCAAGATTGTCAGCTTTTCTCGAAACAAGCCGTCCATTTTGCCGCGCATTTCTGCTGTGCGCTGCCTGCGCTCATCGCAAACAATGTCGAATTTCGTTTTCGGTGCTTGGCTAGCATTCATCCTCTATCCTTCCTCTCTTTCTGGCGCTCCTTGGCGCGGTCATACTTCGTCCGATCCCTCCGCACCTTCGGCCTTAACTGACGCAGGGCGCGGGCTATGGGGTTGCGTTTGGGGTTCATGGTGAGGTTTCTTCAGGGCTGCAAAGCCTGGCACGATCCAGCGCCCTCACAAGTTCTTTCGCAGCCCTAATGTGAGACACTGTTGGCAGGGATGTGCGGCCATCCACCCGATCATCCCCGATCACGTTTTTATATTTGTCTGGCAACACCCAGGTGCGCTGGCTGGCCTTTTCATAGGGCATCCGATGGATAACTTGTTGATAGGCGTCAAGGGCGAGGGCAAGCGCCCACGCCGGGACGGTCACGTTTATGTTGTATTCGCTTTCCGTCACTTCTGTTCCTCCAATCGAGACGGCCCATACAAAACGGTGACGCCAGCCCCGTGACAGCATGGACAGGGCCAATACTCCCGGCCCCGCGTGAATGTGACGAGGTTGCCGGAGCCTTTACAGATGGGGCAGATCACTTCTGTTCCTCCAAGGCGGCGCGGAGTTGGGTGATATCAACACAAGCGGCCTCGCATAATGGAGCGTTATAATCCTCAAAAATGTAGGCTACCCTTTCGGCGTTCTTTACACAGCGTTCCACCAACTCACGCGGCAGGGTTACGGTGTCGGTGTCTTTGCCCATCAACCGCCCTCCGTCACATATTCAATCACAAGGCCAATGAAAAAGATCATGCCGATCACGGCCACGGCCCCGGCCACAACCGCGAGTACATCGGGGACGGCGCTCATGGCGATCAGCCCCAGCACCAGGGTGGCGGCGATTGTCATGGATTTAGTCATGGGGCTTTCCTCCCTAGAATGTAGGTGCGGCGGAGGGCGTCTTTGTGGATTTGCTCAAGTGTCATAGGGCGCCTCCGCCGCTCATTCTCAGCCCGCAGGGCCTCAAGGGACGCGGTGTCGATGACGGTGACGGGGGTGCGAGACGCCGAGGCGTCCTGCTCTAAAGCCACACAAAACCAGCCCTCACCAATGCTGTTGAGCGGCCCATATCCAAACAAATCCATTAGCTGCCCGTTCTTCAGCGTCACGGCCCACCCCCGTTCCTCAATCTTCGGTGTCTCACTGGTCATTGGTTGGCTCCTTGGAATAGCGCCACAGCAGCGTTGCCCAGAACAAGTTCACACTCCCTACCATCAGAGCGGCGTAGGCGCTGAGCCATTGGTCTAGCGACGGATAATAGATGAGGTTGAAAAGCGCCCAGCAGCCAAAAAATAACGGCGTCCAAGGGCTGGCCGACTGCGCTGATTTACTGCACCACGTCCGCAGTACCGAGGGCAACAAAGCTGCCGTTGCTGCTACCTCAAAACTGGCATTTATGAGATCAAGATTAGCCATGTCCGTTATTCCTCAGGCATCACAAATGCGGCGCGCTCTATCACCTTTCGGTCTTTGACCTCATCCCATATCCGATCATTAATCTCTTCCGTCATCTCCGGGGCGGTTTCATATAACGCGAGCATCTCGTCACCGCCCCAGACCATAAAATTGAAATCGTCCCCACCAAGAGAGGCTAGCCACCTTTCGATTGGCCTCAATTCATTGCTTGTGTACTGGCTCAGTAAGGTCCTTAGCGCGGTGTGTAGTGTTTTGATGGGCTCGCGTTGGTTTACGCAACCATTGTCCCGAGCTATGTCCTCACACAACTCAGTCAACTTAGGGTAATCAGATAGTTTCATCGGTCGGCTCCTGTGTGGGTGGTGCCGGGAGGGGCATCCAGTGGGTGACGCGCTCCATCTTGTCCCCGCATATGGGCGCGTTCCGCCAAGTCTCTTTCCCCTTTGAATTCGGGTGATATGCGGCCCATACAATCCGGGTCGGCGCATACAGGCGCGGGTGCGCAACGCAGCCTAGAATTTCCGTCCCGTCCTTCGGCGCAGTCTCAATCGGTTGCCACCCTTGAGCCTCCCACTGTTCAGCGGGGACGAGGTAGGCGGGGCCAAGAAAGGTGTCTGTGGTGCTAGTAAACTGCTCGCATGAGTAGGCCGCAAAATTACCGCGGTCCCCAAACGAATACGCCCACGCCAGTGTCGGCTTAAACGGTATGTCAGTCATGACCCGCCCCCGTTGGCTTAGATATTTCCGCTTTTGGCGGCGCGCTTCTTCTGCACCCCTGTGATCGTCAGCTAGATCACGGGCTTGATACTTTGCTTTTTCCAGAGTTGCTGCCAATGGGCGAGTGTCTGACCCGCTTACATCCAATCGGCGTGCAGCTCGAATTATCCGGTCGATTTCAAGCTCAACCCATGCAAACTTTCTGAAATATGATACTTCAATCTCATCACTCATCTTCGGGTTCCTCCCATGTGATTGTGCAGGGGACGACGCGGTGGCCGGGGGAGGCTCTTTGCATATCCGCCCGCCCCGCCCAAAACGTCGCCTCGCACTCGTTTTGGAGAATGCAAAGACGCTTAACGCCAATGTCCATAATGGCCCCATCCGGCCCCACCACAGCGAAGCCCTTTGTTTGTCTGGTGGTCATTGGGTTTGGTTCCTTCTCTGTGTTCGGGCGCGCAACAGTGCCTGTTCTCGGGCGCCAGAAATCATCTTTTCTCGGATAAGGCTTGCGCGCATTTGCGCCTCTTTCACCGCTTTGTCCGCTTCACCATCACAGAATTGGCAGTGACGCTCCCCCATCAATGCCTCTAGATCATATTTTGGCCCGAACCCATCAGCAAAAAAACCACCACGCCCCCTCTGTATATCCGCCGTGTGTCCGCAGTTTTCGCAGACCATTTTCATCGCCATCACCCCTCTCCCCGTGCTTTGGCGAGGGTGGCGTCAATACGCACAAGCGTTGCCTCCACGGCCTTCACCGGGTCCGTCCCTTCGGGCAGGGCTTCGGCTGCGTTCAGGGTGGCGGCGAAAAGGCGGGCGTGATCCTTTGTCAGATCCATTGCGACGATCTTGTCCCGCCCGCCCTCGGCTACGCGCCACACAAACCATGACCACCCAGTGTTGGGCCGCGCCTCATACGTCACCTTGCTCATGACCATTTCTCCTCATGCTTTCGTCTGTGGGGGCTCTGCTTCCAAAGCTGCTTTGCTATTGACTTCATGTTGATGCGGAACCGCCGCTCAAAGCTTTCTTCGCCCATGTCGTGCTGAATTTTGTGATGTGCGGGACAGAGCGGAATGACCCATTTGTCATGAGGCTTTAAGCCCACACCCCCCGGACCCTCATGGTCTGGAATGCCCTTCCGGCAATGCGCAGCCTCGACCGGATGCTCCCCGCACACAGCGCAGGCGTGACCCCGAACCCATTGACGATGAGACGGGCAGTCTCGCGGGTCCTGGCGCCCTTTGCTACGGGCCTTGTTGGTGGTGGCGCGGGTGAGTCTCATGCGGCGATCCCCACCATTTGCTCCAATTCGTTGCGAAGGTCGCCTTCAGTGGTGTTGGGAATGAGATACTCACAGGTGAACCGGATCACGGCGTTCATGAACTCATTGAACTGATCCTGCGGCATGTTTCCGAAAGAAATGGACCGGGCCATCAAAACCCGATTCCCGTTGCGGTCTCGCACTTCGTCGCAATGCCCAACACCGCATTTGATGATGTTTGAAATGGCGTCTTTCGTGGGGAACTTTTCCTGGTTGTCGAAAACCTTGCTGACCAATGCCCAATAAAGCCGGTGCTGACGCCCGCTGCGCACGCGCTTCAATTCACACCGAACCTCTTGATTGTGCTTGAGGCTCGCAACAAGCCTGTACCCGTCATCGTCTGTGGGCACGAGGGCATTGCCTAGCTTTTTGAGGATAATTTTGGTCATGGTCTAAAACGGGATCGAGTCATCAAACCCGCCCTCCTGCGGCTCGGCCTCGTGGCGCTCACCTTTCCCGCCCAACAAGGTCAACTCACCGCGATACCGCTGCAAAACCACTTCTGTCGAATAGCGGTCATTGCCTGACTGGTCCTGCCATTTGCGTGTTTGCAGCTGGCCTTCCAGATAGACTTGTGAGCCTTTGGTGAGATACTGCTCGGCGACCTTGGCAAGGTGTTCGTTGAAAATCACGACACGGTTCCACTCCGTCCGCTCGCGCTTTTCGCCCGTGCTTTTGTCTTTCCATGTCTCTGAAGTGGCGACGGAAAGATTGACAATCGGGTCGCCGTTCTGGGTGTGGCGGACTTCCGGGTCTTGGCCCAACCGACCCACGAGAATGACTTTATTGACGCTGCTCATTGTGCGGCCTCCGCATAGAGCGCACGCAATTCTTCGCGGCGCTGTTCAAACATGATTCTGATTTCGGTCTCCCAGTCTGTCGGGAGCGAGTTGATATATTCGGCCTGCGCTTTACCCCACGCGAAAAGCTCGTCCACTGTATGGGCTTCGCGGATCGCTTGCTGCATGGCGGCGAATGAGTTGCGGCTTTCTGCTTTTGACTTTCGGGTCGCGGCGACGTTCGTTTTATCCTTGTCATAGAGGGCAAGGCCAAAGGGGTTGCCGAAGGTGGAGAGGGCGCGCTTCATTGCGTCCGTCTCAGCTTCCTTGATTGCGCTTTCGTGCGCCTTGCCAAGATCGGTATCAATGCCGTGACCCGCGCCCTCACCATCCCTAAACACGCCGCCCGCTGTAATGCGGACTTTGGCAATGTAGGTAACGCCCCAACCATCCTTTTTTTGCTCGCCGATCTTGCGCGGCTTTTCAGACACGCAACGCATTTCGGCAGTTTCGCGGGTCCAGCCATCAAAGCCGAAAATCCGGTTTGCCTCTGCAATGGCCCACCACCCCTCGATATAGTCGAGCTTCCTGCCCGACTGGTTGCGCTGGCGTACGTTCGCGGCGTCGAGTGAATGGTTAAGAAGGGCCCGCTGTTCTGTCGTGAAGTTCACTTCAAGTCCCTTTCTTCAATGCGTTTGACTTGCTCGCACAGCCGTTCGGCCTCTGCCTTTTCTTTGGGGCGTGTGCAGTGTTCCGCGTAATGCTCAACAGCCGAGCGGAGGCGGACAATGTCCTGTTCCTTCTCAACACTCATGACAAAACTCCCAAGATAATGGCGGGGCCAAAGGCAATCGCGATAACGACAAAAGACCAGCGAGCAATCGTCCAGTTGCGCTTTTTGTCCTGCTTGATCCAGAAGCGCGCCCAGGGGCCATCTGCAAGGCGCTGGCGGCGGTACATGAGGTCATGGCCGGTCATGCGGATGCCTTGCGTTTATGCTTACAGCGACCACTGCAAACAACGCCATCGCTCATGGCCTTCCGCACGTCTTGCTCAACGTACTCACAGGCTTGTTCAAAAACCTCAGATGGCGAGCAAACCGTGCCATCCGGGTTTTTATTGAACGGGTTGACTGTGAGTGTGTGCGTAATGGTGCGCGTCACGACATCGCCGCACTCTTTGCACTTGGGTTTGATTTTTTTGCTGCAAGGAATTTCCTCGAAGCGGAAAGTTGTGGTTCTCATGCGCTCTCTCCTTTCAGGGCTTCGCGGGCAATGGTTCTGATCCGGTCTGCGTAGGAATAAATGCCCTCAGTGTTGCGCGGGCGGCTGAATGAAATTGCACGCAGAGCCTTTTCCAACCGGGCAACTGTTCCTGCGGGGTGGGTTTCAAAGTCGTTGCTCATGACTCCGCCTTCCGAGCTGCGATAATGTCGTCCAGTGCGAGGGCTTCGCGTTTAAGGGTGGTGATGATCCGCTCAAGATCAGCGCCACGGCTTTCAAGGCATTGGAGGGTGGTGATGGCGCAGCCCAGTTCGGTTGCGGCCATCTCAAAATCAGGCTGGTCAGCGCGGGTGATCACAGCAGCCCCCCGACATAATCGGAACGAACCTGAGCGGCGTAAGCGCGGCCCTCGTCCTCCTCGACCATTGCAATCAGGTCACGGCTTTCTTTTGTGGGGCCGTGAAGGGCGTCCGCAACATCCTCGGCGATGATCGTGGCGAGCGCATTCAGGTCAGCCATGTCAGCAGCGCCAACAATGAACTGGTCCCTGATCTTCGCTGCGAGGGCCTTGCCAAACTCGCGGGCCTCGTCGATCAGCTCATCAGCACGGGCCAGATCGGCATTGGCCTTGTTGATATCCCATTTGCAGTAGTCCATCACTCGACCCTCCAAATACGGACGACACCTTCGTCAGGCAGTTCCCGGACGGTGAATTTGATCCCATGACTTTTGGAATACCGGTGAGCGGCCCCGCGGAGCCTGCGCGTGATTTTTGCGAGGGAACCGCCGACGCCGGAGACCGAAAAACAATCTCCAACCCCCAGGCGATCAAATGGATATTTGTAGGGTCCGTTGGGACCACCGCCCTTCGGCGGAATAGGAACGTTCTTCTCAATCTTGATCTCGGTCATTGGCTGTGTCTCCCATCTGTGTGGGGAGAGTAAACCACAGGGGTATCTAAAGGTCAACCCAAAAGTTGCCAACAAGGTATATTTTGTGAAATACCCGTGCTACACTGCGCTTATGCCGCAATGGTGCGGCGCAGAGATTGGAGACGGAAAATGACTGAAAGGGGTGCTAGTGCTTCGATCCGCTCGGGGATTGAATTTGTGGACCCAGGATCACTTCATAGCCGGGCGCTTCTTGTGACGGGTCGGCACAATCGAAAACGCGTTTGGGTACTGGCCGCTCTACAACAAAGCGGACGCTGCCCTGAATCTCTGAGTAATCAAATTGGTCCAGCGGAACTAGCCGCTCTGGGACTGACTTGTTTTCGGCTGGCAGGTCAAACCATTGTGGCACAAGGAAAAATCGCCCTTGGATTTCGACCGTATCCATTATGGCGATTGCGCCGTTGATTGTGATGTACGTCTTGAATACAGCCATTTGGGCCCCCGGCATTCTGAATATTGACTCGTCGCCGGGGGAAAGACAATGGTTACGCGGGGTGCGCGATGCCGTCACAATGACGTCATTTCCGCTTGTAACGCTGTGTTAACAGCCCTTATGTTCTGGATAGAGCCACGGGGGCTAATGAGTGTGGAGGTTCTAATGCGGAAGCTGGTCGTAAAAATCCGCATCATGTTTGATGATGAGGCTGGCGTTTATGTTGGCTCGGCAGACAACTTGCCGGGCGTCGTCGCTGAGGCGTCGTCGCTGGACGGGCTTCTTGTAAAGCTTCGCGACCGCATACCGGAAATGTATGAGGCTAATAAGCACCTTATAGATCCGAATGAGTATGTTGAAGACGATGAATTTCCGGTGGAGGTTCTTTACCACGACTTCGTGAAGGCGCGTCGTGGCGAATTACACCACTAGGCTTAAAAAGATACTGCGTCAGAACGGGTGTGAGTTTAGGCGTCAGGCTCGCGGGGACCACGAACAGTGGTACAGTCCGATTAACGGCGCCCTAATCATCGTGGACAATAAGATCGTTTCTCGCCACATGGCGAATGAGGTTTTAAAACAAGCGGGCCTGCCAAAACAGTTCTAACCCTTCACCCCACCAGCCCAGACCACCCGCCCGATAATGTGCAGGCTCTCTGCGGGCATAACCTCGTCTTTATACCGCTCATTGTCGGAAATCACGCTGACAAGCTTTGTGCTCATTTCGTATTGCAGCCGCTTCACAAGCGTTTCCTGGTCTATGGCGAGAACGAAGATACCGTGATTTGTGGGTGAGGTCTGGCTCATATCCACCATAATCACGTCTCCGTTACGCAATGTCGGCTCCATGCTGTCCCCGACCACCCGGACAATCGCCAGATTGCTGACATTGGCGCGGGTGAACCCCTGCAGGAAGCTCAGGGGGTAAAAGTCGTAATAGAGCGGCTCCTGATGGTCGTCATTGAGCGCACCGGGACCGGCGCTGACCCCAATATCAAACACGCGCACCCCGACATAGGTTTGGCCCTGAAACTCAAAGCCGTCTGGCGAAATGCCCTCGTCGGGGCTGTCTTGTAATGACGCGAGGGGCGGAACTTGTGAAATAGCGCGCCGCGCCTCGTCCAGTCGCTTCCCCTTGAGCACCGACAGCGGGCCGCGCTCGGTCATATATTCCTCAAAAGAGCCGCCAAACAACTCAGCTAAGCTGATTGCGCTATCGCGGGAAATGTCCCTGCGGCCACTCTCCCAGCGCGAAACTGTGTTTTTTGATACGTCAATCCGTTCGCCAAGGCCCTCTTGCGTCAGCCCGTGTCTGGTCCTGAGCTCAGCAAGCCAAGGGCGAGGGGTAAAATGTTCCGGTTCTTTTTCCATAAAGGGCTCCCGCACAACTGAGGGAAGACCTACGGGCGGGCTTCGAGAATCGCCACCACCAACAGGGTATATTATAGGTTGACCATTGTGTGCCCATAGGGTATACATGCAAACTATGAACCTGAAAGATTATTTGGACCAAACCGGAACAACACAGGACGCCTTCGCGAAGAGCGTTGGCGTTCACAAGCTAACTGTGTCTCGTTGGGTGCGGGGTGAGCGGTTCCCCTCAAGCGCCAGTCAGCGGACCATTGCGGCAGTGACGGACGGGGCGGTAACCCCCGTTGATTGGTTTGGGCTGGAGCCCCAGCCATGAGCAGACTCCACCACATATCCCTATTCAGATCCCGAATGGTTCGCCGAGCCCCCCCGCTCGTCGGGCCTAGGGCGGTTGAGTGCGCCTCCCGCACCTCCTGCGCTCCCGCCCACCTTATTCCGCGTCCTTGCCGGGCAGTCCGCTGCATGAGAGCGCGCGGAGCGGGGCGGTCTGCCCTTGGACTGCCCCGCAACTATTTTGAGCTTTTGCTCGCCGATATCCGCCGCCGTCAGCATTCCCCCGATCCCGTACTTCCTGCCGTGGAACCGGAGGGAACAGACCCAATGGGCGAGGACAGCAATTTCCAGATCATGAACCATGACGGGACCATGCGCCCGGTCACCACAAAACGCACCTAAAAGGGGAGGGCATATGTCCAGCACTGTTGAAAGCCTGCAAACAGCAACGCGTCTGGCCGTCAAGAAGGCCGGTGGTGTTGATGCCGCTGCGGAGGCCATTGGGGTTTCCCGCGCAACCATTTCCAACTGGCAGAACGGCAATTGCCCGCACCAGATTCCCCTTCATGCCGCCGTCGCTCTGGATCAGTTCAACGCTGAGAATGGTGACCGGCAATATCTCTTTGAGTGGCACCAGAAACACGCCGGTCAAACGGTCGTTTCAATGTTTCGAGCCGGTGATCCGGTTGTTGCCGCTCACACCCTCGCAAAAGAAGTCGGAGAGGTACACGCGGCCATGGCTGACGCACTCAAGGACGGCAAGATCACAATGGCAGAGGCCATGCGCATTCGTGAAGAGGCTATGGAGGCCCTTCACGCTGCTGAAAGCATGGTGGACAGCATTAACAGTTTTATCGCCGGGAAGGCTGAACTGAAAGCCGTGGAGGCCGCAGAGTGACCGAGGATCAGATTCACCGTTCGATCCTCTCATTCCTTGAGATTCGGCTTCCACAAGCCGTGATCTGGCACACGCCAAACGGGGGAAGCCGGAACAAGATCGAGGCGGCAAAGCTCAAGGGCCTGGGGACTCGCGCGGGCATTCCTGACCTGCTGGTTTTTCTCAAGGGCCGCTTGCTGGCTATCGAGGTCAAGAAAGAGGGCGGGCGGTTATCCCCTGCGCAAAACGCCATGCTTCAACGCCTCTCTTGTGAGGGCGCAACCACTGCTGTGTGCCGGTCTGTTGAGGACGCAGAAGAAACGGTGACGGGGTGGGTCGAGGCAAAGGACGTGCGGTCATGAGCCTTGAAGAAGAACTCCGCGAACTCATCAAAGCTAAGCACCGTCAGGACGGGACATACAAGGGCCGCCTCAAGCGCATTGAAGACCGTGAGACGGAGAAGTGGAAAGCAGACATAAGGCAGGCCAGAGAGAGGAGGGCAGGGTGATGCTCAACCCGGAACTCAAACACAATAAAACCCCACTAAACGAGCGCATTGCACAGACGGTCGATGGGCAGGCGACATGGGCCGATCTCGGCTGCGATCGCAAATGCGGAGACTGCCGACATTTCCCGCGCAGAAAGACGAATCTCAAGCCGGGCGAGCATGAAAAGCGCGTGTGTCTCAAAACCAAAGCCCTTCTGAAAAAAAACAGCGGTATTCCCGCCATTCCGGACAATGCGCGGGCCTGCACATATTTCGAGGCCCGGTCATGAGTGTGTATCAGGCGCAAATCACCGACGATGAATATGGTGAAATCATCTGGGAGGGCGAGGCGCATGGCTACAGCCCCGAATGGGCTGCGCGTGCTGCGATAGAGGCCGCCCAAAACCAATGGGACGTTGACGATGATGAGCTTGCCTCTTTCTCCCGCGTTGTTGTGACGAGGGATGGGGAATCACACGCTTACGAGCTTAACGGCGAGCGGGTTGTTCCAGCATGACAGACCTATCCCAATGCAAAGCCCTGTGGCGTGCTGTGATTCAACAGGCTCTGATGGATGCGACAGACCCCAGCACCTACTGCTCTGCGGTTGAGCATTCAAGGGCGCGGACATGGTTTGAGCGCGCCGGGGCTGATTTCCGCTTCGTCTGTGCTTTAGCTGACATGGACCCTGAGTGTGTACGTGCTGCGTACAATAGGAGGGCGGCATGAGAGACTGGATATTCGCCACCCGTGAATCAAGTCTAATCGATACCGAGGTAGCGGTCTCTGAAATCACTGGTATCAGCGCTGTGAAAATGCGGAGCCACGACCGCCGCCGTCCCATTGTTCATGCTCGCTGGCTCCTCTGGTATGTCGCCGCCGAGTTGGTTCCCAACCAAACCATAGCTGGTCTGAGCAGGCACTTTGAGAGGGACCACACGAGCATTCTTTATGCTCTTAGGCAGGTTCCAATGCTCATGGAAAGGAGCGATCGCTACGCCAGGCAGTATCGCGACATAACCCGCCGTGCCCTGCAACTGACAAGCCAAAGGGGGCCAGCATGAGCGAGGCCCCCTGGTTCAAATTTTACCCTTCGGACTGGCTTGGCGATACGCGCCGCCTGAGCCCCGCTGAGGTGGGTATTTATATCACTCTCATTGCCACAATTTATGAAGAGGGCGGGCCGCTTGTGCGTGACGACAAGCGCCTTGGGAGGCTGTGTGGATGCTCTGCCGCTGTGTTCCGCCGCGCCATAGAAACGTTGATCGAAAGTGGTCACATGATCGAGTGCGACGGCTTTCTGAAAAATTCGCGCGCAGAAAAAGAAATAATTGAGCGCAAAAAAAAGATCGAAAAAGCGAAGCGTGCCGCGCACATAAAAAATCAACCGGCGAGGGAAAAAACTCAACAAAAACAAGGGACGCCACCTGCGGACGCAGTGCAAACGCAGTGCCCGGAGCCTGCCATACTCAGAGACTCAGAATATAGTGATGCTGCTAACGCGCGCGAGCCCGTTCCTGATCCTGATCTA
The DNA here is from genome assembly GCA_965227065.1 of Alphaproteobacteria bacterium. GTDB lineage: Bacteria > Pseudomonadota > Alphaproteobacteria > SPJN01 > SPJN01 > CBDDFN01. The sequence goes on from CBDDFN010000020.1 coordinate 93,019, forward strand.
GACTTTGCGTGTCGATGCTACGACGCGGCCAGTCTCGACCCGATGGCAAGGACGGGCCAGCTCCCGACCGTCAAGCGTTGGCTGCGGGAGTACCCCCCCGATCTGATCCTCTCGACCATTCAGGCCGTTGCGGAACGCCGCAGCGCGGGCGGGCATGATCCGCCACGCAGCCTGAAATATTTTGACCGCGCTATCGCCGACGCCAACCGAGAGCAAAATCAACCAAACCCGGAGCCCCAGAATGTCAAACGACCTCATTCCAAGCCAAGTTCAGCAGCCGGATTCGCTGCGCTCGTTACTGAGTTTGAAGAAATGGGAGACGGTGGAGGATAGTCTTCCCGACTATGTGGACGCGGCCACCAAGGACTTACTCAAAGCCCATAACGCTCGGCTCAAAGAGGCGCTGCGACCAGCGACGTTGGCGGAGGTGACAAAGTTCCTCGCCATGCTGGCGGTGACGATACCGAGGGCCGCGCCGGTCAATGACAGAGCCATTCAGGCACAGGTTGCGCGGGACTATCACGATGCGCTCATCGACAAGCCGTTTATCGGTTACGAGCAGGTTCGGAAAAAGTTGATCAAGGAAAAAACGTTCTTCCCGTCCGCCGCTGAGGTGCGGGAGGCGTTTAGCGGTATCCGCCTTCAAGAATATCAGGACCAGGCTCGTATATTTTACCTGCTGCGCCGACCTGAACCGCCAAGTCGGCCAATTCAACACAGGGACACCAAGAGTTTAATCACCAAAGCAGCGAGGACGGCATGAACATCGAACCGATTGCGAGAATGAGCCGGGACTTGTCAAAAGCGGCGCTCACACTGAGCGACGATGAGGCACGGTTTCTGGTGGACGCCTATTATCTGATGCAGGAAAACCGGATCAGGACCGACGCGCAGGTTCGGTCTATGGGGGACGAGCCCCACGCTGTTCTGGCGTATCTGGCGGATCAGAACCGGACGCTTGAGAATCAGATCAAGCGGGCTTTGGACAAGTACACTGACGCCCATCCGGTCGGACCTTGGCTCAAGGGGGTCAAGGGTATCGGGCCGGTCATTGCGGCAGGTCTTTTGGCGCATATCGACATTACGAAAGCGCCGACTGTTGGCCACATCTGGGCCTTTGCTGGTCTTGACCCAACCAAGCAGTGGAAGAAAGGCGAAAAGCGCCCGCACAATGCGCGGCTCAAAACACTGTGCTGGAAGGCGGGGGAGAGTTTCGTCAAGGTCTCGGGCCATGATGATGCGTTCTACGGCAAGCTGTGGCGCGAACAGAAGGACCGCTATATCGCCAAAAATGAGGCGGGCGGGTTTGCTGACCGGGCTGCGCAGATTCTTGAGACAAGGAAAATCGGCAAGGCGACCGACGCGTACAAGGCTTATTCGGCGGGCAAGCTTCCGCCTGCACATATCCACGCAATGTCACGCCGCTGGGCGGTGAAGCTGTTCCTCGCTCACTTGCACGGGGAGATGTACCGGACATTGCTGGGTGAAGAACCCCCGAAACCTTATGCGATTGCGCACCTCGATCATGCGCATGAGATCAAGCCTGTGAATTGAGACAGATTTGCTGAGAGTGCCAAAAGGGAAGATCGAACCAGGTCATACGAGAGAACCATACAAGCCGAGTGAGACACATAAGAAGAGAGCACCAATTAAGAGGATCGAACCACACCCTCGGAGAGTACCACGAGTGATGAGTGAGACAGAGAGCTTGAGAGCACCATCGAGCGTGATCGAACCAACGGGACAGAGAGAACCATCGTTGGAGAGTGAGACACTGCAAGTGAGAGCACCAAGCTGCCTGATCGAACCACGCTGGATGAGAGGATCAGTAAAGCAGAGTGAGACATGTCGCCAGAGAGCACCATGCGAAAGGATCGAGCCATTTTGGTTGAGAGCACCAAGGCGGAAGAGTGAGCCAGATGATTTGAGAGGATCATTTTGGGCGAGCGCCCCTAAACCCAAAGGCGAAGCAAATGACAGATGACAAATACATAGATGAGCTGGTCGCAGAGTTGTGGGCGTTGCCCGAAGACATTCGGGTTAAGGCACTCGCTGATGTGTTGCGAGGCATTTACGACAGCCTCAGACCAGATCAGCGCGCACGCTTTGTGCAGATCATTGATGAACACACACGGGAGAGCCTGCATTGACCCAACAGACCTGTGAGACGTGCCAGTGGTGGGGGATAGTTCGGGGGCACTTAAAGCGACCGGATCGTGTGCGCCGTTGTGGACAGTGCCGGTTGCGCGCGCCGTTTGGTGATTGGCCGATCACAGAACCGGACGACTGGTGCGGAGAACATCAGCCCCGTGACGAGAAGGCTGCACGGTCTGCTGCGCTGGACGAACTCACGCGGGTTTCCGAAGAGCTTGGGCTTTACGACGACCAACCCCGACAGGAGGGTGAGTGATGGGTGAGCAAAGGGCCTTAATAGTTTATCACGATGAGCAGTCCGAGACGGTTCGGCAGGTGTTTATTTACAACCCGGTGATCGTCCAAGTTATGACGGAGTCGGGCGAGGTAATTTCGTCATGGAGACGGGATGATTCTGACGCGGAGGGCGAGTGAATGGGAGACAAGGTGGTGTATTTCCCTGGCCCAACAAGACATGACTTGCCTGCCAAGCGTGTGATTGATGCCCTTTCGGAAAGGGAATTTGACGAAATTATCATTGCTGGGTTTACCGCAGACGGAGAGGAGTATTTTGCGACCAATCTCGCTGATGGCGGTGATGCACTTTGGCTCGCCGAGCGGTTCAAAAAAGCCCTGCTTTCAATGCCGGATGGAGACGAGTGAATGGCCAAGCCTAAGCACAAAATCGACGATCTCGACCGCGACAAGCCCACGCCAGAGCAGTTCGCCAAACACCATTATGAGCGCGACTATGCCGTACGCGGAAAGCGCGGGGAGTGGGAGCGGGTTCGGGGTGTTCACCGCTGCGACCAAGACCCCTTGGACCGGCTAAAGTCACACAAGCAGATCGATCCGATCCTGTGGGAGGCGGGGCATAAATTCCGAATGCTGTTCGAGGCGTCGGGCCAGTATGGGGAGTCGGTTGTTTCGTCGCTCATGGTCACGGGTGGGGGGCGCGAGCGATTCGGGACAATGCCCACCACCGAACGCGAGGTTAACGCGCTCAGGCAATGGCGGGCCGCATACATGGCCCTGATGGACAGTGCCCCATACATTCAACGCTTCACCACTCAGTTCGGATTCCCAGAGGACCGGCAATACACCGCCGAGCAGATCGGGCGTGAATTGGGCTGTACGGGCCGCACAACCGCTGTGAAACACGGTATGGTGGTTATCCGCCACGGCCTTGGCGTATTGGCACAACATTTTGGGTTCATTAGGGGTTGACGGGCGTGAATGAAAACTGTACAAGGTGGGTATTATCTAAATTTGCGCCCGCGCCGGAAGGTTTGCGGGCTTTTTGATTCCCGAGAGGTGGGAACGGCCACCCCACACACCCGAAAGGGTAACTAGCCGAAAGGTGAAGAGATCGGTGTTGGCAACCCGCTCGGGCATGAATTGACGCGGCGGCAAAGTCTTAAGCGTGTCGAAATGGGCGGTTTTGCATGTCGCCCGGCCCGCGTCAGTGCAGATAGACTCGCGGCGGACTAGGCTATTGTGTCCCCGCCGCGATAACAGCCGCTTTCCATGGCTACGCAGGAGAGCGCGTCGATCTTTGCGCGTCCTTACTACGGTTTGGCTCCGGCGTCTGCGGGCCGTTCTCTTTCGGGGGAGCGGCCCAACTTATTTCACCCCATAGGCTCGCCCCGGCCTGTGGGGTTTTTCATTCGGGGCAAACCAACAGAAACAGGAAGAGACAATGTTTACGATCAAAATTGAAGTCCAACACGAGCAGCCAAAAAACCTCACTACGCACCTGTTCCAGTCCGACGGGTTGGTAATTTACGAGTCAGAGACAGGATTTATGCTGACAAACAAGGATGGTGGGGTGATTTTTGATCACACCAATCCGCAGGAAGCAAGCAGCGCAACCCCGGACAGGGAACTCAGCGTTTATATCACTGACAAGGCGGGAAACACTGTGCGCATCATCCGGGCTGGTCACGACCGCTGCTGGTCGCCAGAAACCCAAGGTATTTCGTGTGCGGAAACGGTTTTGGGCGCAGCCAACTAGCGCCCTTTAGGAGAACATCATGTTCAGAATCATTCGCCACAAGCTCATCAAGCTTCTCGCGGGCACCGACACGATCATCATCAACGCCCGTTTTGAGAGCGCACAGTGACAGAACTGATCATCATCTACCTGTGCGTAGCAGGGCTCTACGCCCTCGCGGGCCTGTGGGTCTATGTGGAACTCCGGTCAGATAATCAGATCAAGGTTGACGCGGCTTTAGCGGCTGCGACATGGCCGGTGGCTGCTGTTCTGGCGATCTGGGAACACTTCGAGTCATGACAGATCCCCTCACAGCCTCCGGCACGCCACCCCCGAAATACGACGCATCAGGGACAGGAGAGAAACGTGAGTAAGCGTGGACGCCCGCCCCTGTTCAAGTCCCCCAAAGAGTTTGATGAGGCGGTGGAGCGGTATCTTGCAGAGTGCGAGGCAAAAGACACCCCCCTCACTCTCACAGGGCTGGCCTATTCTCTAGGGTTTTCTGACAAAACCAGCCTGTATGATTATGAGAAAAAGGACGAATTTTCTCACTCGGTAAAAAAGGCTCGGCTGGCCGTGGAAAATTCTTATGAGATGCGGCTGTACGGAGCCAATGCTTCGGGACCAATCTTTGCGCTTAAAAACTTTGGCTGGCGGGACAAGCAAGAGGTTGAACATTCTGTAGGTGTAAATGCACGACGTGACCCGTTCGACCCCCCAGGTTCCTAATCCGAACTGGACCGGGCGAAACTATCAGCGCCCTGTTTGGCACTATTTAGCCAACGGTGGGAAGCGTGCGTTTACGGTTTGGCATAGGCGAGCGGGCAAGGACGAGATTTTTTTACAATGGTCTGCGGCGTCGGCGCTGTGGTCCGAGTGGCCCGGTCGCGTCGGCACGTACTGGTACATGCTGCCCGAAGCCTCGCAGGCCCGCAAAGCCATTTGGGAAGCGATCAACCCCCATACTGGCTTCCGCCGAATAGACGAGATATTCCCGCGCAGCGAGCGCGAGACGACGCGTGAGCAAGACATGATGATCCGGTTCAAGAACGGGTCAACATGGCAGGTTGTGGGGTCAGATAACTATAACTCGCTGGTCGGCTCTCCGCCTGTTGGGGTGGTGTTCTCCGAATGGGCTCTGGCTAATCCAACGGCCTGGGCGTATCTCCGCCCGATCCTGTTGGAGAATGGCGGCTGGGCGGCATTCAACACCACGCCACGGGGCCGCAATCACGCCTGGCGAATGCTTAGGGCTCACCAAGACGATCCAGACTGGTTTGTTGAGGTTCTGTCGGCTGAGCAATCGGGCGTCTTTAGCGCCGAACAGTTAGAGCAGGAGCTTAAGGAATACATCGCCGAGTATGGCGAGAGCGAAGGCAAGGGAAGATTTGAGCAGGAATATCTCTGCTCCTTCGACGCTGGCATTCCCGGCGCTTACTATGCTGACTTTATCCGCAAGGCCGAGCAGGAAAATCGGGTTACGCGCGTTCCGTGGGAGCCCAAGCTTCCCGTCTATACCGCGTGGGATTTGGGCCGGACGGATTCAACCGCAATCTGGTTTGCTCAACTCAGGGGCCGAGAAATCGGCCTGATTGACTATTACGAGGACGCGGGCAAAGCGCTGCAGCATTACGCCAAGATCGTGACCGAAAAGCCCTATATGTACGGGCACCACATTCTGCCGCATGACATTGAGGTCACCGATTACACGGCTGACGCATCGCGGCTTGAAATTCTGGAAGAGTTAGGATTTCGCAACAAGATCACCGTGGCTCCAAAGCTATTGGTTGATGACGGCATTCAGGCGGTGAGGTCAATCCTTCCACGCTGTGTATTCGATTCTGAAAAAACTGAGAAGGGCTTGGACGCTCTCCGCCTGTACCATCGTGAGTGGGACGCCAATTCAAAGCAGTTTCACAAGCAGCCCAAGCACGATTGGACGAGCCATGCGGCAGACGCCTTCCGTTATCTCGCCATCGGGCTGGATGAGCGCAAGATCAACGCAACAGGAACAATGGCTGAGCTTGATTACGAGGACCGCGCCCAGGCTCCGCACCAAAGCGCGGGCACAGTGATTGTTCAAAGAAGCGATGAGTACGACTGGTGAGGCTTGAGACCGCCCGTGAAGAGACCGTTTTATCGGTCGCCCAAAGAATGCGGGAGTGGGACAAGCGTGAAATCTACGGGGCCTTGTGGGATGAAACCCCCGACGCCCTCGCGCAAATGGTCATGGTATCAGCGCGGGCGGGGCCATGTATGCAGGTGGCGCTGATTGGCGCTGATCCTGTCTGTGTTTTTGGGGCAGGGTGGCAGGCACCGACAGCGGTTCAGGTCTTTGCCTTTGGAACCGATCGGTTCAACGAAATCGCCCTGCCGCTGACCAAATATCTCAAGCGCCGCCTGTTCCCTGCAATGGCGGAGTCTGGCGTAACGCGGGCTGAGTGCCGGACCCTTGAGGGCCACACGGAGGCCTATCGCTGGCTCAAACTGTTGGGCGCGAGGGAAGAGTGCCACTGCCCAAGGCTGGGTAAGAACGGCGAAACCTACATTCAAATGGCATGGAGTGATGACGATGTGCTTGGGCAAACCCAAGGTTCCTGACCCCATTCGCCCGCCCCGCGAGACGGACGCGGCCATTGCGGCGGATCGTGAGCGGCTGAAACGCTCCCGCCAACAGGGTTTTGCAGCAACCAATCTGACAGGCGGTCTTGGCGTGACCTCAACGGCACCGACTGCCAAAGCAACATTATTGGGAGGGTCCAGCTAATGGCCTCACGACCTTATGCAGTCGTCACCGGCACGGCTGACGCGCAGAATGAATGGACTGATGTTGGTGTGTTCAAGGGGCACTTCAACATTTCAATTTCCGGGATTAGCGGCGATACGGTGACACTTCAGCGCGCCTTTGATGACGTGCCGACCTGGAAGGACGTGGCGTCCTACACTGCTGATGCTGAGGACGTTCATTATGAGCCGGAGACAAATGTTCAATACCGGCTTGGGGTAAAGACCGGCGATTATTCAGCCGGAACGGTTCTGCTGCGCCTCAGCCAATGACGCGACACGCTTTTGGCTCGTCGATCTTTTTTCGGCGCGACGGGTCACCAAAGCCGGGTCAGTATGGCCTTAATTTTCAGAGCGATATCATTGCGCGCCGGTATGCGCTGAGTTCGCAATGGTGGCCGGATGACGCCACAATGATGGCTGATTTCGTCAACGACCGTTACATGATCAATGGGGCGGAGGTGACGAACTCAACGCTCCTCACAAATTGCACGGATTTAAGCGCGTCGGGCCTGGCGTGTACCGACACAACAGAACGCCAGTTTGCTGATTTTTCCTGGATCAGTGCCGCAGAGGGTACGTTTGTTGTGGGTGGAGACTTCGCTACGGATGCGGGGGGCAGCCGGTATGTCCTCGCCGAGGCTTCGGGTAATCGCTTCCTTTGGGAGAGCGGCAACCAGATCAACGCAACCGGCACTGGCGGATCGGTTGGCGGCACGGATTACGACTTCGGAACGACAGGCGCGAAGATGGCCTGCGCCTTTGATGGCACTGGAACAACCATCGCCACGGCTGCCGATCTAACAACCAATGCGGGCGTGAAAATGTCTCAACCGTCCGCTCTTTATCTGGGTATTTTTCCGGGCGGCTCTGGCCCGATAGGTGGACACATACAGTTCGTCTACTTCTTGCCGAGCCGCGTTTCTGAGGCGGGCTTACCCGCAGTGGTGGCGGCATAATGCGTGATCCCAAAGACGCCCAGCAGCGCCTAGAGGCGATGAAGTCCGACCGCTCGAATTATGAGACGGTGTGGGAAAAGATCGCTGGTGTGGTGCGTCCGATCCGCGAAGAGTTTGTCCAGACCCCGACTGAGGGAACACGGCGGGGTCGCAAGATTTACGACTCCACCGGAATCATGGCGAATGACAATCTCGCCGCCGGTATCTATGGGGCCATGTCAAACCCGGCCAATAAGTGGATGGGGCTTCGCGCGGCTGACCCTGAGTTAAACGAGCGCTCCGAGGTTCGGGAAGCCCTGGATGACGCGGCTGATACGCTGCTGGCGTCCTTCGGCACTGGGGTCACAAAGTTCTATAACGAAATCCCCACGCTCTATGCGGATGTGGCGGCTTTCGGAACAGCGGTTCACTATTCGGCTGAGCGGCCTTCGGGTGGCGGCATTCTGGACAAGGTTATGCCTTTGTCCGAATGTTTTATCGCCGCCAATGAAGACGACGATGTTGATACGCTCTACCGCGAATACAAAATGACCGCGCGGCAGATCGTGTCCCAATGGGGCATGAAGGCCCATCCGAAAACACGGGACATAGCGGAGAAAAACCCGCATCAGAAATGCACAATCCTGCATCTGGTTGAGCCCAACAAGGACTTCAAGGAAGGCGCACTAGGCCCCAAGGGCATGGCCTTTCTGAGCCAGTATATCGAGCTTGATCACCGCTCAACTGTCCATGTTGGCGGGTATGAGGAATTTCCCTATCAAGTGCCGCGCTGGGCCTTGGCATCGGGTGAACTGTATGGCCGGGGCCGGGGCGAGCAAGCCCTGTCAGACCTTCAACAGCTTCAAGCGATGGTCAAGACGAACATTCGGGCCGGTCAGATGGTTGCTGATCCGCCTTTGCTGGGGCCGGATGAGGGCGCAATCAAGGTTGCACGGCTTTATGCTGGGGGCTACACGCCCGGTGCTGTGAGCCGGAATGGCCGTCAATTGGTGTTCCCGCTTTCCACGGGCGGGAATGTGCCTGTCACCCTTGAAATGGTGCAGGATATCAAGATCCAGATTCGAGAGGCGTTCTTTGCCTCTTTGCTGATGATGGCCGACCGCGCGGATATGACCGCGACCGAGGTCCTTCAGCGGCAAGAAGAAAAAATGCGCCTGCTTGGCCCCAATCTGGGCCGTATCCAGGCTGAGTTCCTTTCGCCTTTGATCAAGCGCCGGTTCAATATGCTGGTGCGCACGGGCGACATTCCGCGTGAGATGTTCCCGCCCGAACTGGCCGGACAATCGATCGAGATTGAATATGTCTCACCGCTGGTGAAACAGCAGCGCGCCGCTGAGGCGCTGAGCGTCACACGGACCATCGAAACGATTGGCGGCATGTCACAGATGTTCCCCGGCGTTCTCGACCTTGTGGATGAGGATGAGGCGGGCCGGAGAATTGCTGAGGGCTATGGTGCCCCGGCGTCGATCCTGCGGGGTCAGGATGAGGTGGCGGCACTGCGTGAGGCCCGTCAGCAACAAGAGCAGATGATGCAAATGGCTGCGATGGCCGAGCCTGTCGCCGGTGCGATGGATAAGGGCGCTTCGGCAATTCAGAAACTACAGGGCGGTCAATGAAGCTTCTGACGGAACTTCTCAGGGATCTGTGGGGCAATCGCGCGGTTGATGTGGCGCGGTCCTATCAGACCTCGATTGGATCAGAACCACTCGCGCTGCGGGACATGGCGTTCTTTTGCAATGTCGGCCAGCCGATTGAGGGGGAGACAGAATTTGCGCGCGGTGTGGAAGAGGGCAAAAGACAGGCCTTTCTTCACATCGCCCAAATGATCCGGCTGAACCCGGATGACTTTGCACCATTGGTGTTTGATGAAAACTATCACAGGGAAACCTTAGATGACTGATGAAAACGGGTCCGCAGCAGCGGGCAACCCGGAGGGACAAACCGCCCCTTCGGGCGAAACTCCCCAGAGCGCAGCCGATGCGCTCACCACGCAAACCGCCCAGCCCGCCTTTGGACAACTGGACGAGAACTATCAGCAATTGGTGGACAAGAAGGGCTGGAAACAGCCCGCCGATGCCATCAAGAGCTATGCCGAACTGGAGAAATTTGTCGGCCAGGACCGCCTTGCTCCGCCTCCCGAAGGCGAAGAACTCGCCAATTGGGCCGGGTGGGAAAAGCTTGGCGTGCCCCAGGACGCAAACGGCTATGAACTCCAGCGCCCGGAACTGCCCGAGGGCATTCCCTATGATGAGGGCCTTGAGTCCACAGCCAAGGACGCCGCGGCCTATCTCAAGCTTGCCCCGTGGCAGCTTCAAGGTGTTCTGGACACTTATGCGCGCCATCAGGTTTCGCAAATCGCCGAGGCTCAACAGCAGGCGCAAGCCCAATGGCAACAGACCCAATCGGAACTCAAGACCAATTGGGGCAATGACTATGACAAGAACATGCGCAGCGCCCAGCGTTTTGCGCGGTTCCTCGCCCCCGATCTTCCGCAAGAGAAGGTGGGTCAACTGATTGACACGCTTTCCGCGACGGTTGGTGAGGCGGCTTTGTTCCAGCGTTTTGCGGCGCTTGGAACTGAGGTTTCAGAAGACAATCTCGTGACCGGCAACGCCCCCGAAGGTTTTGCAATGACCCCGGAAAAGGCCAAGGCCGAACTCGAACAGATCAACTCTAACCCCGAAAACGTCAAGATCATGCAAGACAAGCGGCACCCCGGATACAAAGCGTTGATGGATAAGCGCCGCGCTCTTTATGACACAGCCTATCCCGGCACTGTCGGGCAGTGAGGACAAGGGAAACCCCCTCTGACAGCAGGGTAAAGACCGCCGCCTGACCCGGGCGTTAAACGGCAAGACGGGTCCATTTGCAAGGTCGCTTCGAGCGGCCTTTTTTCGTGGGCAACCCCTCTGACGAAACCAAACCCTTTGTTTTTGTTGGAGGAAACGCAATGTCGTTTCAAATTCTCAATGCGAGCGTTACCGAATACAAGGATAGCGTCTACATGCTGCTTGCGCAGCGTGACTCGCGCTTCCGTATGGCTGTCACTGAAGACAGCTACACGGGTGAGGCCGGTGTTCCAGTTGAGCAGTTCGGCTCGGTGGACGCCAGTCAAGTCACGTCCCGTTATGCGGATATCACCCCGACCGATATCACCCAAGATCGGCGCTGGGTCTATCCCGAAGACTGGGACATTGCCCTTTTCTGTGACAGCTTTGACAAGCTGCGCGTGAACATCGAGCCGCAAGGCCCGTTTGTCACCCGCACCGTTGAAAGCCTGAACCGCAAGATTGATGACACCATCATCACTGCTTTGACGGGTACGGCCAAGGCGGGCAAGTCCGGTACGTCGAACAAGACCCTTTCGGCGGCTGAAACTGTCACTTCAAGCTCTGTCGGCCTGACCGCCGCCAAGTTGAAAGAGGCAAAGAAAAAGCTGATGGCGGCTGAGGTCGATGTGGAAAACGATCCCATCTACTGCGCCATTTCGGCGGAACAGCATGACAACCTTCTGAACCAGATTGAAGTCACCTCGACCGACTTCAACAGCCGCCCCGTCTTTGACGATGACGGCATGGTGAAGCGTTGGCTTGGCATCAACTTCATTCACTCGGAACGCCTGACGACTGCCTCGTCTGAGCGCGTCAATCCGATGTGGGTGCGGTCCGGTATGCACCTTGGCATCTGGAACGATATCAACACTGATATTGCTCCCCGCAAGGACAAGCAGGGCCATCCGATCCAGGTTTACGCCAAGCTTACTCTTGGGGCCGTGCGCCTTGAAGAGAAGAAGGTCGTCAAAATCCTCAACGCTGAATAAGGAGCATGACCTATGGCTGCTGAAGACCTGAGCGGGTCGCTTGTCCGCACGAATGTGGAAGCGACCCCCATTGTGCGCGTGAACTCCAGCCTTGCTGGCGGGCGCGTGCATTATTTCATCGACACGGTTGAGGTGACCGCTGCTGCGGAAGCCAACTCAACCTACACGCTTGGCATTAGCATTCCTTCGAATGCGATCATTCTTCCGGGTTCAACCCTGTATTGGGATGACCTGGACGCAGCGGGCTCGCCGACGCTCGATATTGGGATTAAATCGCCCAATTCGACGTTTACCGCCGACGCCGATGCCCTGAATGATGGTCTTGATTGTACCTCAGCCGGTTCGGCTGCGGTTCTCAAGACGCCCATCACCATGCTTGGCACACCGCTTTGGGACTATGTGAACGGCGTCACTGCTGATCCCCAAGAGTTGGTGGACGTGTATGTGTCTCTCGTTGATGCCGCTGCCTCCCTTGGTGGCACGGTGACCCTGTACCTTGAGTATGTGGTTGACTAATGGGCAGGGGGCTTCGGCCCCCTCCCTCCTTTTTGGAGTGAGACATGGCTACCAAAACCTACACCTATGATTCACAGGACACGTCAAACGACATTGCCACCGGGACGGGTTCGGCTGTGTCGAACGGCATTGTCCTTGTGGAGATTGAAGACGGCACCACGCGGCAAGACGCTATTCTCGGCCTCTACCGCATTATTCAGCATTTGCACGAACTGCGCGCTGACACGGTGACCTGATGGCGAGCCTGGCGGACTATTCCGAGGCCGGTATCTGTAATGCCGCTCTGCGCTTTCTTGGCGTGAAGCCCATTACAGACCTGTCAGATAATACGGTTGAGGCCCGCCAGTGCCGCGACGCCTATCCCCGCTTGCGGGATTTTGTTCTCAAGGCCCATCCGTGGAACTTTGCTAAAAAGCGGGCTCAACTCGCAGCGAGCGGCACGGCTCCGGCCTTTGAGTATGAAAAAGCATTCCCCCTCCCCGAAGACTGCCTTCAGGTGGTTACGATTCCCTATCTTGATGAAAACCAACTGCCTTGGGAGGTGGAGCGCCACGAGGACGCACAGGCCATTCTGTGCAATGCCGACGCGCCCTTGAATATCAAATATGTTTTCCGGGCAACCGATCCGCAGCAATTCTCCCCCATCTTTGTTCAGGCTCTCGTCTATCTGATCGCCAATGAAATCGCGCCGCTTTTGACCCAAAGCTCTGTCAAGTCCGACCGGGCCTTGACCCTTCATGAGAAGGCGATGGAAGCGGCTATGGCGCGCGATGCGCAAGAGCATGGCTTTGAAAAATATCAGGATGGGTCATGGAACGCTGCGCGGGATTATTTCGGGGGCTAGATGCCGCGCTTTTCAACCATGCAGAACAGCTTCACGTCCGGGGAGTTGTCGCCGTCCATGTACGGGCGGACCGATCACGTCAAATATCAGAACGGGTGTAAAGAGGTCACAAACTTTCTCATCATCCCCCAAGGTGGTTTGACGCGGCGTCCGGGGTTTCAGTACATCGCCGCCGCGAAGAATGCGGACAAGAAATGCCGCCTTATCCCGTTTCAGTTCTCCATCACCCAGGCCTATGTGCTGGAGTTTGGAGACAGCTATATCCGGTTTTACAAAGACGGCGGGCAAATCGTTGACCCCAACACTCTTGCGGTGATCGAGGTTTCTTCACCGTGGGACGAGGGAGAGATTTTCAATCTGACTTTCGTGCAATCGGCGGATCAGATGTTTATCGCTCACCCAGACCATGCGCCAAGGGTGTTGAGCCGCACGTCTCATACCGACTGGACGTTGAGCGAGTTTGAATATCGAAACGGCCCATTCCGGGCGCGGAACACGACAGACACCACGCTTTCCGTCTCCGCCACTACGGGAACCGGGCTGACTATGACGGCTTCGGCTGATGTGTTTTCACCGGGTCATGTCGGGGTTCTGTTTAAACTTGAAGAGCAGGATTTGGGGGAATATGAGCAATGGGAAGCCGCTGAGGGATACACCTCTGGCGATCACGTCTTGAACAATGGGCGGATTTACGAGGCGCAGAACACAGAGAGTGCAGGCCCACAACCGCCAGTCCATACCGAGGGCACACAAGCCGATGGCGGCGGTTCGGATCATGTCAAATGGAAGTATCTGCACTCCGGCTTCGGGATTGTGAAAATCACCCAGTACATCTCGCCCACCGAAGTGCTTTGTGATGTTCAGGAAGTGACGACCGGCGTTGATGCTGTCTTGCCTGAGACGGTAACGCCATCGGGCACGGCGCACACCAGCACAACCAAATGGAGCGAGGGTGCGTGGTCGGACATTCGGGGCTATCCCCGTGCCATAGCGTTCTTTGAACAGCGCCTGGTGTTCGGGGGGACAAGCACTGATCCGCAGCAAATCTGGGCAAGCCAGATCAATGACTTTCCCAATTTTCTCGAGGGCACGCTGGACACGGACGCCTATTCCTATGTGTTGACTTCGGGGACCGGGAAATCCCGGCCCGTTAACGCTGTAAAGTATCTGACCGCAGGCCGGACCCTGATTGCCCACACAACGGGCGGGGAGACGGTTGTGTCGTCCTCTGATCTGAACGGGGTTGTGACACCTTCCAATATCACGGCGCGCAACCAGACGGACGTGGGGGCGGGCAGCGCCCAGCCTGTTGCAGTTGACTCTGTTGTCCTGACGGGAAGCCGGTCAAACCGGCGCTTGCATGAAATCCTCTTCTCGTTCGAGCAAGACCGCTATGTCTCGCCCGACCTCACCATTCTCGCCGATCACATTACCAAGCCGGAGCCAAGCTGATGGCCAATGCACTGTATGACACCTTCAAAAAGTCCCTGATGGATGAGGGGCATGATCTTGAGGCCGACACGCTCAAAATGGCGCTGATTGATTCCAGTTACACCTATTCCGCCTCTCACTCGCAATTGTCCGACTTCTCGTCGGCGGTTGTCGGCACGGCTGTGACCATGACCAATGTTGCGGTGAGCGGAAAGAACGTGGACTGCGATGATGTGGCTTTTACCGGCGTCACGGGGAATACTGTTGTGGGCTTCATTGTCTATAACGACACGCACGCCGATGATGCGCCGATTGCCTACTTTGACACGGGGATTTCCGGCTTTCCCGTTACCACGCCCTCATCGGCTGACATTACAATCCAGATCAACGCATCGGGCCTGTTTGATCTATGACGGATTACCCCGCCCCGCATTTGACGAATGCGCAGGCGTTCTATGCGTTCACTATCGACGCGGCGACGAACCATGCGGCTCCGGTTCTGTCCAATACCTCTACTCCTTACGGGACAGAGGCATTTGTTTCACGACCGGCAACGGGCATTACATCAATGGTGTGGGTGGAAGAGCCCTACCGGCTTTTGTGGTGTGTCCGGTCTGACGGCAAGGCCGTGCTGATGACCTACCGGCGTGATCAGGATGTAGTGGCCTGGCAAAGAGTTGAAACGGATGGGGCGATTGAAAGCCTGACCGTTATCCCTACTGAAAACGGGGCGTCTGATGAGGTCTGGGCATCGATCAAGCGAACGGTCAACGGCGCAACGGTGCGATATATCGAGCGCATGGCACAGCCCCATGATCCGACTGATCAGGACGACAAGTCCGGCGCGATTTATCTTGATTCCAGCCTGACCTATTCAGGCGCTGCGACCGACACATTCTCTGGGCTGTCTCATCTTGAGGGCGAGACGGTTCAGGTCTGGGGCGATGGGGCGCGTCTGGCGGATGTAACGGTTTCTGGTGGGCAGATCACGGTAAGCGAGTCGGTGGCCGATCTTGTTGTGGGCCTGGGCTATACGTCCCGCGTCAAGACGATGCGCCACCATGCAGAGCTTAAAAGCGGTTCACCGCAAGGGCGCTACAAGCGCATTCACCGCACCACACTGCGCCTGAAGGACAGTCAGGGCGGCAGGGTTGGCAGGGAAACATTACAGCCGATTGTATTTCGGGATGGCGACGATCCTTTGGACAGTTCGGCCCCGCTTTTTACCGGGGACCGGCGCGTTCAGATTGACGAAGGCTTTGACCGGGAGGGCCAGATCACATTGGAGTGTGATGGTCCTGAGCCCTTTACCCTGACGGCCCTTATTCACGAATTGATGGTTGGAGACGACTGATGTGCGCGCCGGGGCTTTCATCCATTCTGGGAATGGTTCAGCAAAACCAGCAGTCCAAGTTTCAAGCGCAAAGTCTTGAGGCACAGGCCAAGCAAGAGCAGATGAACGCCGCCGAGCAGACCAATAGGTTTGCCCGGAATGCTGAACGGCAGGTGGCCCGCGTTCGGGCCCTGCAAAGTGGTGAGGCAATCAATACGGGTGCCGGGTCTCCTTTGCTTGTGGCCGAGCAGATCGCAAAAGACCTTGAGCTTGACCGGCTGACAATCGGGCATGGGGCGCAAACGCGGGCCAATTCACTGAGCGCGCAGGCTGACGCGGTTCGTGTGGCGGCACGGCAGGATTTGGCTATCGGCGCAATTAACACGGCGGCTGATGCTTTGCTTTTCGGCACAAACCTTTCAATCATGGGCCAGCGGGCCGGGAAGAGCCTTATCTGATGGCTGATATCGTAATTCCAGGTTCGCAGGTTGGTCTGGGGTCTGCCCCTGCCGGACCGCGTCCGGTGGCAAGCAAACAACAGTTTCGCGCCGGGGATAGCCTTCTCAAGGCGGCGGAAAGCATTCTGAATTTCAGAATTGAACAGCAGGAAGAAGCTGACTCCACCTGGGAGACAGAGGCAGCGGCACAGGCCGAAGTGACCTTTGCCGAAATCCTCGAAAGCCAGAAAGAGAATATGGGCCGGGGCGGGGCTGGTTATACACAAGCGGTCGCTCAGGCTTTGGAAGAGGCTATACCGGGCATTCTTGAGACGGGAAATAGCGTGGCATCTCCCGCTGCAATTGAGCGGGTTCAGACACAGTTGAAGGCTGCTGCTATTCGGACGACCGGCAAGGCTGGTGTGATCGAAAAGGGCGAGTTCAGCGCGTGGCAGGAAGAAACACTGAAAGACGATATGGCGCGCCGGTCGCGCGTTGTTCTGGATAACCCGGCCCTTTTTGATAGCGCGCTGGAAGATCAGATTTCAAAGATCAACGCCTCCGGCTTAACGCCGGCACAAAAAGACCAGATGCGCGAAGAGGCCACCAAGGAGTTCTTCGAGCAAGCCTATGAGGCGCACATTCAGGCGGGTGACAAAGCCGCTGCTGAGGACCTGATCAACAATCACCGTCTTGCCTCTGAGCTTTCTGGCGACGATGTGACGGCCCTGCGGGACCGGGGCCGCAAAATCGAGAAACAACAGCGCATAGAGAGGGAGCGGGCAGAGGCTGAGGTTGAAGAGCGGCAGTCCAAACAGCGCGCGCGTGTGGCCTCTGACTTGAGAATTGCGGTATCTCGCGGGAATGCGGGCGTGGCCGACATTGAACGGGCCTATCAAAGCGATCTGATTTCGCCATCAGAGCGGGCGACCCTCACAATAGCCGCCGATAAGGTGGCCTCAGCGCGCCAAGAGCAGCACAATCGCTTCAATCTTGGCCAAGATGCCTTTGAGGGGCAGGTTTTTCTTGACCCCAAAAACAAGGGCCACAAGGCTGCGGTTGATGAGCATTTTGACCGATTTGCCGAAACGCTGGAGGGCGAGGACCAGGGCGACCGAGCCGAGCAAATGGCTGATTACGTGTCTCGCATGGGCGTCATGCCAAGTCAGGTCAAGGGTGCAATACGGGCCGGGCTTCGGCAAACCGACCCCGGCGCGGTCTTGGTTGCGTCTGACATGGTTCAGAGGATCAAGTCAGAGAACCCGCAGGCCCTGAACGACCTGACCGATCAGGACATTGCCTTGGCTGAGGCTGTGAATTGGAATGCTGAACTGGGCATGTCACCGCAAGAGGCGGTGGAAAAGGCGCGGGAGCAGTCATCACTGCCTGATGAAGAAAAGCGCAATCGGCGGGATCAGTTTGCGGTGGCGATTGAGGATGAGCCGTCACGGGATTGGCTTGAGTCTTCGGCCAGCAAGCTGAATCAGGGTGGGTTCTTTGAGTCTGACGCAAAGATTCCCGAAAAAATGGTGTCTGATTTCGAGGCGTTGACGCGACAGTTTTACGGCCAAACCGGAGACCTTGAAACGGCCCGTCGCTCTGCTGTGACACGCCTTGAGCAGAATTGGGCACGCACACGAATCAATGGCGGGCACAGCTTCATGAAGGGCTCGCCGGAGCAGTTTTATGGTGTTCAGGGCTTTTCCACGGGGCGCAATGCTGAATGGATCAGAGAGCAGGCGCTTGACGAAGTAGCTGAGGGTGGCGTGACGGCCCCTAATCTTGAGGACCGGCTTTGGTTTACCGTTCGCCCCGATGTGACCGGCCCTGATGGGCGTCCAGCTTATCAACTCTGGGCAAAGCAAGACAATGGCACACTCTCCCCCCTTGGTGTGGGCGCGTTTATTCCTGATTGGGAAAGCAGCAAGGAAGCCAAGAGAGTGGAGGAAAATGCCGAGCGTGAAAAGGTTCAGGCCGTCGAGGGCGCGCGCGCCAAGCGCGATAGAAAGTTTGAGGTCAAGAAAAACCCCTCCAAGGCATTCCCTGAACTGAGGGGGCTTAACTAATGCCCATCATTGACCCTCAAGAGCTTCCCTCAAAGGGAACGCGGGTGAATGAGCGCCCGGTTAGCGTAACAAACCCGGTTGGGTTTACTGACGCCCTATCAAGCGCATTCTCAATAGCGAACAGCCTCACAGCGGTTGGCGAGGCTGCTGGCGAAGAGTTTGAAGATGCCCAGGCCGCGCGGGATGATCGTCCTGCTGCTGCTGATTGGGACGTGTTCGATGATATCGCCGGATATGAAGAATTTGCGGACAAGTTCATTGACGTAACGAGCCCGGACCACGCGCAGAGGATCAAGCGCCGCATTGATGAAGAACGGAAGATGCGCAGCCTTGTTGACGAGGCGGGTGCGGAAGGGGTTGGTGCGCTCTTGCTCGCGGCTGCTGCTGATCCGGTCAACCTGATTCCCGTTGGCGGAAGTGTTCTCAAGTCTGTGACGACTGGTGGGCGCGTTCTGGAGACAGCGAGGGTCGGGGCAAAGGCAGGGTTTGTGTCCGGGACTGCTGCTGAGGGTTTGCTGTACGCCTCAAAAGACACCGCCACACCGGAAGAGGCGGCAATCGGTATAGCCTTTGACACGCTGTTTGGTGGGGTTCTGGGCGGGGCCACGCGCCTGGCGCAAGAGGGCTGGCGCTCGCTGAGCGGAAAAGACCTGAGCCGCATTCTTGACGATGCGAGGGAGCAGTTTTCAATCCCCGACGATCCGAGCGATGACCCGCTGACACCGGGGTTTGCGGGGGCCAACAATCTCAGCGCAGCCTTTGCTGATGATGCGACGATTGACGGAAACACACTCAAATCAGCGTTTGGCGTCGAGAAGTTTCTTGCTGATGACAATATCATGTCGAGGGTAGCGCAAGACCCCGGCCTTCGGCTTGCCTTCTCCCCGTCACTCAAGGCGCGCCGGATCGGCGAGCAAATGGTTGAGGGGCCGTGGCGGCTCCAGAAAAATACTGAGGGCATTGCGTCTTCGCTAGCGACTGAGACGAGAATCAAGGGGTGGGATTATCGGCTGTTTAGTGGGCTGCGCGATCTTGATACGGCATTCCTGAAATACAGGGGTGTTGAGAAGATTGGCGGCGCATACCGCACACGAGCGCAGATGGCGAAGGTCAAATTGACTGATACTGCGGGCCGGTCGAGAGGCAAGCTTTCGTGGGATGACTTCAAGCGCGAAGTCGCAAAGGCAACGCGCCGGGATGATAAGCACGAAATTCCAGAAGTGGCCGAGGCAGCGCGGGCTATTCGGGAGCGCGTTCTTGAGCCCGGAAAGCAGGACGCGATCAAGGCGCGACTGTTTGATGAAGACGTGCAAGTGACAACGGCCGACAGCTATTTGCACCGTGTTTACAACACGCAGAAGATCAAGGCTGAGCGGCCCGTTTTCCGCCAGAGACTGGTTGATTGGCTCAATGACCGGCGCGTAACTGATGAAGAGCTTGCGGACCTTTCGGACGCTGAAATTGACGACATTGCCGAGCAGATCATTGACAAGATTCTGGGCCATGCTGTGACGCGAGTGCCTTACCAGCTCTCCCCCCTTGAGCGCGGTCCACTCAAAGACAGAACGCTGGATATTTCGGACTTCGAGATTGAAGACTTTCTGGAAAACGACATTGAGCGTGTGCTGCATATGTACACGCGGACAATGGCCCCGGATGTGGAGCTAACCCGTTCATTCGGCCGGGCTGATCTTGATGATCAGATAAATCAGGTTAGAGACGATTACAAGCGGCTGTTTGATAAGGCCAAGACCGAGAAGGAGCGTCAAAAACTATCTGACAAAATGGACAAAGACATAAGTGACATAAGGGGCTTGCGCGACCGCCTTCGCAATGTTTATGCACTGCCGGATGACCCCCTGGCGTTTCTGCCCCGCGCGGCCCGCATGGTCAAAAGCCAGAACTATTTGAGCAAGCTTGGCGGGATGACGCTCACTGCCATTCCTGACATGGGTCACATGATCATGGCGCATGGGTTTGGCCGCGTTTTTGGCGATGGACTAAAAAACCTTGTCGCTGACACCAAGGCATTCAATGTCTTGGCTGAAGAAGTCAAGCTGGCCGGTACGGCGCTTGATGTGGTCCTTGATACGCGCGCTATGTCCCTGGCTGACATTGAATTGCAATATCCGGCAAGCACTCGTTTCGAGCGTGGCATGGACGCGATGACGGACAATTTTGGCTTGGCGTCTTTGCAGGGGCCATGGAATGCCGGACTCAAACAACTCTCCGGCATCGTCACGTATCAGCGCATGTATGAAGCGGTCATGTCTTCCGCGCGCGGGACCGTTCGCAAGGGCGAGTTAGAGAAGCTTGCGCAACAGGGCATTGATCAGCGGCACATTGGGCGGCTCAAAAAGATGTTCGACGCGCACGGCGAGACCGGTGAGAAGGGGTTGTTTCTGCCAAATACCGAGCGGTGGGAAGACGCGGAGATTCGTGACCTCTGGCGCGGCGCTCTGGCGAAAGAGGTGGACCGGATTATCGTAACGCCGGGACAAATCAAGCCCCTGTGGATGAGTACCCAGCTTGGCGGCGTAATCGGGCAGTTCAAGAGTTTTGTGATTGCCGCCGCTCAGAAGGTCATGATTGCGGGCCTCCAGCAACGAGACGCAAACTTCTATATGGGCCTGACTTCAATGGTCGCTCTGGGCATGATGTCTTACTACTTGAAGGCTAAAATATCCGGCTACGAGGTGTCTGACGAACCGGCGGTTTGGGTGAATGAGGGCATCGACCGATCTGGCTTTACTGGTTGGTTTTTCGAGGCCAACAACATGCTCGAAAAAATGACTCGCGGTAATGTCGGCCTATCCTATTTTACTGAGCAACAAATGAGCCGGTACGCTTCACGCAATGCTGTGGGCGCTTTTCTTGGGCCATCATTCGGGATGGCGGAGGATGTGCGACAGGTTCTTGGGTCGGCATTCGCAGATGATTGGCGGGAGAGCGATTCGCGGGCCTTGCGCCGAATGATCCCGTATCAGAATCTTTTTTATCTGCGCTGGCTGTTCGACAGTGTGGAAGAGGGTGTGAACCGCGAGCTTGGTGTGCCGCGTCAATAGTCAGCACGGCTGATACATGTTCGGCAAGTACTCACAATCGTTTGATTGAATACCTCCCTTGGGGGAGGGATCGAAGAAAATTGCCAAAACCCCAAGCACGACAAGGGCAGCAAACCCATAGGGCAAAAGCCAGTCAAAAAAGCGGTCGCCGCGTCCGAAGATAATGGTGGCCCCAAAAGCAGACATTGCCGCGAATATTAAAATGGCTTGAGCCCCCGCGAAGGAGAAGCCGTCGGCAATGTCGAGGGCCAACCAGCCAAAAACAAAAAGTAGCGCCCCGAAGATCAGGATTGCCGAGATCGAAGCGCGCCCGGTTTTGCGCACCTGCGCGGGTGGTGTCTCCGGTTGTTCGCTCACCGTGCGTTCTCGTTCGGGTCCAAACACAACAAACATCGCCAGCAGGGCGACAGCAAGACACACGATTAAAACCCAATCCATGCGGTCTCTCTCCTGAGAGGCAACCGTGCCCCTTTACCTAAATCACAGGGCATAACACCCATGACCATGACGACAGAAACGGCGTCGGTGGCGTATACCGGCGACGGGACAACTGTGGCTTTTGCCTACCCGTTTGAAATCCTTCAAAACGCCGATATTGAGGTTAGTGTACGGTCTACCTCCGGGGCCGAGTCAACTAAAATACTGACGACACATTACAGCGTGTCGGGGGCCGGGAATCCGGGCGGCGGGACCGTGACCTTTGTGACAGCGCCGGAAGACAGTGAGCGGATCGTTATTCGCCGCAATATGGGGCTGACACAGCCTGCGGACTTTGACAAAGACACACAGTTTCCGTCTGAACGGGTCGAAGAGGCGTTTGACCGCAAATCGCTGCAAATCACCCAAATGCAGGGTCAGATTGACCGGGCTGTGAAGTCTCGTGTTCTTGATGAATCTGTGGACATGACTCTCCCCGCCAAGGCATCGCGCGCAACCAAGGCAATGGGCTTTGATGCGACCGGCAAGCCCAAGGTTTCGTCTTCTACCCTTGACGACATTGACGCTTTCATTACCGCCGCCAAGGCGGGCACTTCTGCTTCATCAGCGTCTGAGGTTCTTTCCACCGGATCGACCACGCTTCGCACCCTGGCTGATCGGTTTGCCGAGGTTTACCACGTCAAGGACTTCGGCGCGGTGGGGGACGGCACGACTGACGACAGCGATGCGGTTCAAGCGGCGATTGATGCTGCTGCGGCTCTTTCTGATACGTGGGGGGCCGTTGACTTCACGGGCGGCACATACCGGGTTTATGACATTACAATCACCAATCCGGTCACCATTTTCAGCCGCGACCGTGCGCTTCTCAAGCCGGTCCTCAATCCTGATGGCCAGGACGTGACCGCCTCCACTTATCGCATGTTCACGGTCCAGTCGGATGATGTGACCTTTGACGGACTGCGCTTTGAGGGGACGGAGTTTGTCAGCTCATCAGAACCGGCCTTCCCCTATTACATGATCCATGTGGATGAAAAGTCGTCTACCACGGGATATGAGCGGTTCCGGGTCACCAACTGCCAGTTTGAGAAGGGGCGCAATCAGGTGCGCGGTGTGCGCCTGTGGGACGCCTATATTGCGGGAAACAAATGCTCCGGCACCACGGCAGAAGCTCCCAACTCGACCCCCTCATGGCCAATTGCTGTCGTGGCTGGCAAACGCTGCGTCATCACAGAGAACACCTGCTGGCGAAACGATGGGGACGGTATCAAGGTTGCAACCGACCCCGGCACCCTCATGGACACGCTGATTATTTCCAACAATGTCTGTTATGAGAATGCCCGCGACGGGATTGACCTCAATATGTCGGCGGCGCGGCGGATTCTGGTCGAGGGCAACCAGCTTTATCACAACTGGGCCTCACAGCTTGAAGTGAAGCGCGGCAATGACTCGACCCTGACAGACGATGCGGGGACCACGATTAATGAGGATCAAACCGGCGTTCTTTATGTCCTGATTGATGGCAATCACTTCATCACCGAAAACTCGGTGGAGCATACGGGCGACGGCTCGACCCTTGCTTTCTCCATTCCCTTCCGCTTTTTCGACGCATCGACGGTTGACGTGTATGTCAACAGTGTTCTGATCGATCATTCAGACTGGGATAGCGGCACCACCTACGCTCAGGACGACTATGTGGTCTACGGGAACACGGTTTACAAATCGCTTCAGAATGGCAACCTGAATCAACAGCCGGATGAAGAGGCGTCGTGGTGGGAGGACACCTACACCCTTTCTGATGTTGGCGATAAGGACGGCGGCACGCTGACTTTCAGCGCAAATCACGGCGCCCCAACAAACGGCCATCAGGTCTACATCGTCCGCGATATCAACACGGTCAACTTCCAGCGCAATTCCTCTACCCAGGATTGGAAAGATGGCGTCTTTTCAAACAACATCGTGGCCTATACCGGGGCGACGACGAACGGCAATGGGGGGCATGGCATTGACTGTACAGACGGACCTTCTAGCTTCACCATTCAGGGCAACCGGCTTTTGAATGTCCCGAACGGCATCAAGTTTGATGACGTGTCACGCGCGCTGACAAAGTTTGAGGTCAAGGGGAACGCCTTTGACGGCTATTCCAATATGCAGTTCTTCGGAACATCAAACCTGAGTGATTTCGAGATCAGCGGCAACACCTTCCATTACACGAACCGGGCCATTCAGCTTCTGGAGTTTGATGGCGGTGGCTGGATTTTCATTAAGGGCAACACCTTTGTTGAAGACGGGACCCCGGTCGGCACGGCGAATTGCCTCTTGTGGGGCGATGACGGCGCGACCGCGCAGAATATCTCTGTGTCCGACAATGAGTTCTATGTCCAGTCGGGCTATACAATCCGCATCTCCGAAGGCACGGTTGATGAAGCGGATATTTACAACAACCGCTTCAACATTGCGGATAGCTCCAAGCCGTGCGTTTTTATTGATGATATGACTGGGGGCGACGTGACGGCGGTTACGAATTTCCGCTTTCACGACAATATCTGCTACCTCGACTCTGGCGACCCCACGATTAACTTCGAGACGGCCCCGTCGGGCGGGAATACGGAAGAAACCACCCTTGCCGCCATGCACCTTTACAACAATGTTCGGGGCACTGACACGAGCGCCCCGTCACTGACGGCTGTTAAGGGTGAAATCGTTTACAACCGGACCCCGGCAGCGGGGGAGCCGCTTCATTGGGCAAGCTCCGCAACGGCATGGCTTCCCGGCCCTATCGCGGGTGAGCACACTTATGGCGCGACCTCTGTGACCTCAGACGGCTCAGGAAACGCGGACATTGCTCATGGGCAGTCCGGCACACCGGCATTTGCGAATGTGAACATTGCCGGGGACGTTACGGTTGGCGCTGCGGTCGAGAGCATTGGGGCCACTAATATTGTGGTCCGGCTGTTCAATATGTCGGACGGTTCGGACGCCACAACCAGCGGCCCCCATACTGTGTATTGGGAGGCCCGCGAATGACCGACCAGCATATCAAGCAAACCCTTGATGGCGCTGTCGGCGGCTATGGGGTCTCCATTCCGTTCTGGATTGATTATGTCAAAGAAGGGCTTGAGATCGTCGCCTTGGCAGGCGGTCTGGTTCTTCTTGCCATGCGGTTGTGGATCGCGTGGCGCGAGCTTCGAGAGAAGAAGTCCCTCCAACAGAAATAGGAGGTCTCATGGCCTCGAAAGACCGTGTTCGGCGTAATTTTACGCGCGAAGAACTCGCCTGTCCCTGCTGTGGGTTCATGAATATCAGCGAGGACGCCCTCGATAAACTGCAGGACCTCCGTGACTTGATGGGCGCACCACTGAAGATAAACTCGGCCGCTCGGTGTCCCAAGCACAACAAGGCAGTTGGCGGGGCTCCGCGCAGTCAACACCTCTCAACCCCCGACCATCAATCAACCGCCTTTGATGTTGCTCTGGCGGGGCATGACAAGACCAAGCTGATCGAGCTGGCCGAGTTTGTCGGCTTTCGCGGGATCGGCTCAAGCTATCGGACCTTCGTCCATATCGATGACCGGGGCCGTTATGCGCGATGGTAGCTGGTATTTCCGGGGTGATTGGTGGCCCTTCAAGATTCTCCGGCTGTTCAACCTGATGGAGCCCGACCGCACGGTTATCTCCATATCCAAATTGATCATGTGGACTGCCTGGGCGGCGATGGTGGCGATCCTCTGGGCCCGGCCTGACGACTGGACGGCGTTACTAGGAGGGGCGGGGATCACGGCCACAGCGACGGGGAACTATATGTGGCGTCGCAAATTCCAGAACATCGAGCCAGAAGGTGATGAGCCATGACTTATGTCTATGTTGCCATTGGTGCGATTGTCTTCGCTCTGGGCGGGGCCTTGTGGTTCCAGACCGAACGACTTGAGGTGGCGAATGAGAAGATTGGCACGCTTTCCCTCGCCGCCGAATCCGCCTCCCACGCCAATGCAGAGCTTCAAAAAGACTATGCGAGAGCCAATCAGGCGACACTCAAACTCCGTCGAGAAAACGGAATCCTCAATGACCAGATCACAAAAAACCTCAGAACCCTTGATCAGATACGCGGCGCGCAGGCTTGCCTTGACGAGCCTCTTGGCTCTGAGCTTGGCGGCCTGCTCACAGAAGCCTATCGCGGTCCCGACCCTCGTTAAGCCCTCTGCGCCGGTTCACCTATTGGAGCCGTGCGAGAAACCGGGCCTGCCGGAAAACCCAACCTTTTATGATCTGGCAGAGGCCTTAATCCGGGCATGGGGGAGCATTGACAAGTGCAATGCCGATAAGCGGGCGATAGGTGAGGTGCTGGGGGCCGATTTCGGTTTACAGTGACGTTTCTAAGCCTTTGATTCCATTGTGTGGATAACTTTGCCGGTTTCCAGGCAACCCACTGAGTCTAAAGGGTTAAAAGGGGAATCATAATCCGCGTGTCGGGAGTTCAAGTCTCTCCTCCGCTACCATTTCCCCGCATTTGTCCGTTACCGCATCCAGCTATCGCGCGCTTTCTCACCTCCTGGTGTGATGGGCAGGCGTGGCGGCGCGTCGGGCGTGGCGGGCAGGGGCGCGGTCAACTGATTAATCGCAGAGGGGCCCAGCCGGGTTTGGACAGTGGTCTTGTCGTCCGCGGACAAGGCTTCGTAGTGATCCTGCAAATCCGCCAGACACCACAGGCGGAAGGGCTTGGTGAATTCCTGCCATTCCACCCCCAAGGATGTGCTCACGGTCCATTTATCGCCATTTGCGACCGCTTGGGCATTGGCGCGCAGATAAGGCAGATAAGCGTCCGTGATGTGCGACAGCAGGGGATCAAGATCGGCCGGAACCGCATCGATCACCGGCAGTTTTTCAAAATCAGACGGCTTGATGGCCCACAGGCGCGCCGCCCACAATAAAACGTACGGCGCGCGGTCCTGCATGATGGGACCGGGGACCGGATCGGCAAAGAAATGCCGGAAGAAGGGGGCAAACAGGCCGAAATCGGCTTCGCAAGGCCGATCCCCCAGCAGAAAAGGCCGCCGCTCAAAGATGCTGTTCAATTCATCAAGCAACCACAGATAAACCCCCTCGGTCGCGTCTTTTTGCGCTTTGGTGCGCACCCCGTCGCGTTTGACATAGATGCCGAGTTGCCGGGCGATGGTGAGGCGTTTTTTCAGCCGCCGGGGGGCGGGGATATCAATGCCGAATTGATCGACGATCCGGCCTGATTGCATGTGCCGCGAATCCGGGTGGTTCCAGCGGTAATACATGGCCGGCCGCCATAAATATTCATCGGCCCAGTCTTCAATCAGCCGGCTCACAAAGCGGGTGGCGCCGGGCGCGGCGCTCAGTGTTGGGCCATCGGCATGCTCTTCAAGATAACGCAGGATCAGCGTGGTATCAGACAAGAACCGGCCATCGGGCAATTCAATATAGGGCATGTGCTGGATGCCGACTTTGCGCGCCAGCTGCGGCCATTTTTTGGACGTGATGTTTTTGCGCGTGTAGGCAATGCCCTTGGCGCGCAAGATTGCTTCAAGCTTTCCGGTGAACAGGCTGAGGTCGAGGCCCCAGACAATCCATGGTTGGTCTGACATGATTTCCCCCTATTGTGTGGGGAGCCTAGCAGTCGGGCGATTGAGCCGCCAAGCGTGTTGCTGCGTATCACCGGCATGAAGAAGAAGCATCTGCCTGAGAAAATCTGCATCGTGTGCGCCCGGCCGTTCAGTTGGCGCAAGAAATGGGCTCGCGACTGGGAGGAGGTGCGCTATTGCTCGGAACGTTGCAGGCGCTCACGCCAGATGGTCCAGAAAGGCCGCCGCTGAGGCGCGCAGTCCGGTCTGTTTGGCGTCGTCCATGCGGTGCCATGTGCGATAGATGGGCCCCATGCGCGGATTGGCCTGGAGCACGTCTTCATGGCGGGCCACGAAATCCCAGTAGAGTGCATTGAATGGACAGGCATCGGGCCCGGTTCGCTTCGACACTTTATAGTGGCACCCATCGCAATCGTTGGACATGCGTTTGATATATTGCCTCGACGCGGCATAAGGCTTGGACGCCATCACACCGCCATCGGCAAACTGGCTCATCCCCAGCGTGTTGGGTAGTTCAACCCATTCCAGCGCATCCACATAGACCGCCAGATACCATTTATGGACCTCTATCGGATCGGCACCGATCAGCAGGGCGAAGGTTCCGGTGATCATGAGGCGCTGAATATGATGGGCATAACCGTGCGCGATGGTCTGGCTGATCGCGGCGCGCAAACACGCCAACTCGGTCTCGCCGGTCCAATAGAAAGTGGGCAGGGGGCGGTTGGCCCCAAGCACGTTTCTGTCTTGATAGGCCGGCATGGTGTGCCAATACAGGCCGCGGACATATTCCCGCCAGCCAAGCACTTGCCGGATGAACCCCTCCACCGCGTTGAGCGGTGCGGCACCGTCCAGATAAGCCTGCTCGGCCCGGCGGCAGACCTCAAGCGGGTCGAGCAATCCCAGATTGAGGGATGAGGAAATCAGGCTGTGATTGAGGAACGGCTCGTCCGTCAGCATGGCGTCTTGCGTGGCGCCGAACCGGGGCAGACGGTGGGTGATAAAATCATCGAGCGCCGCTTGAGCCTCCGCCCTTGTCACAGGCCAGCCAAAAGTGGCGGCTGATCCCATATGATCGCCGAAACGGGCTTCCACCAGATCCATCACGCTTCGGGTGATCGCATCAGGCGCAAACCGCCGGGGCGGAGCAAAAGCCTGATCAGGGTCAGCGGGCGCGCGATTGTCGGTGTCATAATTCCATTGGCCGCCTTCGGGGCGATCATCTGACATCAGCAGGCCGGTTTGCCGGCGTAACAGCCGGTAGAAATATTCAAGCCGCAGGCTCTTGCGGCCTTCAGCCCACTGCTGGAATGTCTCAAGCGGGGCGATAAAGCGTGTGTCGGCGACCTCGATGAGGTTGGGGAGGGCTGTTTTGAGCGCGTGCCGGACCCGGTATTCGCCTGGATGCGTGATGACCAGCCGGTCGGGCTTGTGCCGCGCTGCGGCCCGGCTGATTTCGGATGTGAAGCTGCCCTGATTGCCGGGGTCGTCCAGTTCGACATACTCAACGGTCCAGCCATCGGCGCGCAGTTCAGCTGCGAAATGGCGCATGGCTGACAAGAACAGCACAATCTTGTGCTTGTGATGCGGCACGATGCGCGATTCGTCTTCCACCTCCATCATCAGGATGCGATCGCGGTCACGGTTGGCGGTTTCGAGGGCGGTTCCCTGAACGCTCAACTGGTCTCCCAAAACGACAATCAGGTCAGACACTTGATAACTCTCTCCCCAGGCAGCGGCAGTGTTGGTGATACGCAGCGCCGGGTGCGTTTGGCTCACCGTCTGCGACACAGGGGACGGCGAGTTGTCCACACAATGGGCTGAAGCCTTCGTGAAAACCTGAAACAGACCATGCGGAAAGCAACAACCTTCGGATGTTTATCCACAGAATGCCCCCCATGATCCCATAGTTTGCGACAAAACCGGGGCTTTCGGTTTCAGCTTCATGACGCACAGGGTGATGAAGCGTGAATGTGCGTCACCAAAAACCGCTCCATGTCGCCAAATCGACACAAAAACCTCCAATCCACTGTCACACACTGCATTGAAACTCCCTCCCCGAGAGACAGTGGGGGGCAGTGCCGGTGGGGCGCTGAACTCTGCTTGTCTGATCACTTTTTCGTTCTGCGCACACGGCCCATCGGGGCTATCTGAGTTAGGGGATCGCAATGGCTTTCACGCTGCAAATTCTTCACGCGTCTGACCTTGAAGGCGGTGTTGACGCTATCGTCAACGCACCGAACTTCGCGACCGTCATCGACGCACTGGATGACACTTACGCCAACACCGTCATCATTTCGGCTGGCGACAACTATCTGTCTGGTCCGTTCTTCAACGCCTCGACCGACTTTGCGGTGCGTGCGGCCCTGCAGGAAGCCTATCAGAACCTGTTTGCTGAGCCGGGCCTGACCAATATCCGCGAAGGTGGCGGCCGCGTTGATGTGGCGATTGCCAATCTGATCGGGATTGAAGCCTCGGCCATCGGCAACCACGAATTCGATCTGGGCTCGGACACCTTTGCTTCCATCATCAACGGCGATGTGCGCGGCGCGGGCCTTGGCGATATCCGCCATCTGGGTGCGCAGTTCCCCTATCTGTCGGCCAATCTGGACTTCTCAGGCGATGCCTCGCTTGCTGATCTGTTCCGCCCGCTTGCCGACGGTATCGGCCTCAACACCGAATTTGATCTGACGGTTGGAGAAGCGCAGGCCGGCGACACGCCGAAGAAAATCGCGCCTGCGACCATCATCATGGAAGGCGGCGAGCCGATCGGTGTTGTCGGCGCCACCACCCAGCTTCTTGAAACCATTTCCTCGCCTTCGGGCACCGTTGGCACCGCCGGCACCACCAATGACATGGACGCGCTGGCGGCTGTCCTTCAGCCGGTGATCGACGCGCTGACCGGCGCGGGCGTCAACAAAATCATCCTGACTTCACACCTTCAGCAATTCGCGCTTGAGCAAGAGCTCGCCGGCAAGCTGCACGGTGTGGACGTGATCATCGCGGGTGGCTCCGACACGATCGTCGCCGACGCCACCGACCCGCTGCGTCTGGGTGACACGGCCGATGTGGTTGGCTATCCCTTCATGGGCACCAATGCAGACGGCGATCCGGTTGCGATTGTCTCGACCGACGGTGAATATTCCTATGTCGGCCGCCTGGTCGTTGAATTCGACGCCATGGGCAAAATCATCCCCGGCTCGATCTCCGACGTTGAATCAGGCGCCTTTGCCACGGATGAAACCGGTGTTCTGGCCGTCACCGGCGAAGCCACCCTGCAAGACGCCATCGACGCAAGCTTCAAAGGTACTGAAGTGCAAAAGCTGGTCGACGCCGTGTCGGGTGTTGTAATCGCCAAGGATGGCGACATTGCCGGCAAAACGACGGTCTATATTGAAGGCCGCCGCGAATTTGTCCGCACCGAAGAAACCACGCTGGGCAATCTGTCGGCCGACGCCAATCTCTGGGCGGCCAAGCAGGTTGATGACAGTGTGATGGTGTCGATCAAGAACGGTGGCGGCATCCGCTCGGCCATCGGTGAGATTGACGGGCTGACCGGTGAGCTTCTGCCGCCGCAAGACAATGCCGCTGCGGGCAAGCAGGCCGGCGATGTTTCGCTGCTCGACATTGAAAACGCGCTGCGCTTCAACAATGGCCTGACCCTGCTGACCCTGACGGCTGAAGAGCTGATCGAAGTTCTTGAGCATGCCGTGTCGGCAACCGGCCCGGGCAACACGCCGGGTCAGTTTGCGCAAGTCGGCGGGATCAACTTCGCGTTTGACGCCAGCCTGCCTGCAGGTGAGCGTGTCACCTCGGCGGCGATTGTCGATGAGTGGGGCAAAATCTGCGACGTGCTGCTCGTCAATGGCGAGCTGGTCGGCGATGCGGGCCGCGAAATCCGCGTCGTGACCTTGAACTTCATGGCTGACGGTGGCGACGGCTATCCCTTCCCGGCCTTCGGCGAAGATCGCGTCGATCTGGGTGGCGAGCAAGACGCCCTTTACGACTATCTGGCCGCCAACTTCTCTGACGACTGGTTCCGCGATGCCGAAACCCCCGCCAGCGAAGACATCCGTATCCAGAATGCGGCTGAACGCGCCGATGAAGTGATCGCCCCCCAGGGTGACGAAAATTTCAATCTGGTGAAAATCGGCGGTTACGACTCAGGCATCTTTGACGAGAGCGCCGCTGAGATTGTTGCCCATGATCCCGACAATCAGCGCCTGTTTGTCGTCAATGCCGACGCCAATGAACTCGACATTCTCGACATGTCGGACCCGACCAACCTGGTCAAGGTCGGTACAAAAAGCGTTGGTGACGATGTCGCCGAAGCCGGTTCGGTGAACTCGGTTGCGGTTAAAAACGGCCTGGTCGCGGTTGCGGTTGAAAATGACGATGAAGACATGAACGGCTTCATTGCCTTCTATGACACTGACGGCAACTTCCTGGGTGCCGTTGAAGTCGGCAACCTGCCCGACATGGTCACCTTCACGCCCGATGGCACCAAGGTTCTGGTCGCCAATGAAGGCGAGCCGACCGATGCCGGCGATCCGATGGGCTCGATCTCGATCATCGACGTGTCGGGTGGTGTTGATGCCGCCACGGTTCAAAATCTTGACTTCACCGCCTTTGACGGCCGTGAGGTTGAGCTGGCCAATCGCGGCGTGCGTATCTTCCCCGATACGGATGCCTCGGTTGATTTTGAACCCGAATATATCTCGGTC
Source organism: Alphaproteobacteria bacterium (assembly GCA_965227065.1). GTDB lineage: Bacteria > Pseudomonadota > Alphaproteobacteria > SPJN01 > SPJN01 > CBDDFN01. Next base: position 125,161 of record CBDDFN010000020.1, read on the forward strand.
TCGCCTGATGGAACCAAAGCGTTCGTCACCCTTCAGGAAGCCAATGCGGTTGCCGTGGTTGACATCGAAGCTGGCACCATTCTCGACATTCAGGGCCTGGGCGTGAAGGACTTCAGCCTCGACCTGCCGACCCTCGAAACCGCTGATTTTGTCGATCTGCCGCTGCTCGGCACTGATGCCAATGGCCTCGACATCTTTATGGGTGGTTTCTCGGGCCTGTTCTTCAATGGTTACAATGAAGACAATGGCAACTATCAGTTCCTGGCGGTGCCCGATCGCGGCCCCAATGGCAGCGATGTGGTTGACGGTGCGCGCACCTTCAACCTGCCCGACTATCAGGCCCGTGTGGTTCAGATCGAAGTTGATCCGACAACCATGACCGCCCAAGTCGTCGATCAGATCTTCTTCACCGATGGTGAAGGCAATCCGATCACCGGCCTGCCCAACATTGAAGGCTTCGACGAAATCCCGGTCGATGCTGCGGGCAATCCGCTCGACTATGATCCGCTGGGTGCGGACATGGAAGGCATTGTCCAGGCCGCTGATGGCAGCTTCTGGACGGTCGATGAGTATCGCCCGGCGATCTACCATTTCGACGAAGACGGCGTCCTGATTGATCGCTTCGTGCCGACCGGCACGGCGGCGCTGGGCGGTGAGGATGCCGGTACATTCGGTACCGAAACCCTGCCGGAAGTCTATTCGGATCACCGTTCGAACCGTGGCTTTGAAGGCATGGCGTATGATACCGACAATGACATCCTTTACGCCTTCATTCAGACCCCGATCCCCAATCCCGACAATGCCACCTCGGCTGACTCGGCGGTCATCCGCATGCTCGGCATAGATCCGAGCACGGGTGAGGCGGTTGCTGAATATGTCTATCTGCTCGACAAGGCCGACTATCTGCCCGGCGGCGTGGTCGACAAGATCGGTGACGCGACCTATCTGGGTGACGGCACCTTCGCCATCATCGAGCGCGACAGCTCGGTTGATGATCCCAATGGCATCAAGAATGTCTTTGCCTTCAACCTGACCGGCGCGACCGACGTTCTGAACCTGGACGTTGAAGCTGTGACGGGTGGCCAGACGCTTGAGCAGCTGACCCCCGATGAGATGGCCGATTTCGGTATCAATGCGATTGAAAAGATCAAATATTTCAATCTGCCGAGCCTTGGCTACACCCCCTCGGACAAGGCCGAAGGCATCACCATGATGCCCGATGGCACCATTGTCGTGATCAATGACAATGACTTCGGCATTGAAGGTGCTGAAGGTCTTGTTCCGCAGCTGGGCTTCATCAGCTTCGACAAGTCGAACGGCATTGACCCCAGCAACGAAGATGGCCTGATCGCGATCAAGCATCATCCGGTGTTCGGCTTCCACATGCCTGATGCCATCGCGTCCTATGAAGTTGACGGTGTGAACTACTATGTCACCGCCAATGAAGGGGACAGCCGCGACTTTGACGAAAGTCGTATCAAGGACATCGTGCTTGATCCGGTGGCCTTTCCCGACGCTGCCGAGCTTCAGGAAGATGAAGTTCTGGGCCGCCTGCTGGTGTCGAACCTGCATGGTGACCTGGACGGCGATGGTGACTTTGACCAGCTGTTCAGCTACTCGACCCGGTCATTCTCGATCTTTGATGAGTATGGCAACAAAGTGTTCGACTCCGGCGATGATCTTGCCCGGATCGTGGCTGACTTCGATCCGCGCCTGTTCAACAGCCAGGGTGATAATGACAGCTTTGACAACCGCTCCGACGACAAAGGCGTGGAAGCCGAAGCCGTCGCCATCGGTGAAGTCAATGGCCGCATGATCGCCTTTGTCGGCCTTGAGCGTGCCGGTGGTATCGCGGCTTACGACATTACCGACCCCTTCAATGCCGAGTTCCTCGACTATATCAACACCGCCAACCTCGATGAGGATGCCGGTCCGGGGATGGGTGGCGACATTGGCCCCGAAGGTCTGGCCTTTATCGACCACACAGTCAGCCCGACGGGCACCGATCTTCTGGCCGTCGGCTATGAAGTTTCGGGCACCACGGCGGTGTTCGAAATCGATCTGGGCCTCAGCACCGATGAGATGGGTCTGTTTGAACGCCTCGGCGGTGACGATGACCGCATCGATGCAGGGGCTGATCAGGACACGCTTTATGGCGGTGACGGCGTTGATCGCCTGAACGGCAATGGCGGTGACGACACTCTGTATGGCGGTGCCGGCAATGACATCATTCGCGGCGGCATCGGCGATGATCGCGTCTATGGCGACCAGGGCGATGACACGCTGACCGGCGATGGCGGTTCCGACCGTCTCTACGGTGAAGAAGGTGTCGACCGTCTCTATGGCGGGCTGGGCAATGACTTCCTCTATGGCGGTGATGACAATGACATCCTGCGCGGCGAGGGCGGCAATGACCGGCTGTATGGCGGCCTGGGCGATGATCTGATGGTCGGTGGCCTGGGTGATGACACGCTGCTGGGCGGTGAAGGCAATGACCGCCTGATCGGCAATGAAGGTGCGGACCGTCTGGTCGGCGGCCTCGGTGATGACCGTTTGGAAGCGGGCAGCGGCGATGACCGTCTCGATGGCGGCGAGGGCATGGACTATCTGATCGGTGGTCTGGGCAATGACCGTTTGGCCGGTGATGCCGGTGACGACATTCTGGTGGGCGGCGACGGCGATGACACGCTGTTCGGCGGTGCCGGTCTTGATCGTCTCTATGGCGGCCTTGGGGATGACCTGATCTATGGCGGTGCCGGTGAAGACCGCATCTTTGCCATGGACAATGCCGGCAACGACCTTCTGGACGACTTCACCGTCGGTGAAGACGTCGTCAATCTGGAAGGCACCGCGCTGCTGAGCTTTGCGGATGTTCAGGCCAATATGACCCAGGTGGGCACCAGCACCATCCTGACACTTGGTTCAGGTTCGCTGAAGTTCCAGGGCGTGGCCATGGTTGACCTGACCGAGGACGAGTTCGCCTTCTAAGTCCTTTGAAGTATTAACGGAAAAGGCGGTGCCTCCAGGTGCCGCCTTTTCTCTTTTTGCCCTCTGCGAGGCAAAACGTCACCAAGACGCAATAATTGCATCGTAGGGAAAGAGCCGGTAAGTCTAGTCTCCTGAATGGCAGCTCTCTCATGCCTTCGGCGACAAGGGGGACAATTTGCAGAACATTGGTCGATTGGTGCGGATCCGGCGCAATGGCGGCGACCAGCGCAAGCTGGCTCGTGGTGCTTCCATGGCGCTGTGTATGGTGATGGGTGCCGCCATGGCTTCGTCTGCGCTTGCGCAGGAGCCTGGCCGTTTTGAGGCCTTGGAAAAAGCCGCGCAGGACAAGCGCGCCAGCGGCCGTGAAGCGCCGGTTGAAAAGAAGGCCGATCCTGAAGCGGTTGACACTGCACCCTCCGGTCGCGCATCCGATGCCTTGAAAATCCGCGTTCCGGCCCGGGGCTCAATTGCGGTGGAAAGTGATGCCGATCAGGTACTGGAACGGCGCGCAGCAGGAACCGCCCGTGCGGCGGTGTTTACCGGCTCTGTCCGCAATGCCTTGATGAGCCATCCGCGCTATGGCGCTTTCCTGGCGGGTATTGAGTCCCGCGAGGCGCAAATTCGGGAAGCCCGGGCGGGCTATTTCCCGACCATTTCTGTGGGTGTGACCTCACGCGTCAGCCGGTTTTCGGCAGCCGATCAGGATCTTGACGGCAATGTCCGGGATCGCGGGGTTGAGTATGATTCCGATGCCCTGTTGACGGTACAGCAGAATCTTTTTGACGGTGGCGCGACCGTGAACCAGGTGAAGGTTGCCAAGGCGGCCACCCGGGTTGAAGCAGCATCCTCCACCGAGGGGCTCGCCGATCTCGCCATTCGGGCGATTGAATCGTGGCATGATGTGCTGCGGGAGCGGATGCGTCATGAGCTCGCCCTGCGCCAGCTGGCCGCCCATAAGACCATTCTGGCCCGTGTCACCCTTCGGTATGAGCGCGGTGCTGCCCCTGTGACCGATCTGGCCCGGGCTGAAGCCCGTCTGGCCGATGCGCGGGCCACTGTGATCACGCGCGAGGCGGGGCTTGAAATTGCAATCCAGAATTATGTCGAAGCCTATGGCGAGACACCGGGCGAGGTGGGCTTTGTCCGCTTCACCGAATTGGTGCCGGGCTCTGTAACTGATGCGCTTTCGCAGGCGCGCGCGATGAATGCCTCCTTGATCCGCGCCGCGGCAGAACGTGATCAGGCCGAAGCCAATGTTCGTGTGGCGCAGTCCGCCTATTACCCCCAGCTTCAGCTTGAGGGCAATGCGGTGCAGTTCGACATTTGGGACAATCGCGAATATGGCCTGACCGGCCGGCTGATCGCGTCTTATCCGATTTTCGAAGGCGGCGCGCGCTCTGCCCGCAATGAACGGGCCAAGGCCAATCTGGCCCGGGCGCAGTTCCAGCAATCAGCCGTTTCGCGCGCCATTGACCGGGATGTGCGGGTGACCTGGGAACGGGTGCAGGCGCTTGGCCGTCGTCTCGTCACTCAGGAAAAGGCCCTGCGGGCCAATGAAGAGGCCCGGGCGCTGATCCGTGAACAGTTTGGCTTTGGGGGCCGGTCCTTGTTTGACTTGCTTGAAGCCGAGCGTGATGTGTTTACGGCGGCCGATCAATATCTGTCGTCGCGCATCGATTTTGAGATTTCCCGCTTTGAACTCGCTGCAGTGACCGGCGTCTTGCTCAACTTGCTTGACGTATCGATCATGGGACAGACGCGTGACGAGCGCTCTGAAGATGCGCCGCAGCCGGGCGCACCGGACGACTTTTAAGTGATTTGTGAGGACCATTCGTGAGCAGTACAACACCCAATTCCGACGGTGTAGCCGTTCCCAGTTCCGCTGAAGCGCGGCCCCATTGGTTCTGGAGCGCCTTCCGGCGCAACAAGGATATTTACTGGCGTGTCGCGATTGCCGCGATTGTCACCAATATTTTTGCGCTGACCACGTCGATCTTCACGATGACGGTCTATGACCGCATCCTGCCCAATGACGCCACCGAAAGTCTGGTGGTTTTGGCGATCGGGGTTGGTCTGGTTCTGTTTTTTGACTTCATCATCAAGAATTTGCGGTCCTATTTTGTCGATGTTGCCTCAACCAAGGCTGACAAGCGGATTGCGCGCGACCTGTTTGGTCAAATCCTTGATCTGGCGTTGAAAACACCGCGTGGCCAGGCCGGGGCACTTGCCAATACGATGCGCGAGTTTGAGAGCTTGCGGGAATTTTTCACCTCGGCGAGCTTTATCGCGGTGATCGATTTTCCCTTCGTCATCCTGTTTTTGACGGTTATCTGGTTCATTGGCGGCCCGATCGTGCTTGTGCCCTTGCTGATGGTGCCGCTGGTGCTGGGCGTTGGCCTGGCCATCCAGCCATTCCTGGCGCGCCTGTCGAAGCAGATTATGGAAGGCGGCCAGAACAAACATGGCGTGTTGATCGAGGCGATTACGGGGCTTGAAACGCTCAAGACCACGGCCTTTGGCCCGGTTATGGCAGAACGCTGGGGCGATGCGGTGGACCACACGGCCGAACAAGGCCGCGAAAGCCGGATTTTCTCCCAGCTTGCGCTGGCAACCGCGGCGACTGCCCAGCAAGTCACCCAGGTCGGCATCGTCTGTTACGGTGTTTTTCTGGTCAAGGACGGCACGATGACGGCGGGGGCGCTGATTGCCTGCGTGATCCTGTCGGGCCGCACCATGGCGCCTTTGGGTCAGCTCGCCAACATTCTGGCGCGTGCTCACCATGCCCTGTCCGCTTACCGGGCAATCGACAAGCTGATGCAAGCCGATCTCGACTTCAATCCGACGCGCAGTTACTTGCGCCGTCCCAAGCTGGATGGAAAAATTGAGTTTCGCGATGTGAAATTTTCCTATCCGGGGTCGGGCCAAAAGGCACTGGATGGCGTGACTTTTACGGTCGAGCCGGGCGAGAAGGTCGGTATTCTGGGCCGGATCGGGTCGGGCAAAAGTACCATCGCGCGCCTTATTCAAGGGCTTTATGACCCCGATGAAGGCACGATCCTGCTTGATAACACCGAAATCCGTCAGATCGACCCGCGCGACCGGCGCGCCAATATGGGCGTGGTGTTGCAGGACGTGACGCTGTTTTCCGGCTCGATCCGGGACAATATTGCGGCGGGCCGGCAAATGTCGGATGAAGAAGTGATCGAGGCGGCCAAAGCCTCGGGTCTGCATGACTTTATCGGCGGTTTGCCCAATGGCTATGACATTCGTCTGGCGGAACGGGGCGAGGGACTGTCGGGCGGCCAGAAACAGGCCATCTCGATTTCCCGTGCGCTGGCCGGTGACCCGTCGTTGCTGATCCTGGATGAGCCGACCTCGGCCATGGATGTGCGCTCGGAAGCCCATTTCCTGCAACGCGTGCAGCCCTTTTTGAAGGATCACACGCTGGTGCTGGTGACCCACCGGACCTCCATGCTGGCCATCGTTGACAAGCTCATTGTCGTCGACAAGGGCAAGATCGTGGCGCAAGGCCCCAAGGCCGATGTGCTGGCCGCCTTCCAGCGCAATGCCGGCGCCCCGGCCTCTAAACAACAAAATCCCCAGCAAAATCCCCAGCAGACCCCCGGCGCAACCGCGCAATTGGGGGCGCAACAACGCGTCACTGCCAAGCCGCAGATTTCGCAAGGGCCCACCGACGGCTCCGACCCTGTGGCTGATTAAGGAAGACGAGAATGGCGCAAGAGAAAAATCCGTTTGAGCACCGCTTTGCCACGCTGAAAGAAGATGGGCGCGGGCCGTCATTGGCCGCCAATCTTCTGCTTGGTCTGATCGCTGGCTTTTTGGTGGTTCTGGTGATCTGGATGTCGTGGGCCGAGCTTGACCGCGTGACCCGCGCGCAGGGCCGGGTGATCCCCAGCCAACAAATCCAGGTGGTGCAGAACCTTGAAGGCGGCATTGTCCGTCAGATCATGGTGCGCGAAGGCGACACGGTCAAAAAAGACCAGATCCTGGTCCGTCTTGATGACACGATCTATGACAGCCAGTTCCAGCGGCATGAAAAGGAATATGTCACGCTGCTGGCGCGCGAGGCGCGTCTGGTCGGTGAGAAAGAAGGTAAACGGCCGGTCTATCCCGACAAGGTGGAGACGGTTGCGCCTGACGCGATCAGCGCCGAACAAGATACTTACCGGGCGCGCATATCGGGTCACCGGGCGGAGCTTGATGTGCTGTATGCGCAGCTGGCCCAGCGCCGCAAAAGCCTGGCTGAAGCCAAGGTCGCGGTCCAGAACGCAGAAACCGAGGTTTCGCACGCCTTTGAAGATTTCAATATGATTGAGCCGCTGGTTGAAAGCGGTGCCGAACCGCGGCGCGAGCTGATGCGCGCGCAACAAAGGCTGGATGCGGCGAGCGGTGAGTTGCGCCAGTTGCGCCTGACGGTGGAGCGGACCGAATCTGCAATTCGCGAAACCCAAAGCCAGATTTCATCGGCGCAAAAGACCTTCAAGACCGACGCGGCCAATGAATTGTCCGAAGTCCGGCGTGAGATGGAAGCCTTGACCGCCGACCGGCCCGCCCTGGTTGACCGGGTGGACCGGACCGAGGTGCGCTCGCCGGTGAACGGGATCGTCAACCGGGTTCTGGTGACCACGGTGGGCGGGGTTGCCCAGCCGGGCATGCCGCTGGTTGAAGTGGTTCCCGCCGATGACACCTTGTTGGTTGAGGCGCGCATCCGGCCCGAAGACATTGCCTTCATGCGGCCGGGCCTGCCTGCGCGGGTCAAGATCACGGCCTATGATTACACCCGCTACGGCACGCTGGAAGGCGAGCTTGAGCATATCTCGGCCGATGCGGTCCAGATTGATCAAGAGCAAGGCATCACAAGCTATATCGCCCATGTTCGTACCAAAACCGCGAACCTGCCCGGTGCGGGCCGCAAGGCGAAAAGCGACGATGATGAAGCGGTCGACCCGTCTGAGGATCTGCCGATCATTCCGGGCATGGTGGCCGAAGTGGACATCATCAATGGCCGCCGAACCGTGCTCGACTATATCATCCGGCCCTTGCTGAAATTGAAAGAAACCGCCTTCCGCGAGGGGTAGGCGGAACGGGGCGCTCTTTGTTCACATGATGCTGATCGTTGGGTGGGTTGTGTCGGCTGCAAAGCTTGTCACACTCTGCTTCATCACGGAACAAGCCTGTCAGGGAGGGCGCCATGCCGGAAATCTCAACAAAGCCGCTTGAAAAGAAATTCGCCACCGTCAACGGCAAGCAGATGGCCTATGCGGAATTGGGGGCCGATCAGGCGGGAACGCCGATCTGGTTCCAGCACGGCAATCCGACATCATCGTATCTGTGGCGCAACATTATGCCGTATGCCGCCGATCTTGGCCGCTGTATCGCGCCTGACCTGATCGGCATGGGCGATAGCGACAAGCTCGATCAATCAGGCCCCGACCGCTACACTTATGTGGAACAGCGCGAATATCTTTACGGCCTGATTGATCAGCTCATTCCTCAGGGTCCTGTGCATCTGGTCCTCCATGATTGGGGGTCTGCGCTTGGCTTCAATTGGGCCATGGACAATCCCGACCGGGTCGCGTCGATCACCTATATGGAAGCGATTGTCGCCCCGGTGCCGAGCTGGGAAGATTTTCCCGCAGCGGTGCGCGAGGTGTTTCAGGGCTTTCGCTCGCCGGCAGGGGAACAGATGGTTCTTGAGCACAATGTGTTTGTGGAAATGGTGCTGCCCGGCGCGATCTTGCGCGACATGACCGATGTTGAAATGGCGGTTTACCGGGCGCCATTCGTCAATCCCGGCGAAGACCGGCGGCCGACACTGACCTGGCCGCGTCAAATTCCGCTGGTCGGGGAGCCTGCCGATGTGGTTGAAATCGTGTCGCGCTATGGGGCGTTCATGGCTGAGACGGAGATCCCCAAATTGTTTGTGAATGCCGAACCCGGAGCTTTGATCCAGGGACCCGTACGGGATTTGTGCCGCAGCTGGAAGAACCAGACGGAAATCACCGTGCGCGGCAGCCATTTTATTCAGGAAGACTCGCCGCACCAGATTGGTGCTGCGCTGCGCGAGTTTCTGACAAGTCTTTGATGAAACCAGAAGGGAGAATGCGATGAAAACGCATGACAAGATTTATATTGGCGGTGCCTGGGTGCCCTCCAAGGGTGAGGGCTCAATTGAGGTGATTTCAGCCTCAACCGAAGAGGTGATCGGCACCATTCCTGCGGGTCACAAAGACGATGTTGATGCCGCCGTGGCGGCTGCGCAAGCCGCCTTCCCCAGCTGGTCGCAAACCAGCGTTGAGGAGCGCGTCGAGTGGCTGCAAAAAATGATCGGAGGCCTGCATGAGCGCCAGGGCGAAATTGCGGAGGCCATCACCGGCGAACTTGGCATGCCGCTGGGCATGTCCAAGGCCATTCAGGCGGGCCTGCCGCTGGCCACCGCAAGCGCCATTGTCGACGTGCTCAAGACCTACAAATTTGAAGAGCAAGTCGGTCATTCACTGATCGTACGCGAGCCGATCGGCGTGGTGGGCTGCATCACGCCGTGGAACTTCCCGCTGCATCAGATCGTTCTCAAGGTTGCCCCGGCAATTGCAGCGGGTTGCCCGGTCGTATTGAAGCCTTCGGAAGTTGCCCCGCTCAACGCCTTTATCCTGGCTGAAATTTTTGATGCCATCGGCCTGCCTGCCGGTGTGTTCAATCTGGTGTCGGGTGATGGCCCGACGGTGGGCGAAGCGATTGCCGCCCATCCGGGAATTGAGTTTGTGTCCTTCACCGGCTCAACCCGCGCGGGCAAGCGGGTGTCGGAAGTGGCGGCCGCCAATATCAAGCGTGTGGCGCTGGAGCTGGGCGGCAAATCGCCCAATATCATCATGGCCGATGCGCAGTTTGAAAAAGCCGTGCGCGCGGGCGTGAATTCGGTCTATCTCAATTCGGGGCAGGCCTGTAACGCGCCGACCCGCATGCTGGTTCCCGCCGCAAAGCGCGATGATGCCGTACGGATTGCCAAGGAACAGGCCGAAGGCTTCACCGTCGGCGATCCGTTTGACAAGGCGACCAAGCTTGGGCCGCTGATCTCGAAGGTCCAGCAGGATCGCGTGCGTGGCTATATTGAAAAAGGCGTTGAGGAGGGCGCGACCCTCGTCACCGGCGGGCCTGAAATGCCCGAAGGCGTCAATCGCGGTTATTATGTGCGCCCCACCGTCTTTGCCGATGTGACCAATGACATGACCATCGCCCAGGAAGAAATTTTCGGCCCGGTGCTGTCGATCCTGACCTATGAAGATGAAGAAGACGCAATCAAGATAGCCAATGACACGGTTTATGGTCTGGCGGCTTATGTCTGGGCGGACACGGTCGAAGACGCCCAACGCGTCGCCCGCCGCTTGCGGGCCGGTCAGGTTGACGTCAATGGCGGCGGTTATAATCCGGCTGCACCGTTTGGCGGATACAAACAATCGGGAACAGGCCGCGAAGGCGGGCTGTTTGGCTTCGAGGAATATCTCGAAATCAAATCCATGCAGATTGCTGCTGAATGACGAGACCAAGCTAATCGGTGAAAATTTTACCGGGATTGAGCAGGCCTTTGGGATCAAGGGCCTGCTTAATTTTTGCCATCACATCAACGCCCGCGCCATGTTCGGTGCGCAAGAACTCCCGCTTGCCAATACCGATGCCATGCTCACCCGTGCAGGTGCCGCCCAGCGCGAGCGCGTCGGCGACGATGGCCTTGTCGACCTCCCACAAACGGCTCCATTCGTTGGTGTCGGCTTGATCGGCAAACAAGATGCAGTGGAAATTTCCATCGCCGACATGGCCCACAATCGTCCCCGTGATGCCGGCCTTGTCGATATGGCCACGGGCCCGGGTGACGGCTTCGGCCAGATTGGAGATCGGCACGCAGACATCGGTGGACAACGGGCCCTTGCCCGGCGCGAGCGTCATGGCCGCCCACAGCGCATCGTGACGTGCCTTCCACAAAGCGGTGCGGTCTTCTTGCCGGGTTGCCCACTGAAAGGCGCTGCCGTCGAAACTGTCGGCCAGCGCGGCCATCAGCTCGGATTGTTCTTCCACGGCGCTTTGAGAACCGCCCAATTCAAAAAACAGGGTTGGTTTGGCCTCAAACCCCGTCAGTTTGGAATAGGCGATTGAGGCGCCCATCTGCTTGTCATCAAGCAGCTCAATGCGGCTGACCGGAATGCCTGACTGCATGATGGCGACCACGCAATCAACCGCGCTGGCCAAATCGGGGAACTGGCAAACCGCGGCCGTCAATGCCTCTGGGATGGGGTGCAGCTTGATCCTCAGTTCAGTCACAATGCCCAGCGTGCCTTCCTGACCGACAAACAAATGGTTGAGGTCATAGCCTGCTGAACTTTTGCGTGCGCGGCCCCCTGTCTGGATGACCGAGCCATCGGCCATGACGACGGTGAGGCCCAGGATCTGCTCCCGCATCGTGCCGTAGCGCACCGCATTGGTGCCGCTGGCGCGCGTTGCGGCCATGCCGCCCAGCGTGGCGTTGGCGCCGGGGTCAATGGGGAAAAAAAGACCCGTGTCGCGCAAATGGCTGTTGAGTTCCTCGCGGCGGACACCGGCTTCAATCCGGCAATCCATATCGTCGCGGTTCACTTCAAGGATGCCTGTCATCTGTGACAGATCGAGCGAAATGCCTCCTTTGACCGGGATGACATGGCCTTCAACCGAAGTGCCGGCGCCGAAAGCGGTGACCGGAACAGTGTGCGCGTCGGCGATTTTCAGGACAGCCGCCACTTCTTCGGTGGAGTGGCAAAAGCACACCATGTCGGGATTGTGTCCCGGTTGATATCCAGCCCCTCCGGCATGTTCGTCACAAATGCCGCGTTGGGTGGTGGCGCGCGCGCCCAGAAGATCGGTCAATTCAGTTTGCCAGTTGTGCATAGCCCATCGCCTTTTTTATTATTCTATCCTATGAGTGTGGTCCCAATGCAATCGCTGGGCAGGACGCCGCTATGGTTCAGAAATTCTGGCGCCGGGTTCCCGGTCTGAGCCCGCTCAGCTGGGACAAGAGTTTCCGTGACCCCTGGATCGGTCATCCGGGTTTGAACCGGCTGGGTTTGCATCCCGCGCGCATGGTGCTGGCGGATTTCTTTACGGTTGAACGCGCCATCCTCTCCGGCACCGGCGGTCACCCCGGCCTGATCCGATCGTTGCGCCGGGACGGCATTGGCATTGCCCATAATTTTCTGCCTTCCTCAACATTCCAGACCCTTCGCGAAGAAGCCCGGCATGTGATTGCCCAAACTGAAGCCCGGCGGCCGGCCAGACCAGGTGTTGAAAGCGGGTTTGGGGCCAAAAAGCGGTTTGACGGCGGCTTTGATCGGTATGATGGCAGTACGCTCAATCGCTTCCTTGATCTTGATCAAACCCGAACGCCGCAGTCTTTCGCGGCCGTCCGCGCCTCGTCGTTCCGGCGGATGATGACGGCGGCAGCGGCTGTGCCGGTCGATCCTGGCCGCGTCCAGCTCTATCTGACGGTGCAAGGCCAGGAAGCGCAGGCCCATGATCCGCAGAAGGATTTGCACCGCGACACGTTCCATCGCTCGGTTAAATTCTGGTTGTTCCTGGATGAGGTCACGCTCGAAGACGGCCCGTTTGTTTATGTGCCGCGCAGCCATCGCCTGTCAGCGGCGCGGCTGAGGTGGGAGCATGCCGAAGCCCGCCGCCGCTCTCACCCTGATGCGCGTGAAAAGGGGGGCGCCTTCCGTATCTCCGCGGACGGGCTTGCCGCGCTGGGCTATGGCGCGGCAAAAGCCTATCCAGTCCCGGCGAACACGCTGGTCATCGCCGATACGCGCGGCTTTCATGCCCGCGGCCCGGCTGTGCCGGGGGCGCAGCGCTTGGCGTTGTACGCCAATCTCCGCTTCTATCCGTTCACGCCGCTGGCGCGGCCCGCAATTTTTGACTGAAAAAGTCGAGCGTTTTGGCCAGCGCGTCAGGGTGGCGATGGTCGGTCAGGGTGGAGTGTTTCACCCCGCCGTCAAATTCGGTGCCATTGAAGCCTTCACCGAATTCGGCGCGCAGACGCTCAAATTTGGCCGCAGCGCATAACGGGTCTTTTTTGTAGCGGAAGCCGATGATGGAGGCGGGCCCCATTTCGGTCGCGCGCGCTTTCACCGTCGCGAGATCAGCGGGGGTCATGTGAAGGGCCGCCTTGTTGAACAGCGGCATGGAGGGCTGGCAGGCCACCGGTGCGATCACTTCGGGTTCGGTAAACAAGGACAGCACAAAATTGCCGGTCAAACACATGCCGATGACCCCGACACCAGGCCCGCCGCATTCGGCATGGGCGCGTTTGGTCAGCGCTTTCATATAGTCGACAATCGGACTTGTCTCATCGGCGGCGAACATGCGGAATTCTTTCGACACGCACACCCGGTAGGTGTTGCCCAGCATTGATGTCGTTTCAGGCTTGCCGAACATAAGGGGCAGATAAACCCGGTAGCCGGCATCGGCGATCAAGTCGCACAGATTGCGGCATTCCACGGTCAGACCGGGAAGCTCGTGCATGACCACCACGGCGGGGCCTTCGCCCTTTGTGTAAAGATAGTGGGCAAATCCGGCGGCTTCATAAAGTTCAGGCCCGTCATAACCTGAAATGGGGCGCGGGGCGCTCATCGGCGTCTCCTCCCTGTCTTAATGGTTCGTGTCGGTGCATAAAAATCAGCGGGCTTATTGTGTAACCATTTAATGAAATCTGCGATAGCGGGATGGGCTTGCAGCAATTCCGGTGTGGAAAAGCTGCGGGCGAGTTCTGCTTCGGTGAACATAGAATGGATTTTGCGGTGGCAGATGGGGTGGAGCGTTACGGTTTCCCGCCCGCCTTTCAGCCGGGGAACCAGATGATGCCGTTCGGTCTTGCGACCCAGGGGGCGGGCGCACAAGGCGCACTTTTCGCTTCCGTCATCCATATGCCGACTATAACAAAGTGGGACAATTGTTCGTCACAAGATCGTGGCCATTTGGCGCAAATCATTCTAATCTTTGCCGAAATATCAATGTTCTTGGCTTTGCAGCCACGGGGGGAGCATGGCCGCCGAACTGCTCGACCGACTGGTCGAAATCTATAGTCATCCAGACTTCTGGCTCTATGTCGCCATTCCCCTGATTGCGGGCGCGGTCGGCTGGGGCACCAACTGGCTTGCGCTCAAGTTGAGCTTTTATCCCGTCGAACCCATTGGCTGGCCGCCCTTTTTCGGCTGGCAGGGCGTGATCCCGTCCAAAAGCGTGAAAATGTCGAACATTTTCGTCGAGAACTCGCTCGCCAAGCTCGGCTCGACCAAGGAGATCTTCGAGGCGATGGAAGCGGAAAAAATGCGGGCGCATTTCATCCATCAGCTGATGCCCCGGGTTGACGATATGATCGATGACCTGATGCGCGACACCAACCGGGTGTTGTGGGAGAACCTGCCGCGTCTGACGCGCGAGCTTGTCTATGCCCGCGCGCGCTGGCAGATCCCGCGCATCGCCGACAAAATGATGGACGAGATTACCGAGCGCTCCGAAGAGCTGGTCGATCTCAACCAGATGTCGATTGATTTGCTGTCGAAAGACAAAACCCTGCTCAATCACATGTTTCTGGAGTGCGGCAAGGCCGAGTTCGATTTTGTCATCAAGGCGGGCCTTTATCTGGGCTTCCTGTTCGGCGTCATCCAGATGTTTGCCTGGATCTATTATCCCTCATGGTGGGTGCTGCCCGTGTTTGGCTTTATTGTCGGGGCGACCACAAACTGGATTGCGCTGAATGTGATTTTCCGCCCCCTAGAGCCCACCAAGGTCGGGCCCTTCACCATGCAGGGTCTATTCATCAAGCGGCAGAAGCAGGTTTCAGCGACCTTTGCACGGCTGTCGACCCGTGAAGTGCTGACCATCGGCAATCTGATGCACAATGTTCTGAACGGCCCCAATGCGGACAAGACCAAGCGTATCATTCGCCGTCATTTGCGCCCGGCGGTGGACGCCACCATGACACGGGTCACCGCGCAGGTGATGATGGGGCCGACCGCTTATGCCGAAATGAAAGACAAGCTTGAGGAGCGCACGCTTGATCTGTCGGCTGAAATTTTTGACGACAAGAAATTCAATGAAGAACGCGCCGCCCATGTGGCCCGAATGCTCTATGAGCGGATGGCCGCCATGACGCCTGAAGAATATCAGGACCTGATCCGTCCGGCCTTCAAGGAAGATGAATGGATCTTGATCGCGATTGGCGGGGTGCTCGGCTTTGGCACCGGTATCGCCCAACTGGTCTTCCTGTTCGGGCAAAGCCTGCTGGGCTAGCGGCTGGGCGGTTCGATCGCAGAAAAATCGAACATGGATTCCAGATCCTCGATGCTTTCTTTGCTCATATAAGGCCGCATCATCGTAAAAATGTGAAACACGCCATGGGCGAGGTCGAGCTTGGTGATCGGCGCGCCGGGTTCGGTTTTGGAGCTTTGTACAAAGCTGATCCAGTTGATGATCAGAATCCACATATTGCGCGCGAGCGCCTCGACAATCACTTGCGGCGTGTCCGCCACGATGGGACCAGCGGCGTAAGACTGATGAAAAGTGCCGGCGATACGTTCGACGGTGCGTTCCTGCAGGGCGCGGAACTCTTCTTCCATGCGCGGGTCGCGATTGACCAGGCCGACAATGTCGGAAAACAGGAAGCGGAAATCCATCATCACCTGCATCACCCGGGTGATGTCGGACGCCATGCGTTCTGCATCAATGATTTCGCCTTTTTCAACATTGAGAATCGGGTCGACCTCGATCTCGACGCGCTGAAACAGGTGCCAGATAATATCTTCCTTGTTGCGGTAGTGATAATAGAGATTGCCGGGGCTGATCCCCAGTTCCGCAGCAATGTGATTGGTGGTGACCGCGTTGACCCCGCGTTCGTTGAACAAATCCTGCGCAGCATCCAGGATTCGCATCTTGGTGTCGGCACGCTGCGGCCGGCTTTTGCGGGAATTTGCGGGTTTTGTGTCGGTTTGGGCCATCGGCTCGCTTCAAGCAGAGTGGAATTTTCAAACTCTCTTAGCGCGCACCGAACCATATGAGAAGAGCGGCAGTCGGGGAACTGCCGCTCTTTGAGCTCTGGGGGGAGCTCGTTGGGGTACTCATAGGGGATGCAGGATCGGTCTGGGGGGAGGTGCTTTTCCTGCATCGGTCCGGGATTTGGCGTTCCCTGACCTGCGTGCGATAATGCACATGAGATTGCTAACAAGCCGTTAACGATGGAGCAAACAGGGTTTATGCGTATCTTGATCGCCGATGATCATTCGATCGTGCGCAGCGGGTTGAAACATCTGCTGGCTGAACTGGCACCCGACATGACGTTTGAGGAGGCGAACTCATTTGAAAGCGCACGCAAAGTGGCGCTGGAAAATGGCCCGTTCGATCTTTTGCTGCTCGATCTTTTTGCGCCCAATCCGGTTCCGGGCCCCGCCCTTCAGGATCTGTGTGATCAGGTGGCGCCGGTGCCGGTAGTGATTTTTTCCATGTCCGATGATGTCCGAGACATGCGCCATGTGCTGGATCACGGGGCGAAAGCATTCGTCCCCAAAACCACTGATGATGGCTTGTTCTTGAGCATTTTGCGTCTCGTGATGGCGGGCGGCACCTATGTTCCCCCGCAAGTGGGCGGGTTGGGGGCCGACCCCGCCGCCCAGGCCGGTCAGGCTGCCGGACAGGGGCTTGAAGCGCTGACCCCGCGGCAGCGCGATGTACTCGACATGATGGCTGAAGGTCTGTCCAACCGCGAGATCGGCGACCGGCTGGCGCTCAACATCAACACGGTTAAGGGCCATGTCACCGCCATCCTGCGTACGCTGGGCGTCGACAATCGCACCCAGGCTGTGTTGCTGGTGACCGAACGCCAGCGCTGAGCGCCTTTAGGCTCTTGGTGCTTCGAGGCTGAAGACCGAGCCTTTGCCCGGATTTGAGCGGACTGACAGTTTCATGTCCATCATCTCCGCAAAGCGCGAGGCGATGGTGAGGCCAAGGCCCAGCCCTTCGGACTTGTCGCGTCCGGGATCGTTCAACTGATGGAATTCGTCGAAAATGCGTTTGAGATCGGCAGGCGCGATGCCGGGGCCGGTGTCGTGCACCTCGATGCGCACGGTCTCAGCCAGATGGCGCACACCGATCAGGATGCGGCCCTGTTCGGTGTAACGGATGGCGTTGGCGATCAGGTTGCGCAAGGTGCGTTCCAGCAGCAGCCGGTCGGCAATGATGTCCGCCCCGCTTTTGACCGTCGCAATCGACAGACCCTTTTGATTGGCCTGGGCTTCAAATTCGGCATGAAGGGCTGCCAAAAGCGGGTCGACCGCGACTTGATCGGGGTTGGGTTCGATGGCGCCGGCCTCGATCTGGGACATGTCGAGCAGGGAATTGAGCAGCCGCCGCATCGATCGCTGCGCGCCGCGCAAATCGGAAATGATGGCCCGGCTGCGGTCTTCGGTGGCAGTGCGGTCAAGCGCCCCGGCAAACAAGGCGATGGCCTCAAGCGGTTGCAACAGATCGTGGCCCGCCGCGGCCAGAAAGCGCGATTTTGCAATATTGGCGCGCTCGGCTTCCTGCCGGGCGGCTTCAAGATCAGCGGTGCGGGCGCGCACTTCCTGTTCCAGCGTATCGGCGGCCTGCCGCAGCTTGGCGCTGATCGCGGCATTGCGGGTGATTTCGGCATCCACCCGGTCGATCATCGGCCGGAAAATGATCAGCCCTTCCAGCATCAACAGGCCCAGAATGGCGATCAGCACGCCGAACTGCACATTCTGGATGCGGTTGAGCGCGGCGGCCCCTTCGCTTTGAAACACCAGCATCGCCTCAGCCAGTTCGGCTTCGATCACCGGCTCGAAATCTGTGATCAGCGAGTTGATCATTTCGGTCCGGCGCTGGACGGTGGCTTCATTGAGCCCGGTGACTTGCCGGTTGAGCGCAATATAGCGGCGCATCTTGGCATCGAGCGCGTCGGCCGCGCCGAAATAAATGCGGTACAGCTCGCCTTGCCAGCGTTCGGTTTGACCGAATTGCGAGACCGCGCCAACGACCGAGCGATGGCCGCGTTCCAGCACATCAATGGTTTCGATTAGCCGGGCGCGGGCTTGATTATAGTCAAAATTGTTGCTTGCGCTGCGCATCAGATGAAGCTGCAAGGCTGACCGCTCCAGCATGATGCGCTGGCGGCCCAGAAACTCGATCGAGGCGGTGACGGTCTGGCTGTTGCGCGCGGAAAGCTGGAAGATCACGAAAGAGCCGATGGCAAGCGCGCCAACCAGCACAAGCGCGATGATAAACCGGCGCGTCATCCATTCGCGCGGCTGTCCCGCTTCGATTTGCGTGTCGGCTGATCTGTCGTCCAGGCTTGCCAAAGCACCACTCCCTTTAAGGGAGACTAAAGGGCTGCGACGATTGCGCCAATCAGATTTTTTGAACGCGGATCGGCGAACAGGTTCACATCCATCCGGTTCATGACATAGCCGACGCTCAGCCGCCGGTCGGGATCGGCAAAGACGAACGACCCGCCAAATCCCGAATGACCGAAGGCGCGCGGGCCGGGGCCATAGATCGCCCCGTCATTGACGAGAAAGCCCGCCGCCCAGTTCATCGGCTGGCGCAAGGTGCGGTCGCGCCGGGTCGAGCGGATACGGGTTGCCTCCTCCCGCGTTTCAGCGCTGATCAGCGCCCCGCCATCCTGCGCAAGGTCTGAAAACACCCGCGCCAGACCATAAGCGGTGGCTTGCACGTTGGTGGAGGGAATTTGCGCTTCCCGATAGGCGGGGTCGTTGGGCCGGTTGGCATCAATGGGCGGATTGCGGAAGGCGCGGATCGCGTCTTCGCTTGGCTTTTCGCCATCACCTGACCGGGGCATGCCACGCGGTTTAATCATCTCGGCGACGCGGTCATGCTGCGATGGCGGCAGGCCGAGATAAAGCTGATCGCCGACACCGAGCGGTCCTGTGATGTGGTCCGACAGATAGGCACCGGGCATCTGGCCTGAGACGCGGCGCAGCATTTCCCCGGCGGCAAAGCCGAAGGTCAGGGCGCCGTAGCCGGTGTCACGGCCCGGCTGCCACCATGGTTCCTGTGCGGCGAGGCGCGCGGTGCACAACGCCCAGTCATAAACATCGTCGGGGTTCATATCGGCGCGGAAGGCATTGAGACCTGCCTGATGGGACATGAGCTGTTCAACCGTGATCTGCGCTTTGCCGGCTTGGGCAAAGTCAGGCCAGTGCTGCGCAACCATGTCCGTATAACGCAGCGCGCCGCGATCAACTTCCATTGCCATGGACAGGGCGAGCAGGCTTTTGCTCGTTGACCAGACATTAATCAGCGTATCGGCTGCCCACGGGACCGTCTTGGCCTTGTCGGCAAAACCGTCCCACAGATTGACGACGCACTCGCCCTCGACAAAGACGGCAAGGCCTGCGCCGACCTCAAGGTCTTGTTCAAAATGGCTGGCGAATGTCTCGGCGACGCCGGTCAGCGCGCATATTTTTTGAACCATTGATGGATGATGTCCTGATCGGCTGGGTCGAGGTCAATGAATAGCTTGGTGCGCCGGAACAAGAAATCGGTGCCCGTGCACGCATCCTCGACATCACGTGCATGCATCAGTTCAGCCAGCGGCACGCCGGGAACCACCATATCGGCGAGTGCAGGGTCTTGCGTCACCTGGGTGAAGAGGCTTTTGGCTTCATCGCCATAGGTGAACACCCAGCGCCGCCGCACCATCACGGGCAGATTGGCGGGGCCTTGCGCTGCCAGCTCGGCCAGCGCAGTGCGGTCCAGGCTGCCACCATGGATTGGCTCGGACTGGGTCCAGGGGTCGCGTTCGGGCAAGCCAAGCTCTTCCAAACGAGACAAAACCAGTTCACCCAGCGTGCGGTGGGTGGTGAGCTTGCCGCCAAAAATCGTCAGAAAGGCACCATCCCCCGATTGGTGGACATCAAGCTCATATTCGCGGCTGACTTTCGAGGGATTGTCCGCTCCGTCATCGACCAGCGGTCGGACACCTGAATAGGTCGTCAGCACTTTGTCGGGTGTCAGATGATCATCGAAATAGCGATTATAGATATCGAGAATGTAGTCGCGTTCCTCATCGCTGCATTGCGGATTGGCGGGGTCGTCATCATGGGGCGCATCGGTGGTGCCCAGAATGCGGTAGCGGTCATCAAGCCAGGGAATGACAAACACCACCCGGCCATCCTCATTTTGTAGCAGATAGGCATTGGGGTCTTTGGGATTGGGCATGCGCACGATCAGATGGCTGCCGCGCACCAGCCGCAATTTGCGGTTTGAGCCGATGGCCTGGGCGCGGGTCAGCACCTCGGTGGCCCAGGGACCGGCCGCATTGACCACGAACCGCGCCTTGATGGTGTGGCGCTGTCCCGCTTGGCGCACCCGCAAGCTGTAGCCATTCTCCCGCAGTGTGATTTCCTCAACCTCGCGGCGATTGCCGATATCGGCGCCGCGCGTGCGCGCATCCAAAAGCGTCTCAAGGGTCAACCGGGCATCATCGCACCAGCAATCAGGATAGTGCAGCACGCCCGACAGGCCGACGGCGCGCAGGCGGGGGATGTCCGCCCGGTCTGCCGCTTTGAGCCGTCCAGAGCGCGCCAACAATTTTCGGCCCGACAGAAAATCGTAGAAAAACAGGCCAAGCCGCACCATCCAGGCCGGCCGGTCCTGGCCACGCTTGATCGGCACAAGAAAGCGCAGCGGATAAACCAGATGCGGTGCGATCGCCATCAGCGTCTCGCGCTCATGCAGGGACTCGCGCACCAGCCGGAATTCATATTGTTCAAGATAGCGGATACCGCCATGGATCAGCTTGGACGAGCGCGAGGAGGTGCCTTCCGCGAAGTCATCCCTTTCCGCAAGGTAAACCGAATGTCCGCGGCCCGCCGCGTCGCGGGCCACTGCTGCGCCGTTAATGCCGCCGCCAATCACGGCGATATCATAGATGTGATCTGTCATGACGTCGTGTCGTACCCTGAAAGACAGGTTGATAATTCGTGTCGTACCCTGAATGGAGGGTTGATTGAAACCCGCGATTTGGCGGATGCTCTCCCGGTTCGCTATCGCATCACACAACAATGACAGGGATAAAGAATGAACTTCGATTTTTCCGATGAACAAAAAATGCTGCGCGAGACCGCGCGGCGTTATCTCGATGACAAATGCGGGTCTGAGACCGTGCGCAAAGTGCTCGACACCGACACGCCTTATGACAAGGCGCTGTGGGCGGGTCTGGCCGAGATGGGCTTTCAGGGCGCTGCCATCCCCGAAGAGTTTGGCGGTCTGGGACTTGGCTATCTTGAGCTGTGCGTGATCGCGGAAGAGCTTGGCCGCGCTGTGGCTCCGGTACCATTTTCTTCAAGCGTCTATCTCGCCACCGAAGCCTTACTGATGGCCGGCACTCCGGCGCAGAAAGAAACCTGGCTGCCCAAGCTGGCAAGCGGGGAGGCGATTGGCTGTATGGCCACCGCCGAAGGGGCCCAGCCGGTCAGCCCGAAAAATCTTTCGGCCCGGTTTGATGGTTCGACCCTGACAGGCGAAAAGGTGGCTGTCGCCGATGGCGATATTGCCGACTTCGCTATTGTGCTGGCCAATGGCAAATCCGGCGCGGTTCTGACGCTGGTTGATTTATCGGGAGAGGGGGTTGAGCGGCGCACCGTGCGTACGGTCGACAGTTCGCGCAGCCATGCGATCCTGACATTCAACGGGGCTGCGGCTGAGCAGCTCGGTGCCGACGGTGAGGGCTGGTCGCTGAAGGAGCGCCTGTTTGACCGTGCCGCCGTCATGATGGCCTTTGAGCAGATTGGCGGGGCGGACGCCGCGCTTGCCATGGCGAAAGACTATACGATGGAGCGCTATGCCTTTGGCCGCCAGATTGCGAGCTATCAGGCGCTGAAGCACAAGCTGGCCGACATGTATATCGGCAATGAGCTTGCACGCTCCAACGCCTATTACGGTGCCTGGGCTTTATCGGTCGACTCGGCGGAGTTGCCGATTGCGGCAGCCGGTGCGCGGGCGAGTGCGTGTGACGCCTATGATTTCGCCAGTGCTGAAAACATTCAGGCCCATGGCGGTATTGGGTACACCTGGGAAGCCGATTGCCAGCTGCATTACAAGCGGGCGCGCCTGTTGAGCCTGACGCTGGGCTCCAAGCGCTACTGGAAGGACCTGCTGGTCACCCGCCTCGAACAAAAGAACGCCGCGTAAGCGCGCGTAAGGGAGAATTCAAAATGGATTTTAACGATACCAAAGAAGAAGCCGAATTCCGCGCCGAAGCCCGCGCGTTTCTTGAAACGAATGCCACACCCAAAACCGACAAAAGCTCAAATTGGCGCGCCGGTATTTCCGAAGACGAGGCTCTCAAGCTCGGCAAGGAATGGCAGGCCAAAAAGGCCGATGCCGGTTTTGCCCAGATCACCTGGCCCAAGGAATGGGGCGGCCGGGGCGGCACCCCGATCCAGTCGGTGATCTATTCACAGGAAGAGAGCAATTTCCTGGTGCCCGGCGGGTTTTTCGAAATCGGCCTGGGCATGTGCATCCCCACCATGATGGCCTATGCCACCGATGAGCAAAACAAGCGCTATGTTTTGCCTGCTTTGCGCGGCGAGGAAATCTGGTGCCAGCTGTTTTCGGAACCCTCGGCGGGGTCCGATGTTGCCGGCCTTGGCACCAAAGCGGTGCGCGATGGCGATGAATGGGTGATCAACGGCCAGAAGGTCTGGACCTCAGGCGCGCATTATTCCGACTATGGCATTGTGCTGACCCGCACCAATCCAGACGTGCCCAAGCATAAGGGGCTCACCATGTTCTTCATCGACATGAAGAGCGAGGGCATTGAATGCCGCCCGATCAAGCAGCTGTCGGGCGAGGCAAACTTCAACGAAGTGTTCTTCACCGATGTGCGCGTGCCACATGCGCAAATGCTGGGCGAGGAAGGCTCGGGCTGGAAGGTTGCCATCACCACGCTGATGAATGAGCGTCTGGCGGTGGGCGGTGCAACCGGTGCCGATGTTGAGGATTTGATTGAACTTGCCCGCGCGACTGAACTTGAAACCGGCCCGGCGATCAAGGACATGGATGTGCGCCAGAAACTGGCGGACTGGTACACGCGCGGCCAGGGTCTGAAATATACCCGCTTCCGCACCATCACCGCTTTGTCGAAAGGCCAGCAGCCGGGACCCGAAAGCTCGATCGGCAAAGTTGTGTCGGCCCCGCGCTTGCAGGAGCTGTCAGGCTTTGCGCTTGAGCTGATGGATATGGCCGGTGTCATGATGGACAAGGAAGCCACCGGCGATACGCAGAAGTTCCACCAGTCTTATATGTGGGCGCCGGGTCTGCGGATTGCGGGCGGCACCGATGAAATCCTGCGCAACATCATTGCTGAACGCGTGCTGGGCATGCCCGGCGATATCCGCGTTGATAAGGATGTGGCCTATAAGGATTTGCCCAAAGGCGCGTAAGCCTCTGGCGTCATTGTGAAGGGCCGGTCCTGATGGGGCCGGCCCTTTGTGTTTGCGCCAACCATTTCTTTGCTAAACTGCGGAGGAAGGAGTGCGCCCCATGATCATCCGCCCTGCCACGCTTGATGACGCGCCCGCCATTGCGGCGATCTATGCGCCTTATGTATCCGAAACGGCGATTTCGTTCGAGGCCGTGCCGCCATCGGCCGATGAGATGGCCCAGCGCATGGAAACCTGTTTGGTGCACTATCCCTGGCTTGTGGCTGACGATGGGGGCCGGATCGCGGGCTATGTCTATGCCGGACGCCATGCGGGCCGGGCGGCCTATGACTGGTCCGCTGATGTGACGGCCTATCTGCACTCTGACTATCACCGGCAGGGTTTGGCAACACGGCTCTACACGGTGTTGATCACGATACTCAAGCGTCAGGGCTATCACGCCCTGTTTGCGGGGATCACGCTCCCGAACGCGGCCAGCGTGGGTTTGCACCGATCCTTCGGAATGGACGAGGTCGGCGTCTATCGCCAGGTCGGTTTCAAATTCGGCCAGTGGCATGATGTGGTGTGGATGGGCATGACTATTTCGGATGGAAAGCCGCCGGAAAATCCGCCAACACCCGCTTCGGAACTGTTTCGGAACGATCAGGTCTTTTTCTAACTTCTTCCGAAACACTATTTCGTTTGTTGTAGTTTTAAATTCATCTTTTGATCGCAGTGTTACAGAACGGGTGCGTTATTTGACAGTTCTCCGCGCTGCCGTCACCTAAGTCGCGTTTTGGCTTAATGTGATCGTATGAAGCTGATTTTTGAGGGTCCAGATAGCCATTGCACACCGGGCAGCGCACAGCGGATTCGAGCGCATTTTTTAAAAACACAAGCGACTTAGTTTCATCTGAAAAATCAATCGACTCCAAGGCGTCGGTCAACGATCCAAATTCGCCTTTTAAGCCCAATGCGTCTGCAATATTTTCATTTGTGATTGTTGGGATATTTTCAATTTCTTGAGACAGGAAGTTGATCAAATTCGCCACTCTATCAATTCTTTGTCTGCTGTTGACGTTGGCTAGACCTTGATTTATCAGACTCTTTTTTTCAATTAATGACTTTTCCATTCTTGAACGATTTTTAGTAAAATTTTTAAACCAGGCTTTGTTGTTGTTCCTGGTTGCGTCAGAAAATGCTTTAAAGGTTCCCAAAAATAAGAATCTACTATGTATTCCTCTATCTGTATAAAAATATATCGCTGGATGTAGTCCTAGGCTAGAAGGTGAATTTCCCGTTATGCGATTAACGACCTTCTTAGCCTTTCTCAGATCTTCTATTGTTTTATCCCCAAATTTATCCTCACCCAACTCTTTTATTGCTTTTGCCGGATCAGAGTACCCATCAACCAAGGAAAATATGTCAATCAACATTTTGAGCGCGTCGACCGGAGATGAAGTGCCGCCAAGGGGTAAATCCAATGTTTTGATCGGTTCTTTGATGTCTGGTTGGAATAGTAACTTGTTTACGTTATCTGAGTGGTCTTCAATTTGTTGTTGTTTTTCATCTGAAAAATCTGACCAATATTTGTGCCCTGTGCCTGACCTTACTATAGACCGCGACGCTATAGCGTAGCTCTTTTTTCTATTTCTAAGAATTAACTCTTCAGTTTTATCGAGTGCCGTGCCTTGGGAATTGATTTTAAAAAACGACGTTTCAGCGACTTCTTGTGAGCCTTGAATCCACTGAACATGTAACGTTCTAGAAAAAATAGTTGATGCCATTTTTGCTTTATCGGCACCTGAATCAAGCTCAGATTCAGACATTCCGCGAAAATCTTCAAATCTACCTACATGAGATTCGACTAATCGACGCGTTTGCTTAGCTTTTTTTGTTGTTCAGATCCTATATTGCCGTTAAAAAAGTCGTAAGAAATTGTTCCGTCTCCGTAATCATTATTGGCCCAAGCCTTTAGAGCGCTTAATCTGTGGGCTCCGTCAATAACAAATACGTAGGAATTTGATTTCCATAAGATAATAGAGGGAATTAACTCACCTGTGGCGAAGCTTTGAATTAGTTTATATATATGAGTGGGGGTCCAGTGATTGGTTTCGCGTTGAAAGTCGGGCTTTCTTAATAGTTTCAAAAATGGACTGTTGCCGCTTATTTGATCAATGCTTAGTGTGTTAACTAAGTCGATGTTTGGAGCTTCGTGCTGTTGGGCAAAGTCGGCGCGGCTAATTAGGGCATCAAGTACTACTTTATTGGCCATTATCAATCTTCTTCTGCGATGTTCATCATTGAATTTATACATCGACTGTCAATGTTAGTCGAGGATTAGAGGTTGCGTTCGGGCAACTGTTGACCTTTGTCATTTCGCGCGGGCTGGATTATGACGGGGCATGAGTGTGATCCGCAGATTCTCCGTGGCCCCCATGATGGACTGGACCGACCGGCATTGCCGGATGTTCCACCGTCAGCTGTCGGCGCGCGCGTTGCTCTATACCGAGATGGTCACCGCCCCCGCGGTCATCCATGGCGATCGCGACCGCTTGCTTGGCTTTGACGCGCGAGAGCATCCCGTGGCGCTGCAATTAGGCGGGTCTGACCCTGCGCTGTTGGCGGAGGCTGCCAAAGTTGGCGAAGGGTGTGGCTATGACGAGATCAATCTCAATGTCGGCTGCCCGTCCGACCGGGTTCAATCGGGCCGGTTCGGTGCCTGTCTGATGGCTGAACCCGATCTTGTTGCGCATTGTGTGGAGGCGATGATCACCGCGGTTTCCGTCCCCGTCACGGTCAAATGCCGCATCGGCATTGATGATCAGGATGAGGATGAAGATTTGAGCCGCTTTGTCGACACGGTCGCGCGTGCAGGGGTGACAAGCTTTACCGTCCATGCCCGCAAGGCCTGGCTTGAAGGGCTGAGCCCCAAGGAAAATCGCGACATTCCCCCGCTCAACTATCCCCGCGTCTATGGTCTCAAAAAGGCGCGGCCTGACCTTGAGATCATCCTTAATGGCGGCATCGACACGCTTGTAGACACGCAAGGTCACCTGGCAAATGTGGATGGCGTCATGATGGGCCGGGCGGCCTATCATTCGCCTTGGTTGCTCGCGCAGGTCGATGAGGTTTTGTTTGGTGCCGCCCCGTTTGCCAAGACGCGTCACGAGATTGTTGAGGCCATGGCGGACTATGCCGCCCAAGCAGACGCGCCGCTTCATCACATCACCCGGCATATGCTGGGCCTGTTTCAGAATTGTGCCGGCGCGCGCGGCTGGCGGCGGCATCTCAGCGAGAATGTGCATCGTGAGGGCGCAACGGCTGATCTGTTGATCGAGGCGGCGGCCCATGTCCCGCTCACATGCGAGGCGGCGGCATGATGGAGATCACGTCAGAGCTGATCATGATGGCCGCGATTTTGCTGGCGGCCGGGGTAGCGGCGGGACTGATTGCCGGATTGCTGGGGGTGGGTGGCGGTATTGTTGTTGTGCCGGTGCTGTTTCACGTTTTCACGCTGCTGGACATCCCCGCCGATGTCCGCATGCATTTGGCGGTGGGAACATCGCTGGCGACCATCATTCCCACCGCGATCAGCTCGGCGCGCAGCCATCACAAGCGCGGCGCGGTTGATTGGCAAATTCTGAAAAGCTGGGCGCCGACCGTGGTGGTGGGCGTGGTGATCGGCTCGGCGCTTGCCAAGATTTCATCCGCCGCCGCGCTGCAGATCCTGTTTGGCGTGCTTGCCTTGTTTGTCGCCTTCAACATGGCGACGGGCAGGACCGACAAGAAAATGGCCGATCACTTGCCGCGTGAGCCCTGGCGGGGGCTGATGGGCGGCGCAATCGGGCTGTTCTCGGCCATGATGGGCATTGGCGGGGGAACCTTTTCGGTCGCAATCATGACTATTTTCGGCACGCCCATTCACCGCGCGGTGGGCACCGCGTCGGCCCTTGGTCTGGTGATCGCAGTGCCCGGCACCATTGGCTTTGCCGTGTCGGGTCTCGGCGTGGAGGGACGGCCAAGCTATGCGCTGGGTTATGTGTCCCTGCTTGCCTTCGCCTTTATCGTGCCGACCACAGTGCTCGCAGCGCCATGGGGCGCGCGGCTGGCCCACCGAATGAACGTGCTGGCGCTTAAACGTGTCTTCGCGGCCTTTCTGGCGCTGACCGCGATCCGCATGTTTTTGAGTGTTTAAATCTTCTGGTCGTACTCGCCGACTTCGCCGGTGGCTTGCAGGCGGGCGTCAATCTCTTCAAAGATTTGTTTCATCAGCGCTTCTGACGTCGGGCTTTCGACAACCACCACCAAGGAGGGCTTGTTGGATGAGGCCCGCACCAGGCCCCAACTGCCATCTTCAAGATGGAAGCGCACACCATTGACGGTGATGAGCTCGGTGACTTTCTGACCCAGGATCGTCTCGCCCTTATCGACCAGGTCCTGATACTGATCGACCATCATCTGGATGACGTCATATTTGCGCTCATCGGCGCAATAGGGCGCCATGGTGGGCGAAGAGAATGTGTGGCCAAGCTCGGCCTTCAGATCCGAGAATTTTTTGCCCGGCTCTGCATCCAGCATTTCACACAGGCGGATGGCAGTCAAAATGCCGTCATCATAGCCCCGGCCGATCGGGTCATTGAGGAAATAGTGGCCGGACTTTTCAAAGCCCGCCAGCGCACCAAGCGCATTGACCCGGCGTTTCATATGGCTGTGGCCGGTCTTCCAATAATCGGTGGTGATGTTGTTTTCTTTCAAAACCGGGTCGGTCATGAACAGCCCGGTTGATTTGACATCGACCACAAAGGTTGCGCCGGGATGCTGTTTGGCGAGGCTGCGGGCCATGATCAGCCCGACCTTGTCGGCGAAGATTTCCGCGCCCGTGTCATCGACAATGCCGCAGCGATCACCATCGCCGTCAAAGGCCATGCCGACATCGGCACCGTGCTCGCGCACCGCTTCTGCCAATGCGTGCAGCATGGTCATGTCTTCGGGATTGGGGTTGTAGCGGGGGAAGCTGTGGTCCAGCTCCGCATCAAGGGGAATAACGGTTGCGCCAATCGCTTCAAGTGCGCGGGGGCCAAATTCTCCCGCCGTGCCATTGCCGCAGGCCGCGACGATCTTGAGCGGGTTTTTGAGTTTGGTGGTGCCAACCAGATCGGCAACATAGCGCTCATGCACGCCGGGTTCAAAATCATAGGAGCCGCCGTCAGCCAGGCGGAAATCCCCGCCCAGCACGATTTCCTTCAGCCGGCTCATCTCATCAGGACCATGGGTGAGGGGGGCGGATGCGCCCATCTTGACGCCGGTCCAGCCATTTTCATTGTGGCTGGCCGTCACCATGGCAACCGCCGACGTCCCCAGATCAAACTGGGCGAAATAGGCCATGGGTGACAGGGCAAGACCAATATCATGGACCTTGCAGCCCGCCGCCATCAGTCCCGAGATCAGCGCATATTTGATCGAGCCTGAATAAGAGCGATAATCGTGACCCACCGTGATGGTGAGCGGCAGGCCCATCTCATGCAACTGCGTGCCAAGCCCCAGACCGAGCGCCTGAATGCCCATCAGATTGATGTCGCGCTCAAACACCCAGCGGGCATCATATTCGCGGAAGCCATTGGGCGTGACATAAGGCAGACGTTCAAAATCAGCCGTATTGGCGACGAGGTCGGTACGCGGTTTGGGAAACATCAGGAAGACCTAGCTGAGGAATCGGGTGCAGGCAAAGTAGGCCGAACAGTATGACAGGCTCAAGACGCCTTTTGCGCCGCTTTCTGCCGGGCGGCCCAGGCGGCCCGCTTGTCCTTGGCGATCTGCTCGCGATTGTCGCGCTCAGCCATCACCGTATCGCGGCTGTCATCGTCCATCACCCACCAGTTGGAGATTTCCTTGAGCGTGCGATAGCAGCCCAGGCAATAGCCCGACAGCCCATCGACGGTACACACCGAGATGCAGGGGCTTTTGATGGCGGCTTTGTTATCCATGCGGCGGTGGTAGGCGTTTGATGGGCACAGGGCAAGGGGACAGATGCGCACATTTTTTGAGAATGTGTCGCAAAAGCAGTTGACAGGGAGACGGGATCGGCTAATGTGCAGTTGCAAATCATTCGCAAATAAATCGAGCGAGCGGAGGGACATCATGGGATTTCGGACACAAGACTATGGTCGCTCCATCGCCCGGCTCGATCATGTCCGGTTCGGGCTTCGCCCGGCCGGTCAAAGTGATGAGATGCGCGAAGTTCAGGGGGAAGGCGTGTTCTGGCTCTTGCGGACATTGTTCCAGGACAAGGCCCCCTCTTGAAGTCACCGCTGCCGGCAGCTCCCTCAGTCCTCACCGCCGGCAGCGGTATTTCGCTTCATCAGAATTGCCGATCCAATTGATAATCGGATAGGCTTTTCCGATCATGGAATCGGCCCGCCAAATCAGACATATGCTGGCGCTGACGCGTTTCCGCTCGTTCCGGCGGGCGGCCGATCACCTCAATATTTCCCAATCGACCTTGAGCGAAAGCATCAAGAGGGTGGAAGACCTCTATGGCGTTGCGCTGTTCGAGCGCCACAAAAACGGGATTGTCCCGACGGCGTATGGTGAAATCGTGCTGACAGCGGCGCGCGAGATTGAAGCGCGGCTTGAACAAACCAAGCGCAATGTCGACATGCTGGCCAATTTCAAGACCGGCCATCTGGTGGTGGGCTGCACCTCTTATGTCGCCGATCCTTTTGTCGGGCCGGCGATCGGGCAGATGACGCAAAGCTACCCTGATTTGCGGTTCACCATGAAGGTGGGAACCTTTGATGAGCTCATGCCGCGCCTGGCAAGTGGCGAAATTGATGTGCTGTTCGGGCTCAAGCCCGATTTGCCGCCCAGCGGGGCAACATGCCTAGATCTCATGCTGCCGCCAGCTTTGATCTATTGCCGGGCCGATCATCCATTTCTGACTTGCGACGATCCCGCCGCCTATTTTCGTGCGCACGATATCAAAGTGATCGTGCCGTCCATTCCAGAAAGCGTCATGGCGGCGTCGGAGCGGAGCCAAACCGACATATGGGGTCAACGCGACTTGCGCCAGGTGATGAGCGTGTCGTCTGAAGATTCCGCGGCCAATATCGCCATTGTCCGCAATTCAGATGCGTTTTCGGTGCATTATCGGGCAAGCCTGCAGCATTTTCTTGATGCCGGGCTGATTGCGCTTTTGCCGGCCGACCGCGATACGCCCGTCCCCGAATTGCCGGCCATGCTGGCCACCAAAGCTGACCGGCCCCATTCTCCAGCCTTGATGATCTTTATCGAAACGCTCGAACGGCAGATTGAAAGCGCCTGGGATGATGAGCGGGCGACAGGGCTGCGCCGTCAATAAATCGGAAAAACCGATCAAAGTGGCTTAATCTTCGTGATTGTAGATTTCAGGCTCTGGCCGCATGGTGTCGCCCAAGAAAATAACAGGGAGACCACCATGCTCGATCATTCCAGCCAGCTCAGCCAGCTTCTGGCCGATCCGAATTCTGTTTCGCTTGATGTGCTTGACCCAAGTTTTGGCGAGCTGTTTAAAACCCAGCGCCATCATGACGTGTTCCGGCGTTTGCGCGCGGAAGATCCGGTGCATTACACGCCCGAAAGCCCGTTTGGCCCGTTCTGGTCGATCACCAAATTTGACCATATTGTCGAGATCGATACCAATCACGGCAAGTTTTCGTCTGAACCTGCGATTGCAATCGGTGATCAGCGGGAGGATTTCGAGACGCCCATGTTCATCGCGTCGGACCCGCCCATTCATGACATTCAGCGCCGGGCTGCAACACCGGCCGTGTCGCCCAAGCGGCTTGCCGACCTTGAAGGCCTGATCCGCGATCGGGCAGGCAAAATTCTTGATGCCCTGCCGCGCAATGAAACCTTTAACTGGGTCGATCATGTCAGCCGGGAGCTGACCATGCAGACCCTCGCCACCTTGTTTGCCATTCCCCTTGAGGACCGGCATTTGTTGACCAAATGGTCCGATGCGGCCACCACCACAGAAGGCGCGGGCGTCGCCGGTGTGGATGAAGAAGCGCGCATCCAAACCCTGCTTGAGGCGCTGACTTATTTCCAGGATGTGTGGAAAGAACGCGCCGCCGCCGAACCGCAATTCGATTTCATATCGCTGATGGCGCACAATGCCGACACCAAGGATATGATCGACAATCCGTTTGAATTGCTTGGCAATCTCATGCTGCTTATCGTGGGCGGCAATGACACAACGCGCAATTCAGCTTCGGGCGGGCTGGTCGCGCTGAACGAATTTCCTGAGGAATATCAAAAGCTCAAAGCTGATCACGGTCTCATCCCCAATATGGTGTCAGAAATCATCCGCTGGCAGACGCCCCTGTCACATATGCGCCGCGTCGCCACCGAAGATGTCGCCTTTCACGGCAAGACCATCAAAAAGGGCGACAAGGTCGTCATGTGGTATTGCTCGGGCAATCGCGACGGTGATGTGATTGATGACCCGGACCGGTTCTGCATTGACCGGGACCGCGCGCGCCACCACATCTCGTTTGGTTTCGGTATCCATCGCTGCATGGGTAACCGGGTGGCCGAAATGCAATTGCGCATTCTGTGGGAAGAAATCCTCAAACGCTTCGATCATGTCGAACTGGTGGGTGAGCCGGTGCGTGTGGCGTCCAATTTCGTCAATGGTTTTGACGATGTGCCGGTGCGGATTGCAGGGTAAACAACACGTGTCATCCCGGGGCTGGCTCATGCCAGAACCCGGGATCTGATGACGGGATGGGCGGTGCCGGTTTCAGATTCCGGGTTCGCGCTGCCGCGCGCCCCGGAATGACGAAAGGGGGGCGTCGGCTTTAATAAGCCTCCCCCGGAATGACGGAGAAAGGCACAGTTTTCCCTGCCGGTGCGTGGAGGAGTTGCGATGTGTGCGTCATCCCGGCCAAGGACGGCGGTCCGCGAGCCGGGATCCCTATCATCAGGGCTTTACAGGGTGAGCCGATAGAGATCCCGGATTAAGCCTGACGGCTTTCCGGGATGACGGTGGTGGAGAGGGCTTTAGCGTCTTGTCATCCCGGGTTCACGCTGCTGCGCGCCCCGGAATGACGGCGACGGCGTCGGCTTTGGACCGGTTTCCCCTGCGTCATCGGGCAGAAGGTCGCGGAAGATTGACGCGCGCGTCAACTCTCTTGAGATTCGTGCGCCAAGACCTTAGGTTTCTGACGAATTGTCAGTTACGTACCCTTGTGGGAGGAGGGGCGTAACCTTTGTCGTCTGATTTGGGCAAACCAGCCGGGACGAGACGACGTATCTCCCTGACAAAAGATTCGCACCGGAGGAAAGAATGGATACCAGCTTCACCCCCGAAGAGCTTGCCTTTCAGGACGAGGTCCGCCAGTTCATCGCCGATAATTATCCGGCTGAACTCAAAGCCAAGACCGAAAAAGGTGTTGAGCTTGAGAAAGAAGATTTTCTGAAATGGCACCGCATTCTGGCCAAGCAAGGCTGGGTTGCCCCTAGCTGGCCCGAAGAATGGGGCGGTACAAACTGGACCCCGGCGCAGAAATATATCTATTCGGAATGCATGGCCGAGGCTGGCACCGTGCCGATCCTGCCTTTCGGCATTTCGATGGTCGGCCCGGTGATCTACACTTTTGCCAGCCAGGAGCAGAAAGAACGCTTCTTGCCGCGCATCTATAATGGCGAAGACTGGTGGTGTCAGGGCTATTCGGAGCCCGGGGGCGGGGTCTGACCTTGCTTCGCTGAAAACCCGCGCGGTGCGCGATGGCGATGAGTATGTCGTCAATGGCTCGAAAACCTGGACGACCCTTGGTCAACATGCCGACTGGATTTTCTGCCTGGTGCGCACCAACACCGAAGTGAAGCCCCAAGCCGGTATCTCCTTCCTGCTGATCGACATGAAAACGCCGGGCATCACGGTCCGTCCGATCATCACCATGGATGGCGGTCACGAGGTCAATGAAGTCTTCTTTGAAGATGTCCGCGTACCTGTTGATAATCTTGTTGGCGAAGAAAATGCAGGCTGGACCTATGCCAAGTTCCTGCTGGGCCATGAGCGCACCGGCATTGCCGCGGTGGCGCGGTCCAAGCGCAATCTGGCGCGGCTGAAAGATATCGCCCGTGCCGAAACGGTCGATGGTGCGCCGCTGATTACCGATCCTGACTTCGCCAAAAAGCTTGCCGAGCTTGAGATCGATCTGACCGCGCTTGAATATACCGATCTGCGGACGCTCGCCCAGCTCGCCAAAGGCGGTCATCCGGGACCGGAAAGCTCGATCCTGAAAATTCGCGGGTCTGAAATCCAGATGCGGATTACCGAACTCGCCATGGAAGCGGTCGGCATGTATGCCCATCCCTTCTTTAAAGGCCAGGATGAGGGCTGGAACGAATATCCGGTCGGTCCCGATTATGCCGTGGGCAATGCGCCGACCTATTTCAACACGCGCAAGACCGCGATCTATGGCGGTTCCAACGAAATCCAGCGCAATATCATTGCCAAAATGGTGCTGGGTCTGTAGACCCGGCATCACCAGCTATTTCAACGTTCACGAAGAAGGGGACAGGGGATGGACTTCTCGTTCACCGAGGAACAATCAATGCTGCGCGACACGGTGCAGCGCTTCGTCAACAATGAGTATGATTTTGACACCCGCCGCAAGATCATCGCGACGGAAGAAGGCCGCAAGCCCGAACATTGGGCCACCTTTGCCGAACTGGGCCTGTTGGCCGTGCCGTTTGAAGAAGAGCATGGCGGCCTGGGCTATGGCCCCATCGAAATGATGGTGATCATGGAAGAGCTTGGCCGCGGCCTGGTGGTTGAGCCTTATTTGCAAACGGTTGTGACCTGTGGCGGTTTCCTGCGCCATGGCGGCACAGATGCACAAAAAGCGGAATTCATTCCGCAGATTGCCGGCGGCGAAAAAATCTTTGCCTTCGCCTATGCCGAGCCGCAAGGCCGCTACAATCTGGCCGATATTGCCACCACGGCCAAGGCGGACGGCGATGGCTATGTGCTGAACGGCTACAAGGCCGTTGTCCATGCCGGTCCGTGGGCCGATATGCTGATTGTCACTGCGCGCACGGGCGGGGAGCAGCGTGACGAAGACGGCATCACCGTCTTTGTGATCGATGCCAAGGCCGATGGCGTGTCGCGCCGCGACTATCCCACCGTTGACGGGTTGCGCGCCTCGGAAATCACCTTTGAGAATGTCAAAGTCGGTACCGATGCGGTCATTGGCGAAGCGGGCAAGGGCCTGCCGCTGATCGAAAAAGTGGCCGATGAGACAATCGCCGCGCTCGCCGCAGAATCAATCGGTGCGATGAAGGTGCTGAACGACACCACCGTGGACTATTGCAAAACCCGCACCCAGTTCGGCGTGCCGATCGGCAAGTTTCAGGTTCTGCAGCACCGCATGGTCGATATGTTCATGGAGCATGAGCAGTCCGTGTCGATGACCTATATGGCGCATCTGAAGATCAATGAAGATGAGACCGAGCGCAAAAAGGCCGCTTCGGCCGTCAAGGTGCAGATCGGCAAATCAGGCCGCTTCATCGGCCAGAATGCGGTTCAGCTGCATGGCGGTATGGGCATGACCGATGAGCTTAATGTCGGTCACTTCTTCAAGCGCCTGACGATGATTGATGCGCTGTTCGGCAATACCGATCATCACATCAAGCGCTACGCCAGCTTGAGCAACTAGACCTCGTCCGCAAACAGGGCGTTCAGATCCTTTTGCAGGATCTGGCGCTTGGCATAGTCGACCGTACCTTTGTCGCGCAACTCCAGCGCGGCTTCCCGGATAAAGCCCAGAGCGGCGCGGGCAATCGATCCGCCGACACTGATGCGTTGAACGCCCATGGCTATCCAGTCATGGGCGTTTCCTTGTGAGTTGCCGAGCCCCATCACAAGATTGAACGGCCCGTTGATTTCCGTGATCAGAGTCTTGACCGTGTCGGGGTCAGTGGGGCCGGGAACGAAGGTGCAGGCCGCACCGGCCTCCAAAAAACGGTTTGACCGGCGGATGGCGGTTTCAAGTGCATTGTCTGCGCGTTTCAAAAAGGCGTCGCACCTTGCGGTGAGCACAAAGCCGCTGGGGGCCGCAGCCTCAGCAGCAGCAGCTATTCTTTCGACAGCAAGCTCTTCATCATAAAGCGCATCGGCTCCTGCGGCGACATCTTCGATATTGCCGCCTGCAATCCCCTGGGCTGCCGCCATGGCGATGGTTTCGGCAACCGTTTCCGGCGCTGCGCCAAAGCCGTCTTCCAGATCGGCATTGACCGGAATGGATACGGCACGGGCGATCTCTGAGGCCCGGATGATGGTCTCGTCGCGGCCGACCGCCATGGCCGGGTCACCGACAAAATAATCGGGTTTGCCCAGAGAAAAGGCGATGCCTGCACTCGTTGTGGCAATGGCTTTGAATCCGGCGGCGGCGAGCACCAAAGCGCTGCCAAGGTCCCAGCAATTGGGCATCAGGAAGCCCGGCTTTTGAGTGTGTAGGGCGTGAAAGCTGGTGGTGGTGCTGGGCATGATCGATGCCTCCCTCAAACAGTGCCGGGCATGCTACAGAATGCAGGAAATCTATTGGGAGTGAAAGATGACCGACAATTTGCTGTATGACCAATCAGGCCATGTGGTGACGCTGACCATGAACCGGCCCGATATCCGCAACGCCATGGGTGACCCCGCCGATGTCGAGGCGATGGTGAAGGCTGTGGCGCGGATCAATGCCGACCCGTCGGTGCGCACCGTGGTGTTGACCGGCGCGGGGACGGCCTTTTCGGCCGGTGGCAATATCAAGGCTATGCGCGACAAGGACGGCATGTTCGGCGGTGGCGGCGCGGCCATCCGCGAAGCCTACCGGGTCACCATTCACCGGATGGTCCGGGCGTTGTGGGGGCTTGAAGTGCCCGCGATCGCAGCGGTCAATGGCCCGGCCATCGGCGCAGGCTGCGATCTGGCGTGTCTGTGTGATACGCGGCTTGCGTCCCAGTCCGCGAAGTTCGGCGTGACTTTCCTGAAGCTTGGCCTCAATCCCGGCGATGGCGGGGCATGGTTGCTGCCGCGGGTCATCGGCATGGCGCGCGCGTCGGAGCTTTTTTACACCGGCGATGTGATTGATGCCGCAAAGGCAAAAGAGTGGGGTCTGGTATCTGAAATCCACGCCCCCGACCGGCTATTGGAAGAGGCGCAAACCCTGGCCCACCGTATGGCTGAGCAACCGCCAACCGTGCTGCGCATGACCAAGCGGCTGTTGCGGGCGGGGCAGACCTCGACCTTCGATACGGTGATGGAAATGTCGGCGGGCTATCAGGCGGTCGCCCATTCGACCCAGGATCATATGGAGGCGATTGAAGCCTTTTTTGACAAGCGCCCCGGTGATTTCAAAGGCCGTTGATTGCGCCGCGCTTGGCCCCTACAGTCACCGCATTCGATACTCAAATCAGGGAGAAAATCATGTCGATTGGTATTGTGGCGGTGTTGACCGTGCAGGACGGCAAAGCCGACGAGTTCAAGGCTGTGATGGCCGAATTGGGTGAGGCGGTGCGCGCCAATGAAGCGGGCTGTCAGCAATATGATCTGTTCACCGCAGCGGACAATCCCCATGTCTTTTATGTGCTCGAACAATATGCCGATCAGGCCGCATTTGATGCGCATATGAAATCGCCGCATTTTGCGGCCGCCCAGCCCAAGCTTGGTGGCCTGCTCGCGGCGGCACCCGATCTCAAAATCCTGTCAAAAGCGTAAACTCTGGCTGGCCCGGCGGTTATTCACCGGCGGGCTGGCTGCCCTCGCCGAACAGGGCGCGGGGCGGGTATTCGAGCAGATCAAGGCAGGGCGCGCCCATCTCGGTAATCAGCTCTTCATAATTGCCCAGATCGCGGCCGGCGCGTTCCATCACCCAATTTTCAGCGGATGCCATACGGGCGTTCATATCCGTCTCGGACAGGCCAAGTCTGGTGCCAACAACGACTGCCAGCTCCAGGGCGGCGTGGGCCTGGGCGTTGAGCGCTTCAGCGTCTTCGGTCTTGCCATAGGCGTTATAGCCGACCGCCCCGGCATAATAGAACGCGGTGCATTCCGAATAGCGCAGCTGCACCTGATTGAGGTCGGTCTTGTCAAAGGTTTGCTGCGCCTGCGCGGCGCCCGCCATGACGATTGCACCAACACACGCGAACACGAAACGTTTCATACCCACCTCAAGCAAAAACCGCGCCCCTGATCGTCAGGGACGCGGTAATCTCGCACGCAATTGTGGTCAAAATCAGCCTTTTTGACCCTTGGTGACCATTTCAAAGACCTTGCCGGTCTGCTCGCCGCCCATGAAGAAGGGCTTGGCGTTTGAGAAGTCGGTGATGGTGGCCCAGGCGTTTTCGACATCTTCGGCCGTCACCCCTTCATTGCCCAGGAACGCGCCTTCGGCTTCCTCGATTTGCGCGGCCGAATAGACACCGGCGCCGGCGCACAGGATGGTGCCGGTGGGGGCATCGTCTTTCACCAGATTGATGACGGCGGGCGTCACCAGTTCAGGCTTCAGCATGGCTTCGGCTTCGGGCGGCATCAGGTTGGCGGTCATGCGGGTGTAGGCGACCGGCACAAGCGCGTTGACCTTGATATTGTCCTTCTGACCTTCAAGCTTCAGCGTGTTCATGAAACCGACAACGCCGAGCTTGCCTGCGCCATAGTTGGTCTGGCCGAAATTGCCGTACAGGCCGGTTGACGAGCTCGTGACCATGATGCGGCCATATTGCTGCTCTTTCATGATCGGCCAGACCGCTTTGGTCGGCAAAACGGTGCCCATCAGATGCACTTCAACGACCAGGCGGAAATCATCATTCGACATTTTGGCAAAGCTCTTGTCGCGCAGAATGCCGGCATTGTTGACCAGAATGTCGATGCGGCCGAACGCGTCCATGGTTTGCTTGACCATATTGTCGACGCCGGTTTCGTCGGTGACCGACGAGCCGTTGGAAATGGCTTCACCGCCTGCGGCCTTGATTTCGGCGACCACGGCTTCGGCGGCGTCCGAGCTGCCGCCTGAACCGTCAACCGAACCGCCCAGATCGTTGACCACGACTTTGGCGCCGCGCTTGGCAAGCTCAAGGGCGTGGGACCGGCCCAAACCGCCGCCCGCACCGGTCACAATCGCGACTTTACCGTCAAAGCTGATGCTCATGGAGTGTCTCCTTCAAAAAGCTGAGTTGAATGAATGGGCCTGGCGGTCGTTCCGCCCTCTTGTCCTGTCTCCCCCGGACATGCGCCCGAAAATCGCGGACTATCTGGCCCATGCGCCGGGGTGGGGTCAAGTCCCTAAACCGAAGGCCTCGGCCAGCAGTTCATAGGATTTCAGCCGGGTTTGAAAATCGTAGGTGATGGTGACGAGGATGAGTTCGTCAACGCCATACTCACCGGCCAGCGCCTCCAGGCCCTGTTTGACCTGATCGGGGGTTCCGACAATGCCTCTTTGT
Source organism: Alphaproteobacteria bacterium (assembly GCA_965227065.1). Classification (GTDB taxonomy): domain Bacteria; phylum Pseudomonadota; class Alphaproteobacteria; order SPJN01; family SPJN01; genus CBDDFN01. The sequence goes on from CBDDFN010000020.1 coordinate 164,121, forward strand.
TCAATGGCTTTGAGCATTTCAAGGTCTTGGGGGGAGTATTGGGCCTTGGCGGCTTCTTCGGGCGAGGGGAAAGGGCCGCCCTGGCCCTTGAGGAAATTCAGCACCCAGTGATTGCGGGTCAGCGCCTCGCGCTGGGCGGTTTCTTCGTCTTCGCAGGCGAGCACAAAGACCCCCAGCGAGCCTTTGGGTTCGGTGCAGTAGGCGGAGGGCTCAAAATGCATGCGGTAGCTCGCCATCGCATCGGGACCGCCCTGGGCTTCAATGAAATGCGCGTAAGAGAACGGAAGCCCCATCACGGCGGCAATATGGGCGGAACTGATGGAGGAGCCGAGCATCCAGGTCTGGGGCAGGCCCGCACCCTTGGGATTGGCGTAGATGCCATGCAAGGGATGCTCAGGCCCCAGACTGTCGGCCATATATTCAAGGCACAGCCGCACCTGCGCTGGATAGGCATCGAGCGAGAATTTTTGCGGCCCCGCCTGCAACGCCGCCGTGGTCTTGGCATCCCCGCCGGGCGCCCGGCCGATGCCCAGATCAATCCGGCCCGGCGCCAGGGCTTCGAGCATGCGGAAATTTTCCGCCACTTTAAGCGGCGAATAATGGGTCATCATCACCCCGCCCGATCCAATGCGGATCCGGTCGGTTTCGGCTGCCAGCCGGGCCATCAGCACTTCAGGCGTTGAGCTTGCAAAGGAGCGTGTGTTGTGATGTTCGGCCACCCAGTAGCGGTGATAGCCCAGCCTGTCGGTTGCCTTGGCCAGCGCAATGGTTTCGGCGACGGCCTGATCCATGGTGCCGCCTTCGCGCACCGGGCTTTGGTCCAGAACCGACAGGGTCAAACTCATTTCTTGATCCTTTTCACAATGCCCGAAAAGGTGAGCAGCGCCTGTCCGCCCCCGGTGATCGTGCCGCGCACAAACACCAGCGTGCGGGTGTTGCGCACAACCTCGCCATGGGCCTCAATCAGCTGGCCGGGGCCAACCGCGGAAATAAACTCCGAATTGAACGACACGGTCACACACGGCCCGTCAAGCACGTCGGATGCGATGCCGAACAGCGAATAGTCCGCGAACGTCATCAACATGCCGCCATGCAGGTGGCCATGGCCATTGCAGTGCTTTTCCTCGGCAAAGAAGGCGCAGGAATAAGAGCCATCCGCATTGTGCCTGCGGCCCATAGGACCGGCCAGCGTCTCAAACGGGTCGCTGTCGGGATACCAGCTATAGCCTTTAAGCGGGCCCTCAGCGATTTCCACCGGCACCCATGTGCTGCCATCCTGTTCGGTCACCGATTCCATAGCGCTTCTCCTTCCCGCATTATGAGTGAAGGGCTCTTAGCAAGAACCCCTCGCACAGGGGAGATGCTAGAAGCGCACAGTCAGTTCAGCCGTAATTGTGCGCGGTGTTTCCGCCCAGCCGGCGAAGCTTTCGCCTTGAACCGGCACGGTGCCCGACAAAAGCAGGATGGTTTCGTCCGACAGGTTCTTGCCCTGGATCGACAGGCTCCACCGGTCATCAAGATCACCAATGCCGACAAAGCCGTTAAACATGAAATAGGCGTCCTGGGATTCGATTTCTTCTACCAGTCCCAGCCGCATCTTGCCCTGATAGATAATGTCGGCCCCGATGGCGAATTGCAGCGGCCAGTTAAACAGGGGTGTGGTGTAAAGCCCGCCAATATTGCCCGCAAAAGTGGGCGTGCGGCCAAGCTCTAGCCCGGTCAGGTCGCAAAATTCGGTATTGGCACCGGGCGGGCAGGGACCCATGGGGTAGGATTCATACAGCGTATCAAGCCAGGCAAAATTGGCCCGTCCATAAAAGCCTTCAAACAGGATGAAGGTCGATTCGATCTCCACCCCCATGGTGCGGGCGTCGGCGGCATTGTCGGCAAAGAAATTGGTGCCGTCGAAAAAGTTCACCTGAAGATCGGTGAAGCTTGTGTAGAAGAAACCTGCATTGACGGTGAATTTGTTGCCGTCATCGGCATATTTGAGGCCCGCTTCGATGGTACGCGAGCTTTCATTTTCAAAGGTCGCTTCGGTCTTGTTCGCCGCCAGCGGGTTGAAGCCCCCGGCCTTGAAGCCCCCCGCGGTCGTCACATAGCCGACCAATTCCTCGCTGAAGCGGTATTTCAGGCTGACCTTGGGGGTCAGCGCGAATTCCGAGCGCTCTTCTTCAAGCTGATAGGCTTCAACGTCAAAGATGATGCCGACCGCAATGCCTGAGCGTTTGAAGGCCTGGCTGATTTTCGCCTTCTTGGTTTCATAGGTTGCCCGCGCGCCGAAAATCAGTTCCCAGCGGTCCGTGATGTGCCAGGTGCCTTGTCCGAAAACCGCATAGGTCGTGGTGGTCTGATCGAATGTTTGCAAAATGCCGTCATCAATCAGCAGCGCCACGGCTTCATCCAGCGGCAAGAGCCCGACAACAGGTTCAAGGCCCGACAAAAGAAGGTCCACCAGTCCGCCGACGACGGGGACCTGACTGCCACCGGGCGCAAACAGATTGAGCGCGGTTTGCAATCCTTCATCGGAGCTGAAGGCCGCAAGATCGGAAAAGGCGGTATAGTCGGAGCGGAAGAAGAACAGGCCCGCTACATATTCAAAATCACCCGGGGCCGAGTTGATCCGCGTTTCAAGCGTGTATTGCCGGTAAGTATCGTCGTTCAGAATGTCGAGAATGGTGGAAGGGCCAAAATCGCCATCAAATCGCCATTCCTCGTCAAAATCGGAAATGCCCATGGTGGTGTGCCAGGAAAAGCCCGGCTGATCCCACACAATGTTGACGGTTCCGCTCAAAATCGTGGTGCGGTTGAAGGCATCAAGGTTCTCATAGCCTTCATAGTCGAGATCAAATTCAGCATCCGGCACGTAGCGGCGATGGTGATCAATGGTCTGGGCGGAGGGGTGATAAACCTCCCAGCCCTGACCATTGTCGCGGATGCGGTCATATTGAATGCCTGCAACAATGGACAGGTCCGCCGTCGGGTCCCACAGAACCTTGATCCGCGCAGCCTGGGTGTCGATGATCTTTTGATCCTCGCCGCGCAGATTGTTTTCCACATAGCCGTCACGCTTATTGTAATAAGCGGCCGCCCGTACGGCGATTTTGTCTTCGACCACGGGCGCGTTGATCATAGCTTCAAAGCGGCGCTGATTGTACGAGCCATAGAGCGCGCGGCCTGAATATTCCCATTCATGGCCGGGATTGGCGGTGATCAGATTGACCGCCCCGGCAATCGAGTTTTTGCCAAACAGCGTTCCTTGCGGCCCGCGCAGAATTTCGATCCGTTCCAGGTCAAGAAAGGCCAGATGAATGTAAGAGGGCCGGGCGTAATAAACATTGTCGACATGGATCGAGACCGACTGCTCAAACCCGTCATTGGCCGGGCTGCCCAGCCCGCGAATATTGATCGAGGTAAAGCCGTGGGTGGCTTGAATCTGGGTGTTGGGTGTGAGGCGTGAAATATCCTCAAAATCCTGAATTTGCTGTTCTTGCAATTGTTCGGCGCCAATGGCCGAGACGGAAAACGGCACTTCCTGGATCGTCTGTTCGGTCTTTTGCGCCGTCACGATCACTTCATCGAGCGTTTTGCGCCGTTGCCGTTTGGGCTTGGACGCCTGTTCTTCGACAGCGTCTTGTTCAGCCGCAGGCTCTGCAGGGGCATCCTGCGCCGCTTCAGCTTGCGCATCCTGCGCTAGTGCGATTTGAGAAAAAGTCAGTCCACAAATTCCGACGCTGAGCGCCAAGGCTGCGCGTGCAGCCGCTCCCCCGAAAGACATCCAACCCCTCCATCAGTGTCTTTTATGTTGCCAAGGGAAAGTCTAACGCAGATGCGAAAAATGAAAAGCTTTATTAAAGCAATGTTACGAAAACCGGCTGTGGAATTGTTGTCAGTTCTTCGTTCCGGGTAAGACGAGACGCCACCGATCAACGCTTTGCCGGTTTGGACCCTGTGCCACCAGATTCCGGGCGTCCCCGCTGAGGGGCGGCTCCCCCGGAATGACGGGAGGGAGACGGAATGGCGGAGGAAAGTTATTTCCTCTGATCGAACCGCCGCCCGGCAAGGGCCGAGGCAATATTGATCTTCTGAATATCGATCGTGCCACCGGCAATGCCCCAGCCCCAGCTGTCGCGCAAGCGCCGTTCCATCGGATAGTCCTTGGAATAGCCATAGCCGCCCATCATCTGGACCGCCATGCCGGTCACTTCGCGCGCCATCTCGTTTGAGAAGCACTTGCCGACAGAGCTTTCAAAGATCGAAGGCAGGCCCCCTTGAGCGTTGACCGCTGCACGATGGATCAACAGGCGGGCTGCTTCCACCCGCATGGCCATTTCGGCAATCTTGATCTGGACGGCCTGAAACTCGATCAGCGATTTACCGAATTGTTTGCGCTCTTCGACATAGGCCAGCAGGTCTTCCAGCGCGCCTGAGGCTTGACCGAGCGCCATGGTGGCGTTGCCGCAGCGTTCCAGATCAAAGGCTTCCATCAGCTTTTTGAAGCCCCCGGCGGGAACAATCATATTGCCCAGCGGTACTTTGACATCATCAAAGAAAATGTCGGCCGACGGCACACCGCGAAAGCCCATCAGATCTTCCTGCTCGCCAAAGCTGACGCCTGCCATATCGCGTTCGACATAAACCGCGCCGATGCCGCGGGCGCCGGGTTCGTCGGACAGGCGGCAATAAACGACATAGCCGTCGGAATGGCCCGCACCGGAACACCAGCGTTTGGTGCCGTTCAGCGTGATCGTATCGCCGTCAATGACCGCGCGGGTCTTGAGGTCGGTCAGTGCGGTGCCGGCCTCGGGTTCGGACATGCATACCGCCACGATTTGCTCCCCCGCGGTGACCTTGGGAATGACGGATTGTTTGAGCGCATCGGGTGCGAAGTGTTCCAGCGCGCGGACCGGGCCGACATTGGCCTCAAAGACGGGAAAGGCAACGGCTGACGAGATTTTGGCAAATTCTTCGAGCACCAGAAGCGCTTCAAGATTGCCAAGCCCCATGCCGCCAAACTCTTCAGCGATATTGATGCCCAGAAAGCCCATTTCGGCATAGCGTTTGAGCCAGGCGCGCGGGACGGGCTTTTTCTCGCGCTCCAGCGCTTCGGCAAGCTCTTTCAGCTCGTTCTGGGCGAAAGTGCGGGCAGCCTCTTGCAGGGCGCGTTGTTCGTCGGAAAGTTGGAAGTCCATTTTATTCTCCTGCCCGTCATTCCGGGCGAACGCAGTGAGGCCCGGAATCTGATGGTGCTGAGCGGATGCAAAGACCATCACGCTACGGATCAGCGTTGTGGCTGCCGCGTTTCAGTGCCAACAGATTCCGGAACATGCGCCTCCGACGCTTGTCCGGAATGACGCTGTGATGTGTTGGTGGCCGAACCCTAGTGCCTTCCTTTTATCGGGGCAATCTGCCAGTGTTGCCGCCAAAATTGCCAAAATTGTCAGTAAGGAAAGAAGAGGCACCCATGGCACTCGATCTCGAGACCCGCACCCAATTGATCGACACGATCCGCCGGTTTGTCCGCGAACAGCTGGTTCCGCTCGAACATCAGGTCGCCGAGGATGATGAGGTTCCCCAAACCATTGTCGAGCAGATGAAGGAACTGGGCCTGTTCGGCCTGTCGATCCCTGAAGAATTTGGCGGCCTGGGGCTCAATATGGAGGAAGAGGTGATGGTCGCGTTTGAGCTTGGCCACACTTCGCCCGCCTTCCGGTCCGTCGCGGGTACCAATATCGGCATTGGCAGCCAGGGCCTCATCATGGATGGCCGTCAGGAACAAAAAGACTATTGGTTGCCCAAGCTGGCCACGGGTGAAGTGATTGCGAGCTTTTGCCTGACCGAACCGGCCGCCGGGTCAGACGCTGCCAGTGTGCGCACAACGGCCGTCCGCAATGGCGATGTCTATGTGATGAACGGCACCAAGCGCTATATCACCAATGCCAACAAGGCCGGCGTCTTCACCGTGATGGCGCGCACCGATCCTGACAATAAGGGCGCGGGCGGCATTTCGGCCTTCTTCGTGCCGCGCGATACGCCCGGCGTGTCGGTGGGCAAGCCCGAAAAGAAAATGGGCCAGCAGGGTGCGCATATTTGCGATGTGATTTTTGAAGATGCGCAGGTGCCTGCCGAATGTCTGATTGGCGACAAAGAGGGTGTCGGCTTCAAAACCGCGATGAAAGTGCTTGATCGCGGGCGTCTGCATATCTCGGCGGTCTGTGTCGGGGTGGCCGAGCGGTTGATTGGCGAGGCGGTGAATTACGCAATTGAACGCGAACAGTTCGGTCAACCGATTGGCGAGTTTCAACTCATTCAGGCCATGCTCGCCGACAGCAAGACCGAAGCCTATGCCGCGCGCTGCATGATCATGGATGCCGCCAAGCGCCGCGATGCGGGCGAGAATGTCACCACCGAAAGTTCCTGCTGCAAATACTACGCCTCTGAAATGGTGGGCCGCGTGGCGGACCGGGTGGTGCAGATTTTCGGCGGAGCGGGCTATGTCGCCGATTACGGCATTGAGCGCTTCTACCGTGATGTCCGCATCTTCCGGCTCTATGAAGGCACAAGCCAGATCCAGCAAATTGTCATCGGCCGCAATATGCTGCGCGAAGCCCGATCACAGCAATGAGCCTTGAGGCGCTGTTAAAAGACATAAGGGTGTGCCGGGCTTGTGCCGATGATCTGCCGCATGAGCCAAGGCCGGTGCTGCGCGCTTCATCGTCTGCAAAGGTTCTGATTGTTGGACAAGCGCCCGGCACGCGGGTGCATGAAAGCGGCAAACCGTTCACCGATCCCAGTGGGGACCGGTTGCGCGCCTGGATGGGCGTGTCTGACGTTGAATTTTATGACGAGGCCAGGATTGCCATTGTGCCGATGGGCTTTTGCTTTCCCGGCCTTGATGCCAAAGGCGGGGACAAGCCGCCCTTGAAACGCTGCGCCGAATTGTGGCGGACCGCGGTGATGGCTCAATTGACTTCGGTGAGGCTCACGCTGGTTATCGGGCAATACGCGCAAGCCTGGCATCTGGGCAAACAGCGTAAAAAATCGCTGACCGCGACGGTTGAAGCATGGCAAGACTATGGGCCTGAACTCATACCGCTGCCGCACCCATCGTGGAGGAACAATGGCTGGATCAAACGACATCCCTGGTTTGAAACGGATCTGGTTCCGCTTCTGCAAGCCCGTATTGATCGGCTTTTGCGCGCTTAGCATCGGGGCGTGCTCCAATCTGGAAGCTGAAACCCCGGTCGCCGAGGGCGATCAGGTCCCGGTGCTGCAATCCGATCATGTGGTCATGCCCGATGGCACCAAGCTTGCCTTGACCCGCACCGAACCCGGCGGCGCGCCCAAAGCGGTTATTCTGGCGTTGCACGGCTTTGCTGATTATGCCCGCAACTATGCCCTTGCCGCGCCCGAATGGGCGAAGGCCGGCTATCTGGTGATTGCGGTTGATCAGCGCGGGTTTGGCCGCAATGAAAGCCTGGGTCATTGGGCCGGAGCCCCCCAGATGATCGATGATCTGGCGCATATGATCCTTGCGGTGTCTGATGCTTATCCTGATTTGCGCCTTCATCTGGTGGGGGCCAGCATGGGGGCGGCCGTCATCACCAGCGTCATGGGATCTGACGGCTATGATGAGGCCAAGGCGCGGGTCACTTCGGTGGCTTTGGCGGCCCCTGCCACGCGGGGCTGGCGCGTTTTGCCCTTTTATTTCCGGGCGGTGTTGTCAGGCGCGCGGCGCCTGGGCCCCGACTGGTCTTTTTCGGGCGATATGGTTGAAGTGGTCACCACCGACAATATTGAGTGGCTGCGTGAGCTTTCCGATGATCCTTACATGATGCGCGAAGGGCCGGTCCGCAGCCTGTACGGCATGGCCTGGCTGATGGATGGCGCGATTGAGCGCGCGCAGGGCCTCACCATTCCAGCCTTTGTCGCCTATGGCGGCAAGGATGAAGTGATCATGGCGGACGGGCTGGCCTGCTATATGGCGCGGGTGCCTGATGGCGTGCGCTACCGCTTCTACCCGGACGGCTATCATCTTATTTTGCGCGACAAGGGCCGCGCGCCGGTGATTGCCGATATTGCCACCTTCTTCGACGATGCCGGGGCCATTGCACCGCTTGAGGGCGCGCCGGAGGGCTTGCCAGAACCGGCGGACCATTGCACAAGCGGTGAGAAGAACGGGTGATGGAGGGCGCGATGCTCAATCAAATTCCCATGCCGATGACATTCGGCGATGGTCAGGATGATACGCGCATGGCGCTGATCGTGGCGTCGTTGATCGCGTCCGCCGTCTATTTCATCTTCACCAACAAGGACAGCTTTCCCGGCCGCACCCTGATCAAGGCGCTGGGTGTGGGTCTGTTAACAGTCTATGTCGCGATGAGCCTGCCCCAGCCGGTGCCTGCCGCAGGCTGGTGGCTGGTTGGCGGGCTGGCCTTTTCAACGCTGGGCGATATTTTCCTGTCGCTCGACCGGGGCAAGCTGTTCGTTCAGGGGCTGGGCGCGTTTTTGATGGGCCATATTGCGTATGTGATTGCCTATGCGAGCTTCATCCCCCTGCCATTTGACCCGCTGGTTTATGAGCTGGCGGGGGCAGCTCTTGTCTTGCTGTTTGGCGGGGCAAGCTATGTCTGGCTGTTTCCGGGGCTGGGCAAAATGGCCTTGCCGGTCTTTTTCTACGTGCTGGTGATTGCCGTCATGGCGATGGCATCGATTTTTGCAGAGCTTCAATCCAACTGGGTTGTGATCGGCGCGGTTCTGTTCATGGTGTCGGATCTGATGATCGCCATTGAAAAATTCAAGCGGCCCTTTCCCGCCGCCGGGCAGGCGATCTGGGCCACCTATTATGGCGCGCAATGGCTGATTGGTCTGGGCTTGCTGGCCGCGCTTTTGGGGCAAACGGGCTGAGCGCCCGCGCGCGGGGTTTTCTGGGGGGCGGTCGGTGAATGCGTTTTTTATCGTCTTTGAGCTTTTCCTGACCGTTTTGCCCGTGGTCATGCCGCTTGGCATGTTCATCATGATGGCGCGGCGCGGCCTGCCCAATGCGGGCTTGCTGATGGGGATGGTGACCATCCCCATGGCGCTGTTCATCGGCGCGAATTTCTACGGCTTTTTCGGCTTTCCCGACTGGGCGCCGCTGGTCGATTACATGCAGATTATCGACCCGGGCGAGTGATCACTGCTCAATCGCGTCTTCGGGCCAGCTGTGCTGCATATCGCGCGAGGGGGTTTCCGAGCCTGCGCAGCCGACAATCTTGGCGGGAACACCAGCGGCCGTGCAGCCCGAGGGGACGGGCTTCAAGACGACCGAGTTTGCGCCGACCCGGCTGTGCGCGCCAACCTCGACATTGCCGAGAATTTTCGCGCCCGAGCCGATCAGCGCGCCTTCGCGGATTTTGGGGTGACGATCGCCATGCTCCTTGCCGGTGCCGCCAAAGGTGACGCCTTGCAGGATGGACACATCATTCTCGATCACGGTGGTTTCGCCGATGACGACGCCGGTGGCGTGGTCGATCATGATGCCGCGGCCGATCTTGGCCGCCGGATGGGCATCAACGCCAAACGCCATCGAAATACGGTTCTGGAAAAACAGCGCCAGCGCTTCCCGGCCATGCCCCCATAGCCAGTGCGCGATGCGGTAGCTTTGCAGCGCGTGAAAACCTTTGAAATAAAGGAACGGCGTCAGCACCTCATCACAGGCCGGGTCACGGTCAACCACCGCGGCGAGATCGGCGCGGACAGCCGCGCCAATGTCGGGATCGGCCTTGAGCGCCTCGTCAAACACCTGCCGGATCAGCATGGCGGGCATTTCCGCCGAGGCAAGCTTTTGCGACAGATGATAGCTCAACGCATCTTCAAAGCGTTCATGATTGAGGGCCGAGGCGTGCAGATAGCTCGCCAGCATCGGTTCGGTCTTGACCACCTCATGCGCTTGCGCGCGCAGGTCCGACCAGATCGGATCGCATGTCTCAAACTGTTGAACGGTTTCAGGCATTGGGGCCTCCAGACCGGAAAATCCAGTACTTATCTGTATTTATCCCACACATAGGGGTTGGGCCGCAACCCGGCAACCGGAAAGCGGGCGGGCTAGTCCCGTCTGGCCAGAACCGTGCTGCGCCGCCGGAACCAGGCCAGCGCCAGCAAAACCGGCCCGATTGCGGCCACCGCGACGGCGGAGGGAAAGACCGCAAGGCTGGGGTCGCGAAAGGCTGTTCCCGCAATTGTGATGGCGAGCGCCACATTACGCGCGCCATATTCGATCATGATGGCAAAGCTTTCGCCGCGATCGAGCTTGAACACCATGCCCAGCAGATAGCCCGCACTCATGGCGACAGACACCCAGATGATCGCCCACAGGCTGGCATCGGTCAGATGCGCCTCGAACATCTCCCACTGATCGATCCCGGCGAACCCGATCAGACAGCTCAGCAACAGCGCAGACAGCCGCCGCAACAGCCGTTCATTCTCGGCCGTCCACACCGGCATGCGGGTGCGCAACACCATGCCCAGCCCGACCGGCACCAGCACAAGGCCGATCACCGACAGGGCCATGTTCCAGATCGGCGGTTCGATGTCGGCCTGCTGGGACAACAGAAACTCAAAACCCAGTCCCGCGATCAGCGGCAGGCTGACCAGCGCGACCACCGAGGCGATGGCGGTCAGCGTGATCGACAAGGCAACATTGCCCCGGCCCATATAGACAAAGACATTCGACATGCCCCCGCCGGGACAGGCGACCAGCAAGATGAAACCGGCCGCCAGTTCGTAAGGCAGATCGGCAAGCGCGATCAATCCGAAGCCCAGGGCGGGCAAAAGGGTGACCGAGCCGACAATGCCCGCTGCGCTGGCGCGCGGGTAGCGCACAACGCGCTTGAAGTCGTCGGGCTTGAGCTCAAGGCCGACAACCGTCATCAACAGCGCCATGACGGCGATAGTGGCGATAAAAAGGGGCTGATCCATGGAAGGGCCGGTGAATTGCAGATGGTGCACACTGCCACCCAAGCTCAAATTGCGGCAAGTGTTTTGCTAGAGGCTTGTGTGAAAATCGGCTTATAGTGCGGCAAACAGGAACCGAACTGATGGGGGAATTGATGGTGCGAGCCTTTGCGGCGGCCTGCCTGGCGTGCCTTTTTGCATCCTTTGCGGTGAGCAGCGCCATGGCGCTCAACCAGACCCAGTTGCGCAACGGGCTGGGCATTCCTGATACGTTGAACCCCGCCGAACTGCCCGAAGGCGGGGCCAAGGTGATTGTCGAGCTGGCCGACATCGCCACCGCCCAGACATTGACCGCCCGCACGCTGGGCCGCCTGCAAGAGGCTGCCATCCTTCAATTGGGGCTGGGCGCGGTTGATGACCTTGTCCAGTTCAAGCACAGCCCCATCCTTGCCTTCACCGCCACACCCAAAATCCTGTTTGGCCTGCTTGACAGCCCGCTCGTCAAATCCGTTTCGATTGATCAGCCCCTGGTGACGGGGTTGAGCCAGTCAGGCCCGCTGGTCGGCGCGGACGCCGCCCATCAAGAGGGTCTTGACGGCGCGGGGGTGAGCATTGCGGTGCTTGATACCGGAACGGATGCCGGTCATCGGGCATTTGGTGGCCGGGTGGTGGCCGAGGCGTGCTTTGCCTCCAATGGCCGTTACAACGGCAATGAGGTCAACTCGCCCTGTCCCGGTGCCAAACGCTCGGCCAGCGGTAAAGGGACGGGCGCGCCCTGCACTGCGGCGGGCTGTGATCACGGCACCCATGTCGCCGCTATTGCGGCGGGCGAAAACGGGGTTGCGCCCAAAGCCGATATTGTCGCGGTTCAGGTTTTTTCGATCATCCGCGGCTCAGCCTGTGGACGGGCGGAACGCTGCGTCACCGCCTATATGTCCGACGTCATGCGCGCCCTGGAATGGGTTTATGACCAGCGCGACACACACAAGGTCGCTGCGGTCAATCTCTCGCTTGGCGGGGGGCGCTATAAAGATGCGTGCGACGGCGAAGCGGTGGCGCGCACCGTGCGCCTGCTGACCCGCGCGGGCATTGCGGTGGTGAGTGCCTCGGGCAATGAAAGCTATGCCGATTCTGTGGCCATGCCGGGCTGTGTCAGCCTGGCCTTCACGGTCGCGGCCACCGACAAGCGCGACGGGGTTTCAAGTTTTTCAAACTCTGACGGGGTGCTCGATTTGTGGGCGCCGGGCGCTGGTATCCGCGCGGCGGTGCCGGGCGGCGGCACCCAGACCAAAAGTGGCACCAGCATGGCCGCGCCCCATGTGGCGGGCGCGTTTGCCGCGCTCAAAGCGCGCTATCCAGATGCCGACCTGCCGGGTCTTGAAGCGCTGTTACGCGCGCATGGCCCGACCATTCGCGACCGCCGCAACGGGATTGAGCGCAACCGGCTTGACCTTCAAGGTGCCGCCATCGCCGCGCATGACAAATGGGGCGATGGCAGTGCGCGCAAACCCGGTGCGGACAAACCCAAAGGAGGCTTGCTTGATGTTGTTCCCGGACTGGGCGGCTTGCTTGGCGGGGGGCGTAAATGATCAAGGCGCTGCTGATCGCAACTTTGCTCTGCGTCGGGCTTGTGGCCTGTTCGGAAGATGATGCGCCTGAAGGGCCTCACCCGGCCAGCTTGCGGGAGGGATGCCGCACGCCGCCACCGGGCCACGGGCCCCAGATCGCATCGATTGGTGTGCGCAGCAAAATCCGCGATATGGGGGCGGCGTGGGCTGTGGTGGTTTTGAAGGATGTGCCGCGCCTTGAAGGCGGCGTGCCGGACAAGACGGCGATTGCCGCACTGATCCAGCGTTATCTGACCGACATTGACGCCAAGGATGATGAAAAAATGTTCGGCGGCAAATATAGCGCGGTGGTCAATCTTGAGCTGTCGCCCGGCCGCCTCGCCCAAACGGTCAAACTGCCATATGTCTGTGCGGTGACGCTTGATCATGCCGCCTGGCCGGTCAACTAGCCGGGGAGGGGATCATGAATCTGGCGCAATGGTTTTTCATCACGGTCACGGCCATTTTGGTCTTGCTGATCGGCTTTTTCTTTTCATCCTACTGGCCCTTGCCGATGGCGAGCGCTCGTGATGCGGTGGGCGAGGCGCGCGTGACAGACCGCGAGGGCCGCCTGATTGAATATTATGTTTCAGGCACAGGCGTGCCGGTCGTGCTGATTGCCAGCGTGGGGCGGGAGGCAAGCGATTTCAATGAACTGGTGATGGCTTTGAATGAAGCGGGCTACCGCACCCTTGCGGTTGAAGCGCCCGGCATTGGCCGGTCGGCCCTGCCTGCAGGGCCCATCACCCTGTGGGATCTGGCGGACGATGTTGCCGCCATCGCCTTTGTCGAAGCGACCGGCCCGGTCTTTGTGATCGGCCATGCCTTCGGCAATCGCGTGGCACGCGCCTTTGCGACCCGCCATGGGGCGCGGGGCGTGGTGACTCTGGCGGCCGGCGGCAAGGTGCCGATTGCCGATGACGCCAAAGACGCATTGCTCACCTGCTTCAAGCCATGGGTTGCCAGCAAAGCCCGGCGCGAAGCGGTGCGCTACGGCTTTTTCGCCGAGGGCAACACCATTCCCGATCATTGGATGCGCGGCTGGCATGGCGACACGCTTCAGGTTCAGGCGGCTGCCACCCAGGCGGTGCCGGCCGATCATTGGTGGGGGGCGGGAGATGCGCCCCTGCTGGTCGTGCAGGCCGGTCAGGACACGATCGCGCCCAAGGCCCATACCGCTGATCTTCTGGTGGAAGAGTTTGGCGGGCGGGTCACTGTGGTTGATATCGATCAGGCCGGACATGCCTTGTTGCCCGAACAACCGGGTCTGATCGCTCAGGCGGTGACGCGGTTTCTCGATGCCCATCGACCCTAGCGTCCACAAACTGTCACGGCCCGGTGATCGGGCTTGAATGGACCTGTGGGGCCAGACAGGTCACACTTGCCTCAAATGTCTGCACCAAAAACGAAAGGGGGCTGTGATGAACGCGTCTGATCTGTTCGTTCAAGCGCTTGAAAATGAAGACGTCGAGGTGATTTACGGCGTGCCGGGCGAAGAAAATCTCGATCTTCTGGAAGCCATCCGCAAATCGTCCATCAGGCTTATTCTCACCCGCCACGAACAAGGTGCAGCCTTCATGGCCGCCACCTATGGACGGCTGACCGGCAAGGCAGGCGTGTGTCTGGCCACATTGGGACCCGGCGCGACCAATCTGGTGACGGCGGCGGCCTATGCGCAATTGGGCGGCTTTCCCATGCTGATGATCACTGGGCAAAAGCCGATCAAGAAATCCAAACAGGGCCAGTTCCAGATCCTTGATGTTGTCAACATGATGGACCCGCTGACCAAATTCACCAAACAGATCGTCAATGTGAACATGATCCCCGCTTTGGTGCGCGAAGCGTTTCGCGAGGCCCAGGAAGAGCGGCCCGGCGCAGTCCATCTGGAATTGCCTGAAGATATTGCCGATGAGCCGGTCAGCGCCGATACACCCAAGCCGTTTGAAATTTCACGCCGCCGTTACGCCCATGCCGACCGCGAAATTCTGGACGCCGCTAAGGATATGATCGAGCAGGCCAAGCACCCGCTGTTGCTGGTGGGGGCCGGTGCCAATCGCGCCCGCATCTGGGAAGCCTTGTCCGATTTTGTCGAGCGGACCGATATTCCCTTTGTGAATACCCAGATGGGCAAGGGTGTGATTTGCGGCCAGTCCGATCATTTTCTGGGGACCTGCGCCCTGTCTGATGACGACTATGTTCATGACGCGATTGATCACGCTGATCTCATCATCAATGTTGGCCATGATGTGGTGGAAAAGCCGCCCTTTTTTATGGAGCAGGGTGGCGCGCAAGTCATTCACGTCAATTTCAAATCCGCACAGGTCGACAATGTCTATTTTCCGCAACTCGAAGTGGTGGGTGACATTGCAACATCGGTGACCCGGCTCGCCAACCGGATCGGCAAGGTCGGCACGCACGACTTTTCGCATTTTGACCGGCTGCGCAAGAACATCATGGCCCATATTGAAGAGCATCGCGACGATCCCGGATTTCCGGTGAAACCCCAAAGGCTGGTTGCCGATGTGCGTACGGCCATGCCCGATGACGGTATTATCGCGCTCGACAATGGCGTCTATAAAATCTGGTTTGCGCGCAATTACCGGACGACCAAACCCAATACGGTGCTGCTTGATAATGCCTTGGCCACAATGGGGGCGGGGCTGCCTTCTGCGATGGAAGCGGCGCGCCTTTATCCCGACCGCCGGGTGATGGCGATTGTCGGTGATGGCGGCTTCATGATGAACAGCCAGGAGCTTGAGACCGCCGTGCGCCTCAAGCTCAATCTGGTTGTGACAATCTTGAACGACAGCTCTTACGGCATGATCCGCTGGAAGCAATATGGCATGGGCTATGAGGATTACGGGCTTGAGTTCAACAATCCCGACTTTGTGCTTTATGCCCAGGCGTATGGTGCCAAAGGCCACCGGCTGGATGACACGGCGGAACTGGTCCCCTTGTTTGAGCGTTGTTTTACCGAAGGCGGGGTCCATCTGATCGACGTGCCGGTCGATTATTCGGACAATACCCGCGTGTTGATTGATGAATTGAAGGATCGGGTGGTGTCGTGATGGCTATGCTTGATGTTGTGTCCCCCTATGATTTGTCGGTGATCAAGACCGTTCCGCTCGCCACGCAAGCCGAAGCGGACGGAATGCTTGAGCGCGCCGTCGCGGCCTTCAAGGACAGATCAGGCTGGCTGGCGCCGCATGAACGGATTGCAATTCTCAACCGGCTCGCCGCGCTGGTTGAAGCCGAAGCCGATGACTTTGCCATGCTGATCGCGCGCGAAGGGGGCAAGCCGCTCGCCGATGCAAAGATTGAGGTTGCGCGCGCCATCGACGGCATCAAGCTTGCCACCAAGGATCTCATCCATGTCATGCGCGGGGAAGAAATCCCCATGGGCCACACCGCAGCTTCGGTGGGGCGCCGGGCCTTCACGCAGATGGAGCCGATCGGGGTTGTGATGGCCGTCAGCGCGTTCAACCACCCGCTTAATCTGATTGTGCATCAGGTGGTGCCCGCCATTGCCGTGGGCTGCCCCGTCATCGTCAAACCCGCCGGGACAACCCCGCTCAACTGTTTGCGCTTTGTCGAACTGGTCCATCAGGCAGGCTTGCCCGAAGCCTGGTGTCAGTCCTGTGTGTGTGACAACGAGGTTGCCGAGGCACTGGTGACGTCGGACAAGATCGCGTTCTTCACCTTTATCGGTTCCGCCCGTGTGGGCTGGATGCTCAAATCCAGGCTCGCGCCGGGTGTGCGATGCGCGCTGGAACATGGGGGTGCTGCCCCTGTGCTCGTGGCGGAGGATGCCGATTGGGACGCCATGATCCCCAAGCTGCTCAAGGGCGGATTTTATCATGCCGGTCAGGTTTGTGTGTCGGTGCAGCGGGTGTTTGTTGCGCAAACCGATGCGCGGCGGTTGGCGGAGACACTGGCTGCGGGCGCGAAGGCGCTCAAGGTTGGTGACGCCGCTTTGGACAAGACCGATGTCGGCCCGCTGATTTTGCCACGCGAGGTTGATCGTGTGGAACAATGGGTCAGAGAGGCTGTGGAGGGCGGCGCTGAGCTGCTGTGCGGCGGGGAGCGTCTGTCCGACACCCTCTACGCACCGACCGTACTGCTCGATCCGCCTTCAGACGCGGCGGTGTCTACCAAGGAAGTGTTCGGGCCGGTCATTTGCGTTTATGGCGTGGACAGCCGCGATGACGCGATTGCGCGAGCGAACAGTCTTGATGTCGCTTTTCAAGCGGCCGTGTTCACGGAAACAGTGGAAATTGCGCATGAGGTGATCGACCGCCTCGACGCCACCGCCGTCATGGTCAATGATCACACCGCTTTCCGTGTTGACTGGATGCCGTTCGGCGGACGCCGTGCCTCAGGCTATGGCATGGGCGGGATTGGCTACACCATGCATGACATGGTGCAGATCAAAATGGCGGTGTGGACGGGGCGCTAAGCGTTTTTTTGCCGTGATGGCCTGTCCTGATGCGCGCGGGCTGGTCGAGTCTGTGTCCGCGGCGCTTTCCGGGGAAAACTCACACAAAGTGCAAAAAAAACTTTATTGTGACGCGGATTGCGTTGCATATTGAGAAAAATATGCGCATAATTGTCCAAAATGTGATCACGTAAGAATTGCACAGGGTATTGGGGTGATGGGGTATCAGGACGCGGATGACCGGCCGCACGCGCCGCTCGATGATGCGCGCTGGCAGGAAAGCGATTGTCTGTGGTTTGCCGACTGGAACGCGGGGCTGACCGGTTTTTTCCGCATTGGCCAACATCCGGCGCAGGGAACCGGCGCGGTGCTCGCCTATGTGGCCCGCATGGACGGGCCCGACTGGCGGGGCTGTTTCACCAGCCCGGACCGGGGGCGAGATGGCCATGGCCAGCGCGTTGGTGCCGCCCATGCGGAGGCGCGCGCGCCGCAAGTGATGCGCTATCGCTGGGCCGATGCTGCGTGCAGCGCCGATGTGACCTTTGCAGACAGTTTTTATGAACCGCGCGGCTGGGCGAAAGATGCGTC
This sequence comes from Alphaproteobacteria bacterium, assembly GCA_965227065.1. GTDB lineage: Bacteria > Pseudomonadota > Alphaproteobacteria > SPJN01 > SPJN01 > CBDDFN01. The sequence continues at coordinate 181,686 of CBDDFN010000020.1, forward strand.
GGCCAGCGGGCTTAATGACACGATCAATTCCCAGGGCCATCTTGAGTGCACGGGGCGTCTGACCGGATCTGTCACTTTGAACAGAGAAGAGGTGGCGATTGATGCGCTAGCCCATCGCGACCGAAGCTGGGGCGTGCGTGACATCGCCATGGTTCGCCAGCACCGTATGTGCACCGGCACATTCGGCCCCGGGCTGAGCTTTGCCACCACAGTGCTGCAACTCGCCAATGGGCATTATCACAAGGCGGGTTTTGTCGTGCGCGACGGGGTGGAGGAAGACATTGCCGATGTCGACATTCTCGCACTGGTTGATGCCGATGGGGTCACCGTGCGGGGCGGGCAATGCCGGATCATGCTGGGATCGGGGGAGCGTCTCGAAATCGATTGTGAAACCGTTGGCAGCTTCGCGCATATTTATGGCGACAGCTATTTGACGAGCGAAAATCTTTCCGTGGCGCGTTGGACCGGTCCGGAAGGTGTTCAGACCGGCTTTTGTGATCTGGAATGTTCGATCAACGCCCAGGCCGGGACAGGATTGGTGGAAGCCCACGCCTCGCGCGGGGTCTTGCTCGAAAACGGGTTGCGGCTGGCGCGATGACAGTCGCAGGAGAAATTAAGCCGCAGAACATGCTTGCCCATGCGGTCACCCATGGCGATCCCGGAACCGATCTGTTGTGGAGCCATGTCAATGTCGGCGAGGCGGTCCCCGGCGTGGTCACCCCGCTGACGGCGGCCTTCTGGCACCATTCCCATACCGCTGTGCCGCGCGCCATGTATCGCGAATTGGGCGTGATGCGGGCCGCTGAAATGGGGGCGCCGTTTACCCCTGCCAATACGCCGGTGCAGTTCCTGTTTGGCCGCATGGCCGCCAATGTCGATGGTCTGCGCGCCCTGGCTGACCGGATGCCCGGCACGTCGGGGGCTGATCTTGAAGAACAGATGCTTGGCTCGGTCCGCCCCGATGCGGTGGTGCACAAGGATCGGTCGCGCTATCTGCATGTGGTTGTGGCGCTTGTGAAATTGTTTCTCACCATGCCGGGGCGCGCGCGGGCGGTGCGGGCGCGGACTCTTGATCGCTGGGCTGTGCAACTGCGCGCGATGGAAACGGCCAGTTTTGAAGAGGCGTGCGCCGCGCTTGAGTGGGAAATGACTTCTGGCCAGGCCGATGTCATCGGCACCCATGGTCTTTCAGCCTTGCTAAGCCCGGTTGTCTGGTCGCCCATGGCCGCGCTTGCCCGCAAGCATGGCAGCGAAGATGATGTGCTCGCCCTGTCGGCCGGGCTGGGCGGCGTGGAAGAAGCCGCCTTGATGGACGAGCTGTGGCAGGTCGCCCACGAGGGGCGGGGGCTTGAAAGCTTTCTCGATGCTCACGGATATATGGGGCCTGATTCAGGCGAGCTGAGCGCCCGGCCCTGGCGGGCCTCGCAAAGCTCGCTGCAAGCCGCCCTTGCCAGTTTCAAGGCCGACGGCACGCGGCCGCGCGCCCGGCAGGCGGCCATGGCCGATCGGCTGACACAGACCCGTGACCGGCTTTCAAAGCAGGCCAACCCTTTCGAGCGCGCGGCCCTTAAGGTCAGCTTGTGGCTGTGCCGGACCTATCTGCCGCTGCGTGAAGTCAGCAAGGCCGCCATGACCGCCCATGCCGATATTGGCCGTCTGTGTGCCGACCGGGTGGGGGAATTGCTGGTTCAGTCGGGCCGGATTGATCAGGCCCAGGACGTTTATTTCTTGCAGCCCGGAGAGTTTGAAGCCGCCCGCGCCGCTGATCTTCGGCCCGTGATTGACGCGCGCAAAAACGAACGCAGCTATTTCCAAAGTCTCGATATTCCCGATGCCTATACCGGCGCGGATATCCCCGCCATCCTTTCAGGCCATGCCAGCGCGCCGGTTGCAACCGACCGTCTGGAGGGGCTTGGTGTGTCGCGCGGCACGGTCGAGGGTGTCGTCCGCGTGATCACCAGCGCCGATGATTTTGACGCGTTCCAAGCCGGTGAGATTCTGGTCTGTCCGACCACCGATCCGGGCTGGACGCCGGTCTTTTCGGTGGCCGCTGCCATGGTGGTTGATATTGGCGGGATGTTGTCGCATTCGGCCATCATTGCGCGCGAGCTTGGCGTTCCCGCCGTGGTCAATACGCGCCATGGCACCCGCGCGCTCAAGACCGGCCAGCGCGTGCGGGTCGATGGCGAAACCGGCGCGGTCACGCTTCTGGACGGGGTTTTGCACCATGCCGCCGAAGAGGTGTCGGACACCGGCATTGATCCGCGTTTGATCGACATCAGCGCGCCCCGCCCCCTTCATTTGGTCAATGGTGGGGATGGCTTTGTCCTGCTGGCCGATGCGCAGAACGCAGCGCTTTATGGCGGCAAGGCGGCATCGCTCGCCCGCTCACTTGCCAGTGGATTACCGGTGCCGAACGGCATCGCCATCGCCTGGGATCGGGCTGAAGATTATGGGCCGCTGCCCGATTTTGATGGTCCGGTGGCGGTCCGGTCCTCCGGCATTGGGGAGGATGGGCAGGGCTCAAGCTTTGCGGGCCAGCACGATACGATCCTGGGAGTTGACGGGGCTGACGCCATTCGCGCGGCCACTGCGCAGGTTGCAGGCTCCGCCCATGCGAACCATGTCGCCGCCTATCGCGCCTTGCGCGGAGAGGATGATGCGCCACGCATCGGTATTGTCGTGCAGCAACTGATCCCGGCGAGTGTGGCGGGGGTCATGTTCACCCGCGATCCGCTGGGCGGTCCCCACCGCATCATCGAAGCCGCCTGGGGATTGGGCGAGGTTGTTGTCGGCTCCCGCGTGACGCCCGATCATTTCGAGGTTGATCCCGACAGTGGCGCTGTGCGCACCGAACGGCTGGGGCGCAAGACATTGATGATCGACCGGCATGGTGAGCATGCCGTGATCGAGGACGCGGCCTGCGCGCGCTGTTTGAGCGATGCGCAGATCGTGGCGCTCAATGCGCTTGCCACCCAATGCGAAACGGCTTTCGGCGCGCCCCAGGACATTGAATGGGCCTTTGCGGGTGAGGCGCTGTTTCTCCTGCAATCCCGTCCCATAACCACCCAGATCACGAGGGAGTAAGCCCGGTGTACACGGATCAGGATTATATACACGAGCCCGATGACAGCCCGACCTGGCAGGAAAGCTTTGTCCTGATCTTCCGGGATCTCGGCACGGATCTGGTCGGGTTCTTGCGGCTGGGCACCTATGTCAATCAGGGCGAAAGCCAGCTTCATTTCGGCCTTGCGTTGCCCGATGGCACGCGCTTTCGCCGCCACCGTTTCAATATTCCCTTCACCGATCGCTCCGACCGCAGCCGCGACCGGGTGAAGGTCGGTCACATGCGGTGGGAATGGATCGACAATTGCAAAATCCACCTCACCGCAAGAGAGGAGGAGGCTGAGGTCGATCTGCTGATGGAGGATTTTCATCCCTCGCAAAACTGGCGCATTGCCGACCCAAAGGGGGCCGAGATCGCCAAAAAGATCGGCGGCTTCAATCATCCCGAAAGCGGCGGGCGGCTGACCGGCACAGTCAGGCTGGGCGACCGCGTGATCACTATCACCAACGGGCTCGGCTATCGTGATCATGCCTGGGGCGCGCGCGACGCCCATGCCTTTTTGAACAATCGCTGGATCGCCGGCACGGTGGGTCCGGCCTTGTCTTTCTCGGCCATGACGGTGCAGCAGGTGACCGGCGATTTCATGAAATGCGCCTGGGTGGTGCGTGACGGGGTGGTGGAGTATGCCCAAGACGTCAATACGGCCGCCATCGTGTTGGCCGACGGGCTGTCGACCATTGGCGGCTGGACGCAAATTGTGCTCGACAGCGGCGAAGAGATTGTCATCGAAACCGAAGTGATCGACGGCATCATCACCTCAACCCACAAGCCCAATGGGGGGGAGGGCTCGTCGCCCGCCGGTGTCGAGGGGCTCGCCCGGGCGCGCTGGAACGGCCATGAGGGTTTTTGCGACTTCAACATCAATGTCAATCCGCTGAACGGCACGGCGGCGGTCTCAAAACTGCTGCATGCCAATCATGCCGAAGGGCTGACCCGCCATGATCCGCAGGCGGTGGCCTGGGCTTATCGTGCGCGTGCGGGAAAATGAACCGCAAAATCCGTTAATAATTGACTTATGTAGAATAATGCGTACACTATATTGTATAACAAGCGCGAAGTGCGCTGAAACAGGGGTTGAGAGAAATTATGACGGACATGACCGCACATGTGCCGCGCAAAGGGCGATCAAGCCTGCCGCCGGGACCCAAGGGGCTTCCGCTCATCGGCAATGCGCTTGATATTCTCAAGCGGCCCTTGCCCTTTTTTATGGAGCTGCGGGATACGCACGGGCCGCTCAATACGGTGCGGCTGGGCCCAAAAAAGCTGATCTTACTGCACGACCCCGATCATATCCGCACCATGCTGGTGGACCGGGGGGAGCATTTCCCCAAAAGCCCGCTGGGACAGGCGGCCACCGCGCCCTTGCTGGGCAAATCGGTCGCCACCGAAACCGATGTCACAGCATGGGAAGAGATGCGCCACTATGTGCTGCCGCTGTTTAATCCCCGCATGCTCAAGGCCTATTTCGTCGAGATGGCGCACAGCATGGCCCATGAGGTTGAGCGCGCCGAAGCGCTTGTGCGCTCTGGTGAGCGGTTCGACATGTGCGCGTTCATGCATGAGGCCACCTTCCGGGTCTTGATCCGCACCGTCTTTGCCGAAGGCATCGACAATGAGGAAGCCTCGCATCTTGTGCATCTGTTTGATGAGGTGACGGTCTTCATCAATGCCCGCTTCGTCACGCTCAACCTGCCGATTGCGGGCCTGTGGCCCGGCGCGGCAAAGGGCAAGCGCGCGCTCGATCAACTCAATGCCCGTGTCTATCAACTCATCAATGAGCGCCGCGCCCAAGGGCTGCGCAGCGAAGATGAACAGCGCGACATGCTTGATGTTCTGCTCGGCGCGACCCATTCGGATGGCCGGGCTTTGTCGGATGAAGAAATTCGCGACAATTGCATGACCATGTTGTTCGGCGGGCATGAAACCACGGCGGGGTCCGTGAGCTGGGCGTGGGCCTATCTGGCCGCCAATCCCGACAAGCGCGCGATCATGCAAGCCGAGGTTGATGAGATCCTGACCGGTGTTGAACCCCAGGACATGACGCTCGAACATTACAAGGCGCTGCGCTACACCCAGCAATGTTTTGATGAGGCGATGCGGCTTTATCCCATGTTCTCCTTCATGCCGCGCCAGGCGGGCTGTGATGAGGAGTTGGGCGGCTATGCAATCAAGAAGGGCCAGACGCTGGCCTTTTGCGCCTATACAGCCCAGCGCGACCCCAAACACTGGCCTGAGCCTGAAGCCTACAAACCCGAACGCCACGACCCGGCGAACAAGCGCACGCGCCATCCCGCGTCTTTCCTGCCCTTCAGCCAGGGCGCGCGCGGTTGCATTGGCGAGCGCATGGCGCGGATGGAAGGCACGCTGCTTCTGGGTGTGCTGAGCAAGCATTTTGATTTTGAACTGGCTGAGGGCCGCCTGCCCGATCCCAAGGTAGCCATGTCGATCAAGCCGAGCCCCTTGCCGATGCTGGCCAGGCGGCGGGGTGCGCGCGCATGAGTGAGCTGTCGGGAAAGGTCGTGTTCATCACCGGCGGTGCCAAGGGCATTGGCGCAACCACGGCGCGTGCCATGGCAGCCGCCGGGGCCACAGTTGTGATCGGCGACATTGATGAGGCAGGCGCCCGCGCCGTGGCCGATGAGATCGGCGGCGATGCCGTGGCGCTGGATGTCACCTCCGAAGAGGGCTGGGCGTCGGCCATGGCCCATATCAAACAGGCGCATGGTGGCTTGCACGGGCTCGTCAACAATGCCGGGATCATGATCACCAAGCCCTTCATCCTGACCACGCTTGCGGATTTGCACACAACCAACGCGGTCAATGTGGACGGCGTGTTTCTGGGAATGAAAGCGGCCGCCCCGCTGATGCATGAGGCCGGTGGCGGCTCAATCGTCAATCTGTCGTCGATCTATGGCCAGGTGGCCGGGCCGATGCATTCAGCCTATTGCGCCTCAAAAGGCGCGGTCCGGCTGATGACCAAATCGGTGGGGACCGAGCTGTTCCGCATGGGCTGGAGCGTGCGGGTGAACTCTGTGCATCCGGGTCCGGTTGATACCGAACTGGGGATGGGCGCGATTGATGCGGCGGTGGAGCTTGGCCTGATCCAGGACCGGGAGACCGGCAAGGCCATGGTCAATGCCCAGCACCCGATGGGCCGCATGGCCCAACCGACTGATATTTGCGGCGCGATCGTCTTTTTACTGTCCGATGCGTCCGCCTTCATGACAGCAACCGAATTGACCGTGGATGGCGGGTTTACCGCAATCTGAGAAGGGGAGATCACAATGAGCAGCTATGACATTATCATCAAGAACGGCACCATCGTCGATGGCACGCGCTTTCCCCGCTATGACGCCGATGTCGGCATCAAGGACGGGGTGATTGCCAGGATCGGCGATCTCTCAGCCGCCAGCGCCGACGAAGTCATCGATGCGGCGGGCAAGATCGTGGCGCCGGGCTTTATAGATCTGCACACCCATTATGATGCGCCGATCCATTGGGATCCCTATTGCTCAAACTCCGGCGAGAATGGCGTGACCACCGTCATTCTGGGCAATTGCGGCTTTGGCTTTGCCCCGTGCAAGCCCGAAAACCGCGACCGCACCATGCGCATGATGGAATATACCGAAGAGGTGCCGTTCATTCAGATGGAAGAGGCGCTGCCCTGGACATGGGAAACGTTCCCCGAATGGCTCGATCACCTCAAAGCGCTGCCCAAGGGGGTCAATATTCTGTCCTTCCTGCCGGTCAATCCGCTGATGATCTATGTGATGGGTTTGGAGGCTGCAAAGTCGCGCGGCGCGACCGATGATGAAATCGCCCAGATGAAGGCGCTGGTTCATGAAGCGCTTGATCACGGCGCTTGCGGGCTTGGCATGTCCTATCTGGGCCATATGAACTCGCATGTCGATTATGACGGCACCCCGATGCCGACCGACACGATGCAGGTCAAAGACGCCGAAGCGCTTGCCGGTGTTCTGAAAGACCGCGACGAGGGCGTGATCCAGTCGCTGAGCAAGCTTGGCCCCTATGGCGAGTTCGACTTTCCCGAAAAGATGGCGGGCGCGAGCGGCCGCCCGGTCATCCACAATGTGATTGCGGGTGCCGACATGATGCCCGACATGCATAAGGAATCGCTCGACTGGCTGACGGCGGCCAATCAGAAAGGCTTGCGCATCTATGCCCAAAGCTTCCTGCAGCGCGGCTGGTCGGAATTCACCGTGATGGATTTCAACGGCAATGACAATCAGCCTGAATGGCGTGACTTGCAGATGAACAAGACCCCTGAGGCAAAGCTGGAACATTTGAAAAAGCCCGGCGTGCGTGACGCGTTCCGGGACAATTATGACCCGATGGTTTTGCTGCAAGGCTCCGGCCCGCTTGAGATCATCACCGTGACCAGCGTTGGTGATCACCCCGACGCGCAACGCTATGTCGGCCGCGTGCTGGGTGAAATTGCAGCCGAGGAAGGCAAGGCGGTCACCGATGTGTTCATTGATGTGCTCGAAGCCTCAAAGTGTGAGGCTGATTTCCGCACACCGCCGCCGGTTTCGACCAATCCCGATGTGACCGCTGAAATTATGCTGCATCCCCATGTGCTGGCGGGAACATCCGATGGCGGGGCGCACACCAAATTTTTCTCCGGCGGTCATTGGCCGGTTGAGCTGCTGATCTGGTTGACCCGGGATGAAAAGAAAGTGGAGCTCGAAGAAACCCACTACCGTTTGTCCTATCAGCCCGCCCGCGTGCTGGGTCTGACCGATCGGGGTGCGGTGATGGAAGGGCTTGCCGCCGATCTGGTGGTGTATGGGCTTGATGATCTTGCCCAAGCCGATTTCAAATATGAGGTGCGCCACGATCAGCCGCGCGGCGACTGGCGGCGTTACATGCCGACCGAAGGCTTTGCGCAGATCCTGGTCAATGGCGTGGTGACCCATCGCGACGGTGTGCCGACCGGCGAACTGCCCGGTGGCTTCCTGCGCATCACGCAAGATCAGCGCATGGCGCAAGCGGCCGAATAAACAATCAGGGGCGGGGGCGTGCGCCGGCAAGAGCGCCGCCCCATTGTGGGGTATTTGGGGCAATGAAACAGTTCAAAAAAGTGACAGCGGCGCTGGTGGTGACACTGTTGGCGCATCCTGTCTGGGCGCAGGAAGACACCGGGGCTGAAACGGAAGCTGAGACTTCGGAAGCACAGGTGCAGTCTGCAACCCGCGAGCCCAACCGGACGCGGGACGAAATTGTCGTCAGCGCGCAGAAGCGGGAAGAAAGCCTGCAAGAGGTGCCGATTGCGGTTTCAGCCATTGGTGAGGCGGACCTCAAGACGCGCGGTATTCAATCGAGTTTCGATATTCAATATCAAATCCCCAACTTCTCTTATTCATCGGTCAATGGCTCGGCGCTTCTGTCGATCCGCGGGGTGGGGCTTGAGGTGATCACCGGCGTGGGTGAGCCCGCCGTTGCCATGCATATTGACGGGGTCTATCAGCCGCGTGTGGTGACCGGCACGGTCGGCACTTACGATCTTGAGCGCATTGAGGTGCTGCGCGGACCCCAAGGCACGCTTTATGGCCGCAATGCCAATGCCGGTGTGATCAATTTCATCACCAAGGCCCCCTCGGACGAATTCGAGATTACCGGCCATGTCGGCTATGGCAATTTCAAACATCTCAAGCTCGATGGCGGGGTCTCAGGCCCGGTGACCGACTGGCTGTCATTCCGCGCCTCAGTGCTCTTTGAAGATCAGGATGGCTGGATCGACAATCTGTCGAACGGCAAGACATTGATGGACCGGCGTACCAAGGGCGCGCGCGTGGCACTGCGCGCCACGCCGATTGACGATGTCATTATCGATCTGATCGCCTATGGCCAGCGCAATGAGATGGTGGGTCCGTTGCAACAGCCGGTCACCGCGCCGATCTTCCCCTCAACCCTGGGTGCGAATTATTCACTCGAACCGTGGGAAGAAAATCTCGATCTTGAGCCGTGGGAAGAGGTTGAGCTGTGGGCCGTCACGCTGATTGTTGACTGGGAAATTAATGAGCGGTTTTCGGTCAAGTCGATCACCGGCCTGACCAATTCCAAGCTTGAACAATTCTATGACGGCGACTCGACCGACGCAGATTTCATCTACACTTACCGGCTTGATGACAGCCAGTCGATTTCCGAGGAGATCAATATTTCAGGCCGCTTCTTTGATGAAAGCGAATGGATCAGCGTCGATGTGCTGGCGGGCGGGTTTTACCTCTATGAAGATGTTTTCCAGGGCATTCCGGTTGAGTTTCCGCGCGGGCTGGTGCCTTTGCCGCCGCCCTTGGTTACCAATCTGTTGAACCCGCTTGTCAATGTGTTGCTGCCCAATCTGACGCTTGAAGCCATCAGCCTGCCTTTGTTTTTGCAGCAAGATCATGATCAGAAGATCAATGTGATGGCAGGCTTTGTCGATGCGGCTATCCATATCAAGGACTGGTTCACAGTCTATGGCGGATTGCGCGTCAGCCGGGACAAGAAAGAGGTCACCCAGAACAAGACCTTTATCATTGGCGACAATTGTACCAACCGGTTTGATGAAGCCGAATGGACATCTGTGTCGCCCAAGATCGGTGTGCGCTCGACCTTTTTCGACGGCATCATGGCCTATGTCCAGTATCAGGAGGGCTTCAAGGCAGGCGGGTTTAATCTGTCAGGCTGTGGCGACCGGTTTGAGCCCGAGCTGATCGAGTCCTATGAGGCGGGGGTGAAGACAAGCTGGTTTGACGGTTTGCTGACGGTCAATGCAACCGGCTTCACCTATACCTATACCGATCTGCAAGTGTTCCAGATCCGCAATTTCGCGGGCAATATCGACAATGCGCCTGAAGCCGAAATCAACGGGGCGGAACTTGAGATTTCCTCGTCACCGATTGATCTGATGCGCATTGATGTGGCGGTGTCCTATCTTGATGCGACCTATGTCGAATTCTCCGCCGTGGACGGGCTTGATCTCGCCAATGCGGCGGGACTGGTGAACGCCAATCTGGCAACGCCGCAGGATGTGTCGGGCAATCATTTGAACCGCGCGCCGGAATTCACCGTCTTTGTCGGGCTTGAATATGGCGTGCCGCTGGGTGAGGGCGGATCATGGGGAACGCTGATTGCGCGCGGTGAATTTTTCTGGACCGATGAGTTTTTCTTCCGCCCCTTCGAGCGTGATTTTGACCGGCAGGAGCCATACAAAATCTACAATGCCTTCCTGACATGGATGAGCGCGGATATGCGTTACTCCCTGCGCGGCTGGGTTAAGAACCTCGGCAATGAGGCCTATCTGAACGCCGCCTATAGCTCCGACGTGACCTTGCAGCAATTGGGCAATTATGCCCCGCCGCGTACCTGGGGCTTTGATGTCCGGGTGGCCTTCTGATGACGGACGCAGCCGCGATTGATGACCGGCTGCTCAGGGGCTCGACCCTGCCTGACCTGCTGGGCAGTGTGCAGATGGGGTTGCGGATTGGCCGGCATGTTGTGCGCGACCGGTTAAGCCCGCCGCGGCTTGACGATGAGCGCGCGGTGCCTGCCGCGCCCACGGCGCTGACATCGCAATGGTTGACGTCTGTTCTGTGTGCAAACCGCACCAATGTGACTGTGCGGGAGGCCCGTTTGGTCTCGGCCAGCGACGGCACCTCGGTGCGGGCAAGTTTCGCGCTTGACTATGAGGGGCCGCACAGCGGCTTACCCGACCGCATCTTTGTCAAAAGTGCAGGCAGCTTCGGCACCCGCATCACCGCAGGCATTTCCGGTGCGATGATCAATGAGACGCTGTTCTACCGGCTTGTCCGGCCGCTGGTGCGGATCGAGGCGCCGATGGGCTATCACGCTGCCTATGATGAACAGAGCTTCCGCTCGGTGCTGATCATCGAAGATCTTGTTGAGACCAAGCAGGCAAGGTTTCCCAGCGCGCGGGCGCCCTTCACGCGGGCTATGGCCGAGAATGTGGCGACGCTTCTGGGGACACTGCATGGCAGTTTTGATCAAAGCGGTTTGCTCGACAAGCGTCTTGCGCCCCTGCAATCTTATGAGCAGTTCATCAGCGCGGGCATTCTGCGGGCCGGCCTGAAGCGGTTTCATTTTAAGGGCTTTGAGGCGGCAGCGCCGCTGTTTCCGCAAGCACTGCAATCCCGCCGCGATGAAAGCTGGAGCCTGATTGTTGAATCCATTCTCGCGCACCGGACTTTGCCCCATACCGTCATTCACGGCGATACCCATCCGGGCAATTGGTATCAGACCGGTGATGGCGCCATGGGCCTGCTTGATTGGCAATGCACGGCCAAAGGCCATGGCGCGCGCGATCTGGCTTATGCGCTGTCGACCCAGCTTGCCATTCAAGACCGCCGCGCGTGGGAGCGTGATCTGCTCGAACTTTATCGCGACGCGTTTGCGGCGGCGGGCGGCACGGTGATGAGCTTTGATCATCTGTTCCGGCTTTATCGCCAGCAAATTTGGGGCGCGCTTTTAATGTGGACGCCGACTTACCGGCCGCCGCCCTTTTTTCCGGCGATGCAGCCTGAAGATATTTCGCGCCTGACCCTGGAGAGGATCGGCGCGGCCTTGGACGATCTGGACTGTCATACTGCGTTTCAAACGACGATCTAAAAACAGGGAGTGAGAGATGAAAAAACTGATCCTGACGGCTGCTTTGGGCTTTGGCCTCGCAACGGGTGCCGCCAAAGCCCAGGAAAGTCCGCTTTCGGGCCTGGATGGCACGCTCAACGCCGTCAATTTGCTGGTGGCGGCAGGGACTGCCGACCCCGCACTGGCGCCCAATCTGCTCAGCAATGTGGGCGGGGGTGTCGGTATTATCGCACTGCAATCGCTGGGCGATCCTGCGAGCTTGCCGCAATTGTCACCGCTTGATCTGTCGAGCCTTGATGCGGTTTTTTCCGACACGATCATGATCCAGAATTATCCCGGCGGTGCCGCGCTTTTGCCCGTGCTTGGCATTGTCAGCCCGCTTCTGGGCGGGATCATCGGAACGGGCAATTGACCTTGCGCCGGTTCCACGGCATGAGGGGGTATGGATAAGAACACCGCCACTGTGGGGCTTCCCGATCTGGACGATATTGACCGGGGCATCATTGATGCCCTGCGCGATGATATTCACCGGTCAAACAAAAGCATTGCGCAAGCTCTCAACGTGTCGGAAAGCACTATTACGACACGGCTCAGGGCCATGTCGGACAATGGCTGGATGCGGGTTCTGGCCGAGGCTGATTTGCGCGCCTTCGGCCATGAATTTGTGACCTTTCTGGGCATCAAAGTGTCCGGCGCACCGATTGATGATGTGGCGCGTGCGATTGCCGCGCTTGATACTGTGGTCAGCGTGGTTTCAACCGTTGGCCGGTTTGATTTGATCGTCAATGCGCTTGCCGCCAATGCGGCCGAACACGCTGTGCTGGTTGAACAGGATCTGGCCGCCATTGACGGTATCGCGTCAGTCGAAACCGGCCTGGTCACCGAACATGTGCTGCAAAAGCTCGACTATGCCGCGCTGGAGCATGACCGATGAAACAGCCCGATGACATTGATCGCGCGATCATTGCGCAACTGGCGCTTGATGGCCGTCTGACCAATCGGGAAGTTGCCCGGCGTCTGGAGATTTCCGAAGGCACGGTGCGTTCGCGCCTCAAACGGTTGCGCGATGACCAGATCATCCGTCTCAATGTCGTGGTCGATCCGCGCGTGGATGGCTATGGCGCGGCGGCCTATCTGGGCCTGCGCGTCAAACACGGTCATGTTGCCTCGGTGTGCGATGCGCTGCGGCCGGTGGCCGGCATGTCCTATATTGGCCGGACCATCGGGCCGTTCGATGTCATGGCCTTGCTGCTCGCGGCTGATCTGGTGGCCTTGCGTGATTGTGTGACGCGGGAGATTTCCGCGCTTGAGGGTGTTGAGGATGTCGAAATCCTGCCCATCGTCAAAACCTATCTGCATGCCGCCAAATGGGCGAATATCACCGGCTAACATCTTGGCGATCGCCGCCTGATGGCCTAGGGATGATGTCCCCATATTTCCCTCAACGCACCAACAGGGACGGCAGGCTCATGACCGACACATCCTCACTCAAATTCGACACGCTGCAAATCCACGCCGGGGCGGCGCCCGATCCGGCGACCGGCGCGCGGCAGACGCCGATCTATCAGACCACGGCCTATGTCTTTCAAAATGCCGACCACGCGGCCCGGCTGTTTAATCTTGAAGAGGTCGGCTTTATCTATTCGCGCCTGACCAATCCGACGGTGGCGGCATTGCAGGACCGGATTGCCGCGCTTGAAGGCGGGGCAGGGGCGGTGTGCTGCTCTTCGGGTCACGCTGCGCAGATCATGGCACTGTTTCCCCTGATGGGACCGGGCCTCAATATTGTGGCGTCGACCCGGCTTTACGGTGGCACGATCACCCAGTTCAGCCAGACTATCAAACGCTTTGGCTGGTCGGTTAAATTTGTCGACTTTGATGATCCCGCCGCCATTGAAGCGGCCGTCGATGACGACACGCGCGCGCTGTTTTGTGAATCGATTGCGAATCCGGCGGGGCATATCACCGATCTCGACAGCGTCGGTGCGGTGGCGCACAAAGTGGGCCTGCCGCTGATTGTCGATAACACGTCGGCCACGCCTTATCTGTGCCGGCCGATTGAGCATGGTGCGACGCTGGTGGTGCATTCCATGACCAAATATCTCACCGGCAATGGCACGGTGACCGGCGGGGCAATTGTTGATTCCGGCACGTTTGACTGGAAGGCGAGCGGCAAGTTCCCCTCGTTGAGCGAGCCTGAGCCGGCCTATCACGGCCTGGTTTTTGCCGATGTGTTCGGCCCGCTTGCGTTCACCTTTCACGGCATTGCCATCGGCTTGCGTGATCTTGGCATGACGCTAAACCCGCAAGCCGCGCATTATACGCTGCTGGGCATTGAGACCCTGTCGCTGCGTATGGATCAGCATGTCGCCAATGCAGGCAAGGTGGCGGGCTGGCTGGCCAATCATCCCGCGGTTGAAAGCGTGTCTTATGCCGGGCTTTCGGGCGCGCCGAGCCATGACCGGATTGGCCGCATCTGCCCCAAGGGTCCTGGTGCCATCTTCACCTTCGCGCTCAAGGGCGGCTATGAGGCGTGCGTTAAGCTTGTCGATGGGCTGGCGCTGTTCAGCCATGTCGCCAATCTGGGCGACACGCGCAGCCTGGTGATCCATTCAGCCTCCACCACCCACCGGCAATTGACCGAAGACCAGCAGGTGGCAGCCGGTGCCGGGCCCAATGTGGTGCGCCTGTCAATCGGCACCGAAGATGCCGATGATCTGATCGCTGATCTTGATCAGGCACTCTCACAGCTTGGTTGATGATTTTGGGGATGGCCTGCCATCCGAAGCTCGAAGAGCGAAGGATGGTGGGCGCACCTGGATTCGAACCAGGGACCTCTGCCGTGTGAAGACAGCGCTCTAACCAACTGAGCTATGCGCCCCAAGGGAGGGGAGGGAATAATCCTCCCATCCCCGCCTGTCAAGAAAACCGTGGGGCTTGCGGCGATTTGGTTAGATGCCCCACTGGACCCAGCCCATCACAGCGCCCATGAGGGTGTAGCTGGTCACATAGTTCCCCGCATTGATCCAGAACAGCGCCCGCGTGCCGCCGCTGAAAACAAAATGCGTGCCAAGCGTGTGGAGCGAAAAACCCGTCCATATGACGAGGCCCAGGATCACGCCCTGAGTGACGCCTGAGCCATCGGGCGGGCCGACCCATTGCATCACCACCCCAAAGACAAAGCTTGCAAGCCCCGCCATCACCACAGCCAGTCCCATGGCGGGACCGGGGTTGAGGTCCTCTTCAGCAAGCCCCATCAATTCAAGCCAGCGCTCGCCGAACAGCAGCTTGGAATACCACAGGCTGCCCACCGCCATATGGGCGGCAATGCCTGCGGGAATGGACCAGTAATTCATGTCTGTCAGGATCATATGCGCCTCCCCCTTTTTGTGGCGGGGAGTTTACGCCCAAATCACCGTAAAGTCGCCGGGGTCAGCGCATAAAGCGCAACGGCGGCGGCGTTGGAGACGTTCAAACTGTCGAGGCCGGGAATGTCGCGCGCCAGGCCGGGCATGGTAAGCCGGACGACATGCTCGCAATAGTCGCGGGTCTTGGCGCGCATTCCCTTGCCTTCGGCGCCAAGCACAAGCGCGATGGGCTGGACCGGATCGACAGCCTCGGGCCCGGTTTCAGCCTCACCGGCGAGGCCCACACGGATAAAGCCTGCATCGGCCACCTCATCCAAGGCGCGTGACAGGTTGGTGACGCTGACAAGCGGCAGATAGTCAAAGGCGCCTGAGGCGGCCTTGACCAGGGCGGCGGTTTCCGAGGCACCATGGCGGCTGGTCTGGATGACGGCGGCGGCCCCGAACAAGGCAGAAGAGCGGATGATCGCGCCGACATTGTGCGGGTCGGTCACCTGATCAAGAAAGACCAGACGGGGCGCGGGCTCGCCTTTCAGTGTTTTGAGAACCTGATCAAGACGGGGCTGGCTCAAAGGGTCGGTCAGCCCGGCAATGCCCTGATGGACCGTGCCTTTGCCGAGTCTGTTTTCAATCGTTCGTGCGCTGGTTTCTTCAACATCAAGACCGGCGGGCAGCAGGCTTTGCACTTCATTGAGTGCATTCTTGGTGCCCAGAATCTGGGTGAATTTGCGCTTGGGATTGGCAAGGCCTGCCTTCATCGCATGCATGCCGTAAAGCCAATAGGGCGGGGGCGGACCATCGGGGCGTCCGGGGCGTTTATGTCTGGGGGGTTGCGTCATTCTATCCCCCACTTGGGTGAGGCCCGATTGGTGCTTGCGTGATGTGATGGCCTTGCTTATAGTCCGCGCCGCTTGGGCAAGCAATGCCGCTTTTCGCTATCAACCTGTTGAATTAGGACGGAAACTCCGGTTCGCATAGGGGGTGGCGGGGGGTGGTTATACGCTTTTTCAGATTTCGCCTGACCTTTGGACTTGTCCAGACCTGGCGAATCGGTGTGAAAGCAAGCGCGCCCAAACACACTGACCCGGTTTTCGGGCAAGACTTGTGCGGATAATGCCGTGCCTGACTTGGCTGATAAGCGTGGCGCAGGAACCCCTGGAGGGGTGGCCGAGCGGTCAAAGGCAACAGACTGTAAATCTGTCGACGTATGTCTACGTTGGTTCGAATCCAACCCCCTCCACCATCCTGCTGCGGCGCTGGGCTCCGGGGCCAGTGCGCGGGTGTAGTTCAATGGTAGAACCCCAGCCTTCCAAGCTGGTCGTGTGGGTTCGATTCCCATCACCCGCTCCAGATTTGATCCTCCGGACTGTCCGGCGGTGCATGAGGGTTTGAGGGAATGTCGAAAGAGAAGTTTGAGCGTAATAAACCGCACTGTAACATCGGTACGGTTGGCCACGTTGACCACGGCAAAACCACGCTGACGGCCGCGATCACCAAAGTGCTCGCCGAAGCCGGTGGCGCGACCTTCTCGGACTATGCCGACATCGACAAGGCGCCTGAAGAGCGCGAGCGCGGCATTACGATTTCGACCGCTCACGTTGAGTATGAAACCGACAATCGTCACTATGCCCACGTCGATTGCCCCGGTCACGCTGACTATGTGAAGAACATGATCACCGGTGCCGCCCAGATGGATGGCGCGATCCTGGTTGTGAACGCAGCCGATGGCCCGATGCCCCAGACGCGTGAGCACATTCTGCTTGCCCGTCAAGTTGGTGTTCCCGCCATTGTGGTGTTCCTGAACAAGGTCGATCAGGTCGATGATGAAGAACTGCTTGAGCTGGTTGAGCTTGAAGTGCGTGAGCTTCTGTCGTCCTACGAATTCCCCGGTGACGATATTCCCGTGATTTCGGGTTCGGCGCTGGCCGCTCTTGAAGGCCGTGATGACACTATCGGCAAGGAGAAAATCCTTGAGCTGATGGCCGCTGTCGATGAGTACATCCCCCAGCCCGACCGTCCGATTGATCAAGCCTTCCTGATGCCGATCGAAGATGTGTTCTCGATTTCAGGCCGCGGTACGGTTGTCACCGGCCGGGTTGAGCGCGGGATTGTGACCGTGGGCGATGAGATCGAAATCATCGGCATTCGCGACACGCAAAAAACGACCGTGACCGGCGTTGAGATGTTCCGCAAACTGCTCGATCGCGGCGAGGCGGGCGACAATGTCGGCGTTCTGCTGCGCGGCACCAAGCGCGAGGACGTTGAGCGCGGTCAGGTTCTGGCCAAGCCCGGCTCGATCACGCCCCATACGAAATTCAAAGGCGAAGCCTATATCCTGACCAAGGATGAAGGGGGCCGTCATACGCCTTTCTTTACCAATTACCGTCCGCAATTCTATTTTCGGACAACCGATGTGACCGGTGTGGTGAACCTGCCAGAGGGCACCGAAATGGTCATGCCGGGTGACAATGTCACCATCGATGTCGAGCTGATTGCCCCGATTGCGATGGATGAAGGACTGCGTTTCGCAATCCGCGAAGGCGGCCGCACCGTGGGTGCCGGCGTCGTGTCGTCGATTTCGGAATAACGAATTGAATTTGGGGTCTGTGTCTGGTCAAACAGGCATTGGCCTTGCTGTTCGAAACGAACAGCGCCCATAGGAGTGTAGCTCAATTGGCAGAGCACCGGTCTCCAAAACCGGGGGTTGTGGGTTCGAGTCCCTCCACTCCTGCCATGCCTTAACCGGCACGGTTGGATCATGAAACGCCGCGCAAGCGGCCCGAACGAACAGGGATGACGATGGCCAAGTCACGCAACCCCGCGCAATTTGCCCAGGAAGTCCGTCAGGAAGTCTCGAAGGTGACCTGGCCGACACGGCGCGAAACCATGCTGACCACTGTGATGGTTTTCATCATGGTGACGGTCGTCTCGCTGTTCTTCTTTGGCGTTGATCAGCTGCTCAATCTGGGTATTGCCGCATTGCTCGGCCTCTCGATCTGAGCGCCCCGCCCCAAAGGCCAAGAAGGACAAATAAAAAAATGGCGAAACGCTGGTATATTGTGCACGCCCATTCGGGCTTTGAGAAAAAAGTCGCCGCCGCGATCAAGGAACAGGCCGAACAGCTTGGGCTGGAGGATCTGTTTGAAGAGGTGCTTGTGCCGACCGAAGAGGTCGTGCAGATCCGCCGCGGCAAGAAGATGAGTTCGGAACGCAAATTTTTCCCCGGCTATGTGCTGGTGAAAATGGAAATGACCAATGGTGCCTACCATTTGGTGAAGGACACGCCGAAGGTTACCGGCTTTCTGGGCACGGCCAACAAGCCCATGCCGATTTCCCAGCGCGAGGCCGACCGCATCCTGAACCAGGTTCAAGAAGGGGTGGAGCGGCCCAAACCCTCAATCACCTTCGACATTGGCGAGAAGGTGCGGGTGTGCGATGGCCCGTTTGCGAGCTTTGACGGCTTTGTGGAAGAAGTTGACGAGGCCAACGCGCGTTTGAAGGTCGCAGTTTCGATTTTTGGACGTGCAACTCCAGTGGAATTGGAGTATGGTCAGGTTGAAAAGCTCTGAGAAGCACCGGTTGACGCTGCCCTAACGGGTGGCGTTTCGGTGTTTTTTGTCGTGGGAGAGGCTGGCGAAAGGCCATGTCAGGCTTGCACCACGGCGCCTCGAAGGGGCGTTCTGGCGGGAAACCGTCTTATCAGAGCAGAACGCTCAAACCGTATGTGAGGAACTATGGCGAAGAAGATTACAGGCTATATCAAGCTCCAGGTTGGAGCGGGTGCCGCCAACCCCAGCCCGCCGATCGGCCCTGCGCTCGGTCAGCACGGCGTCAATATCATGGAATTCTGTAAGGCGTTCAACGCTGCCACTGATTCCATGGAAAAGGGCATGCCGATCCCGGTGACGATCACCGTGTTCCAGGACAAGTCCTTTACCTTCACGATGAAGAAGCCGCCCGTCAGCTTTTTCCTCAAAAAGGCTGCGAAGCTGAAAAAGGGCGCATCGAACCCCTCCAAAGAGGTTGCCGGTTCTGTGACGCTCGATCAGGTGCGTGAAATTGCTCAGGAAAAGCTTGAGGATTTGAACGCCCGCACCGTCGAAGCCGCCATGGAATCCGTCAAGGGTTCGGCGCGCTCGATGGGTCTTGAGGTGAAGGGATAATCTGATGGCGAATGTTGGAAAGCGTATCCGCGCGGCCCGCGAAGGCTTCGACAAGACGATTGATCTTGCCGTCGCCGAGGCCGTCAAGCTGGTGAAAGAAAACGCCAAAGCCAAATTCGACGAGACCGTCGAAATGGCGATCAATTTGAACGTTGATCCGCGTCACGCCGACCAGATGGTCCGTGGTGTGGTGCAGCTGCCCAACGGCACAGGCAAGTCGGTCCGCGTTGCGGTCTTTGCCCGTGGCCCGAAGGCCGATGAGGCCAAAGAAGCCGGTGCCGATGTGGTTGGCGCGGAAGAGCTTGCCGATGAAATTCAGAACGGCAAGATCGACTTTGAACGCTGCATCGCAACCCCCGACATGATGCCGGTGGTTGGGCGTCTGGGTAAGGTGCTTGGTCCGCGCGGCCTGATGCCGAACCCCAAGGTCGGCACTGTCACGCAAGATGTTGCGCAGGCCGTCAAGGATTCCAAGGGTGGCCAGGTCGAGTTCCGCGTCGAAAAAGCGGGCATCGTCCATGGCGGTATCGGCAAGGCAAGCTTTGAAGAAAAAGCGCTGGAAGAAAATGTCCGCGCCTTCTTTGATGCCGTGCTGAAAGCCAAGCCCTCGGGTGCCAAAGGCACCTATGTCAAGCGCGTCTCGATGAGCTCCACCATGGGCCCGGGCGTGCATATCGATATTTCGAGCCTGTCTGCGTAACGCAGGCTCAACAGTTTCAGACGGGTTTTTGCCCGTCTGATCGATAGCGGATCACCTGTGCGATAGGCCCGTTATCACCCTGTCCGAGATTGCCGGGGCCCGTGTAGGAGGGCTTAAACGTCCGGCATGAGATGGGAATGAGCGAATTTCGAACGACACTTTGGGTGTCATTTGGGATTGGTTCGGCCCCGCATGCGTAGGACAGGCGAACCGGACAAGGTCTGGTCAGTCCAAGCGGGGTTCTCGCGGCGCTGGTCATCTTGTCCAGGACGCAACCGGGGCCGGATTTTCCGGTTCCAACGCCACGGAGAGTAAAGTGGAACGTGCTCAAAAAGAGGCGCTGGTCGCTGAAATGAACGCGGTGTTCCAGGAAACCGGCGTTGTGGTGGTCGCCCACTATAAGGGTCTGACCGTTGCGGAGGTCTCTGACCTGCGCGACCGCATTGCCGCGGAAGGCGCATCGTTCAAGGTGACCAAAAACCGCCTGACAAAGCTTGCTCTCGAAGGCACGCCCTGTGAGCCGATCAAGGATCTGTTCACGGGACCGACGGCCATTGCCTATTCCGACGATCCGGTCGCAGCGCCGAAAGTCATCTCCGCATTTGCCAAAGACAATGAAAAGCTCATTGTTCTGGGCGGTGCGATGGGTGAGACGGTGCTCGATGAAGCCGGCGTCAAGGCGCTTGCCACGATGCCGAGCCTGGATGAACTCCGGGCCAAGATCGTTGGCATGATCAACACGCCCGCAACGCGGATGGCGCAAGTGCTCAACGCACCTGCCGGTCAGCTTGCACGCGTGTTCGGGGCCTATGCCGACAAGGGCGAAGCGGCGTAAACGCGAACCAAACCCAATCGGAGCTTTTGCTCCACCCAAAAAGGAAACTGAACTATGGCTGATATCGAAAAAATTGCAGAAGAGCTGTCGAACCTGACGGTTCTCGAAGCGGCTGAATTGTCGAAGCTTCTCGAAGAGAAGTGGGGCGTGTCTGCTGCGGCTCCGGTCGCGGTTGCGGCTGCGCCGGGTGCCGGTGGCGGTGACGCCGCTGCGGCTGAAGAAAAGGATGAGTTTGACGTCATCCTCGCTTCGGCCGGCGACAAGAAAATCAACGTCATTAAGGAAGTCCGGGCGATCACCGGTCTGGGCCTTAAAGACGCCAAAGAACTCGTCGAAGGTGCGCCCAAGCCCGTTAAGGAAGGCGCTTCGAAAGACGAAGCCAACGAGATCAAAGAAAAACTCGAAGCCGCTGGCGCAACCGTCGAACTCAAGTAATTCGACGAGCCAGGCGGGAGTTTTCTCTCGATTTCACACTGAGCCCCAGGCCGGATTCTCCGGTCTGGGGTTCGGCGCCCCAACAGGCGCCAAGCCGGAATTTAACCGGTCCCTAAGGACCCCAGACGCGAAAGTGGCGGCACGAGTATGACGGCAGGCAATCAGGCAGAACTCACCTTCACCGGCAAAAAGCGTATTCGCAAATTCTTCGGTCACATTCCCGAAGTTGCGCAAATGCCCAACCTTATCGAAGTGCAGAAACGCTCTTACGACGCGTTCTTGCTGCGTGAATTGCAGGCCGATGCACGGCCCGATGAGGGATTGGAAGGCGTGTTCCGGTCGGTTTTCCCGATTTCGGATTTCTCCGAAACCGCGACGCTGGAATTTGTCCGCTACGAGTTTGACGAGCCGAAATATGACACTGAAGAGTGTCAGCAGCGCGGTCTGACCTATTCGGCGCCCTTGAAGGTGACGCTGCGTCTGATCGTGTTTGATGTCGATGAAGACACAGGCGCCAAGTCGGTTCTCGATATCAAGGAACAAGATGTCTATATGGGCGATATGCCCTTCATGACCGATCACGGCACGTTCATCGTGAACGGGACCGAGCGGGTGATCGTTTCCCAGATGCACCGCTCTCCGGGCGTGTTTTTCGATCATGACCGCGGCAAGACCCATGTGTCGGGCAAGCTTTTGTTTGCCGCCCGCGTCATTCCCTATCGCGGCTCGTGGCTCGATTTCGAATATGACGCCAAAGATATTGTTCATGTCCGCATTGACCGGCGCCGCAAATTGCCTGCGACGACGCTGCTTTATGCGCTGGGCATGAATTCCGAAGAAATCCTGCATTTCTTCTATGACAAGATTTCCTACAAATATAATGCCAAGAAAGAAGGCTGGACGACCCCGTTTGACCCCGAAAAGTTCAAGGGCCTCAAGCCGCTGCACGATCTGGTCGATGCCAAAACCGGTGATGTCGTGGTTGAAGCGGGTACCAAAATCACGCCCCGCAAGGCGCGCCTGATTGCCGAAGCGGGCACCAAGGAACTCATCGTGTCGACCGAAGATTTGCTTGGCCGCTATGCCGCCTGGGATCTCATCGATGAAGGCACGGGCGAGCTTCTGGTTGAAGCCGGCGACGAGCTGACCGAAGATACGATCAACACGCTGGTTGAAAACGGGTTTAACGAGCTTGAAGTGCTCGACATCGACGAAGTCAATGTTGGCCCGTACATCCGCAACACGCTCAAGGCTGACCGCGCCGAAGACCGTGACACCGCGCTGGTGGATATTTACCGCGTGATGCGTCCGGGTGAGCCGGCGACTGAGGAAACCGCAACCGCGTTGTTTGAAGGGCTGTTCTTCGATTCAGAGCGCTATGACCTGTCGGCTGTTGGCCGGGTCAAGCTCAATGCCCGTCTCGAACTCGATGCCGAAGATACGGTTCGCGTGCTGCGCAAGGACGATATTCTCGCCGTCATCAAGACGCTGGTTGAGCTGCGCGACGGCAAAGGCGAAGTCGACGATATTGACCATCTTGGCAACCGCCGGGTCCGCTCGGTCGGTGAGCTGATGGAAAACCAGTATCGCGTTGGTCTGCTGCGCATGGAACGCGCGATCAAGGAGCGGATGAGCTCGGTCGAAATCGACACGATCATGCCCCAGGACCTGATCAACTCGAAGCCGGTTGCGGCGGCGGTGCGTGAATTCTTCGGTTCCTCGCAGCTGTCGCAATTTATGGATCAGACCAACCCTCTGTCCGAGATCACCCACAAGCGGCGTTTGTCGGCGCTTGGTCCGGGTGGTCTGACGCGTGAACGCGCGGGCTTTGAAGTGCGCGACGTGCACCCCACCCATTATGGCCGGATTTGCCCGATTGAAACGCCGGAAGGCCCCAATATTGGCTTGATCAACTCGCTCGCCACCTATGCGCGGGTGAACAAATACGGCTTTATCGAATCGCCCTACCGCAAGGTTGAGGATGGCCATGTGACCGCAGAGACGGTCTATCTGTCGGCGATGGAAGAGGGCAAATACACCATTGCCCAGGCCAACGCCCCGATTGATGAGAAGGGCCGCTTCGTCAATGATCTGGTGTCGTGCCGCAAGTCGGGCGACTTTGTCATGACGACGCCCGATCAGATCAACTTTATGGATGTGTCGCCGAAACAGCTGGTTTCGGTTGCCGCCTCGCTCATCCCCTTCCTTGAAAACGATGATGCGAACCGGGCGCTGATGGGCTCGAACATGCAGCGTCAGGCTGTGCCGCTGATCAAGGCTGAAGCGCCGTTTGTCGGCACCGGCATGGAAGAGGTTGTCGCCCGTGATTCAGGCGCGGCCGTGGTGGCCCGCCGCAACGGTATTGTCGAGCAGGTCGATGCCCGCCGCATCGTTATTCGCGCGACCGAAGAAACCGATGTCCGCAAGTCCGGCGTCGACATTCACAATCTGCGTAAGTTCCAACGCTCCAACCAGGATACCTGCATCACGCAGCGTCCGGTGGTGAAGGTGGGCGATCATGTCCGCGCCGGTGATGTCATTGCTGATGGCCCGTCGACGGATCTGGGTGAGTTGGCGCTGGGCCGCAATGCGCTGGTCGCGTTCATGCCGTGGAATGGCTACAACTTTGAGGATTCGATCCTGATCTCTGAGCGTATCGTGAAGGACGATGTCTTCACCTCGATCCATATCGAGGAATTTGAGGTCATGGCCCGCGATACCAAGCTTGGCCCCGAAGAGATCACCCGCGACATTCCCAATGTCGGTGAAGAAAACCTGTCCAATCTGGATGAGGCCGGCATTGTCTATATCGGCGCCGAAGTTAAGCCGCAGGACATTCTGGTCGGCAAGGTGACGCCCAAAGGCGAAAGCCCGATGACGCCGGAAGAAAAACTTCTGCGCGCGATCTTTGGTGAGAAAGCGTCCGATGTGCGTGACACCTCGCTTAAAGTTCCCCCGGGAGTGACCGGTACGGTCGTCGAGGTTCGCGTCTT
Organism: Alphaproteobacteria bacterium; assembly: GCA_965227065.1. Classification (GTDB taxonomy): domain Bacteria; phylum Pseudomonadota; class Alphaproteobacteria; order SPJN01; family SPJN01; genus CBDDFN01. Next base: position 205,911 of record CBDDFN010000020.1, read on the forward strand.
TAATCGTCACGGCATCGACAAGGATGAGCGCGCGCTGGCGATTGAGCAGGCCGAAATTGAACGGCTCGCCAAGGACCGCGATGACGAACAGGCCATTCTGGACCGCAACACCTATGGCCGCCTGCATGAGATGCTGTTGAACAAGCAGATTGCCAAGGCGCCCAAGGGCTATGATGCCAGCTCCAAAGTGACCGAGGCGCTTCTTGAAGAAATGCCGCGCGGCCGCTGGTGGGAAATTGCGCTGACCAACGAACAGGCCATGGCTGATGTCGAAGGGCTCAAAAAGCTCTATGACGAAAACCGTGACCGTTTGCAGGCCCGTTTTGAAGACAAGGTCGACAAGGTTCAGCGCGGTGACGAACTGCCCCCGGGCGTGATGAAAATGGTCAAGGTCTTTGTCGCGGTGAAGCGCAAGCTTCAACCCGGTGACAAGATGGCCGGCCGTCACGGCAACAAAGGTGTGATCTCGCGGATTGTTCCCGCCGAAGACATGCCCTTCCTTGAAGACGGCACGCCGGTCGATGTGGTGCTCAACCCGCTGGGCGTTCCCTCGCGAATGAATGTCGGGCAGATCCTGGAAACCCATCTGGGATGGGCCGCCCATGGTCTGGGCCGTCAGATCGGCGATGCGGTGGACCAGTACAAGCGTGCCGGCAAGATCGACCCGATCAAGAAGGCGCTCAAACACGCCTATGGCGACGAGGTTTACAAATACAAGGTCGATTCGATCACCGAAGAAGGCGATCTGATCGAGCTTGGCGAAAACCTGCGCGCCGGTGTGCCGATGGCAACGCCTGTGTTCGATGGCGCGACCCAGGATGACATTATCGATCATCTGACGCGCGGCGGCTTCCACAATTCGGGACAGTCAAACCTGTTCGATGGCCGGACCGGCGAGCAATTCGACCGTCCGGTGACGGTGGGCTACATCTATATGCTCAAGCTGCACCATCTGGTCGATGACAAGATCCATGCCCGTTCAATCGGCCCGTACTCGCTCGTTACCCAGCAGCCGCTGGGTGGTAAGGCGCAGTTCGGTGGTCAGCGCTTTGGTGAGATGGAAGTCTGGGCGTTGCAGGCCTATGGTGCTGCTTATACGCTGCAGGAAATGCTCACGGTGAAGTCTGACGATGTGGCCGGCCGGACCAAGGTCTATGAAGCGATTGTCCGCGGTGACGACACGTTTGAAGCGGGGATCCCCGAAAGCTTCAACGTTCTCATCAAGGAAATGCGCTCGCTTGGCCTCAATGTCGAGCTGACCAATGTCGAAGAGCCGTCCGCGGACGAAGAGTAAGTTTTATTGAAGGTCACGACCTTCACGAAGGAGCGATGAATGAACCAGGAAGTCGCCAATATTTTCTCGCCGACTGAAAAGCGCGAGACTTTCGACTCGATCCGCATTTCGCTGGCGAGCCCTGAAAAAATCCTGTCCTGGTCGTATGGCGAAATCAAAAAGCCTGAAACGATCAACTACCGGACCTTCAAGCCTGAGCGGGACGGCCTGTTCTGCGCGCGCATCTTTGGCCCGATCAAGGATTATGAGTGCTTGTGCGGCAAATATAAGCGCATGAAGTACAAAGGCATCGTGTGTGAAAAATGCGGTGTCGAGGTGACCTTGTCGAAGGTCCGGCGTGAGCGCATGGGCCATATCGAACTGGCCGCACCGGTGGCGCATATCTGGTTCCTCAAATCGCTGCCCTCGCGGATCGGTCTTCTGCTCGACATGACGCTCAAGGACATTGAGCGGGTCTTGTACTTTGAAAGCTTTGTGGTGCTGGAGCCGGGCCTGACCCCGCTCAAAGAACGTCAGCTGCTGACCGAAGAAGAATATTACGACGCGCAAGATGAATATGGCGAAGACAGCTTCACCGCCTCGATTGGTGCGGAAGCCATTCGCGAGATCATGATGAGCATCGATCTTTCGGCCGAGCGTGAAAAAGTGCGCGAAGAGCTGCGCCACACCAAATCCGAGCTTAAGCCCAAGAAGCTCGTCAAGCGTCTCAAGCTGATCGATGCGTTCCTTGAATCGGGCAACAAGCCTGAATGGATGATCATGACGATCGTGCCGGTCATTCCGCCGGAACTGCGCCCGCTGGTGCCTTTGGATGGCGGCCGGTTTGCCACCTCGGATCTCAATGATCTTTATCGCCGCGTCATCAACCGGAACAACCGTCTCAAGCGGCTGATGGAACTGCGCGCGCCCGACATCATCATCCGCAACGAGAAGCGGATGTTGCAGGAATCGGTCGATGCCCTGTTTGACAATGGCCGCCGTGGCCGCGTGATCACGGGTGCGAACAAGCGTCCGCTGAAATCGCTGTCGGACATGCTGAAAGGCAAGCAAGGCCGCTTCCGTCAGAACCTGCTGGGTAAGCGGGTCGATTATTCGGGCCGTTCGGTCATCGTGGTGGGCCCCGAGCTCAAACTGCATCAATGCGGCCTGCCCAAAAAGATGGCGCTGGAACTCTTCAAGCCCTTCATCTATTCCAAGCTTGAAGCCCAGGGTTTGGCGGCCACCGTCAAGCAGGCCAAAAAGCTGGTCGAGAAGGAACGTCCCGAAGTCTGGGATATTCTTGATGAGGTGATCCGCGAGCATCCCGTGATGCTCAACCGGGCGCCGACGCTGCACCGTCTGGGCATACAGGCGTTTGAACCGGTGCTGATTGAGGGCAAGGCGATCCAGCTTCACCCGCTGGTCTGTACCGCCTTTAACGCCGACTTTGACGGTGACCAGATGGCCGTTCACGTACCGCTGTCGCTTGAAGCCCAGCTTGAAGCGCGCGTGCTGATGATGTCGACCAACAACATCCTGGCACCGGCCAACGGCAAGCCGATTATCGTGCCCAGCCAGGACATCATTCTGGGCCTGTACTACATCACCATGGAAAAGCCGAATGAGCCGGGCGAGGGAATGATCTTCTCCACGCTGGGTGAGATCGAACATGCGCTGCATGATGGTGTGGTAACGCTGCACGCCAAGGTCAAAGGCCGCTTCCACACGGTGGATGAAGACGGCAATCCGGTTGTTAAGACCGTTGAAGGCACACCGGGCCGTCTGATGCTCGCCAATCTTCTGCCCAAAAGCACCAAGATCGGCTTTGACCTCGTCAACCGGCTGATGACCAAAAAGGAAATCAGTCACGTCATCGACACGGTCTATCGTCATTGCGGCCAGAAAGACACGGTGATCTTCTGTGACCGGATCATGGATCTGGGCTTCAAGCAGGCCTGCCATGCCGGTATTTCCTTCGGCAAGGACGACATGGTCGTGCCGGATGAAAAAGCCAAGCTGGTTGAAGACACCCGCACGCTCGTCAAGGAATATGAGCAGCAATACATTGATGGCCTCATCACCCAGGGCGAGAAGTACAACAAGGTTGTCGACGCCTGGGCGCAGTGCACCGACAAAGTTGCCGATGCGATGATGACCAAGATCCGCGCCGAAGTGGTCAATGAAGAGACCGGCCGGCTTGAGAACATCAACTCGATCTACATGATGGCGCACTCGGGTGCGCGGGGCTCCCCCGCACAGATGAAGCAGCTTGGCGGAATGCGCGGCCTGATGGCCAAGCCAAGCGGCGAGATCATCGAAACTCCGATCATCTCGAACTTTAAAGAAGGCCTGTCGGTGGCCGAGTACTTCAACTCGACCCACGGCGCCCGGAAAGGTCTGGCTGACACCGCACTCAAAACGGCGAACTCGGGGTATCTCACCCGCCGTCTGGTCGATGTCGCGCAAGACTGCATCATCACCGAACGCGATTGCGGCACCACCAACGGCCTGCTGGTTGAGGCCGTCATTGAAGGCGGTGAAGTGATCGAGGAACTCGGCGAACGCATTCTGGGCCGTCACGCGGCTGAGGATATTGTCGATCCCACCTCGGGCGAGGTGCTCGTCAAGGCGGCTGTCGAAATTGACGAACATGGCGTGAAAGCGATTGAAGCGGCCGGCATCCAGTCGGTGAAAATCCGCTCAATCCTGACCTGTGAAACCAAGCATGGCGCTTGCGGCAACTGTTATGGCCGTGACCTTGCACGTGGTACGCAAGTCAATGTCGGCGAAGCGGTCGGCGTTATTGCCGCCCAGTCGATTGGCGAACCGGGCACCCAGCTCACCATGCGGACCTTCCACATTGGTGGCGCGGCAACGGTTGCCGAGCAGTCCTATACCGAATCAAACCATGACGGCACCGTCCGGCTGGACGACGCTACGGTCGTGCGCGATTCGAGCGGCTCGCTCATTGTTATGAGCCGGAACACGCATCTGGTCATCGTCGATGATCAGGGCCGTGACCGGGCCAGCCACAAGCTCGCCTATGGCACCAAGCTGATGGTTGAAGAGGGCCAGACGGTCAAAAAAGGCCAGCGTCTGTGTGAATGGGATCCCTACACGCTTCCCATCATCACAGAGCTTGAGGGCACCGCGAAGTTTGAAGATGTCGTACCGGGCGTGTCGGCTCGTGACGAGGTGGATGAAACCACCGGCATCACGACTAAGCATATTGCCGACTGGCGGGCGTCTGCGAAGGCGTCCGACCTGAAACCGGCAATCGCACTTGTCGACGACAAGGGTGAAATCCTCACATTCGCCAATGGCAATGAGGCGCGCTATCCGCTCGCCGTCGGCGCGATTTTGTCGGTTGAGGATGGCCAGACCGTTCATTCGGGTGACGTCATTGCGCGGATCCCGTCCGAAGCCGCCAAGACCCGGGATATTACCGGTGGTCTGCCGCGGGTGGCCGAACTGTTTGAGGCCCGCAAGCCCAAGGACCATGCGGTCATTGCCGATATCTCCGGCACGATCCACTTCGAAAAAGACTATAAGAACAAGCGCCGGGTGGTTATCCGCTCCACCGAAGAGGATCAGGAGCCCGTCGAATATCTCCTGCCCAAGGGTAAGCATATTGCCGCCCAGGAAGGCGATTTCATCCAGAAGGGTGAATATATCATCGACGGTAACCCCAGCCCCCACGACATTCTGCGGGTGATGGGTGTTGAAGCGCTGGCCTCTTATCTGGTCAATGAAATCCAGGAGGTCTATCGTCTCCAGGGTGTGAAGATCAATGACAAGCATATCGAAGTCATTGTCAGCCAGATGATGCAGAAGGTCGAAGTGACCAATCCGGGTGACTCAACCCTGCTGATCGGCGAACAGGTCGACCAGCTTGAGTTTGAAGAAGCCAATGAGCGCGCCCTGGCCGAAGGCGGTTTGCCCGCCGAAGCCATGCCGATCCTGCTGGGCATCACCAAAGCTTCGCTCCAGACCCGGTCGTTCATCTCGGCGGCGTCGTTCCAGGAGACGACGCGGGTGCTGACCGAAGCCTCGGTCAATGGCAAGGTCGACACGCTCGAAGGTCTGAAAGAAAACGTCATTGTCGGACGTCTCATCCCGGCCGGTACCGGCTCGCTGATGAACCAGTTCCGCCGTGTCGCGCATGACCGTGACAAGGCTGTGCTGGCCGAACGCCAGGCGCGCGGCATCGGCGCGTCGGAAGACGAGGGCGGTGACGAGGAAAGCGCTGCCTGAGGCCATCGTCATTCTGGAGGAGCGCCCTCAGGCGCGACATTCCGAATCTTGGCTGACTGGCGAACGCTCACAAGATGCTGATCCAAGTTCAGCATGACGGAACAGGAGAAACCCCGCTGGATGTGCGTCCGGCGGGGTTTTTTCATGGCGCGATGGAACGCGCGCCATTTTCGCTTCGCGAGGGGGGATGATGCGCCGCTTTGCCTTGCCCCGTCATTCCGGCCAAGCGCCTAGCAAAGGCGCGCGCGCCGGAATCTGTTGGCACGGAGAGGAGCACAGCACAGCCTTGATCCGTTGAGCCGGATCGACACCAGATTCCGGCATTCCGCTCCGGGGAGCGAAAGCCGGAATGACGAATTTTCTCCACCCCCCGGCATCCCGACCTTGATTCGGGATCTTAGGGGCGGTTGAATCTCCTAAAAGAGTCTGAATGTCGGCTCTGAAGCGCCTCCTGTACAATGACGGTTTTGCATCTTGAAACAGCACGGAGTGGCCGGGATAGGGGAACCCAATGGCAGAAAAAGCGAGCAATCTCCCCTTTGACTGCGACACATGCTCCCCAAACCCCTGGTGCGGCCAAAATGACCGGCAAAACCGGGATTTTCTTTGCCTGGCTGTGTTGACGGCAGGGCCGATTGGGGCGTATAAGGCGCGCCACGAAACGAACAGGCCGTAAATCGCGCGGATGCCTGGGCCGACCAAGGGCTCGCACACAAGCTTTTTAAACGCTGTTCTCGTTCGACTGAGACATGAATGGGGCACGATCCGCTGATTTTCAGCTGATCCTCTGATTTTTGAGCCGGCGCGCAAGCCGATAGGGATGCGCGCACGGGCGGCCTCTTGTCATTGGAACGCCGCGCGCATTGGTGCGCGCGAGCATAAGAAAAGAGGATCGGCAGCGTATGCCTACGATCAACCAGTTGGTTCGCAAACCGCGCTCAGCGCAGGTGAAGCGTAATAAAGTTCCGGCCCTTGAGGCATGCCCGCAAAAACGCGGCGTGTGCACGCGCGTTTACACCACGACGCCGAAAAAGCCGAACTCAGCGCTTCGGAAAGTTGCCAAAATCCGCCTCACCAATGGCTTTGAGGTGATTGGTTATATTCCCGGCGAGGGCCACAATCTTCAGGAACACTCTGTGGTCCTGATCCGTGGCGGCCGTGTGAAAGATTTGCCGGGTGTGCGTTACCACGTCCTCCGCGGTGTGCTCGATACGCAAGGCGTGAAAGATCGCCGTCAGCGCCGTTCGAAATACGGCGCCAAGCGTCCGAAGTAAGGAGATCGAAGAATGTCGCGTCGTCATAAGGCAGAAAAGCGCCCGATTATTCCCGATCCCAAATTCGGAGATCAGGTGCTCAGCAAATTCATGAACAACCTCATGCTGGACGGGAAGAAATCCGTCGCTGAGGGTATTGTTTACGGTGCGCTTGACCGCATCCAAAGCAAGGCTGGTAATGATCCGGTCGTGCTTTTCCACGAAGCGCTTGAGAATGTCAGCCCCTCGGTCGAAGTGCGCTCACGCCGCGTCGGTGGTGCCACCTATCAGGTGCCCGTTGAGGTTCGTTCCGAGCGCAAGCAGGCGCTGGCCATCCGCTGGGTGATCGATGCGGCGCGCAAGCGCTCCGAGCGCACCATGGAAGAGCGCCTTGCTTCTGAACTTCTTGACGCTGCCCAGAACCGTGGCGCGGCTGTCAAAAAACGTGAAGACACGCACAAGATGGCGGAAGCCAACCGCGCGTTCTCGCATTATCGCTGGTAACCCTTTTTAAGTCGCGCTGGAGCCCCCACCATGCCTCGCACAACACCGCTCGAACGCTACCGCAATATTGGGATTATGGCCCATATTGACGCCGGCAAAACCACGACGACCGAGCGCATCCTGTATTACACGGGTGTGTCGCACAAAATCGGTGAAGTGCATGATGGCGCCGCCACCATGGACTGGATGGAGCAAGAGCAAGAGCGCGGAATCACCATTACCTCGGCGGCCACGACCTGCTTCTGGGGCGACTACCGCATTAACATCATTGACACCCCTGGCCACGTGGACTTCACGATTGAAGTTGAGCGGTCATTGCGTGTGCTTGATGGCGCGGTTGCGGTGTTTGACTCGGTGGCCGGTGTTGAGCCGCAATCTGAGACCGTGTGGCGCCAGGCCGACAAGTACGGCGTGCCGCGCATGTGCTTCGTCAATAAGATGGACCGCACCGGTGCGGACTTCTATCGCTGCGTGGACATGATGGTCGACCGTCTGGGTACCACGCCGCTGGTTATTCAGCTGCCGATCGGCGCCGAAGCCGATTTTGCCGGTTGTATCGATCTGGTCAAAATGAAAGCCATTGTCTGGAAAGACGAGGCGCTCGGTGCGGAATTCGAATATGTCGATATCCCCGACGACCTCAAGGACAAGGCTGACGAATATCGCTCCAACCTTGTTGAGACCGCTGTCGAGATCGACGAAGAGGCGATGGAAGCCTATCTTGAGGGTGATGAGCCCGATGAGGCCAAGCTGAAGGCGCTGATCCGCAAAGGCACGCTGGAAAGCGCCTTTGTCCCGGTTCTGTGTGGCACCGCGTTTAAGAACAAAGGTGTTCAGCCGCTGCTCGATGCGGTTGTGGATTACATGCCTGCGCCGATCGATGTTGCCGCCATTAAAGGCGTGATCCCCGGCAAGGAAGATGAAGAAGAGCATAAGCGCAAAAGCTCCGATGATGAGCCGTTTGCCGCGCTGGCCTTCAAGATCATGAATGACCCCTTTGTCGGATCGCTGACCTTTGCCCGCATCTATTCGGGCAAGCTTGAGACCGGCACCTCGGTGCTGAATTCGGTCAAGGATCAGCGTGAGCGGGTCGGCCGGATGCTGCAAATGCACGCCAACAGCCGTGAAGACATTAAAGAAGCGCTGGCTGGTGACATTGTCGCCATTGCGGGTCTGAAAAACACCACCACCGGTGACACGCTGTGTGATCCGGTCAAGCCGATCATTCTGGAGCGGATGGAATTCCCCGAGCCGGTGATCGAGATCGCCATTGAGCCGAAAACCAAAGGCGACCAGGAAAAGATGGGTCTCGCCCTGGCGCGTCTGGCCCAGGAAGATCCCAGCTTCCGTGTGAAGTCGGACGAAGAAAGCGGCCAAACCGTGATTTCGGGCATGGGCGAGCTTCACCTCGACATCATCGTCGACCGTCTGAAACGCGAATTTAAGGTGGAAGCCAATATTGGCGCCCCGCAGGTTGCCTATCGCGAAACTTTCCAGAAAGCGGTTCGGGTTGATTACACCCACAAGAAACAGTCGGGTGGTTCGGGTCAATTCGCGCGCATCATTCTGGAGATGGAACCGGTCGAGCCCGGTGAAGGCTTCAGCTTTGAAAGCTCGATCGTCGGCGGTTCGGTGCCCAAGGAATATATTCCCGGTGTCGAAAAAGGCTTGGCGTCGGTTGCCGAAGGCGGCGTGCTGGCCGGCTTCCCGGTGATCGACTTCAAGGTCACGCTGGTTGACGGCTCGTATCACGATGTTGACTCGTCCGTGATGGCCTTTGAGATCGCCGGCCGTGCCGCGATGCGCGAAATTGCCCAACAGGCTGGCGTGCAGCTGCTTGAGCCGATGATGAAAGTCGAAGTCGTCACCCCAGATGAATATATGGGCGATGTGATCGGCGATCTGAACAGCCGCCGGGGTCAGGTTACTGGCACCGAAACGCGCGGTGTTGCCACGGTTGTGAATGCCATGGTTCCGCTCGCCAACATGTTCGGCTATGTCAACAATCTGCGGTCCATGTCACAGGGCCGTGCACAGTTCACCATGCAATTTGACCACTATGCGAAAGTTCCGCATGCGGTTCAGGAAGAGGTCGTCGCGAAACTTGCCTAATGGGGCAGGATGCGAAGTTAAGGAGATACGACGATGGGTAAGGAAAAGTTTGAGCGTAATAAACCGCACTGTAACATCGGTACGGTTGGCCACGTTGACCACGGCAAAACCACGCTGACGGCCGCGATCACCAAAGTGCTCGCCGAAGCCGGTGGCGCGACCTTCTCGGACTATGCCGACATCGACAAGGCGCCTGAAGAGCGCGAGCGCGGCATTACGATTTCGACCGCTCACGTTGAGTATGAAACCGACAATCGTCACTATGCCCACGTCGATTGCCCCGGTCACGCTGACTATGTGAAAAACATGATCACCGGTGCCGCCCAGATGGATGGCGCGATCCTGGTTGTGAACGCAGCCGATGGCCCGATGCCCCAGACGCGTGAGCACATTCTGCTTGCCCGTCAAGTTGGTGTTCCCGCCATTGTGGTGTTCCTGAACAAGGTCGATCAGGTCGATGATGAAGAACTGCTTGAGCTGGTTGAGCTTGAAGTGCGTGAGCTTCTGTCGTCCTACGAATTCCCCGGTGACGATATTCCCGTGATTTCGGGTTCGGCGCTGGCCGCTCTTGAAGGCCGTGACGACAATATCGGCAAGGAGAAAATCCTTGAGCTGATGGCCGCTGTCGATGAGTACATCCCCCAGCCCGACCGTCCGAAAGACCTTCCGTTCCTGATGCCGATCGAAGATGTGTTCTCGATTTCAGGCCGCGGTACGGTTGTCACCGGCCGGGTTGAGCGCGGTGAGCTTAAAGTCGGTGACGAGATCGAAATTATCGGTATCAAAGACACGCAGAAAACCACCGTTACGGGCATTGAAATGTTCCGCAAAATGCTCGACCAGGCGGAAGCCGGCGACAATGCGGGCGTTCTGCTCCGCGGCACCAAGCGTGACGAAGTTGAGCGCGGTCAGGTTCTGGCCAAGCCCGGCTCGATCACCCCGCACACCAAGTTCAAAGGCGAAGCCTATATCCTGACCAAGGATGAAGGTGGCCGTCACACCCCGTTCTTCACGAACTATCGTCCGCAATTCTACTTCCGGACGACCGATGTGACCGGTGTGGTGACCCTGCCTGAGGGCACCGAAATGGTCATGCCGGGTGACAATGTCGCCATTGATGTTGAACTGATTGCTCCGATCGCCATGGACGAAGGTCTGCGCTTCGCCATCCGCGAAGGCGGCCGCACCGTGGGTGCCGGCGTCGTCGCGTCGATCACTGAGTAACGTTTTTTAGGGCCGGGAGGGGCCTTTACTCCTCCCGGCCTTATCGTCCCTGGACGATATCCGGTGCCCAATGGTTGGGCGCAGGCAATAAGAATAGACCGGTAAGGAATTGGCTGATGGAAAGTCAAAATATCCGCATCCGCCTCAAGGCGTTTGATCACCGCGTGTTGGATGCGTCGACGGGTGAGATCGTGAACACGGCCAAGCGTACGGGTGCGCAGGTGCGTGGGCCGATTCCGCTGCCGACCAAGATCGAGAAATTCACGGTGCTGCGGGGTCCGCACATCGATAAGAAGAGCCGCGAGCAGTTTGAAGTGCGCACGCATAAGCGCCTGCTCGACATTATTGACCCGACGCCGCAGACGGTGGACGCGCTGATGAAGCTCGACCTGGCCGCCGGTGTTGATGTGGAAATCAAGCTCTAAGCGAGCTTGAGTAGAGACGAAGGGAATAGGCCCATGCGTTCCGGTGTGATCGCGCAGAAAGTTGGCATGACGCGGGTGTTTGCCGCCGACGGGAGTCACGTTCCTGTCACGGTTCTCAAGCTCGATGGCTGTCAGGTCGTAGCCCAGCGGACGCTGGAGCAGGACGGATATACGGCCGTTCAGCTTGGCGCCGGCACGGCCAAGGTCAAGAATGTCAGCAAAGCATTGCGGGGACATTACGCTTCCGCAAAAGTTGAGCCCAAGCGCAAGCTCGCAGAATTCCGGGTGTCGCCCGACAATCTGATTGAGGTCGGCTCCAAATTCGCCGCCAATCATTTTGTGGACGGTCAGAAAGTTGACATTTCGGGCACCTCGATCGGTAAGGGTTTTGCCGGTGGTATGAAGCGGCACAACTTCAAAGGTCTGGAAATGACCCACGGTGTGTCGATCTCTCACCGGAGCCACGGCTCGACCGGTCAGTGTGAGTTCCCCGGTAAAGTGTTCCGCGGCAAAAAGATGGCGGGTCATCTGGGTGCAGCCCGGATCACCACGCAAAATCTTGAGATTGTCCGTACCGATGTGGAGCGCGGCCTGATCCTGGTGAAGGGTGCTGTTCCTGGTCACAAAGGTGGCTGGGTGCTGGTGCGCGACGCAATCAAAAAGGCATTGCCTGAAGACGCGCCGCTGCCCGCTGCCCTGATCGAAGATGAAGCGCCTGCCCAAGAGCCTGCGGAAGCCCCGGCTGAAGAAGTCGTTGCCGAAGAGGCCGCCGCTGAGGCGCCTGTCGAAGCGGCTGCTGACGAGGCGCCTGCGGAAGAAGCCAAGGCCGATGAGGCCGAAGCCCCCGCACAAGACGATAAGAAGGACGCGGAATAATGAAGATCGACGTCACAACATTGTCTGGTGGTAAGTCCGACGCGATCGAGCTCAATGACGAAATTTTCGGTCTTGAGCCCCGGTCCGACGTACTGCACCGCGTGGTCCGCTGGCAGCTGGCCAAGCGGCAGCAAGGCACGCACAAGGTGAAGGGCCGTTCAGAAATTGCCCGCACCGGCAAGAAATTCGGCCGCCAAAAAGGTGGTGGTGGTGCGCGTCACGGTTCGCGCCGGGCCAACATCTTTGTCGGTGGTGGCCAGGTCTTTGGGCCGACGCCGCGCAGCCACGGTCATGAGTTGCCGAAAAAATTCCGCAAGCTTGGCCTGCGCCATGCTCTGTCGGCCAAGGCGAAAGCCGGCGAACTGATCGTGCTCGACAAGGCCGAGATTGACGGCAAGACCGCGACGCTTAAAGCCGCGCTCAAGACTTTCGGTGAGGGTTCGTTCCTGTTCATCGATGGTTCGGAAGTGCATGAGGGTTTTGCGCGCGCGGCGAAAAACCTGCCGGGCGTCGATGTGCTGCCCAGCCAGGGTGCCAATGTGTACGACATTTTGCGGCGCGACCGTCTCATTCTGACGGCTGATGGCGTCAAAGCTCTGGAGGAGCGCCTCAAATGAAGACGGTTCGTAGCTACGATGTGATCGAAGCTCCGGTGATTACGGAGAAGTCGACACTGTCTTCGGAAGCCAACCAGGTTGTCTTCCGGGTCGCAATCGATGCCAACAAAACCGAGATCAAAAAGGCGGTCGAGGAGCTGTTCGGTGTCAAGGTGAAGGCGGTTAACACCGCAGTCACCAAAGGGAAAGTCAAGCGTTTCCGCGGCATTGTCGGTAAGCGCAAAGATGTGAAAAAAGCATACGTCACGCTTGAAGAAGGCGAAACGCTCGACGTTTCGACCGGGATCTAAGCGGGCGCGATTGGGAGAGGACGATGGCCCTTAAGACATATAAGCCAACGACCCCGGGTCGCCGCCAGCTGGTGCTGGTCGATCGCGAAGGTCTGCATAAAGGCGCGCCAGAAAAGACCCTGACTGTGGGTCTGACCAAGTCGGGCGGCCGCAACTCAAACGGCCGTGTCACCGCGCGCCGCCGGGGTGGTGGTGCCAAGCGCTCCTACCGCATGGTTGATTTCAAGCGGCGCAAATTTGATGTCGTCGGCACCGTGGATCGCCTCGAATATGATCCCAACCGGACCGCCTTCATCGCGCTGGTGACCTATGAGGATGGCGAAAAAGCCTACATTCTGGCGCCGCAGCGCCTGGGTGAAGGTGACAAGGTGATTGCCGGTCAAAAGGTTGATGTGAAGCCTGGCAATGCCATGCCGCTCGGCTCCATGCCGATTGGCACGATTGTGCACAATGTCGAGCTGAAGCCCGGCAAGGGCGGCCAGATGGCCCGTTCGGCTGGCGCCTATGTTCAGCTGGTTGGCCGTGACCGCGGCTATGCGCTGCTGCGTTTGCCCTCAGGTGAACAGCGCATGGTTCTGTCGGCGTGCATGGCAACTGTTGGTGCGGTGTCCAATGCCGACCATCAGAACATCAAGCTTGGTAAAGCCGGCCGCGCCCGTCACATGGGCAAGCGCCCCTCGGTTCGTGGTGTCGCGATGAACCCGATCGATCACCCCCATGGTGGTGGTGAAGGCCGCACCTCTGGTGGCCGCGATCCGGTGACCCCGTGGGGCAAGCCGACCAAGGGTGCGAAAACCAGGAACAACAAAGCGACCGATAAGTTCATCGTTCGCCGTCGCAAGACGAATAAGAAACGCTAAGGAGCAGAACCCGTGGCACGTTCTCAAAGAAAAGGGCCGTTTGTTGACGGCTATCTGCTCAAGAAAGCCGACAAGGCACACGATTCGGGCCGGAAGGATGTGATCAAGATCTGGTCGCGCCGTTCCACAATCGTGCCGAAATTCGTCGGTCTGACTTTTGGTGTCTATAACGGCCAGAAATTTATTCCGGTTCTGGTCACCGAGGAAATGGTGGGTCACAAGTTCGGCGAGTTCGCGCCGACCCGGACCTATTACGGCCACGAAGCCGACAAGAAGGCGAAGAGGAAGTAAGGCTCATGGGCAAGCAAAAACGAGCCCGCGATCTGGCTGAGACCGAAGCACGCGCCGTGTTGCGCAATGTTCGGACCTCGCCCCAGAAACTCAATCTGGTGGCCCAGCAAATTCGCGGCAAAAAAGTCGACAAGGCGCTCGCAGAGCTGACCTTCTCCGACAAGCGGATCGCCAACGACGTCAAGAAGACGTTGCAGTCGGCGATTGCGAACGCGGAAAACAATCACGATCTCGATGTGGATTCGCTGATCGTGGCCGAAGCCCATGTGGGCAAGTCGATTGTCATGAAACGCTGGCGTCCGCGCGCACGCGGCCGCGTCGGCAAGATTTTGAAGCCGTTCAGCCACCTGACGATTGTGGTGCGCGAGCAGGCGGAGGCGAAATAATGGGTCATAAAGTCAATCCGATCGGCTTGCGTTTGGGCGTCAACCGCACCTGGGATTCGCGCTGGTATGCCAACACCGGCGAGTATGCCGAACTGCTGCATGAAGATTTCAAAATTCGGGATTACCTGAAAGACAATCTCAAGCAGGCCGGTGTGTCGAAAGTTGTGATCGAGCGTCCGCACAAAAAGGCGCGCGTAACCATCCATTCGGCGCGTCCGGGTGTGATCATCGGCAAGAAGGGTGCAGACATTGAAAAGCTGCGCCGCAAGCTTGGCACGATGACGGACTCAGAAGTGCATCTCAACATTGTTGAGGTTCGCAAGCCCGAGATCGACGCCACGCTGGTTGCCGAATCGATTGCCCAGCAGCTTGAGCGCCGGGTTGCGTTCCGCCGCGCCATGAAGCGCTCGGTCCAGTCGGCCATGCGTCTGGGTGCCGGCGGCATCAAGATCACTGCCGGTGGCCGTTTGGCCGGGGCCGACATTGCGCGGATCGAATGGTACCGCGAAGGCCGTGTGCCGCTTCACACGCTGCGTGCCGATATTGACTATGGCACCGCGGAAGCGCTGACGACCTATGGCCTGATTGGGCTGAAAGTTTGGATCTTCAAAGGCGAGATCATCGAGCATGATCCGATGGCGTCTGAGCGCCGCGCCCTTGAAGGTGGTTCGGATCAAAAACGGTCGGGTGGCCGCCCCTCGTAAGGGCCCCATTCGTCAAGATAGTGGATTAAAGCGATGCTACAGCCGAAGCGCACAAAATTCCGCAAGATGCATAAAGGCCGGATCAAGGGCAATGCAAAGGGCGGTGCACAGCTTAACTTCGGTTCTTATGGCCTGAAAGCCATGGAGCCCGAGCGGATCACCGCGCGCCAGATCGAAGCGGCACGCCGGGCGATGACGCGTCATATGAAGCGTGCGGGCCGGGTGTGGATCCGCGTGTTCCCCGATGTGCCTGTGTCGAAAAAGCCGACCGAGGTGCGGATGGGTAAAGGTAAGGGCTCGCCCGAATTCTGGGCAGCCAAGGTCAAGCCGGGCCGCATCATGTTTGAAATTGATGGTGTTCCGGCCGATGTCGCCCATGGCGCACTCGACCGCGCCGCCGCCAAGCTGCCGATCAAAACCAAGATCGTGTCGCGTCTTGGCGATCAGGGTTGATGGAGTTTGAGATGAACGCCGAAGAACTGAGAGACAAAACCCCGGACCAGCTGGTCGATGAGCTGAAAAAGCTCAAGAAAGAGCAGCTGAACCTTCGCTTCCAGAAAGCGACCGGCCAATTGGAAAATACCGCACGGGTCACTGAAGTGCGCCGCACCATTGCGCGTGTCCAGACCGTGCTGAACCAGAAAAAGGGTCAGCCGGCTGCGTAAAGCAGGGCGGCCAAGCTTGAAGGGTAAACGAAGATGCCGAAACGAATTTTGCAAGGCACGGTGGTCAGCGACAAGACCGACAAAACCGTTGTGGTGAATGTCGAACGGCGCTTCACGCACCCTGTTTTGCGTAAGACCGTCAAGCGCTCGAAGCGTTATCACGCGCATGACGAAACTAACCAGGCGAAGATTGGTGACATTGTTCAGATTGAAGAGTGCGCACCGATTTCGAAGTTGAAACGTTGGAAATTGATCCAGTCCGCGTAAGGCGCGGGTTTGGATATCGTCCGGCTGGAGGATAAGGATCACCCATGATCCAGATGCAGACAAATTTGGAGGTCGCCGACAATTCCGGTGCACGCCGCGTGCAGTGCATCAAAGTGCTTGGTGGCTCAAAACATATGATTGCAGGCCTCGGCGACACGATTGTCGTGTCGGTCAAGGAAGCGATCCCGCGCGGCAAGGTCAAAAAGGGCGATGTGCTCAAGGCCGTGATCGTGCGGACCGCCGCAGACATTCGCCGCGCTGACGGCACGGTTATCCGCTTCGACAAGAATGCGGCCGTGTTGATCAACAATAATGGCGAGCCGATCGGCACCCGGATCTTTGGTCCGGTGACCCGTGAACTGCGTGGCCGCAAACATATGAAGATCATTTCGCTTGCCCCGGAGGTGCTGTAATGGCTGCCAAAATTAAAAAGGGCGATCAGGTCGAGGTTCTCGCGGGCCGCGATAAAGGCAAGCGCGGTGAAGTGCTGCGCGTGGTTCCCAAAGAGGGCCGGGCCTTTGTTTCGGGTGTGAACCTGGTGAAGCGTCACCAGCGCCCCTCCCAGTTTGCCGAAGGCGGCATCATCACCAAGGAAGCAGCCATCCAGCTGTCGAACCTGGCGATTGTTGACCCCAAGGATGACAAGCCGACCCGCGTTGGTTTCAAAATTCTTGAAGATGGCCGCAAGGTGCGTTTCGCCAAGCGGTCGGGAGAGGTGATCGATGGCTGAGCAACCCCAACCGCGCACCAAATCGCTCTATGAAGAGAAGGTGAAAGCCGCTCTGCAGGAGCAGTTTAACTATCAAAACGTCATGCAGATGCCCAAGATCGAAAAGGTCGTGATCAATATGGGTGTCGGCGAGGCGGTTGGTGATAGCAAGAAAATCAAATCCGCGCTTGAGGCGCTGGAAATGATTTCGGGTCAAAAGCCGTTGACCACCCATGCCAAGAAATCAATCGCGGGCTTCAAGCTGCGCGAAGGCATGGCGATCGGCGCGAAAGTGACCCTTCGGCGCCAGCAAATGTGGGAATTTCTTGACCGCCTGACCGTGATCGCGCTGCCGCGCGTGCGTGACTTCCGCGGCCTTAATCCCAAAAGTTTCGATGGCCGGGGTAATTTTGCCATGGGCATCAAGGAACATTCAGTGTTCCCCGAGATCGACTATGACAAGATCGATACGACCTGGGGAATGGACATCATTGTTTGTACGTCGGCCCCGACGGATGACGAAGCGCGCGCCTTGTTGCAAGGCGTCGGCTTCCCGTTCCCGATTGAAAACAAAGAAGCAGCTTAATTGAGAGAGGAAACCACCGGGATAACCGGATAGGTCCAGGGACAAGACAATGGCGAAAAAAAGCGCAATTGCGAAGAACGAAAAGCGGAAGAAGCTGGTGGACAAATATGCCGCCAAGCGTGCCGCGCTGAAGGCGATCGCAGACGACGAGAGCCAGCCTGCCGAGGAGCGTTTTAAAGCGCGTCTCAAGCTGGCCAAACTGCCCCGCAACTCGGCTCAGAACCGCGTCCGCAATCGCTGCGGCGTGACGGGTCGTCCGCGCGGCTATTACCGTAAATTCAACATGTCGCGTATTTCGCTGCGTGACCTGGCGTCAAAGGGTGAAGTGCCCGGCGTCGTCAAGTCGAGCTGGTAAGGAGGTCGCACCATGCTGATTAACGATCCGCTCGGCGATATGCTGACCCGCATTCGCAACGCGCAAGCCCGCAAGAAATCGACCGTGCGTACGCCGGCGTCGAAACTTCGCGGCCGTGTGCTCGAAGTGCTCGAGGATGAAGGCTATATTCGCGGCTATTCGCTCATCGAACAAGATGGCGGCAAGTCCGAGTATGAAATCGAGCTGAAATATTTTGAAGGCACGCCCGTCATTCGCGACATTGCCCGCATTTCCAAGCCGGGCCGCCGCGTTTACACCTCGGTTAAAACCATGCCGCGGGTGATGAACGGTCTGGGTGTTGCCATTCTGTCGACCCCCAAAGGCGTGATGACCGATGCCCGTGCGCGCGACGAAAATGTCGGCGGCGAGCTTCTGTGCCGCGTCTTCTAAGGTTAGGGAGAGGATAGAGAACAATGTCACGCATTGGAGGAAAGCCGATCCCGGTGCCCGAGAAAGTCTCGGTCGATATCAAGGATCGCGCTGTCAAAGTAAAAGGCCCCAAGGGCGAGATGGATCTCGCGCTCGTGGACGAAGTCGAAGCCGAAATGGAAGACGGTTCTGTTGTCGTCAAGCCGCTCGGCGAAGACAAGCGTTCGCGGTCCATGTGGGGTATGCAACGCTCGCTGCTCGCCAATATGGTGACAGGCGTGTCTGAGGGTTTTGAGCGCAAGCTTGAAATCACCGGCGTCGGTTACCGCGCGCAAATGAAGGGCAAAAATCTCAACCTGCAGCTTGGCTTCAGCCATGATGTGCTGTTTGAGACGCCCGACGGCATTGAAATCAAATGCCCGAGCCAGACCGAAATCATCATTTCGGGGATCGATAAGCAAAAGGTCGGCCAGGTGGCCGCCAAGATCCGCGGATACCGGCCGCCCGAACCCTATAAGGGCAAGGGTGTGCGCTATGCAGACGAATTCATCCTGCGCAAAGAAGGCAAGAAGAAGTAAGAGCCATGGCCAGCCAGAACAAACTTTTCGAACGCCGCAAAATGCGGGTGCGGAGCAAGCTCAAAAAGCAGGCCAATGGCCGTCCGCGTCTGTCGATTTTCCGGTCGTCCAAGCATATTTATGCGCAAGTCATTGACGATGATGAGGGCCGCACGATTGCGTCGGCATCCACCATGGACAAGGACTTGAAAGAAAAACTCAAAACCGGTGCCGATGTGGCGGCGGCGGCTGAGGTGGGCAAGCTGGTGGCTGAACGGGCCACGCAAGCGGGCGTCACCGAAGTTGTCTTCGACCGTGGCGGTTACATCTTTCATGGCCGCGTCAAAGCGCTCGCAGACAGCGCGCGTGAAGCCGGCCTGAAATTCTGAGGACGAGAGATATGGCACGTAAACAACGCAATGATCGGCGCGACGATCGCGAAGATAGCGAGTTCCAGGATAAGCTCGTCCACATCAACCGGGTTGCCAAAGTGGTCAAAGGTGGCCGGCGTTTCGGCTTTGCCGCGCTGGTCGTCGTCGGTGACCAGAAAGGCCGGGTCGGCTATGGCCATGGTAAGGCGCGCGAGGTTCCTGAAGCCATCCGCAAAGCGACCGACCAGGCCAAGCGTCAGCTGATCCGTGTTCCGCTGCGCGAGGGCCGCACGCTTCACCATGATGGCGCAGGCCATCACGGTGCGGGTAAAGTGGTTGTCCGTGCGGCGCCTCCGGGCACCGGCATCATTGCCGGTGGTCCGATGCGCGCTGTGTTCGAGATGCTTGGCGTCCAGGACGTCGTGACCAAATCGACCGGCACGTCGAACCCCTACAACATGATCCGTGCAACCTTTGATGCGCTTGAGCATCAACAAAGCCCGCGCAATGTTGCCTCGCGCCGGGGCAAGAAGGTTGCCGACATCATCGTCAATCGCCGCGATGCCTCGTCCGAGGCCGAGCAGGTGGAGGGCTAAATGGCTGCGAAGAAAACAGTGAAAGTGACCCAGACAGGGTCATCGATCCGCCGTCCCAAAGATCAGTTGCAAACGCTGGTCGGTCTGGGGCTTGGCAAAATGCACCGCACGCGTGAGCTTGAAGACACGCCCGCCGTGCGCGGCATGATTGCCAAAGTGCACCATCTGGTGCGCGTCGAAGAAGACTAAATCAAAATTGGGCCCGGACTTCCGGGCCCTCTTACCGAGTGGCAGGCGCGTGTCTGCTGCGTTAGGCGTAAAGCGAAAGAGGTATACGCACATGAAACTGAATGAACTGCGGGATAATCCCGGCGCCACCAAAAACCGCAAACGTGTCGGCCGGGGTATCGGCTCGGGCACCGGCAAGACCTCAGGTCACGGTGTCAAAGGTCAAAAAGCGCGTTCGGGCGTGGCCATCAATGGCTTTGAAGGCGGCCAGATGCCCCTTCACATGCGCATCCCCAAACGCGGCTTTAACAAGCCCAATCGTTTGGCGTTCAACGAAATCAATCTGAACCGCCTGCAACGCGCGGTTGAAGCCGGCAAGATCAAGGACGGCGACACTGTTACGGTGGCCTCGTTGGTCGAAGCGGGCATCCTGCGCCGTGCGAAAGACGGTGTGCGTCTTCTTGGCACTGGCGAGCTTTCCGCCAAGCTGTCATTTGAAGTGGCCGGTGCGTCGAAATCGGCGATCGAAAAGGTCGAAAAGGCTGGCGGCTCGGTGACGATTGTCGAGCAAAAAGCGCAAAAAGCCGAAAACGACGCGTAACATCTAAAAGGGGCGGCATTCATGGCCTCAGCTGCTGAACAACTCGCCGCGAATATGAATTTCAGTTCCTTCGCCAAAGCGAAGGAGCTTCGTAAGCGCATCCTGTTTACCCTTGGTGCGCTGATCGTGTACCGGCTGGGGACATATATCCCGCTGCCGGGCATTGATCCGACAGCGCTCGCCTCTCTGATCGAACAGAACCAGCAGGGCATTCTGGGCATGTTCAACACATTTGCCGGCGGCGCGGTAAGCCGCATGGCAATTTTTGCGTTGAACATCATGCCCTACATCACCGCCTCGATCATCATGCAGCTGATGACGGCGGTTGTGCCGTCGCTGGAAGCGATCAAGAAAGATGGCGAAGCCGGGCGCAAGAAAATCAACCAATATACCCGCTACGGCACCGTCATTCTGGCGGCGGTTCAGGCTTTTGCCATCGCGGCGGGCCTTGAAGGCAGCCAGGGCGTTGTGCTCGATCCAGGCTGGTTCTTCCGGGCGACGACTGTCATTACGCTGGTCGGCGGGACCGTATTCCTGATGTGGCTGGGTGAGCAGATCACCGCACGCGGCGTCGGCAATGGCATTTCGCTGATCATCTTTGCGGGCATTGTGGCCGAGCTTCCCGGCGCGCTTGCCGGCATGTTTGAGCTTGGGTCAACCGGCGCGCTGCAAGCCCCGATCCTGATTGCCATCATCCTGATGGTCCCGGTCGTGATCGCCATTGTGGTGTTCTTTGAGCGCGCCCAGCGGCGGCTTCTGGTGCAGTATCCCAAGCGTCAGGTTTCGGCGACCCGCATGTCAGGCGGCGAATCAAGCCATTTGCCCCTCAAGCTCAACAGCTCGGGCGTCATTCCGCCGATTTTCGCAAGTTCGATCCTGTTCATGCCGATCACCATTGCGAATTTCAGCCAGGGGGCGGGGCCTGACTGGTTGCAGACCGTGACCGCGCTTCTGGGGCCGGGCCAGCCGCTTTATCTGGCCTTTTATGCCGGCGGCATCATTTTCTTTGCCTTTTTCTACACCGCGCTTGTTTTCAACCCCGAAGACACGGCCGACAATCTGCGCAAGCATGGCGGCTTCATTCCGGGTATCCGGCCGGGCAAGAAGACGGCGGAATATATTGATTTTGTCCTGACACGTCTGACCGTGGTGGGGGCAGGTTATTTGACGCTTGTGTGTCTGTTGCCTGAATTTTTGCGGTCATCTTACGCCGTGCCGTTTTATTTTGGCGGCACCAGCTTGCTGATCGTGGTCTCGGTCACTATGGATACCGTCGGACAGATCCAAAGCCACCTCATTGCGCATCAATATGAGGGGCTGATCAAGAAATCGAAACTGGGACGGGGACGGCGGTGATGAGCGCGCTCAATCTCATTCTGTTGGGGCCTCCGGGTGCGGGCAAAGGCACCCAGGCTGAAAAACTGGTGAAGGACCGGGGGCTGGTACAGCTTTCGACCGGCGACATGCTGCGGGCGGCCGTCGCTTCGGGGTCTGAAATCGGTCAAAAAGCCAAATCAATCATGGATGCGGGCAAGCTTGTCCCTGATGAGGTTGTGGTCGGGATTATTTCCGACCGTCTGGACGCCGATGATGTCCAGAATGGATTCATCCTGGACGGGTTTCCGCGGACGACGGCGCAAGCCGAGGCGCTTGATACGCTGCTCGACGACAAGGGCTTCACGCTTCATCATGTGATTGAGATGAAGGTTGACGATGCCGCCCTGGTTGAACGGATTACCGGCCGGTTTTCCTGTGCCAAATGCGGGGCGGGCTATCATGATTCGTTCAAAAAGCCTGCCCAGGACGGTGTGTGCGACAATTGCGGTTCAACCGAATTCAAGCGGCGCGCCGACGATAATGAAGAGGCGGTCAAAACCCGGCTTGAGGCCTATCACGCCCAAACCGCGCCTTTGATCGATTATTACGGACAAGCGGGCCTTTTGCGGTCTGTTGACGGCATGGCCGCGATTGACGAAGTGTCGCGTCAAATCGACGAATTGGTCGCGGCTTAAACGGTTGACGGCGCAGCGGTTCTGCCTATAATCGCGCGCCTTACGAACTGGTTTTAAGCGTCTTCCCCGGTGGCCGGGTTACGGCCCAAGGCAACCGGCGGGTTGGCGCATCTTGAATTTGGGCCCCACAGCGTTTGGCGAGGGGGTCTAAGACTGGCCGAAAGGCCCCCGAGAATTGCAGCCATGTCCCGGCGCCACCGGGTCCGCTGCGGGCGAGGAGACGAAACGTGGCGCGTATTGCAGGTGTCAATATTCCGACCAACAAACGGGTTGTGATCGGACTGACTTATATTCACGGTATCGGGCCGACCTTTGCAAAAGAAATTTGCGAGACGGTCGGAATTCCCGCTGAACGCCGTATCAACGAGCTGACGGACGCGGATGTTCTGAAAATCCGCGAAGCGATTGATGCAAATTATCTGGTGGAAGGCGATCTGCGCCGCGAAACCGCGATGAACATCAAGCGGCTCATGGACCTTAAATGCTATCGGGGTTTGCGCCACCGTCGCGGCCTTCCGGTTCGCGGCCAGCGGACGCACACCAATGCGCGCACCCGTAAAGGTCCCGCCAAGCCGATCGCCGGCAAGAAGAAATAAGGGCAGTCCAAGATGGCTAAAGCAGCACAACGCATGCGCCGCCGCGAGCGCAAAAACATCACCTCTGGCGTTGCCCATGTGAATGCAAGCTTCAACAACACTATGGTGACCATCACTGACGCGCAGGGAAACACGATTTCCTGGTCGTCCGCCGGTCACATGGGCTTTAAGGGTTCGCGCAAATCGACCCCTTATGCCGCCCAGGTTGCCGCCGAAGATGCCGGCAAGAAAGCTGCCGAACATGGCATGAAGACCCTTGAGGTCGAAGTCATGGGTCCCGGTGGCGGTCGTGAATCGGCTCTGCGCGCGCTCCAGGCTGCGGGTTTCACCATCACCTCGATCCGTGATGTGACGCCGATCCCGCACAATGGCTGCCGTCCGCGCAAGCGCCGCCGCGTCTAAGCTTCGCATTCCCCAAGTCGGGCCCAGAGGGGATGGGCCCGTCTTTCAACCACGATCCTGATGATGCCGGCGCGCCGCCCCGCTTTTTCGCGCCGCCATGGGATTGAACCAGTGAGGTCCATCGTGATCCAGAAAAACTGGCAAGAATTGATCAAACCGACCGGCCTTGAAATCGAGCCCGGCGCTGATCCCGCACGCACGGCCACCATCGTTGCTGAACCGCTTGAGCGTGGCTTTGGCCTGACGCTTGGTAACGCGCTGCGCCGCGTGCTGCTGTCATCGCTGCAAGGCGCGGCTGTCACCTCAATCCAGATCGATGGTGTGCTGCATGAGTTCTCATCGATCGAAGGCGTGCGCGAAGATGTCACTGACATCGTGCTCAATCTGAAAGAGCTTGCGGTTGATCTGCATGCGCAAGGCCCCAAGCGGCTGGTGCTGTCGGCTGAAGGCCCCGGCGCGGTCACTGCGGCCCAGATTGAAGAAACCGCCGATATCGACATTCTCAATCCCGATTTGGTGATTTGCCATCTTGATGATGGTGCGTCGCTGCATCTGGAAATGACTGTGAATTCGGGCAAGGGCTATGTCCCGGCAGACCGCAACCGGCCCCATGATGCGCCGATCGGCCTGATCCCGATTGACTCGATCTATTCACCGATCCGCAAGGTCAGCTACAAGGTTGAGAACACCCGTGAGGGCCAGGTTCTTGACTATGACAAGCTCGTCATGTCGCTTGAAACCAATGGCGCGCTGACGCCTGATGATGCGGTCGCTTATGCCGCCCGCATTCTGCAGGATCAGCTCCAACTCTTCGTCAACTTTGAAGAGCCGCGCGAGGTTCAGCCTGAGCCTGAAACGCCTGAGCTTCAGTTCAATCCGGCCCTTCTCAAGAAGGTCGATGAGCTTGAGCTGTCGGTGCGTTCGGCCAATTGCCTTAAAAACGACAATATCGTTTACATTGGCGATCTGATCCAGAAAACCGAAGCTGAAATGCTTCGCACCCCGAACTTCGGCCGCAAGTCCTTGAACGAGATCAAGGAAGTGCTGTCGAATATGAGCCTTCATCTTGGTATGGAGATTCCCGATTGGCCGCCGGACAATATTGACGAGCTGGCCAAAAAGCATGAGGACCATCTTTAGGTCTTCGATTGTGTAACCCGGAGAAAGAGCGGTGAGTACACCGCCCCGGCAACAAAGGTAGTGAATTATGCGGCACAGAAAAGCCCACCGGAAGCTTAACCGGACAGCGTCCCACCGGAAAGCCATGCTCGCCAATATGGCGGTTGCGCTGATCAAGCACGAGCAGATCACAACAACCCTGCCCAAAGCCAAAGAGCTCAAGCCCTATATGGACCGGCTCGTCACATTGGGTAAGCGCGGCGATCTGCATGCGCGGCGTCAGGCCCTGTCCAAGCTGCCCGAAAAAGACGCGGTGAAGAAACTGTTCGACACGCTGGCCGAGCGCTATCAGGAACGCCCCGGTGGTTACACCCGCGTTCTGAAAGCCGGCAACCGCTATGGCGATAATGCGCCCATGGCTGTGATTGAACTGGTTGACCGCGATCCTTCGGCCAAAGGCAAGAATTCGGGCCCGACCGGTGAAGACCAGTTTGGCGGCGACGAAGACTAAAGGTCCCGGCCATTGATTTTAAGCGCCCTGCCTCTCAAATTGAGGGCGGGGCGTTTTCAGTTTGGAGCATCATGATGCGTTTACTCGTGGCGGTAGCCCTCCTCCTGACCAGCCTGTCAGCCCAGGCGCGTGTGCCGGACAGTCAGGCCGAAATTCAATTGAGCTTTGCGCCGGTGGTCAAACAGGTCGCGCCCGCCGTGGTAAATATCTATACCCGCCGCGTGGTCAAGACGCGTTCGATCTCGCCCCTGTTCGATGACCCCTTCTTCAAACGCTTTTTCGGGGATGAGTTTGGCGGCCCGCGCGAACGGGTGCAAAATTCGCTCGGCTCGGGCGTGATTGTCCGCGACAGCGGCATCATCGTAACCAACAATCACGTCATTCAAGGCGCAGAACAAATTACGGTGGCGCTGGCCGACCGCCGCGAGTTTGACGCCGAACTGGTCTTTAAAGATCAGCGCACCGATCTAGCGATCCTCAAAATCAACACAGAGGGGGAAAAGCTTCCCTCCTTGCGCTTTGGGGACAGCGATGCGCTGGAGGTCGGCGATCTGGTGCTGGCTGTCGGCAATCCCTTCGGGGTTGGCCAGACGGTGACAAGCGGCATTGTCTCAGCACTTGCCCGCACGCAGATCGGCATTTCTGATTATGGCTTTTTCATTCAGACCGATGCCGCGATCAATCCGGGCAACTCCGGCGGTGCGCTTGTGGCGATGGATGGCAGCCTGATCGGTATTAACACCGCGATCTATTCCAAATCCGGCGGGTCGGTCGGTATTGGTTTTGCCATCCCCTCCAACATGGTCGAAAGCGTGGTGCGCGCGGCCTTGTCCGATGGCTCGGTCTTGCGGCCCTGGCTGGGTGCCAATGGCCAGCCGGTGACCTCTGAGGTGGCGCAAGGGCTGGGTATTGAGCGGCCCGGTGGTGTGCTGGTCAATGAGATCTATCAGGGCGGTCCGGCTGATAGGGCGGGCATCCGGGTCGGTGATGTGGTGCTTGATGTTGATGACCAGCCGGTCTTTGACATGCAGGGCATCCGGTTCCGGCTGGCAACCAAAAAAGACAACGGCAAGGCCAAACTGTCCGTGTGGCGCGACGGCAGTGTGCGCACAAGGCTGATGGTGCGCGAAGCCCCGCCGGAATTTCCCAAGAAGAATGAAACCGAACTTGAGGGGGAGCATCCGCTCAACTTAGTCAAGATCGCAAACCTGTCTCCGGCCTTCGCCGAGGAGCTTGGCCGCAACCCGATGGATACCGGCGTGGTGGTGACCGGCTTTGACCGCCGCTCGCTGGCCGCCCGTCTGCGCATGCGGCCCGGCGACATCATTGCAGCGATTGATGATGCGCCGACCCCTAATGTGGCGGCGGTCAAGCGGGCCATCGCCAATCACAAGCCCGGCGACTGGAAGCTCACCGTGTCTCGCAATGGGGAGCTGAAGTCGGTTACAATTCCCGCACGATGAGCGATCTGTTTGAGACAGCGGGGATGGAAGACAGCGCGCCGAGGCCTTTGGCCGACCGGTTGCGGCCTGCTGCGCTGTCTGATGTTATCGGTCAGGATCATGTCATTGGCGAGGGCGCACCGCTGGGGCGGATGATTGCGCGCAACCGTATTGCCTCGCTCATTCTTTGGGGGCCGCCGGGCACCGGCAAAACCACCATCGCACGCCTTCTGGCTGGTCATGCCGATCTCGACTTTGTGCAAATTTCGGCGATCTTTTCGGGCGTGGCGGATTTACGCAAAGTGTTTGAGGCCGCCAAGGCGAGACGGATGAGCGGGCGGGGAACCCTGTTGTTCGTCGATGAAATTCACCGTTTCAACAAGAGCCAGCAGGACAGCTTTCTGCCTTATGTGGAAGACGGAACCATCGTGCTGGTCGGTGCAACGACGGAAAATCCAAGCTTTGAACTCAATGGCGCACTCTTGTCGCGGTGTCAGGTGCTGGTGCTCAAGCGGCTGTCGGATGAGGCGCTGACGGAATTGCTGGCCCGTGCGGAAAGTGAAACCGGCACGGCTTTGCCTTTAACCCATGAGGGCCGCGCGGCCCTGATCGGCATGGCCGACGGCGATGGCCGCTTTCTGCTCAACCTCGCTGAGGAATTGTTTGAGGAACAAGGCGCGCTGGGTGCTGAAGATGTCGCCCGTATCTTGCAAAAGCGCGCGCCGCTTTACGACAAGGCCGATGATGGCCACTACAATCTGATCTCGGCTTTGCACAAGGCGGTGCGGGCCTCGGACGCCGATGCCTCGCTTTATTGGTTGCAGCGCATGCTGGTTGCCGGGGAAGACCCGCTTTATCTCGCCCGGCGTCTGGTGCGTATGGCGAGTGAGGATATTGGCCTGGCCGATCCCGGCGCGCTCACCCAATGTCTGGCAGCCAAGGAAGCCTATGAATTTCTTGGCTCGCCCGAAGGGGATTTGGCCTTGGGGCAAGCGGTGCTTTATCTCGCCACCGCGCCCAAATCAAATGCCGCCTATCAGGCGTTTAACGAGGCCGGTGCGGTTGCCAAACAGGCAGGGGCGTTAATGCCGCCGCCTTATGCGATGAACGCGCCGACCAAGCTGATGAAGCAACAGGGCTATGCGTCGGGCTATATGTATGATCATGACACGGATGAGGGCTGTTCGGGGCTTGATTATTTTCCACCTGAGTTGGAACGGGTGCAATTTTACCGGCCGCCTGAGCGCGGCTTTGAGCGCGAGTTAACCAAGCGGCTGGCCTATTGGGCGGGCTTGCGGGCGCGGAGGGCCAAGACATGATGGTGGTGCTGGCAGTGGCTGCAGGCGGTGCGCTCGGCGCAGTGTTGCGCTATGGCGTCGTGATGGCGGCCACGCGCCTGTTCGGCGCGGGCTTTCCCGTGGGCACGTTGAGCGTCAATGTCATCGGCTCGCTCTGTATTGGGTTGATGGCCGGATGGCTGCTTGCGCGCGGCGGGGAAGAGGCGGTGTTGCGCGGCTTTGTCATCACCGGCTGTCTGGGCGCCTTCACCACATTCTCAGCCTTCTCGCTGGATGTGATGGGGTTGATTGAACGTCAGCATTTCGGCCTGGCAGCACTTTATGTCGCCGCCTCGGTGGTCTTGTCGGTGCTGGCCTGCTTTGCCGGTCTCACCCTGATGCGGGTGCCGGTATGAGCGTTTCCCTGATCACGGTCAAGAAGGGTGAGGGCGATCAGCGGCTGGACCGCTGGTTCAAGACCCATTACCCCGCGCTGGGTTTTGGCAAGCTGCAAAAGCTGATGCGGACCGGCCAAATTCGCGTCAATGGCGGCCGGGTCAAGCCAGCCCACCGCATTGAGGAGGGCGATGAAATTCGCGTCCCGCCGCTTGATGCGTCTGATACCAAGTCCGCCGAGAAGAAGCCTGTCAGAGTATCTGATCAGGATATTGCGCTGATCCGGGGCATGGTGATCCATGAGGATGACGCGCTTTATGTGCTGAACAAGCCCAATGGCCTGTCGGTGCAGGGCGGGTCCAAAACCACCAAACATGTCGATGGGCTGCTTGGCGCGCTCAACCCGCGCGGCGACAAGCCCAAACTGGTGCACCGGATCGACCGGGATACGTCGGGCCTGCTGGTTATTGCGAAAACCGCCGAAGCAGCCCGCGCGCTGACGCATGCCTTCAAGGCGCGCGATGCGCAAAAGCTCTACTGGGCGGTCACCATCGGTGTGCCGGAACAAGACAGTGGCGAGATTGATGCCGCGCTCGCCAAGCGGGGCGGGCCAGGTCAGGAACGGGTTGAACTGGTGGACCGCGACCATCCCATGGGCAAGCCTGCGCGCACCGAGTTTGAGCTGCTCGACCGGGCGGGCAACAAGGCTGCCTTTATGGCCCTGTCGCCGCTGACGGGGCGGACCCACCAATTGCGGGTTCATCTCGCTTCGCTTGGCACGCCGATTCAGGGCGATGGCAAATATGGCGAGCGGGTGAATTTCATTCAGGGGCTCAAGCCCGTTTTGCATCTGCATGCCCGCGGGCTCGACATTGCCCACCCCGGTGGCGGACGGCTGCAGATCACCGCGCCGCTCGCAGGGGCGATGCGGGAGACCTTCCGCTTTTTTGGCTTTGACATGGACGCGCCCAACCCGTTTAAGGATGGGCCATGACGAACACGCTGATCATCTATGATTGTGACGGCACGCTGGTCGACAGCGCGGCGCTGATCATTGAATCGATGAGCCGCGCGTTTGGCGATCTGGGCCTTGTGGTGCCTGATCAGGATGCGATTCGCCGCGTGGTTGGCCTGTCGCTCACCAGCGCGATTTCAAGGCTTCAGCCCGACACGGACATGGACGGGCTGCACCGCATCGCCAACGCCTATAAAGGCGCGTTCGCGGTCACCAAATTTGAGCCTGAATTTGACCAGCCGCTTTATCCCGGCGCGCGTGATTGCGTGCGGGCCATGCGCGAAAAGGGCGCCAAGACCGCCATTGCCACGGGCAAAAGCCGCAAGGGCCTTGCCCATGTGCTTGAGCGGCACGAAATGCATGAGCTGTTTGATGCATTGATCACCGCCGATGACGCCCAGTCCAAACCTCACCCTGAGATGATCGAATTGCTGCAATGGGAATGTGATGCCCAGTCCGAGCGCACCGTCATGATCGGCGATACCAGCTTCGACATTGAAATGGGCAAGGCGGCCAAAGCCTATGCGGTGGGGGTAAGCTGGGGCAATCATCCGGCTGAGGAACTGACGCAGGCGGGCGCTGATGTGGTGCTGGATGAGTTTGCGGCGCTTGAGCCCTGGCTCGCCGACATCAATCTTCTTGGCGGGTTGCGGCGATGAGTAAGGCCAAACGATTTTATGAGGCGGTTGCGATCACGCCCGCCGACGGCGGCTTTGCGCTGTTGCTTGATGGCCGCTCGGTCAAGACGCCGGCCCGCGCGGCTTTTGTGGTGCCATCGGTAGCTTTGGCGGAAGCGGTAGCCGATGAATGGCGCGCCCAAGGCGAGCATATTGATCCCGCCACCATGCCGCTTACCCAGCATATCAATGCCGGGCTTGACCGGATTGCGCCCAATCGCGGTCAGGTTCTCGATGAACTGGTGCGCTATGCTGAAACCGATCAATGCTGCTATCGCGCTGATGAACCTGAAGAGCTGGTGGCGCGGCAAGCCGCAGCCTGGGACCCGTTGCTGGCCTGGGCCAAAACTGAATTCGGCTTTGAGCTTGCGGTGACAAGCGGAATCATGCCCGCCGAGCAGCCCCCGGCCACGCTGGATCGTGCGCGGGCAACGCTTGTGCCGATGCACGATTGTGCGCTGTCGGCCCTGCACACGGTGACCGCGATTTCAGGATCGCTGATTATGGGGCTCGCCGCGCGCGACCAGCATCTCGATGGGGCGGGCGTTTTTCAGGCCGCATTGGTCGATGAGCTCTATCAGGTTGAGCAATGGGGTGCCGATGACGAGGCTGAAGAGCGCCGCGCCCACCTGAAAGAAGGGTTAAACAGCGCCTGCGCGCTTTTTTCCCTCTTAAAATCAGACGCTTAACTGACATTTTGTCGGAAATTTTTTCGTCCTAACGCGCCTTCAGGCTTTGCGCGTCCCCCCTTTGATGCTATCGAACCCCATCAGACATTCCTGACATTTTTCCAAGATAGATAGAGGCGAGGGACCATATGCGCGATATTCGCCAGGAACTCGAAGAGCGGCGCGAACGGGCGCGGCTTGGCGGCGGTGAGAAACGGATCGAAGCCCAGCATGCGCGCGGCAAGCTGACGGCGCGGGAGCGGCTGGAACTGCTGCTTGATGACGGCTCATTCGAAGAATTTGACATGTTTGTGGAGCATCGCTGTGTCGATTTCGGCATGGATGACGCCTCAACCAAATTCCTCGGCGACGGTGTTGTGACAGGCTGGGGCACCATCAATGGCCGTCTGGTCTATGTGTTCAGCCAGGACTTTACGGTCTTTGGCGGCTCGCTCAGCGAAACCCACGCCCAGAAAATCTGCAAGATCATGGATATGGCCGTCCGGGCCGGTGCGCCGGTCATTGGCCTCAATGATTCGGGCGGCGCGCGCATTCAGGAAGGGGTGGCAAGCCTGGGCGGCTATGCCGATGTCTTCCAGCAAAATGTGATCGCCTCGGGCGTCGTGCCGCAAATCTCGGTCGTCATGGGCCCGTGCGCGGGCGGGGCGGTGTACTCACCGGCCATGACCGACTTTATCTTTATGGTCCGCGACAGCTCCTACATGTTTGTCACCGGTCCGGATGTTGTGAAGACGGTGACCCAGGAAGTCGTCACCCAGGAAGAGCTGGGCGGGGCGTCCACTCACACCAAGAAATCGGGTGTGGTCGATAATGCCTTTGACAATGATGTCGAGGCGCTGGAGCAGGTCCGCCGCCTGTTTGATTTCATGCCCCTGTCGAGCCAGGAGCAACCGCCGGTGCGGCCCACGCCTGATCCGTGGGACCGGGTGGAAAGCTCGCTCGACACGCTGGTGCCTGACAATCCCAACATGCCCTACGATATGAACGAGCTTCTGACCAAAGTGGTCGACGAAGCCGACTTCTTCGAAATCCAGCCCGACTACGCCAAAAACATCATTGTCGGCTTTGGCCGGGTTGAGGGCCGCACGGTCGGCTTTGTCGCCAACCAGCCGATGGTTCTGGCAGGCTGTCTCGACATTGATGCCAGCCGCAAGGCGGCGCGTTTCGTGCGCTACTGCAATGCCTTCAACATTCCGATCGTGACATTCGTGGATGTGCCGGGCTTCCTGCCGGGGACCAGCCAGGAATATGGCGGCATCATCAAGCATGGCGCGAAGCTTTTGTTTGCCTATGCCGAAGCGACGGTTCCCAAAATCACCTGCATCACGCGCAAAGCCTATGGTGGTGCCTATGACGTGATGGCGTCGAAACATCTGCGCGGCGATCTAAACTATGCCTGGCCGACGGCCGAGATTGCGGTGATGGGCGCGAAAGGCGCGGTGGAGATTATCTTCCGGGCCGATGCCAAAGACCCCGACAAGATTGCCGAGCACACCAAGGCCTATGAAGACCGCTTCGCCAATCCGTTTGTGGCGGCCTCGCGCGGCTATATCGACGATGTGATCCATCCCCATTCCACCCGCAAACGGATCGCGCGTGGCCTGCGCATGCTTGAGAAAAAGCAGCTGCAAGACCCGCCGCGCAAACATTCCAATATTCCGCTTTGAGGCCTGTGAGATGTTTAAAAAGATTCTGATCGCCAACCGGGGCGAGATCGCCTGCCGTGTTATCAAAACCGCCCGCAAGATGGGCATTAAAACCGTGGCCGTCTATTCCGACGCCGATGCGTTGGGCCTGCATGTCGCCATGGCCGATGAAAAAGTGCATCTGGGTCCCCCGCCTGCTGCCGAATCCTATCTGCTGATGGACAAGATCATTCAGGCCGCCAAAGACACCGGCGCCGAAGCGATCCATCCCGGCTTCGGCTTCTTGTCGGAAAACCCCAAATTCGCGCAAGCGCTGGAAAAAGCCGGGATCGCCTTTATCGGTCCGAACCCCGGCGCGATTGAAGCGATGGGTGACAAGATCACGTCCAAGAAGCTTGCCGCCGAAGCCGGCGTCACCACGGTGCCGGGCTATATGGGTATTTTGAAGGATGAAGATGAGGCGGTGAAAGTCGCCGAAGAAATCGGCTATCCGGTGATGATCAAGGCGTCTGCCGGCGGTGGCGGCAAGGGCATGCGTATCGCCTGGAACGAGCAGGAAGCGCGCGAAGGCTTCACGACGTCGGTCAATGAAGCCAAGTCGAGCTTCGGCGATGATCGGGTGTTTATTGAGAAATTTGTGACCAGCCCGCGCCATATTGAAATCCAGGTGCTTGGTGACAAACATGGCAATGTCATCCACCTCAATGAACGTGAATGCTCCATTCAGCGCCGCAATCAGAAAGTCATTGAAGAGGCACCCTCGCCCTTCCTTGATGAAGCAACCCGCGAAGCGATGGGTGCCGAAGCGATCGCGCTGTCAAAAGCGGTGAATTATGACAGTGCGGGCACCGTCGAATTCATTGTCGATGGCGACCGCAATTTCTACTTCCTGGAAATGAACACACGCTTGCAGGTCGAGCATCCGGTGACCGAATTGATCACCGGCGTCGATCTGGTCGAACAGATGATCCGCGTCGCCTATGGCGAGAAGCTTGCGATGAGCCAGTCCGACATCGGCATCAAAGGCTGGGCGATGGAAAGCCGGATTTATGCCGAGGACCCGTATCGCAACTTCCTGCCCTCAATTGGCCGTCTGTCGCGCTATCGTCCGCCGCAGGAAGGCACGGACGCAAACGGGCTGACCATTCGCAATGACACCGGCGTTTTCGAAGGCGCTGAAATTTCGATGTTCTATGATCCGATGATCGCCAAGCTGTGTACGCATGGCCCCGACCGGATTTCAGCCGTCGATCACATGTTGACCGCGCTTGATAAATTCTACATTCGCGGCATTGGTCATAATGTGCCGTTCCTGTCGGCGGTGATGGCCCATGACCGGTTCCGCAGCGGCAATATCACCACGGGCTTTATCGCTGAAGAATATCCCGACGGCTTTGCAGGCCGTCCGCTGGGCGATGAAGAAAATGGCCGCTTCATCGCTATTGCCGCCCTGATCTATTCGCGTCAGGAAGCCCGCAATCAGAAGATTTCGGGCCGCCTGCATGATGAGGTTAAGGACATCCCCCATGAGCTGGTGGTGTTCCTCAATGGTGAACCGCACGCCATTACCACCGCCTGGGTTGAAGGCGGACTTGAGCTGACCCATGGGGAAACCGGCGGGAAATTCCTGATCCGGTCGGACTGGAAACTCGGCATGGCGCGCATCAGTGCGCTGGTCAATGGCGAGACGTTCGAAGCCCAGATCGATCAGACCCAGTCGGCCTACACAATCACCCATCAGGGTGCCACGGTCGAAGCGCGCGTGCGCACCAAGCGCGCGGCTGAACTGACTGCGCTGATGCCGGTGAAGCTTCCGCCCGATACGTCGAAAATGCTGCTTTGCCCGATGCCTGGCCTGATTGTCGCCATCGAGGTGGAAGAGGGCGAGGAGGTCTTTGCCGGGCAACGCCTTGCCGTTGTCGAAGCGATGAAGATGGAAAACGTCTTGCGCGCGGAGAAAGACGGCAAAGTATCTGCGATCAAGGCGGCCGCCGGTGACAGTCTCGCGGTGGACGAAATCATTATGGAATTTGAATAAGCTCCATAAATGTCATTCCGGGGGGGCACGGCAGCGACGAACCCGGAATGACGATCAGTCCGGGAAAGCCGCGCTAAACGTCTTTTTCAACGCGACATCAGCATCATGCAGCGTGACGGGCAGGCCCAAATCCACCAGGCTCGTCACGCCATGCTGGGCAATGCCGCACGGTACAATGCCCTGATAGTGGTTCAAGTCAGGCTCGACATTAAGCGAGATGCCGTGAAAGCTGACGCCGTGGCGGACGCGCACGCCGATGGCTGCAATCTTGTCCTCGCGGCCCGGCCCCAATCCGCGGCTGCGATCAACCCACACACCGACACGGCCTTCGCGCCGCTCGCCTTTCACATTGAACTCCGCCAGCGTGGCAATCACCCAGTCTTCAAGCGCGGCGATATAATGCCGGACCGAGAGCTTGCGGCGGCGCAGATCCATCATCACATAGCCCACGCGCTGGCCCGGCCCGTGATAGGTGAACTGGCCACCCCGGCCCGCGCGATAGACCGGAAAGCGGTCAGGCGTCAGCAGATCAGCGTCTTGCGCACTCGTCCCCGCAGTGTAGAGCGGGGGGTGCTCCAAAAGCCAGACCAGGTCCTCGGCCCCGTCTGCGCGAATCGCATCGGCGCGCGCCTCCATCCGGGCGAGCGCGTCGTTGTAATCCACCACAGAATCGGAAATCAGCCACTCAGTCATGGCGCGCCTCTACCATGTTTTGGCCTGCGTCGGAAGGCAGCAGGCTTATTCCGAACGCTTTTTCCAAGCCGGCGATGTTTCGTGAAACCCTGCCAATTCATAGGCTTAGCTTCCTGCGAGGGGTCTATATAACACACAATAAATGTGTATATATTATGATTCCACATTTCTTATGTTGAAATATGACAAACGACCGCCTTATATGCTGGGAAATGCAACTGAGGATGCGCCCCATGTCCGTGAGTACCCTGGCCGAAAAGAAGGCCCGCGCGTTTATCGATGGTGACACAATCCCCGATGCCGATCTGCTGGCGCGGGCGAACCGGCTCAACCGCCTGTATGAGGGCGTGTCGGGCGCGGAATTGTTGCGCTCGATGATTGACCGCGAATTTCGCGGCAAGATTGCGCTGGTGTCGTCTTTCGGCGCGGAAAGTTCGGTTCTGCTGCATTTGGCGGCTGAGGTTGATCCCTCCATCCCGGTGATCTTCCTCGATACGGGCAAGCTGTTCGGCGAAACGCTGCGCTATCGCGACAAGCTTGCCGAGCGGCTGGGATTGACCGATGTCCGCTCGATCAAGCCGCTCAAGACCGATGAAGACCATCTCGACCCGCAGGGTATTTTGTGGTCTCAAGACACCGATGCATGCTGCGCGTTCCGCAAGGTTGAGCCGCTCAACCGCGCGCTGGAAGGTTTTGACGCCTGGATCACGGGCCGCAAACGGTTCCAGAGTGCAAGCCGCGCGACGATCCCGCTGGTCGAGGCCAGCTCCACCCACATCAAGATCAATCCACTGGCCGCCTGGGGCGAAGAGGATGTGCAACGTCATATGGCGCAGCATGATCTGCCCGCCCATCCGCTGGTCGAAGACGGTTATCTGTCGATTGGCTGCATGCCCTGCACCGACCGTGTCGCGCCGGGCGCTGATCCGCGCTCTGGCCGCTGGGCCGGCCAGGACAAGACCGAATGCGGCATCCATATTCCCGAAACATTCGTAGACGGCGGTGGGATTTAGGCGCGACGGCGCGTTTTCGTTCGTCTTCGTCATTCCGGTTTTTGTCCGCCAAATTTTTGGCGGGCGGAAGACCGGAATCTCAAGGTGATGAAGCGCCACCGATCGGCGCATTGCCGGGGCCATCGCCGTGCCACCAGATTCCGGGCTCGCGCTGACGCGCGCCCCGGAATAACGATGGTGCGGATGCGGCACGATAGCCCAAGGCTTTTGCTTGCGCAGCGCATGCGCTTTTGCTATCCACGCCGCCTACCAAGTGCGGTCGTGGCGGAACTGGTAGACGCGCAGCGTTGAGGTCGCTGTGGGTGATGAGCCCGTGGAAGTTCGAGTCTTCTCGACCGCACCAATTTTCTCCTCTATTCCGTTTGGGCTGTGACCCGCCGCCGCTGGCGGGGCTTCGCGCTTTGGTCCTATGATGAGCCCTCGCTTGCGGGAGGCTTGGCCCATGTATGCGTGCGACAGTGCTGGAACGCGCTACAGCTTTGATGATTTGAAACAGCTTCTGGCTGCCGCGTCGCCCGAACGCTCCGGCGACCGGCTGGCCGGGATTGCCGCGCCGACCGAACAGGCCCGTGTGGCTGCCTGTTACGGGCTGGCCGATGTGCCGCTCAAGACCTTTTTGTCAGACCTTGTGATCCCGTATGAACAGGATGAAATCAGCCGCCTGATCATCGACAGCCATGATGTGGATGCGTTTGCCGAAATTGCCCATCTCACCGTGGGTGATTTTCGCGAATGGCTTCTGGGTGTGGCCGATACGGACACGTTGGCGCGCATCGCGCCGGGGGTCACGCCGGAAATGGCGGCCGGTGTGTCGAAGCTGATGCGCAATCAGGATTTGATCGCGGTGGCGAAGAAGTGCCGGGTGGTGAGCCGCTTCCGCACCACCATCGGGCTCGAAGGGCGCTTGTCGGTGCGGTTGCAGCCCAACCATCCCACCGATGATCCCGCCGGGATTGCCGCCTCGATCATAGACGGGCTGACGCTGGGCTGCGGGGACGCCACCATCGGCATCAATCCCGCGACGGATAATCTCGATATGGCGGGGCGTTTGCTGGCGTTGATTGAAGAGGTGCGCACCCGCTTTGCCATCCCGACCCAAAGCTGTGTGCTGACCCATGTCACCAACACGCTGGAACTGATCGAACAGGGCGCGCCGGTCGATCTGACCTTTCAATCCATTGCGGGGACTGAGGCTGCCAATCAGGGCTTCGGCATCAATCTTGCCCTGTTGAAAGAGGCGCATGAAGCCACGCTTGGCCTCACGCGGGGAACGCTCGGTGACAATGTGATGTATTTCGAAACCGGTCAGGGCTCGGCCCTGTCGGCGGGCGCCCATCACGGGGTTGATCAACAAACTCTGGAGGCGCGCGCCTATGCGGTGGCGCGGCCCTTCCGCCCCTTGCTGGTCAATACGGTGGTGGGCTTTATCGGCCCTGAATATCTATATGACGGCAAGCAGATCATCCGGGCGGCGCTTGAAGATCATTTCTGCGGCAAGCTGATGGGCCTGCCGATGGGGGTGGATGTTTGTTACACCAATCATGCCCAAGCCGATTCCGATGATATGGACAGCCTGCTGACATTGCTTGGCGTCGCAGGTGTCAGCTTCATCATGGGCGTGCCGGGGGGCCGATGACATCATGCTTAACTATCAATCGACCAGCTTTCATGATGCGCTTTATGTCCGCGACGTGTTGGGGTTGCGGCCCGCACCGGAATTTGAAGCCTGGCTTCAGGACATGGAGATCATGGATGAGGCGCACCGCATCCGCACCCTTGAGGGTGCCGACCGGGGTGCGCGGTTGCTTGAGGGGATGACGGGTCATGGCTGAGCCGCGCGATCTGTTTGCGCCGCTGCGCGGGCTGACCCAGGCGCGCATTGGTTTGGGCCGGGCAGGCCAGGGACTGCCCACCGCGCCTGCTCTCGATTTCCGCATGGCCCATGCGATGGCCCGCGATGCGGTCCACACCCCGCTTGACCTGGATGCGCTCAAGTCTGCCCTTGCCGGTCCGGTTGTGAACCTCACCAGTGCAGCCCCCGACCGCGCCGCCTATCTGCAAAATCCTGATCTGGGCCGGACGTTGGCGCCTGATACCGCATTGCCCGCCGGACCGTTTGATCTGGTGATCGTTCTGGGGGATGGTCTGTGTGCCAGCGGCGTGCAAGCCCACGGCCCCGCTTTGGTGTCAGAGCTGATCGGCCGTCTTGAAGGCTGGACGGTCGCGCCCTTGGTGATTGCAACTCAGGCGCGTGTGGCGCTGGGCGATGCGATCGGGGCGGCGATGAACGCCCAATGCGTCCTGATGCTGATCGGGGAGCGGCCGGGACTAAGTTCGCCCGATTCGGTCGGTGCCTATCTGACATGGGCGCCCCGGCCCGGCACCGCTGACAGCGACCGTAATTGTGTCTCGAACATCAGACCGGCTGGTTTGGCCCCCGTACAGGCGGCCGACAAAATCGCCTGGCTGTTGACCGAGGCGCGGCGGCTTGGCCTGACCGGCATTGGTCTTAAAGACCGACATGGTGGTGCGGTGATATCTGCACCCGCAGATCAGCCGGTCTTGCCGTCTGACTAGAAATGCAGTTTCTGGCGCGAGCCCGATCAGCGCTTGTCCGATGCGGAATGATCGGTCGCGCCGACATCAACGTCGAGCGCGCTGCCGGGGAGGGCGGTGATCCGCACGCCGTCCTTGTTCATCCCATCATACACAACA
This sequence comes from Alphaproteobacteria bacterium, assembly GCA_965227065.1. Classification (GTDB taxonomy): domain Bacteria; phylum Pseudomonadota; class Alphaproteobacteria; order SPJN01; family SPJN01; genus CBDDFN01. The sequence goes on from CBDDFN010000020.1 coordinate 244,486, forward strand.
CACTCGCCCGGCGGGACTGCGATGGGCTGGCCGGAATAAAGGCTGCCGCGCGGGCCATCATTGCAGCGGATCTGCAAGGGCTTGCGGGCCTGTGTTTTGCCATCGCCAAGATGATAGGTCGCGGTCAAGACGGCGAAATTATCAACATGGGCGGTCAGCACGGTTTTGGAGCCATCGGGCTTGGTCGTGATCGTCTCGAGAAACCAGTCCGAAGGCGCAAAGGATCCGGCATCGCCATTGCCGTCAGCGTCAAAATCGCCGGGGGCCGTGTAGCCGTTTTGCAGGCCAATCGCGATTGAAAGCGGTTCCGAGCCGGGGATGGAGACGCTGTAATTGTTCGGCATGAGCGTGGCTTTGGAACTCGTCACATCAAAGAACACCCATGAAAATCCGGCGACCGCATTGGTGGCGGCATCCAGCGCCGGACCTGTCACCTCAAGCCCGACCGGCCCGACCGCGCCGGTGTCCGCGTCGCGCGGCCAACTGAGCGGAATGGCGGGTTGGCCCGGTGCGGGCACCAGACAAAGCCGGCCCTGATCATCAAACAGATAGCCGATGAACCAGGTTCTGCGGGCTTCGGTGGGAGAAATCTTTTTCAATGCAGCCAGATCGAAGGGCGGCGCGGATTTACAGCTTCCCTCCGCCAATCCGGGGGCAGGAGCCATCATGCTGAGCGCCATCGCAAGGCCCAGGACGGTCCCGCACACTTTGCCATAGGACATGGCTGCTTCCTCCACATTTGTTCCCGGTATCAGAACCGAAGGATAGCGTGGCGCGGTCAAGTGGGCCAGATCAATGGTGCGGCCCGCGTGTTTCACGGCTGCTTCAATGCCGCTCTTGCCGCGCCCTGCGCCATCTATAGTATGACGCGCGAAGAGTCGGAGGTGCGTATGGCCGAAAGTCAGCTATTGCCGGAAGAGCCGGGCGAACGCCAGGGGGATGAGCTGTTTGCGCTCACGCCTGAGGTTGTGCGCGAGGTTGCCTATGCGCTCGAATCCGGCCGGCCCGAAATTGCCGAACAGCTGATTGAACCGCTGCACGCGTCCGACATTGCAAGTCTGGTCGAACAGCTGCCCGCAGATCAGCGCGAACCGCTGATGGCCGAGCTTGACCCTGAGGTCGCCGGGGATGTGCTCGCCGAGATTGAAGAAGCGGTGCGCGATGACCTGCTTGAGAATATGGCTCCTGCTCAGGTGGCAGAGGCGGTCGCAACGCTGGACAGCGATGATGCGGTCTATGTTCTTGAGGATCTGAAACCCTCTATCCAGCGCGAGGTGCTGGAAGAGTTGGCCACGCCGGAGGCGCTGGGGCTCGCCGATTCTCTGGCCTTCCCTGAGGATTCAGCCGGCCGGATGATGCAGCGCCAGCTGATCGCGGTGCCCGGTTTCTGGACGGTGGGCCAGGTCATCGATTATATGCGCGAGGCGGCCGACCTGCCGGAGGAATTTCATCAGATTTTTGTCATCGACACCGCTTTTCATCCGGTGGGCGGGGTGCATCTGCACAGGCTTCTCAAGACCAAACGGCCCGTTGCGATCAGCGAGATTATGGAAGAGGAGCCGACCCTCATCCACACGCACACTGATCAGGAGCATGTCGGTCTCGCCTTCCGGCAGTATGATTTGATGACCGCAGGGGTGATCGATGATGAAGGCCGGCTGGTCGGCTGTATCACCGTGGATGATATTGTCGAAGTGGTGGAAGAAGAGGTTGAGGAAGACGTGCTGCGCCTCGCCGGTGTCGGCGATGAGGCGGTGTCTGATGATGTGTTTGATGCGGTGCGCTCGCGCTTTGTCTGGCTGACGGTCAATCTGGGAACAGCCATTCTGGCGTCTGCGGTGATCGCGCTGTTTGAGGCCACGATTTCCCAGATTGTGGCGCTTGCGGTTCTGATGCCGATTGTGGCGTCCATGGGGGGCAATGCGGGCACCCAGACCTTGACCGTGGCGGTCCGCGCGCTCGCCACCCGCGATTTGACGACGGCGAACGCCCTGCGCATTGTCTATAAAGAGGTGCTGGTGGGCGGCATTAATGGTGTGGCCTTTGCCATTATGATGGGACTGATCGCCGGTCTGTGGTTCTCCGACCCCACATTGGGAGGGGTGATCGCCGCGGCCATGGTGATCAATATGCTGGTGGCGGGCCTGTCGGGTATTCTGGTGCCCATGGGGCTTAATGCGGTCAAAGTTGACCCTGCCATCGCATCCAGCGTATTCGTCACCACCGTGACCGATGTGGTCGGCTTTTTCGCCTTTTTGGGTTTGGCCGCCGCATTCCTGCTTTAACGAGAGAAGACAGTCATGATCCCTAACGCTTATCCCGGCTTTGATTTCGGCCTGGGCGAAACCGTCGATATGATGCGCGACAGCCTGATGGCCTTTACCGCTGCCGAGATTGCACCGCGCGCCGATGAGATTGACCGCAGCAACGAATTTCCCCGCGATCTGTGGACCAAGCTCGGCGATCTCGGCGCGCACGGCATCACGGTCGGGGAAGAGTATGGCGGCACAGATCTGGGCTATCTGGCCCATGTGGTGGCGATGGAAGAGGTGAGCCGGGGCTCAGCCTCTGTCGGCTTGAGCTATGGCGCGCACTCCAATCTGTGCATCAACCAGATCAACCGCAATGGCACAGATGAGCAAAAGGCCAGATATCTGCCCAAGCTGGTGTCGGGGGAGCATGTCGGCGCGCTCGCCATGTCCGAACCCGGCGCGGGCTCCGACGTCACATCAATGAAATTGCGCGCGGTCAAAAAAGGCGACCGCTATGTGCTGAACGGCAATAAATTCTGGATCACCAATGGCCCCGACGCCGAGGTGCTTGTCGTCTATGCCAAAACCGATCCCGATCTGGGCCCGCACGGCATCACCGCCTTTCTGATCGAAAAAGGCATGGCCGGTTTTTCCACCGCCCAAAAGCTCGACAAGCTCGGCATGCGCGGCTCCAACACCTGTGAGCTGGTGTTTGAGGATTGCGAAGTGCCGGAGGAAAATATTCTCGGCGGCCTCAATCAGGGCGTGCGGGTTTTGATGTCAGGCCTTGATTATGAACGCCTTGTTCTGTCGGGCGGGCCGCTCGGTATTATGCAGGGCTGCATGGACATCGTGCTGCCCTATGTGCATGAGCGTGAGCAGTTCGGAAAACCGATCGGCTCTTTCCAGCTGATGCAGGGCAAGATTGCCGATATGTACACCACCATGAATGCCGCCAAATCTTATGTGTATGCGGTGGCCGCGGCGTGCGATCGGGGAGACACCACCCGGATCGATGCCGCCGGTGCGATCTTGTATGCCGCTGAAAAAGCCACCTGGATGGCGCTGGAAGCCATTCAGGCGCTGGGCGGGCAGGGCTATATTAATGAGAGCGCGACGGGCCGTTTGCTGCGCGATGCGAAATTGTATGAAATCGGGGCCGGCACGTCGGAAATCCGCCGCATGCTGATCGGCCGCGAATTGTTTAATCAGACTGCTTAGGAGAACCCGGTTATGGATCCCATTGTTATTGTCGGTGCGGCGCGCACCCCCATGGGCAGCTTTCAAGGCTCGCTGAGCCCTGCGACGGCATCGGAACTCGGCGCGGCTGCTATTCAGGCGGCCCTGGACCGGTCGGGGCTGGCTGCGGACAAGATTGACGAGACGATTATGGGCAATGTGTTGCCCGCCGGTCAGGGCCAGGCACCGGGCCGTCAGGCGGCGATCAAAGCCGGTGTGCCGAACACAGCGCCTGCCAACACGGTCAACAAAATGTGCGGCTCAGGCATGCGCACCATCATGATGGCCGCAGACCAGATCACCGCGGAAGTTTCGCGCGGGCATGACGCGCCGGTGCTGATCGCCGGTGGCATGGAAAGCATGACCAATGCGCCTTACGTCATGACCAATGCGCGCGGCGGCATGCGCATCGGCCATCAGAAAGTCTATGACCATATGATGCTTGATGGGCTTGAAGATGCCTACAATCCCGGCCAGGCCATGGGCGTGTTCGCCGAAGCCACGGCGGAAAAATATCAGTTCAGCCGCGAACAGATGGACGCGTATGCCATCGAATCGCTGACCCGCGCGCAAAAGGCGCAAGGCGAGGGCGCGTTTGATGACGAAATCGTCGCCGTTGAGGTCAAGACCCGCAAGGCGACAAACACGATCGACAAGGACGAGCAACCCTTGACCGCCGATCCGGGAAAGATCCCCAATCTGCGTCCGGCCTTCACCAAGGATGGCGGCGTGACGGCGGCCAATTCAAGCTCGATCTCCGATGGCGCGGCAGCCGTCATCGTCACAACCGAAAGCAAGGCCGCCGAGTTGGGGGCAAAACCCATTGCCCGCATCGTCGCGCAAGCCTCCAACGCGCATGAGCCGGAATGGTTCACCACCGCCCCGGTCGGTGCGATTGAAAAAGTGCTGAAGGAAACCGGCTGGTCGCTCGATGATGTTGACCTGTTTGAGATCAATGAGGCCTTTGCCGTCGTCACCATGGTGGCGATGAAGGAACTCAACATCCCGCATGACAAGGTCAATGTGAATGGCGGCGCTTGTGCGCTTGGCCATCCGATTGGCTGTTCGGGCACCCGCATCGTCGTGACGCTGATCCATGCGCTGCAAAAGCGTGGATTGAAACGCGGCATTGCCAGCCTGTGCATTGGTGGCGGCGAAGCCACCGCCATGGCGATTGAGCTGGTGTAAGCGCCATGGCTGACGACGACATTCTGCTTCTGGATACCACGCGTGATGGCCTGGCGGTCGTCACGCTCAACCGGCCCGACATTCACAATGCCATGTCGACACCTTTGGTCGAGGCGCTGGACGATACGTTCGAGACGCTGCGCGGCGCTGATGGCGTGCGCGTTGTTTTGCTTGAGGCTGCGGGCAAGAGCTTTTCCGCCGGGGCTGATTTGAACGCCATGAAAGCGGCGGCCCATTTCGATCCCAAGCAGAATGAAGAAGACGCCTTGTTCTTCGCCCATATGCTCAAAAAATTGAAAGAGCTGCCGCAAGCCACCATCGCGGTGGTGCAGGGGCCGGCGGTTGGCGGCGGGCTGGGGCTTGTGTCGGCGTGTGATATGGCGATAGCAACCAAAGACGCATGGTTCAGCCTGTCGGAGGTCAAGCTCGGTATCATTCCGGCGATGATTTCACCTTACGTGGTTGATGCCATCGGCGCGCGAAACGCCCGGCGTTACTTCCTGACCGCGGAACGGATCAGCGCTGAAGAGGCGCACCGGATCGGTCTTGTGCATGCGCTGGCCGATGACCGGCAGAGGCTGACGGCATTGACGGAGCAGCTGACCGCTGCCCTGTTCCAGACTGCACCGGGCGCGGTTCACGCCGCCAAGGAGCTGATTGAACTTGTCGCCAATGCCGAGCTTGATAATCATCTGGTGCATGAAACCGCCAAGCTGATTGCCGAACGCCGCGCATCGGACGAAGGCAAGGAAGGGATTTCGGCCTTCCTTGAGAAGCGAAAGCCCCATTGGGTTGTTGAGTGAGCGTCCATCTCATCAAACTGTGTGTCGGCATCGACCGCGTTGAGGAATTGGCGGCATGGCAGAAGCAGCGTCTGAAGGGCAAGCGCGGTAAGGCCCGCGTGCTGCGCCATATCACCCGCATGACACCCAAACGGCAAAGCGAACTGCTTGATGGCGGCTCGCTCTACTGGGTGATCAAGGGCGTGATCGAAGCCCGTCAGGACATTCTTGATTTTGAAGAAGTGGTCGGCGCGGACGGCATCAAGCGGTGTGCCATCATCATGGCGCCCAAGCTCATATTGACCGAACCCCGCGCCAGGCGGCCCTTTCAGGGCTGGCGTTATTTGAAGGCTGAAGACGCGCCCGCCGATCTTGATTTGACGCGGGCTGATGCGGCCATGCCGGCGGCTTTGAAAGCCGAACTCAAGGATTTGGGACTTATTTAGAATCGTCATCCCGGGCGAAACCAAACTTGTTTGGAGGAGGCCCGGGATCGCTATCGCGTCACACTGTACAGTTTCCAACGATAGAGATCCCGGCTCGCGCGCATGGGCGCTTGGCCGGGATGACGTTTGGGATGACGGGAGCTGCGTTACTCGCCTTTGAATTCAGCGGGGCGTTTTTGCAGGAACGCCATCACGCCTTCGGTGAAATCATTGGTGCGCCCGGCGGTGCGCTGGAACTCCCGTTCCATCTGCAATTGCTCGGCATAGGAATTGTGGAGGCTGGCCTGGTAAAGCTTGCGGGTCAGGCCAAGCGCGCGGGTGGGGCCTTTGGCAAGCCGGGTGGCAATCGCCTTGGCTTCGTTGAGTGCTTCGCCATCGGCGACGACGCGGCTGACCAAACCCCATTCAAGCGCCTGTTTGGCGGGAAGCTTTTCAGCCAGCATGGAAAGCTCGACCGCGCGGCGCATGCCGACAATGCGCGGCAGCAAGTAGGTCGAGCCGCCATCGGGAACAAGGCCGATGCGGGTAAAGGCTTGCAGCAGGTACGAACTTTCGGTTGCAACCACAATGTCGCCCATAATGGCGAAGGCCATGCCGACGCCGGCGGCGGGGCCGTTGACGGCGGTGATCATCGGCATGTCAAACGACATCATCCGTTGCAGGACCGGATGGTATCCAAGTTCCAGCGCCTCACCGGCGTCGCGATCTTCGGGCTTGGCATTGGCGCGGCCGCCCGTGCCTTCGCTGTCGGCAAGATTGGCACCTGCGCAAAACCCCCGGCCGGTGCCGGTCAGCACAAAGGCGCGCGCGCCATTTGAGGGACGTTCCACCTCACGCAATGCATCAGACATGCCGCGCAGCATGGCCGCAGAAACCGCGTTGAGCGCGTCGGGGTCATTCAGGCTCATCACCGCGACGCCATTATCATCAATGTCGAGTGTGACCTTTTCAAATTCCATCATGGGGAAGCTCCCTTACTCCAATGTTGAATGGCGCGGAGTATAACGGAGCGACCCTGCGTCACCGCAAGCAAAAAGCCACCGTCAACTGGTTGGGGGCTTTACGCATGGGAAGCCGCCCAGTCGGCCCGGTCAATGCCGTAGATGCGGGTTGGAATGCCGAGCAAGGGCTGATCCCACAAATAGCGTTCGCCGATCCGCTCGGCGACCCGGATGGAGGGTTTGTTGGCGGGTTGGATGCACGAAATGATGCGGTTGGTTTCAAGGTTTTCAAAGGCCCAGTTAAGTGCGGCGCGGGCGGCTTCGGTGGCAAATCCCTGCCCCCAATAGGCACGATTGAGCGCCCAGCCAATTTCCAGACCCGGCCAGCCTTCGGGGTTGTAAAGGCCCGCGCGGCCCAAAAGTGCGCCGGTCGACTTGTGTTCCACCGCCCAAAGCCCGTAATTGCGCAATTGCCAATGGCCTAAAATCATCGAGATCTGGCCCCATGCGCCAGCCGCATCCAGCGTGACGCCACGCCCGATATAGCGCATGACTTCGGCGTCACCCACAAGATCGAGGTAGCGGGGCAGGTCTTGCTCCGTAAAAGGTCTGAGTTTCAGCCGGTCTGTTTCAAGCACAATCATGATGGGTATGACTTTACAAAAGACGCGCAGAAATCCAAGATCGCGCCCAATTAGACATTGGGTCCAAAATAGCTGGGAGACGACTTATGAGTGCTGCACCCGACATGCAATCGGGCAATCTTGCCGAGCAAATGAAAGCCACGCTTGATCGCCAAAAGAAAGCCCATATTGCCGATGGCCCCGCCTCGGCGGCGCTGCGCAAAGACCGGATCAATCGCGCGATTGATCTGCTGCTCAAATATCAAAAAGACATTATCGAGGCGGTGTCATCGGACTTCGGTCACCGCTCGCCAGACGCGACGTTGCTGACGGATGTGGCAGGCTCCATCGGCCCGCTCAAGCACAGCCGCGACAAGCTCGACAAATGGATGAAGCCGGAAAAACGCCCGCTGCAATTCCCGCTTGGGCTGGTTGGCGGTTCGGGCCGGGTTGAATATCAGCCGCTCGGCACGGTCGGCGTGATCTCGCCGTGGAACTTCCCCATCAATCTGACCTTTGCGCCGCTGGCGGGCATTTTTGCTGCTGGTAACCGCGCCATGATCAAGCCGTCGGAATATACCCCGGCGAGCTCTGAGCTGATGGCACGCATGTTCGCCGAAGCCTATGATGAAATGGAAGTGGCCACCTTCACGGGCGGTCCCGCCGTCGGTGAGGCCTTCTCGAAGCTGCCATTTGATCATCTGCTGTTTACCGGTGCGACTTCGATTGCCCATCATGTGATGCGCGCGGCGTCTGAAAATCTTGTGCCGCTGACACTCGAACTAGGTGGCAAGTCACCCGTTATCGTGTCGGAAACCGCCGATATTGATTTTGCCGCCACCCGCGTCATGAACGGCAAGACGCTCAATGCCGGTCAAATCTGCCTGGCACCTGACTATGTCATGGTGCCTGAAAACAAGATTGATGCCTTTGTGGCCTCAACTGAAAAAGCCGTGGCGGCCATGTATCCCACGCTCAAAGACAATCCTGATTACACCTCGGTTGTGAATGAGCGGCACTATGATCGCTTGCAAGGCTATCTTGATGATGCCCGCGAAAAGGGGGCCAAAATTGTCGAGATCAATCCCGCCAATGAGGATTTCAGCCAGCAACAGGCGCACAAAATTCCGCCGACTGTGATTGTCGATCCTTCTGATGACATGAAAGTCATGCAGGAAGAAATTTTCGGCCCGATCCTGCCGGTCAAATCCTACAAGTCGGTGGATGATGCCATCGGCTTCGTCAATGACCGCGATCGTCCGCTGGGCCTTTATTATTTCGGCGACGATAAGGGCGAGGAGCGCAAAGTGCTCGACCGCACCACCTCAGGCGGTGTGACCGTCAATGACGTTGTCTTCCATGTGTCGATGGAAGACCTGCCCTTTGGCGGTGTCGGTCCCTCCGGCATGGGCGCCTATCACGGCCAGGACGGCTTCAAGCAGTTCAGCCACAAAAAGGCTGTGTTCCGTCAGACCAAGATGGAAATGATTGCTTCCATGTTCCGTCCGCCCTTTGACGAGAAGTTCAAAAAGTTTGTCGGCGGCCAATTGAAGAAGTAACGGGCTGACGCACTTCAGTTGCCGGGTTCACGCTCGCGTGCCCCGGAATGACGGGTTAAGTTGAGGGGAGCGCGTGGCGCTCCCCTTTTTGTTGAGAGGTTCTTGATGCTTGATCAGTTTGCCCGCGAACCGCTGGTGCATGGCCCCACGCCGCTTGAGTTTCTGCCGCGCCTGTCGGCGGAACTGGGCGGGCCGCAAATCTGGATCAAACGGGATGATTGCACCGGGCTTGGCTTTGGCGGCAACAAAACCCGCAAGCTTGAATTTCTGGTTGGGGCGGCCAAGGCTGAGGGGGCCGACACGCTGCTGACCTTTGGCGCGCGCCAGTCAAACCATGCCCGCCAGACCGCCGCGGCAGCGGCCAAATGCGGCTTGGGGTGCGAACTGATTCTGGTCGATCAGGTGACCTATCCTGAGCCGTCCTATCAAAGCTCCGGCAATGTGTTGCTTGATGGATTGTTCGGGGCGGCCGTTCATCATGTGTCCGATGATCATGCTGCGGCCGAGCGGCTCGGCGTCATTTTGGCGGAGCTCGAAAACCAGGACCGTAAAGCCTATCTTATCCCGCCCGGAGGTTCGTCCGATATCGGCACGCTGGGGTATGTCGCGGCAGGGCTGGAACTGGCGCATCAGCTGCAGCATCTCGATATGGTCCCCGATGCGATTGTGCATGCGACCAGCACCGGCGGGACGCAAGCAGGGCTGGACTGTGGTTTGGCGTTGGCGGCCAGCGAGGTTCCGGTGATCGGCTATAATGTCTATGCGGGCGATGTCGAGGCCCAGCGCGCCGCCCTGTCCGATTTGCGCAACCGGGTGGCTGATCTGGTGAGTGCTGATCTGACGGGCCGGGGGCTGTCTATCCAAGATGCCAAAGGGCCGGGCTATGGCTTGCCAACTGCTGAGATGCGGGAGGCGGTGGGATTGCTTGCCGGGCTGGAAGGCATTGCGCTCGACCCCGTCTATTCGGGCAAGGCGATGGCGGCTTTGATCAGCGCCATTCGCGATGGCCGTTACGGCACAGATGATGTGATTGTCTTTGTGCACACTGGCGGGGCGCCGGGCCTGTTTGCCTATGAGGCCGAATTCAGCCGCTAAAGCTTTCCGCTGCCGCGATCAGAACGGTGATCGCCACCACCCAGCTGGCTGCGATGCGGCGTGTGATCAGGCGGGGGGTGTCCGGCAGGCGACCCAGGGCCGTACTCACGACAAAGGCCCCGGCCGTGAAAGCCGCTAAAACACCGACCAGAAAGCCGGTCATATCGAGCGCAGGGGGGATGTCGATCAGATTGGTTGCGCCATGGGCTGCGCCCAACATCGCCAGCCCCGACAACAGCGCAAGAGCCGGCGGCGCAGCGATCAAAACAAGCAAAGCGGCGACAATGGTGAGGGCTTGAGTGGCTGCGGTGGCCCACAAAAAAGGTCCCCCAAGTGCGAGTGCCAATCCCCCGGCATAAACGCCTGTCGCGAGCAGGGTGAAAGCGGGCAGACGGTGCTTGCTGCGGGCTGCGCCCAAACACAGTCCGGCAGTGACCAGCCCCAGCGTATGAAGCGGGCTGATAAAGACATGCAGAAAACCGGTTAAAAGCTCGCTGGGCGTCTCAAGCATATGGGCGGTGGCAGGGGTTGAGGCTGCCACGCCCAAAAGGCTGACGGCACAGAGCCTAGCCAGCCGCAAGAACCACCCCGGCCAGCGCTGTCAGCCCGCCCAAGGCGCGGACCAGCGTCGCACCGGTCTTGATACGGCGCAGTTCACCCAAGGCGATACCGGCAAGGTGGATGGCGCCGGTCGACAGCACAAAGCCCACTGCATAAAGCGCGGCGTTGGCCGAATGGGGAAGCTCGGTGCCATGGGCATGGCCATGGAAGATTGCAAGCGCGCCGACAATCAAAGCGCCAACCCACAAAGGCGGTTTGACCGCAATGGCGACCATGAGCCCAAGTACGATGACCGAGGCCAGAATACCCGGCTCAACAAAAGGCAGGCCAATCCCGGCAAGCGCCATGACCGCACCCGCCACCATGATCAGCGGGAAGACCACCGGCCAGACAAAGACCGCGCGCCCACCGGCTTGTGACCCCCACAGGCCGACCGCCAGCATGGCGAGCAGATGATCAAGACCGAAAACGGGATGGCTGAGACCAGCGACAAATCCCGACCCGGCATTTTCACCGGTATGGGCGTAGGCTGCGCTCGATAAAAATAATGCTGAAATAACAAACAGATACCGCATGACTTCCCCCTTCATTGAAGGAGCAAACAGTAGCGATGTTTGTCAACAATGGGAAGGCTGCTGAACGCGGCTAGGGCCCAATTAGGCGGTTTTGCGGGCTTCTTCGCGCAGCTCGGCGACCGGCTTTTGCAGGAAGGCCGGCACATGATCGCCGAGGCCCACAACGGGTTCATCATCCCGGTCATCATCGCGGCGATTGCGGCCTCCGCGTCCACGGCCCCGTCCGCCGCGGCTGCGGCGGTTGCGCGGCTCGTCATCCTGGGCTTCGCGTTCTTCCTCGACCGATTCGCTGGCTTGTTCGGCTTTCGGCGCGCCAAGCAGATCGGTCAGGTCGACCGTCTCAATATCTTTCTGGATCAAATCCTTGATCGCCTTGAGATATTGTTCATCCGAGCGGGTGACCAGCGTGAAGGCGGCGCCTGAACGGCCCGCGCGGCCGGTCCGGCCAATGCGGTGGACATAATCTTCGGCGTTCATCGGAACATCGAAATTGAACACATGGCTAACGGCGGGAATATCAAGACCGCGGGCGGCCACGTCGGAGGCCACCAGCGTGGTGATTTCGCCGGAGCGGAATTTTTCCAGTGTCTGGGTGCGCAGATTTTGCGGAATATCGCCATGCAGTGCACCGGCATTAAAGCCGTGGCGCTCAAGCGAGCGGAACAGCTCGGCCACATCGCGCTTGCGGTTGCAGAAGATGATGGCGTTTTGCACCTCTTCGGACTTCATCAGATGGCGCAGAACATTGCGCTTCTGACGCGGGCCGCATTCGGCGATCTTTTGCGTGACATTTTCCGCCGTCGTTGACTGGCGGGCGACTTCAACCCGCACCGGAGCATTGAGGAACCGGTCGGCCAGACGGGTGATTTCGGGCGGCATGGTGGCCGAGAAGAACAGCATCTGGCGGTTTTTGGCCGGAACCAGCGCGCAAATCCGCTCAACATCAGGAATAAAGCCCATATCCAGCATGCGGTCGGCTTCGTCAATCACCAGCACTTGCACACCCAGAAGCACGAGCTTGCCGCGTTCAATATGATCAAGCAGACGGCCCGGCGTGGCGATCAGCACATCGACACCGCGATCGATCTTGCGTTCCTGTTCGGCAAAGGCGACGCCGCCGATCAGCAAAGCCATGGTCAGCTTGTTATTCTTGCCATAGGTCTCGAAATTTTCGGCAACCTGGGTGGCAAGCTCACGCGTCGGCGCAATGATCAGCGAGCGGGGCATCCGCGCCTTGGCCCGGCCCTGGGCCAGACGGTCGATCATGGGAAGCGTGAACGAGGCGGTTTTGCCGGTCCCGGTCTGGGCAATGCCAAGCACATCTTTTCCCTGCAGCACATGAGGGATGGCCTCCGCCTGAATCGGCGTCGGCTTCTCATAGCCCTGGTCCTTGATGGCTTCTAACAGCTGGGGCGACAGCCCCAGATCGGCAAAATTCATGCTACCGCCTGATTTGTTTCCTCGCCGGAGCAAAAAGGCGGACGAATCGAAGGTGTCCGCGCACGTGCCCCGTGCTTTCGCGCGGACCATCATGGATCACGCCGGCAAAGTCAAGGAATGTGCGAAGTTTCGCGACAGCGTGACGCGCGGGGCGGGATTGTCCAAAATGCCGGTGTGAGGACTATTCGTCCTTGTCGGCGGTGCGGCGGTTGATGACCCGCTCGCCGGTGAAATCAATCTTCACCGCGCCATTTTCGGCATTGTAGGTCCAGGTTTCGACCGGGCCGAATTTCGAGACATCATCAGGGTCACCCAGTGCTTCTTTCACCTCACGCATGGTTTCCGCGCTTTCGGATTTCTCCAGAATATCAGCCTTGCTGGGTGCCAAAAGCTCATCACAGCCACCCAGAACAAGCGGCAGGCCAAGCAGAAGGGCGGCGGTGAATTTGGTCAGATTGCGCATGGTGAAGTCCCCTGAAAAAAGATGCCGGATCATAGCCCAAGCTGGTCACAAGTCCACGTCTGCAAACTCGGCATTTTCCTGAATGAACAAGAACCGTTCTTCGGCCTTTTTGCCCATCAGCCGTTCGACAAGCTTGGCGGTGGGCTGTTCGCTGTCGTCAATTTCGATCCGGTCAAGCTGGCGCGTGGCCGGGTCCATGGCGGTTTCACGAAGCTGGGCGGGCATCATCTCGCCCAGACCTTTAAAGCGGGAGACCTCAACCTTGCCGCGTCCGGTAAATTCGGTGGCGAGCAATTCCTCGCGATGGGCATCGTCGCGGGCATATTCGGTCTTCCCGCCTTGTGTGAGTTTATAAAGCGGGGGGATGCCCAGATAGAGATGGCCGTCCCGAATAAGGTCGGGCAGTTCCTGAAAGAAGAAGGTCATCAAGAGCGATGCGATATGGGCGCCGTCAACATCGGCATCGGTCATAATGATGACCTTGTCATAGCGCAGATCGCTTTCACGATATTTGTCGCGCAGCCCGACGCCGAGCGCGAGGATAAGATCGCTCAGTTCCTGATTTTGCCGGATCTTGTCGCGGCTGGCCGACGCCACATTCAAGACTTTACCGCGCAAAGGCAGAACGGCTTGCGTATCGCGGCGGCGGGCCTGTTTGGCCGAGCCGCCCGCACTTTCACCCTCAACCAGAAAAATCTCGGTACCGTCGGCCGCGCCTTTGGAACAGTCGGCAAGCTTGCCGGGCAGCCTGAGCTTGCGGGTTGCCTGTTTGCGGCTGACCTCGCGTTCAGCCTTCTGGCGCTTGCGTTCCTCGGCGCGTTCAACCACCCAATCGAGCAGTTTGGACGCCTCTTTGGGTGAGCCTGACAAGAAGTGATCAAAATGATCGCGCACCGCACCTTCGGTCAGCTTGGTCGCCATGGCGGTGGCGAGCTTTTCCTTGGTCTGGCCCTGAAATTCAGGATTGCCGATAAACACTGACAACATGATGGTGGCCGAACTCATGACATCATCGGCGGTGATGTCCTTGGCCTTTTTATTGCCCGACAGCTCGCCATAGGCGCGCAAGCCTTTCAAAAGCGCATTGCGCAGCCCCTGTTCATGGGTGCCGCCTTCGGCCGTCGGGATCGTGTTGCAATAGGAGTTTGCGAAGGGCTCGCCCTCCGAGGTCCAGGCAATCGCCCATTCAACCTTGCCCTCGCCGGGAACTTCAACGCGGTCGGAAAAAATCTCCTCAATCACGCGGTTGCGGCCATTGAGCGTGGCGACCAGATAGTCTTTGAGCCCGCCGGGAAAGTGGAACGTGTCTTCCGCCGGGATCTGGCTGTTTTCCACCAATTCGGGCGCGCAGGACCAGCGGATTTCAACCCCGCGGAACAGATAGGCTTTCGACCGGGCGAGCTTCCACAATGTGGCGGGCTTGAATTTGATTTTATTGCCGAAAATGACCGGGTCGGGCCGGAAGCTGACCGTGGTGCCGCGCCGGTTCTGCGCCTGGCCGACCTTTTCAAGTTTCGAGGTTGGCTTGCCCTGGCTGTAGGACTGACGCCATACGGTCTTGTCGCGGGCCACTTCCACCACCAGCTGTTCCGACAGCGCATTGACCGCCGAGATCCCGACGCCGTGCAAGCCGCCCGAGGTGGCGTAATTCTTGCCCGAAAATTTGCCGCCCGAATGCAGCGTGGTCAAAATGACCTCAAGGGCGGGCTTTTTATATTTGGGATGGGGATCGACGGGGATGCCCCGGCCATTGTCGCGGATGGTCAGCCCGTTGCCGGCATCAAGATGGACATCAATGCGCGTGGCGTGGCCTGCGACCGCCTCATCCATGGAATTGTCGAGCACTTCGGCCGCCAGATGGTGCAGCGCGCGTTCATCAGTGCCGCCGACATACATGCCCGGCCGCTTGCGCACAGGCTCAAGCCCTTCAAGGACTTCAATATCCTTGGCGGTATAGCCGCTTTTGCCGGCCCCTTTGGTTTCGCCGTCGGGGGTGGAGCCCGCCTTGGCCTTTCCGCGTGCTTTCGCGGGCCGTTTGGGTTTTGGATCGTCTTGAAACAGGTCGCTCATTGGATGAGAGTACAACTTCGATTGATTCGGTGCTTGCATTCAGTATGGGGCGCGCTGGCAAGCTGTCCAGCGCCGTTCCTGTCGCGGCCCGCAAAAGCTTGAGAAAATTATTTCGGGGATGCCATGACCAGTCCGCTTAACCAGCCGCTCGCTTTGCCCTGCGGTGCCACCTTGCCCAACCGTCTGGCCAAAGGGGCGATGACCGAAGGGCTCGCCGACACGATGAACCGCGCCACAATCCGGCATGAGCGGCTTTACAAGCGCTGGTCGGAAGGCGGATCGGGCATGTTGCTGACCGGCAATGTCCAGATTGACCGCAATTTTCTGGAACGGCCGGGCAATGTCGCGCTGGACGGCAATGGCGGGTTTGAGGAATTCAAGAAATTTGCCGCCGCGGCAACGGTGGCGGGCAATCACGCCTGGGTGCAGATTTCCCATGCGGGCCGCCAGACCATGAAGATGGTCAATAAAGAGCCGGTCGGCCCCTCGGCCGTGAAGCTTAAAATGCCCGGCGGTCAGTTCGGCGCGCCGCGTGCGCTGACCGGCGAAGAGATTGAGCAACTGATCGAGAAATTTGCCCAAGCAGCGCTCACCTCGAAAGAGGCGGGTTTCACCGGCGTGCAGTTTCATTCCGCGCATGGCTATCTGTTGTCGGAATTTCTGTCGCCGCTGGCCAATCAGCGCACCGATGACTATGGCGGCAGCCTTGAAAATCGCGCGCGCTTTTTGATGGCTGTGCTGAAACGGGGACGCGAACTGGTCGGGCCTGATTTTCCGATTTCAATCAAGCTCAACAGTTCGGACTTCCAGCAGGGCGGCTACACTTTCGAGGAATGTCTCGCCGTGGTTGAAATGCTCAATGACACGGGGCTTGATCTGCTGGAAATTTCGGGCGGCAATTATGAGCAGCCCTCCATGATGGGTTCGGACGGCGTGCTTGAGCCGGTCTATGACAGCCATATCACCGAACGTACCAAGGCGCGCGAGGGCTATTTCCTCAACTATGCCCGCCAGGTGAAATCGGTGGCCAGAATGCCGATCATGGTGACGGGCGGCTTCCGCTCCCGCGCGGCGATGGAAGAGGCGATCGAGCAGGGCGAAGCCGATGTGATCGGCATTGGCCGGCCCCTCTGCACCATGCCTGATCTGCCAAACCGGCTGATCCAGGGCTCCATCGATACCGCACCGCAGTTTGAGCAGAAATTGCGAATCGGTCCGGGCATTTTGGGGCCGCAAAGCTCGCTCGCGCTTATCAAGACGATGAATTTCATCGCCGCCCAGGCCTTTTTCTGCGAACAACTGCGCCTGATGGGCGATGGTGCCGAACCCGATACAGGAATGGGTGCATTGCGCGCGCTGCTGCGCTATCAAAGAGCGGAAATGGCTGCAGCCAAAGGCTTGCAGCGTTAAGATCATCGTTCGCGGGCTGTGGCGGGCCGGCAAACTTTTGAGGGGTGGGTGAGTGTCCGGCGCGACCGTCCAGGGGGCCAAGCGGCCCGAACAGTTTCATATTCTGACCAGCTTGCGCGGCATTCTTGCCGTGCAGATCGTGGCGTTTCACTTTTCGGGCTTCTGGCTGATTGAGCCCAATGTGCCGCGCACCGAATATGGCCCGATCTTCAGCCATATCCATGTCACGGTTGATATGTTCTTCCTGCTGTCGGGCTTTATCATGGCCCATGTCCACGGCAAGGAATTTCTGGCCGGTTTTGACCGGGGAATATACCGGCGTTATCTGTGGCTGCGTATTGCGCGGATTTATCCGCTGCACATTCTGGTGCTGGCGGGCTTCCTGGCGCTGGAATTTCTCAATGTCGCTATTGGCGATCCCAACGCGTTCAAGGATCTCGACCGCACGCCGCAATCGGTGATCTCCAACATTTTGCTGATCCACAGCTGGGGGATTGAACCCAATCTGACATGGAACTATCCCAGCTGGTCAATTTCGGTCGAATGGTCGGCCTATCTGTTGTTCCCGCTGTTTGTGTGGATCTTCCTCAAGCGCAGCGCGATCTTTGCGGCTGCCAGCACGGTTGGTATTTTTGCCGTCATGTACTGGCTGTGGTCGCTTGATCCGCATCTGGGGCTTGACCGCACCTATGATTGGGGCGTGGTGCGGGGCCTGTGCTCCTTCGCCTTCGGCCTTGTGCTCTACCGCTTTTATCAGGGCGTGGCGCGGCACTGGGAGTTCAATGCCAGCATCATGACGGTGGTCGGCATTGCAGGCTTTATCTTCCTGCCGCTCGCCTTTTATCTCGACTTTCATGATCTGGCGATCTTTGCGCTGTATGGCCCCTTCATCATCCTGTTCCTGATGCCGGAAAACAGGCTGAAAGGCTGGCTTGAGAACAAGCCTTTGATCTTTCTGGGCGATATTTCCTATGCGCTTTATATGGTTCATGCGTTGGTTCAGCGGGTGTTTGCCAAGCTCGTCCATATGGGCGTGATCAAATATGAGGGCTTTTGGACTTCGGTCGCCTTTGCGCTGTTTGTCGAGCTCATCGCCATCATCATTTCAATCGGGGTCTACTACTGGTTTGAAAAGCCCACCCGGCGTTATGTCCGCAAAATGTTTGCCGAGAACAAGGCCAAGCGCGAAGCGGTGAGCCCTGCGCAATAGTGTGTCGGCCTTTGCGGGCGGAAGGGGCGGTAAATTTCCCGTCCACCCGGTGCTTGAGCAACTTTTGAAAAAACATACACTATGTCATGGACGAATGCGCCGGTCGGTCGTGGGGGGAAACCAGACAGGGCTTGGCGCGATGATGACACTATTTTTTGGGGGAGGGCCCGCATGCCAGTCGATATTCTGCACGGTTTGGAATTTCCTGCGCTCATCACGCTGGCCGCGGTGATCCAGTTTCAGGTTTACGGTTTCATGGTGGGCCGCGCGCGCGCCAAATATGATGTGGCGGCACCGGCAACCTACGGCAAGGAAGAGTTTGAGCGCATTTTCCGCGTCCATCAAAACACGATGGAACAATTGATCATTTTCCTGCCGGGCCTGTGGATATTCGCCATCACCGTGGATGATCTGATTGCGGGCTTGATCGGTGTGGCCTGGATGATTGGCCGCGAGCTTTATTTCATGGGCTATGTTAAAGATCCCAACAAGCGCGGGCTTGGCTTTGGCATCACCTTCCTCAGTTCAGCCATTCTGGTGATTGGCGGCGGTGTGCCGGTCATTATCCGGGTTGTTGAACACTGGTTTTAAAGGTCCTTCCGGCTCCATTGCGAGACCGGACGATGGCCCGAAGCGGCCAGGGCCAGCAGTGCCCCTTCATCACAAAACGGGCAGACGGCCAGAACACTCGAAGCGCCATGGCTGCGGGCCGCGTCTTCCACTGCATGGATCAACGCCTCTCCTTCCTTATCCCATGATGCATCGGCGCTGATCGCCAGATCATCCAGCAGATAGACCGGCTCTGCGGGTGCATAGACCGGAGGCGGGGTTTGGACGCAGGCAATGGCCAGCCCTGAAACGTCGCCACCTGTTTCGCACACCAGAGTGATGGCGGTTTGCTGATCAATCAGGGCTGAAAAGAAGGCTTCGGTCAGTTGGGGGGCATCGCCCGAAGGCGCGAACATTTCGGGTTCCGCCTGGGCCAGCGCCTCCCGGCGGGTCCCCACAAGTGACACCATTCGTGCAATATCTTTTTGTGTTGCGGGCCGGATTTTCATGGGCTGGAGTGTGCGGCCAAAGTAAAACCCCCGCAAGCGGAACTTGCGGGGGTTTCTTGTCTTGGGATGCTAAAGAAATTAGCAGGAATAGTACATCTGGAACTCGATCGGGTGCGGGGTGTGTTCGAAATTGTAAATTTCTTCCCACTTGAGTTCGAGATAGCCATCGATCTGGCTGTCGCTGAAGACGCCGCCTTTTTTGAGGAAGTCGCGGTCGGCATCGAGGCTTTCAACGGCTTCGCGCAAGCTGCCGGCAACCGTGGGGATGCCTTCAAGCTCTTCGGCGGGCAGTTCATACAGATCTTTGTCCATCGGGTCGCCCGGATGGATCTTGTTCTCGATCCCGTCGAGACCGGCCATCAGCATGGCGGTGAAGGCGAGATAAGGATTGGCTGCCGCATCGGGGAAGCGGATCTCGACGCGCTTGCCTTTGGGCGACGCGACGTGCGGGATCCGGCAGGATGCCGAGCGGTTCCGGGCTGAGTAAGCCAGCAGCACCGGCGCTTCAAAACCCGGGATCAGACGCTTGTAGGAGTTGGTCGTCGGGTTCGAGAAGGCGTTGATCGCCTTGGCGTGCTTGATGATACCGCCAATATAGTAAAGGCAGGTGTCGGACAGATCGGCATAGCCCGACCCGGCAAACAGCGGCTCGCCATCTTTCCAGATCGACTGGTGGCAGTGCATGCCGGTGCCGTTATCGCCTTTGATCGGCTTGGGCATGAAGGTCGCCGTTTTGCCGTGCAGATGCGCAACCATTTGGACGGCATATTTATAGGTTTGCACGCGGTCGGCCTGGGTGAGCATGTCACCGAAGATCATGCCAAGCTCATGCTGGCTGGGTGCCACTTCGTGGTGATGCTTTTCCATGGGCAGGCCCATTTCCTTCATCACGGTCAGCATTTCGGAGCGCATGTCCTGTTCGCTGTCGACCGGCGGCACGGGGAAGTAGCCGCCTTTGATGCCCGG
The DNA here is from genome assembly GCA_965227065.1 of Alphaproteobacteria bacterium. GTDB lineage: Bacteria > Pseudomonadota > Alphaproteobacteria > SPJN01 > SPJN01 > CBDDFN01. Next base: position 264,364 of record CBDDFN010000020.1, read on the forward strand.
ACGATGACCCATATTGCCGGCTTCATAGTCGGTGCCGGTGTTGTAGGGGCCTTCTTTGGAATCAATGGCAAAGCCCGTGGCGTTCATATCGTTGGTCCAGCGGACATCATCGAAGATGAAGAATTCGGGCTCGGGGCCGAAATAGACCGCATCGCCAATGCCGGCCGAGGCCATATAGGCGGTGGCGCGCTTGGCGGTCGACCGCGGGTCACGCTCATAGCCTTCGCCGGTGGCGGGCTCAAGAATGTCGCAATAGACAGCCAGGGTGGATTCAGCGGTGAACGGATCGACAAAGGTCGCGTCGCAATCGGGCATCAAGGTCATGTCCGATTCATTGATCGCTTTCCAGCCGGCAATCGAGCTGCCGTCAAACATGACGCCTTCGGCGAACATGTCTTCGTCGACCACCGCACAGTCCATGGTGACGTGCTGGGCTTTACCGCGCGGGTCGGTGAAGCGCAGATCGACATATTTAATGTCTTTGTCTTTGATCAGTTTCAGGATTTCGTTCGCATCAGCCATGTTTCAGGTCCTGCTAGTTCGTGGAAGGAAGGAAAGAAGGCCGGGTGAGGCCCCATTTGGGTGCCGGTCTCACATCCGGCGGTGACGCGCGATGATGACAACAAAAACCGCGCGCCGGGATTGGAAAAAATCTCCGTGTCTTACACCGCATCCCCGCCGGTCTCGCCGGTACGAATGCGGATGGCTTCTTCAACCGTGCTGACGAAGATCTTGCCATCACCGATGCGGCCCGTGCGGGCAGCGTTCTGGATAGCTTCGAGGGCTTTGTCGAGCATGTCATCGTCGAGCACGATCTCGATTTTCACCTTGGGCAGAAAATCGACAACATATTCGGCGCCGCGATAAAGTTCGGTATGGCCTTTCTGGCGGCCGAAACCTTTGGCCTCAACCACGGTAATGCCTTGCAAGCCGATTTCATGAAGGGCGTCCTTCACTTCATCGAGTTTGAACGGCTTGATGATGGCTTCAATCTTTTTCATTGCGTCCTACTGGTCCCCATCATTGGGCGGTCGTTAAGCAAGCGTCCGAACGGACTGTGCGACCGCTGTCAAAATTAGAAGCAAGAAGCGTGCCAAGTACGGATTGGCGCTTCTTTCTCGGAAAGATGCCGCAGCATTGGGCCGCATTTTGTCATCTGACGCAAGAAAAAGCATATCGCGCCGATAAAATCATCGTTATGATGAAAATATAAGCAAAGTGTGCTGAAAATTTCATCGACCGCCGGACGTCGGAAAACCATCGCCCGGCGGATGATCAGCAAATGCGCAGGCGCTGCTTATTTCTGCGCCGTTTTTTCCAGCGGATCGAGCGGCGGCAACAAGCGGGTTTCAAGATGCTCCATAATCGTCCCGGCGAGATCCTTGCCGGTGCAGGTTTCGATACCCTGCAGGCCCGGCGAGGAATTGACCTCAAGGACTTTGGGGCCTTCAGAACTGCGCAGCAGATCAACCCCGGCCACCCGCAACCCGATAGTGCGGGCGGCTTTGATAGCGGTCTGGCGTTCTTCCTTGGTGATGCGGACGCTGGCGGCGCTGCCGCCGCGATGCAGGTTGGAGCGAAACTCCCCTTCAGGGGCCTGGCGTTTCATGGCGCCGACCACCTTGCCGCCGATCACCAGGCAGCGCACATCCATGCCACCGGCTTCCTTGACGAATTCCTGCACCAGCAAATCAGCTTTCAGCCCGCGAAAGGCCATAAAGGCGCTTTCGGCCGCCTTGGTGGTTTCGGCGAGCACAACACCTTTGCCCTGGGTGCCTTCCAGCAATTTGAGCACCAGCGGCGCGCCATTGACGATCTTGATCACATCTTTGGTGTCATCGACCGAATGGGCGAAGCCCGTGACCGGCATAGAGATATTGCTGCGCGCCAGCAATTGATGCGCAAACAGCTTGTCGCGGCTGGCGGCAATGGCGGCTGAACCATTGAGGCAGTAGACCCCCATGCTTTCAAACTGGCGGACGACGGCCAGCCCGTAAGACGTGATCGAAGCGCCGATGCGGGGAATGATGGCGTCAAAGCCTTCCAAAGCCTCGCCCTCGCAATAGATGCGCGGGCGCTGGGCGGTGATTGTCATATAGCAGCGCGTGGTGTTGATCACCTCTACCATGTGATCGCGCGCCTCGGCGGCCTCGACCAGCCGTTTGGTCGAATAGCTGTCGGGCTCCCGGCTCAGAATGCCGATCTTCAGCGTGCGCGAGGCGCGGGTCGAGCGGTGACGCTTGGAATAGGTATCCGCCGACATTTCGGGCAGCAAAAAGCTCTCGGTCGGCACCACCATCAAATGGCCGCGCATGGCCGTCCGGCCCAGCAACATACGGTTGGCCATGCCTTCCCGGTTGGTGAGCGAAACCTCAATCGGCCATTCATCGCCATCCACCGACAAGGTGGTTTCGATGATGGGCCGCAGCTCGCGCTCACCATTGGAGCTGATGACTTCGCGATGGTCTTTCAGGTCGGCGGTGCAATAGACCTCGATATCGGGCCGGTCGACAATCGGATGAATGCCGAAACGCACCCGGCGGCGGTCGGCGCGGCCGAAATATTCAATCGAAAAGGCATGCAAGGCGGACGTCTTGGCGCCGGTATCGACCTTGGCCTTGATCGCGGGCAAATCAAGATCGGGCAGGCTGATCCATTCTTCCCAGCCCACTTGCGTCATTTTGGGTTCGCTCATCGGCTGCTCCTATGCATTGGGGAGTTCGGTGTGTTCATCCATCTCGTCGCGGAACCGTTCGATGGCTGACAAGGCGCCCTGGTGATCGCGAATGCGGGCAATGTGGAACAAGGCATCGCCTTCATTGACCGCCGGCAGATTGCTGCGTCCGATGATCAGCCCTTTTTCAGGCGCGCGCACCTCAAGATCGGTTTGGCCTAACGGGTCCGAGACAACACCAAGCACCTGGTCACGGTCAACCCATGCCCCCAAATTCACAAAAGGCCGGACAATGCCACCTTCTTCGGCACGCACCCAGAAGCTTGAGTTTGAAAAGACCGGCGGGGCAGGGATGCGGGCCACCCGGCCTGACAGCATGCCGATTTCATGCATCAGCCGGGTGATGCCGCGCACCCCGATGCGAATGGAGGCTTCATCAAAGGCAAGCGCCTGGCCCGCCTCATAGACCAGCACGGGGATGCCGCGATCCTGGGCCGCCGCCCGCAAGGAGCCTGCGCGCAAATCAGCATTGAGGACGAGCGGCGCGCCAAAGGCCTGGGCCAGACGGTCGGCATCAGGCTGGCTGAGATCGGCCCGGATCTGCGGCCAGTTTGACCGGTGCTGGGTGGCGGTGTGCAGATCGACACCGAAATCGGCCTTGGCGACAACTTCTTCCAAAAACAGATCCGCCAGCCTTGCACCCAGCGAACCTTTGGGCGAGCCGGGGAAGCTGCGGTTCAGATCGCGCCGGTCAGGCAGATAGCGGGAATGGCTGATAAAGCCGTGCACATTGACAATCGGCACCGCAATCAGCGTGCCTTTGATGCGGTTGAGAGAGGATTGCTTGAGAATGCGGCGGATAATTTCAATGCCGTTGACTTCATCGCCATGGATCGCGCCTGACAAAAACAGGACAGGACCGTCCTGCTTGCCATGCACAATGTGAACCGGGATCGCCATGGGCGTCTGGGTCGACAAAAGCGACAAGGGAAGATCAAGCGTCTGGCGCGTGCCAGCCGCAATCTCCTGTTTGGCGAAGACGAAAGAAGGGCGGGATTTCCGCGCCATGAGACCTCCAGAACCGGAACCAACCGATCTTCGTTTGTTGCACCGGCCCGCGCGCTTTGACAAGGTGCGATCGATATCCAACAGGGGGGCGGACGTGCGCGAAACCAGCACAGTCTTTGGCCAGTTCGGCACAACGATTTTCACCACCATGTCCGCTCTGGCGCGCGAGCATGACGCGATCAATCTGGGCCAGGGTTTTCCTGATGATCCAGGACCGGAAGATGTGCGCGCGGCAGCAGCCGAGCATTCCTTAAATGGCTACAACCAATATCCCCATTCCATGGGCCTGCCTGAGCTGCGCGCCGCCGTCGCCCATAATGGCAATCGCTTTTTTGATCTGGGTGTGACCGCCGACAATGTGCTGGTGACCTCAGGCGGGACCGAGGCGCTGGCGGCCGCGCTGCTGGGGCTTATAAATCCCGGCGATGAGGTGGTGCTGATAGAGCCGCTCTATGATTCCTACTTGCCGATTGTTGAGCTGGCGGGCGGTATTCCGAAATTCATCCGGCTGTTGCCGCCCGACTGGGAATTGCCGCTGGCCGAGCTTGAGGCCGCCTTTTCCGACAAGACCAAGCTTGTGCTGCTCAATTCACCCATGAACCCGACCGGCAAGGTCTTCACCGCCGATGAGCTCGACCATATTGCCGATTTGTGCTGCGAATATGATGCCTATGCGGTGTGTGATGAGGTCTATGAGCATTTGACCTTTGATGTGCCGCATATCCCTTTGATGGCCCGGCCCGACATGGCAGACCGCACGGTTCGGATCGGCTCGGCAGGCAAGACCTTGTCGCTGACCGGCTGGAAGGTCGGCTATCTGACCGGGCCGGAGGCGATGATCGGCGCGATGGCGAAAAGCCACCAGTTCCTGACCTTTACCACCCCGCCCAATCTGCAATCGGCTGTGGCGCTTGGGCTTGGCAAGCCTGAACACTATTTCACCGGGCTGGCTGAAGGGCTGCGCAGCAAGCGCGACCGGCTCAAGGCGGGACTTGAGGGGGCGGGGTACCGTGCTCTGCAATCGGACGGTACTTATTTTCTCACCGTCGATTTTTCCGGCAAGGACTTTGATGGCGATGACACCGCATTTTGCACCACCATCACCACCGAAGCGGAGGTGGCGGCCGTGCCGATGAGCGCCTTTTATGCGCCGGAACGGGCAAGCGGCCGCGCCCTAGATCCGTTGGCCCGCACCTGTGCGCGGTTCTGCTTCTGCAAGCATGATGATGTGCTGGACGAAGCCATTGATCGGCTCCACCGGTTCGGCCTATGAGTTTGGCATCTGATATTCTTGATTTTGGAGCTTCCCGATGATTGATCCCAAAACACCGATCCTGGTGGGTTCAGGCCTGTTCACCGACAAGGCCCCGGTGGGCGAGGCGCTGGCACCGCACCAGTTTTTGGAAAAGGTCAGCCGCACCGCGCTTGCCAATGCCGGACCCGCCCAGGCGCTGATTGATGCGCTCGATGCCGTTGCAGTTGTTGAATATACCGCCGATGCACCGGGTGTGAAAATGCCGACACGGGGCGCCTATACCAACCCGCCCCGCACATTGGCCAAGGCGCTGGGCCGCGACAGCCTGCCGACCGAGATCTATTCGGCAACAGGCGGCAACTCCCCGCAAATGCTGGTCAATGAAATGGCGGACCGCATCCAGAAAGGTGATGCGCGCGTCGCCATTCTGACCGGGTGTGAAACCATTGAAAGCCTGTTTGACCGTCTCAAAGCCGGTCAGCCGATTGATGAATGGGCCGATGATCCCGGCGGAAAGCCCGAAATTGTCGGCACCAACAAGGACGGGCATTCCGACCATGAAGACGCCCATGGGATCAATCTTCCGGTCAATATCTATCCGCTGTTTGAGAACGGCTTGCGCGGCATGCTGGGTCATTCCATTGACGAGCATATGGCCTATCTGGGCCGCTTCTTCTCGCCCTTCACCAAGGTGGCGGCGGACAACCCCCATAGCTGGTTCCCGATTGAACGTTCGCCCGAAGAGCTGTCGACGGTGACCGACAAGAACCGCTGGGTCGGCTTTCCCTATCCGAAATTCCTGAACTCGATCATCCGGGTCAATCAGGGCGCGGCCCTTGTCATGACCTCCGTTGAGGCTGCGCGTGAGCTTGGCATTGATGAAAGCCGTTGGGTCTATCTGCATGGCGGGGCGGACGCCTATGACAAATGGTTCGTGTCCGAGCGCGTCAATTATCATTCCTCGCCCGCGATCCGCGCCATGGCCAAACAGGCTTTTGAGGCGGCGAACTGGACGGTCGATGATCTCGACCTGATCGATCTTTATTCTTGCTTCCCCAGTGCGGTGCGCATTGGCTGTGAAGAGATCGGCATCGACCCGTTTGATCCGCGCGGGCTGACCATCACCGGCGGCTTGCCTTATTTTGGCGGCGCGGGCAGCGCCTATGTCATGTGCTCGATTGCGGTGATGACCGAGAGATTGCGCGCCCGGCCTGGCGCAAAGGGGCTGGTCACCGCCAATGGCTATTACGTCACCAAACATGCCTGCGGGCTTTATTCGACCACGCCCAAGGAAGGTGGCTTTGTCCGTTCCAAGCAATCCGCGATCCAGCCCGGCATTGACGCCGAAGAAAGCCCGGAACTGGCCATTGTCGCCGAAGGCGTGGGTGAGGTTGAAACCTACACCGTCACCCATGGAAGGGGCGGGATCGAAAAAGGCATTATCGTTGGCCGTCTGGCTGATGGCCGCCGTTTCCTTGCCAACACACCCGTTGAGCCCGCCATTCTGGAAGACTTGCTCAAGACCGACAGTCTGGGCCGTGCCGGGACGGTGAGCCACGAAGACGGCAAGAACATCTTCATTCCAAAATAGGAGGGCGTCATGGCCCGCATCTATATGGTCCGGCACGGCAAGGCGGCAAGCGGTTGGGGCGATGATCTCGACCCCGGATTGGACGCGTTGGGCCAGGCCCAGGCCGAAGCGGTGGCGGAGACGCTGGCCCCGCTTGGCCCGCTTGATGTCTTGACCAGCCCGCTTAAGCGCACGCAGGAAACCGCTGTGCCGCTGGCGGCGCGCTGGGGGGTAACGCCGGTGATTGCCGAAGCGGTGGCCGAAATTCCCTCGCCCACCAAATCGCTCGCCGAACGCAAGGCGTGGCTGATGAAGGCCATGTCGGGCAGCTTTGCCGATCTTGATCAGGATTATCGTGACTGGCGTGATGGCGTGATTGCCTTTGTCCGTTCGCTCGAAACCGACACCGTTATTTTCAGCCATTTCATCGCGATCAATGTGCTGGTGAATTATGTTGAAGGCTCGGACCGGCTGGTCACCTTTGCGCCTGATAATTGTTCGGTCAGTATCTTTGATCTTGATGGTACGGTTTTGAGCCTGGTTGAAAAAGGCCAAGAGGCGAAAACGGAAATCCGCTGATGGAACTGTGCTGATGGACCTTTGTTGGGCAAGTGCTGCTGACCTGTCGGCCCGTTACCGGGCGGGGAAGGTGTCGCCGGTCACGGTGACCGAGGCGCTGCTTGACCGCATCCACGCCCTTGATGCCAAGACCAATGCCTTTTGTCTGGTTGATGAAATCCGGGCGCTGGACGCCGCCAAAGCCTCCGCCGAACGCTATCAGACGGGCAAACCGCGCGATGCGCTCGACGGTGTGCCGGTGGCGATCAAGGATTTGCTGATCACTGAGGGCTGGCCGACCTTGCGCGGCTCACGGACGATTGATCCCAAAGGGCCGTGGGACGCTGATGCGCCCGCCGTTGCCCGCCTGAAGGAAGCGGGCGCGGTCGTGATCGGCAAGACAACCACGCCGGAATTTGGCTGGAAAGGCGTCACCGACAATCCGCTGACCGGCATCACCCGCAATCCCTGGGACCTCGGTAAGACACCCGGCGGTTCATCGGGCGGCAGTTCTGCGGCGCTGGCGGCTGGCTTTGTGCCATTGGCGACCGGCACTGATGGCGGCGGCTCGATCCGCATTCCTGCTAGCTTTGCCGGTGTGGCGGGGTTGAAGCCCAGCTATGGCCGCGTTCCGGCCTTTCCCCTGTCGCCCTTCGGCACGGTGGCCCATGTCGGGCCGATGGCCCGTACGGTCGAGGACCTCGCTTTGTTTTTATCGGTGATCGCCCGGCCCGATGCGCGCGACTGGTATCATCTGCCTGATGGCGCGCGTGACTGGACGCTTGGGCTCAATGACGGTGTGCAGGGCCTGCGCCTCGCCGTCAGTGCCGATCTGGGTTACGCCAATGTTGATCCCGAAGTGACCGAAGCTTTTGAGGCGGCGGTGGAAGTTTTGGAGCGGCTTGGCGCGCAGATCAAATGGATTGAACCCCTGTTTGATGATCCCGTCGAGACCTTCCGGGCGATCTGGTGGTCGGGCGCTAACTTCTTATTGGGTGATCTGGCGCCGGACCAATTTGACCGGCTCGATCCGGGCTTGCAAAGCGTGGTTGAGCGCGGTGCAAAAATTTCCCGGCGCGACTATCAAGAGGCGGTCAAGGCACGCGAGGCGCTCGGCGCGCTCATGCGGGGGTTTATGGAAGGCTATGACGCGCTGCTTACGCCCGCGCTGGCCGTGCCTGCCTTTGAGGTCGGCACCAATGCGCCGGGGGAGGAGCCCGGCGGGGACTGGGAACATTGGACGCCCTTTTCCTATCCGTTCAACCTGACCCAGCAGCCCGCCGCGTCCATTCCGTGCGGGTTCACCCAATCGGGTCTGCCGATCGGGTTGCAGATTGTCGGGCCGATGTTTGAGGACGCCATGGTGTTGCGGGTCGCCCAGGCTTATGAGCAGGCGACCGATTGGCATTTGCGTCACCCCGAATTCTGATAGGCTCGCGCCATGTTTGAGCTTTTGACCACAGCGGAAATGGTTCAGGCCGACGCGCTCGCCATTCAGGGTGGCACGCCGGGGGTTGATCTGATGGAAAGTGCTGGCCGGGCATGCGCTGATGAGATCATCCGCCATTTTGAACCGTGTGAAACGCTCGTCCTGTGCGGGCCGGGCAATAATGGCGGCGATGGTTTCGTCATTGCGCGTCGCTTGCGCAAGGCAGGCTGGCCGGTGCGTCTGGCTCTGATGGGTGAGGCGGGGCGCCTCTCCGGGGATGCCGCGATCATGGCAGCCAAGTGGAAGGGCGATGTCGAACCCTTTGCGGCCGATCTTGATCTGTCGGCGGGCCTGATTGTCGATGCCATGTTCGGCGCCGGGCTGGCGCGCGATATAGACGGCGCGGTTGCCGCGATTATTGACCAGGTCAACGCCTCGGATGCGCATGTGATGAGTGTTGATGTCCCCTCAGGCGTTGACGGCAATAGCGGCGCGGTGCGCGGGGCTGCGCTGGCGGCTGATCTGACTGTGACCTTCTTCCGTGCCAAGCCGGGGCACCTTCTGTTGCCGGGGCGCGCGCTGTGCGGCACGCTTGCGGTGCGCCAGATCGGCATTCCAGACGCTGTTCTTGACCGGATTGCTCCGCAAGCCTGGCGTAATGATGTTGCGGTGTGGTCGGCCGAATTTCCCGCAATAGACCCCGCGCACCACAAATATGATCACGGTCATTTGCTCGTCATGACCGGAGGCGCATTGCAGACCGGGGCGGCGCGGCTGACAGCGCTTGCCGGATTGCGGACGGGGGCGGGGCTTGTGACCTGTGCCGGCCCTGATGAGGCCTTGCCGGTGCTCGCCAATCATTTGACCAGCGTGATGATCAGCCCGTGCGCGGATGCCCAAGCGTTGCGCGCCCTTCTTCAAGATCAGCGTAAGAACGCTGTTGTAATCGGCCCGGCGCATGGGGTGGGCGACCGGACCCGCGCGCTGGTGAGTGCGGCGCTGGAAAGCGGGGCGGGCGTGGTGCTTGATGCCGATGCGCTGACAAGTTTTTCCGATGACCCTGAACATTTGTTCCGGCTGATCAAGCGGCGCAAGGCAGCCACCCTGATGACGCCCCATGAGGGAGAATTTGCCCGTCTGTTTCAAAGCGCGGGTGACAAGTTGACCCGCGCACGGCTGGCTTCCGCGCAGTCGGGAGCCGTCGTGATCCTCAAAGGTCCCGATACGGTGATTGCTGCGCCCGATGGCCTGGCGGTGATCAATGACAATGCGGGGCCAGAGCTTGGCACCGCTGGGTCCGGCGATGTGCTGGCCGGAATTGCCGGTGGCCTGTTGGCCCAAGGTATGAGCGCGTTTGAAGCCGCGTGCGCCGCCGTGTGGCTTCACGGGGAAGCCGGTGCGCGGCTTGGCCGGGGATTGATCGCGGAGGACTTGCCGGGTGCGATAGCGGCGTGCCTGCGCGCTATTTAAACGTCACCGCGGTGCCGGTGACGAGAATTTCAGCCGCGCCCTGCATGATCATCGAGGTGGAAAAGCGCACTGTGACGACCCCGTCGGCACCGGCCTCGCGCGCCTGTTCGGCCATCCGGTCCATCGCCTGCTCGCGCGCTTCGGCCATCAGCTTGGTATATTCGCGCACTTCCCCGCCGATCAGATTGCGCAAGGCTGCCAGAATGTCGAACCCGACGGAGCGGGTGCGCACCACATTGCCGCGCACAATACCCAGCGTGGTGGCAATTTCGGCGTCGTCAAAGCGGTCCTGGGTGGTGAGTTTCATGGACAGGGCTCCTACTGATCCACATTGTCTGAATAATGCCGGTCTTCGGGGTCATTGGCGCGGTCTTGCACCATTGACAGGATGATTGCGGCAGCCCCACCCGCCACGATGAGCAAGAACAGGCCCAGCCATGGCGAAAAGCTCATGGCGCCGATCACCCACAACAGCGCATAAAGCGCGGCTGCCAGGCCAACTGCCAGGGTGAGAAACTTTCCGGTTCGTTCCATTGTGTGCCTCTTTCAGCTCATCAGCCTTAATATAGGGTGTTTTTTACATTTGTCCGTGCCTTTCCGTCGCAAAAGAGGGGCTTGGCCGCCAAAACCGGGGGTGCTATAGACCGCCCCTCATCGGGCGAAAGTCCAAAGATTTTGGCCATCCGGGCCGGGCGCTTCCCGGCACGGCTGGCTTGTTGCATTTCGATTTCGCGGGTGTGGCGGAACTGGCAGACGCGCCAGATTTAGGTTCTGGTGGGGAAACCCGTGGGGGTTCAAGTCCCTCCACCCGCACCATCAAGGTGCCCCGACAATCGACAATGCCGGCAATGTGGGAAAAAAGAGAATGCAGGTTACCGAAATCTCCGCTGAAGGCCTCAAGCGCGAATTCAAGATTGTCGTTCCGGCTGCCGACATTGGCTCACGCATGGACGCCAAGGTTGAGGAAATCAAAGGCCAGATCAAATTGCCGGGTTTCCGTCCGGGCAAAGTGCCGGTGGCGGTGATCAAGCAGCGCTTCGGCCAGTCCCTGCTGCAGGAAATCCTGCAAGAGCAGGTCGACACCGGCGCCAACAAGGCGATGTCCGACAATGAATTGCGGCCCGCCACCCAGCCGTCAATCGATTTCCCCGAAGGCTTTGAGGGGCTCGTCGAAAACGAAGATCTCGAATTTTCCATGTCGCTTGAAATCATGCCTGATGTGCCTGAGCAGGATTTCTCAACCCTGTCGCTGACCCGCGAAGTGGCCGAAATCGACGATGCCGAGATCGACAAGCGCCTTGAGCAACTGGCCGAGATGCAAACCTCGTATGAAGACAAGGATGAGGGTGCCGAGGCCGCCGACGGCGATGCGCTGACGATTGACTTTGTCGGCAAGGTCGACGGCGAGGAGTTTGAGGGCGGATCGGCCGAAGGTGTTGATCTGGTGATCGGCCAGGGCCGGTTCATCCCCGGCTTTGAAGAACAGCTGGTCGGTGCCAAGGCCGGTGATGAAACCGTTGTGAAAGTCACCTTCCCCGAAGATTATCAGGCCGAGCATCTGGCGGGCAAAGACGCTGAATTTGACGTCAAGGTTTCAGCCATCAAAGCCCCGGTTAAGACCGAGATCGACGATGCGCTGGCCGAAAAATTCGGCATGGAAGACCTCGCCACGCTGAAAACCCGCGTTAAAGAGCAGGTCGAAAACGAATATTCAGGCTTTAGCCGCGAGAAGGTCAAACGTGAGCTGCTCGACAAGCTTGATGACATGTATGAGTTTGAGGTTCCCGCCTCGCTGCTCGATGCCGAGTTCAACCAGATCTGGCAGCAGTTCAGCCAGGAGATGGAACAGCAGGAAAAAACGTTCGACGACATGGAAAAGTCTGAAGACGAGTATAAGGACGAATACAAAACCATCGCCAAGCGCCGCGTGAAGCTTGGTCTGGTGCTGGCCGAAATCGGCCGTCAGAACAAGATCGAGGTTCCCAATGAAGAGTTGAGCCAGGCGATTGCCCAGCAGGCCCAGCGCTTCCCCGGCCAGGAACAGCAGGTCTTCCAATATTATCAGCAAAATCCCGAGGCGCTGGCCCAGATCCGCGCGCCCATGCTCGAAGACAAGGTCGTCGATTATGTGGTTGAGCTGGCCCAGGTCACCGACAAGACCGTATCGGTTGAAGAGCTGATGAAGATGCACGATGAGGAAGAGCCGCACGAGCATGGCCCTGATTGTGACCACGATCACTAAATCGCATTCAGCGATCATGGTTTGAGCCTTTGATGAGCGCCCTTGCATTCGCTGCCTGGGCGCTTATTTTCTGTGCATCACACCTTTGCGATTCCCGAGGAAAATCGATGCGCGACCCTTTAGATATTTATGCCAATACGCTGGTCCCCATGGTGGTCGAGCAGACCAACCGCGGCGAGCGCGCGTTCGACATCTATTCGCGCCTGTTGAAAGAGCGCATCATCTTCGTCACCGGCCCGATTGAGGATTTCGGGGCGGGCCTGGTCAGCGCCCAGCTGCTGTTCCTCGAAGCCGACAATCCCAAAAAAGAAATCTATATGTATATCAATTCGCCCGGCGGCGTGGTGACGGCAGGGCTCGCCATGTATGACACGATGCAATATGTGCGGCCCGCCGTGGCCACCGTGTGTATCGGTCAGGCGGCGTCGGCAGGCTCGCTTTTGCTGACGGCGGGTGAGCATGGTATGCGGTTTTCAACGCCCAATGCGCGGATCATGGTCCACCAGCCTTCGGGCGGGGCGCAAGGCCAGGCGACCGATATCGAAATTCAGGCCCGCGAAATCCTCAAAGTGCGGGCCAAGTTGAACGGCATCTATGCCAAGCACACCGGCAAGCCGCTTGAGGAAATCGAAAAGGCGATGGAGCGCGATACCTTCATGTCGCCTGAAGAAGCCCGTGATTTTGGTCTGATCGACCAGATTTACGAAAAGCGTCCGGGCCCCGATTCGGAAGGTTGAGGCGGGGAAACCTTCTGAAAAGCGCAAATTCGCGGCCCAAATCACGACTTTGTGGCCGCGACCGACTTCCACAGTTGATTGAAACGCCTCTATCATGCTCACATATAAGTCTGGCTGATCCGAGTCCCGGATGAGTTGGACGGGCTGACGGTCCATTAACCTTTTTCAAGGCTCGGTCTGTCAGCATAGGTGCTTGGTTTAACGGCTGACAGGCTTGATTGTGTCAAACGGCGATTCAAAAAATACTCTTTATTGTTCCTTCTGCGGCAAGAGCCAGCATGAAGTCCGCAAGCTGATTGCGGGCCCGACCGTGTTCATCTGTGATGAATGTGTCGAGCTTTGCATGGACATCATCCGCGAAGAGCATAAGAGCGCCGTGGTCAAATCCGGCGACGGCGTGCCGACACCCAAGGAAATCTGCGAGGTGCTGGACGATTATGTGATTGGCCAGGATCACGCCAAGCGCGTGCTGTCGGTTGCCGTGCACAATCACTATAAGCGCCTCAACCATGCGGGTCGCAACGGCGAGGTTGAACTTGCCAAATCCAATATCATGCTGATCGGCCCCACCGGCTGTGGCAAGACCCTGCTTGCGCAGACCCTGGCGCGCATCCTTGATGTGCCGTTCACCATGGCGGACGCCACCACGCTGACCGAAGCGGGTTATGTTGGCGAGGATGTGGAAAACATCATTCTCAAACTGCTGCAGGCCGCCGATTATAATGTTGAGCGCGCCCAGCGCGGCATTGTCTATATTGACGAGGTCGACAAGATTTCGCGCAAGTCGGACAATCCCTCGATCACCCGCGATGTGTCGGGCGAGGGGGTTCAGCAAGCGCTTTTGAAAATTATGGAAGGCACGGTTGCATCTGTTCCGCCGCAAGGGGGACGCAAGCATCCGCAGCAGGAATTTTTGCAGGTCGACACCACCAATATCTTGTTCATTTGCGGTGGGGCGTTTGCCGGCCTTGAAAAGATCATCGGCCAGCGTGGCGATGCCGCGTCCATCGGCTTTGGCGCCACCGTCAAGGCACCCGATGACCGGTCAACCGGCGCGGTGCTCAAAGAGCTTGAGCCCGAAGACCTTCTGAAATTTGGTCTGATTCCCGAATTTGTTGGCCGTTTGCCTGTGCTTGCCACCCTGGGCGATCTTGATGAAGAGGCGCTGGTCGAAATTCTCACCAAGCCCAAAAACGCCCTGGTGAAGCAATATCAGCAACTGTTCGATATGGAAGGCGTGCGTCTCGAATTCGCCGAAGATGCATTGCTGGCCATTGCCAAAAAGGCCATCGAACGGAAAACCGGCGCGCGCGGTCTGCGCTCGATCATGGAGAATATCCTTCTCGACACCATGTACGATTTGCCCGGCCTTGATGGGGTTGAGGAAGTGGTCGTCAACGGTGAAACGGTCGATGCCGGCTCCCAGCCGCTCTACATCTATTCGGACGTCAAATCGGGCGAAGCCGGAACCTCGGCCTGACCCGATATGCCGCCCGCGTCTTGAAATGGCGCGGCTGCGGGATATCTAACAGACATCCGAAACCGATCTCTATTGAGGTGCGCAGCCCGTCCGGGCAATCCGCATCTTGCTTCAAAGGATGAAACGATGAGTGAGCTTCACGACATTCAGGGGGATCGCCGGGACCGCAAGGGGTTCAAACCTTCCCCGTGCTTCCCCTGCGCGACATTGTGGTTTTTCCGCATATGATCGTGCCGCTGTTTGTCGGCCGGGACAAATCGGTGCGCGCGCTGGAAGATGTGATGGCGACCGACAAGCAGATCCTGCTGGCAACCCAGAAGGAAGCCGGCGACGATGATCCTTCCGTCGATGACATTTACCGCACCGGCACGATTGCCTCTGTGCTGCAACTGCTCAAGCTGCCCGATGGCACGGTGAAGGTTCTGGTCGAAGGTCAGCAGCGCGCCGAAATTCAGGACTTCACCCCGCGTGAGGAGTTTTTTGAGGCCACCGCCTTGCGGCTGGATGAAACCAATGGCGAAGGCGACGAGGTTGAGGCGCTGGCCCGCACAGTCGTCAGCCATTTTGAGCATTATGTGAAGCTCAACAAAAAGTTCCGCCCGAAGTTCTGGTGTCGGTCAACCAGATTGATGAGCCCTCCAAGCTGGCCGATACGGTCGCCTCGCATATGGCGATCAAGATTGCCGACAAGCAGGAATTGCTGGAGCTGATTTCGGTCACCGACCGGCTGGAACGCGTCTATTCCATGATGGAAGGCGAGATTTCGGTGCTGCAGGTCGAAAAGCGCATCCGCAGCCGGGTCAAGCGCCAGATGGAAAAGACCCAGCGCGAATATTATCTGAACGAACAGATGAAGGCGATCCAGAAGGAGCTCGGCGAGGGCGAGGATGGCCAGGACGATCTGTCGGAATATGAAAAGAAGATCGCCGACACCAAGCTGTCGAAAGAGGCACGCGAAAAGGCTGAGGCTGAGCTGAAAAAGCTCCGCCAGATGAGCCCGATGTCGGCTGAATCAACCGTCGTTCGCAACTATCTCGACTGGCTGCTTGGTATCCCGTGGGGCACCAAGAGCCGGGTGAAGAAAGACATCAAGAAAGCCAAGAAGCAGCTCGATAATGATCATTACGGGCTCGACAAGGTTAAAGAACGCATCCTCGAATATCTCGCCGTGCAGTCGCGCGCCAAGAAACTCAAGGGCCCCATCCTGTGCCTCGTTGGACCGCCCGGCGTGGGTAAAACCTCGCTTGGCCGATCGATCGCCGAGGCGACGGGCCGGGAATTTGTCCGCATGTCGCTGGGTGGTGTCCGCGATGAGGCCGAAGTGCGCGGCCATCGCCGCACCTATATCGGCTCGATGCCCGGCAAGATTATCCAGTCGATGAAAAAGGCGGATCATTCCAATCCGCTGTTCCTGCTTGATGAAATTGACAAGCTTGGTCAGGACTTCCGGGGCGATCCCTCTTCGGCTCTGCTTGAGGTGCTCGATCCCGAACAGAATTCGACCTTTGCCGATCATTATCTTGAGATCGACTATGATCTCTCCGATGTGATGTTCGTCACCACGGCAAATTCGCTCAACATGCCCCAGCCCTTGCTCGACCGGATGGAGATCATCCGCATTCCCGGCTATACCGAGGATGAAAAGGTCGAGATTGCCAAGCAGCATCTGCTGCCCAAGCAGATCAAGGAACATGGGCTGAAAAAATCCGAACTGTCGGTGTCTGAGGATGCCTTGCGCGATCTGGTTCAGCGCTACACCCGTGAGGCGGGCGTGCGGAACCTGGAACGCGAAATCGCCAATGTGGCGCGCAAATCGGTCCGCATTCTGGTTGAGACGCCCAGCCGCAAGAAAGTGTCGGTGACCCGCCGCAATCTGGAAAAATTTGCCGGTGTGCCGCGCTACCGTTTCGGCATTGCCGAGGAAGAGGATCAGGTCGGTGTCGTCACCGGCCTTGCCTGGACCGAGGTGGGGGGCGAATTGCTCCAGATCGAGGCGGTCATGCTGCCCGGTAAAGGCAAGATGACCACGACCGGCAAGCTGGGCGACGTCATGCAGGAGTCCATTCAGGCCGCCGCAAGCTTCGTGCGCAGCCGCTCCATCGCTTACGGCGTCAAACCGCCCTTGTTTGAAAAGCGCGACATTCACGTGCACGTGCCCGAAGGCGCCACGCCCAAGGATGGACCGTCTGCCGGGATCGCTATGGTGACCTCGATCGTCTCAGTGCTGACGCAAATTCCGGTGCGCAAGGATGTGGCCATGACCGGCGAAGTCACTTTGCGGGGCCGCGTGCTGCCGATTGGCGGATTGAAGGAAAAACTGCTTGCCGCACTGCGCGGGGGCCTTAAGACCGTGCTGATCCCCAAGGACAATGAAAAGGACCTCGCTGACATTCCCGACAATGTCAAAAAAGGTCTGACCATCATCCCGGTCGCCAATGTGGATGAGGTGCTGAAGCACGCTTTGACGGAGACGCCCGAGCCGATTGAGTGGGATGAGGATGATGCCACGCTCAACACTCCTCCTGCGGTTGCGCCCGAAGGCGATTCGGATTCGCTCATCAAGCACTGAACGAATCACCAAATTGACCCTGCAGCCCGGCTCCAGATTTGCATCTGGGTCGGGCTGTTTGCATTTATCCCCAGAAATCGACGTTTTTCGCGATTTTTAGCGGTTTTTTTGCGCTTTAGGCTTTGACCTTGTTTCCGCGTGCGGTCTAGACTTCGCTCCTCATTCGCTTTCGGTTCATCTGGCAAGTCAGGGGGCACGTCCCGTGAACAAAAATGATCTCATCGCCGCAGTTGCAGAAGCTGCCGAACTTTCAAAAGCCGACGCTACGCGCGCCGTTGATGCCGTGATTGATCAGATCACTGCTCAGCTTAAAGACGGTGGCGAAGTTCGCATCGTCGGTTTTGGCACCTTTGCAACGTCGCAACGCGCGGCGACCACCGGCCGCAATCCGCGGACCGGCGAAACCATCAATATTCCCGCTTCGGTTCAGCCGAAATTCAAGGCGGGCAAGGCGCTTAAAGACGCCGTCAATTAAGCGGTCATCCATCGCGCTACAGCGGCCGTTTGGCATATGCCAAACGGCCGTTTGCACTTTTGGGAGCTTTGACGTAGATCGTCTGGCAAGATGGTCTTAAGACGACGGTCACAGGACCATTGTCATAGGCCAAAGATCCGGGGGCGGTTAGCTCAGTTGGGAGAGCATCTCGTTTACACCGAGAGGGTCGGCAGTTCGAGCCTGTCACCGCCCACCATCCCATTTCTCGCGCCTTTTGCATCTCATGCTATAAGCAGACAAAAGACGGGGAGGAGCGTATGCGCGCCATCATCTTGTTATTGCTGGTCATTGGCCTTGCGGTGCTGTCAGGCGCAGCGACCGTGCTGTTTGCAGAACGGGTCACGCAGTCTGATCCGTCGGTGATGGTCGGACTGCCTGTGGCGCAGGCTGATGGCGGCGCTTTGGTGCCGGTGCGGCTTGAGCCGGTTCCAGGGGGGCACAAGAACCGTTTCATGCTGCGTGCGGGCGAGGCCATTGCCGCAGATCAGATTGTGATCCCTGCAGGTGTCACGCTCAATGCCATGGGCGCAGATGCATCGGGCGCTGCAAGCCGCTTCCGCATCACGGTGGCAAGCCGCTCAGCCGCGCTGCAACCCAGCATCATCATGGTGCCGGCGACTTCTGTCGAGACCGGAAAATCCGTCCGGGCCTGGCCTGAAGAGACAAGCTTTTCCATGCTGCGCGATGATTTCGGCATTGAGGGCATGGATTTTGAACGGGTGCGCCTTGGGCTGATCGCGGGGGCGGGGGCTGGTTTGGGGCTGGTGATCCTGTGGTTGGTGGCCATCATCTGGATGAGCACCGACGCGGTGCGGCGCAAGCGGGCGCAGGCCACGGCCGACCGGCTGGCCGAACGCAGCACTGATTTGGAACGCGAACGCGACAGGCTGCGCCAGCAGGGCCAAACCGATTCGGCGGGTGACAAGCGCGAGGCCGCGTTCTGGCGCGAAGCCGTGGTCGGCTTTTTGTCGAACCGCAATGTCGATCAGGCCGAAATTGACCGGCTGCTTGCCTCCATTCAGGTCGCCATCCGCGAAAAGGCGACCCCGGTTGATGTCGAGCCCGACGGTGATGACACGATGCCGAGCCTGGTTGCCAAGCGCGATTGGGACTGATCCTGCGGCAAGCTGGCCCAGTGTGAAACTTTTTGGAACGATTGCTTGACAGGGTGCGGCGCGCGCCGTACACCGTGCGCCCTATCGCGAAGCGCTCAGCCGCTTCGGGAAACGCGAAAGCGGGTGTAGCTCAGTTGGTTAGAGCGCTGGCCTGTCACGCCAGAGGTCGCGGGTTCAAGTCCCGTCACTCGCGCCATTTCCCTGAAATTCCTTCGTTTCGAATTCTATGAAATGGCGGGCCCCGGTCCTACACTCAGCGACATTCATTATTGCTGCGCCGAGAGTGTCATGTCCCAATCCAGTCCTGATCAAACAGTTCCTGAGGGCTTTGAACGCCATTTCCGCCGGTCCAACCTGACCGACCCGTGGGAGCCGATTTATTCCCAATCGCTGGATGACCGGATCCGAATCGGGCTCGTGCTGGGGCAGGCCCATTGCAACAGCCGCGGGCTGGTCCATGGCGGGCTGATTGCCACCCTGGCGGACAATGCCATGGGCCTGTCCTGTTTTACCGTACTGAAGGGCGAGGGGCGGGAGGTCGCGGGGCTCGTGACGCTTACCCTGTCGACCGACTTTATGGCGGCGGCCAAGCTCGGCAACTGGCTCGAAATCGACACCGATTATGTCAAGACGGGCGGCTCAGTGTGTTTTGCGCGGGCCATGATCACCGCAGACGGACAGCCCGTCGCCAAAGCCAATGCCAGTTTCAAGGTCCTGCGCGGCTAATTCAGCGTGTGGTGAACTGTCATCGGTGCGTCAAAAACGTGCCCTTCGCACCCGCGAAAGCGGTTGTCAGGGCAGGTGTTTCCCGGCTAAGACAGCCCCCGTGATGGTGCGCTTTCGGGGCCGGGTCCGACGATCCCGACAAGCCGCCTTTCGGGGCTGTAGAGTTGAGGGAGCCAAGGGTGATGGACACATCCGCACTTGAGCCGCTGTTGATGGAGTATCTCCCCATCCTGATTTTTTTGGGGATCGCGCTCGTCATCGGTCTTTTGTTGATGATCCTGCCGGTCTTCATCGCGCCGTCCAATCTCGATCCTGAAAAAGTTTCGGCTTACGAATGCGGCTTTGGCGCGTTTGATGATGCCCGCTCGAAGTTTGATGTGCGCTTTTATCTGGTCGCCATCCTGTTCATCATTTTTGATCTTGAAGTGGCCTTCCTGTTTCCCTGGGCTATCGCGCTGGGGGATGTCGGGTTGTTCGGCTTCTGGTCGATGATGATCTTCCTCGGCGTGCTCACCATCGGCTTTATCTATGAATGGCGGAAAGGGGCGCTCGAATGGGAGTAGAACTCGACAAGCCAGCCGGGCCGCAAGGTCCCGGGGCCACTGATCCCAATTGGGGAACCAATCGGGATGAGTATTTCCAGACCATCTCTGATGATCTGGCCGACAAGGGCTTTATCCTGACCACCGCCGATGATCTCATCACCTGGGCGCGCACCGGATCGCTGTGGTGGATGACCTTTGGTCTGGCGTGCTGCGCGGTTGAAATGATGCAGACCAACATGCCGCGCTATGATGCCGAACGCTTCGGGATTGCCCCCATGGCCAGCCCCCGGCAATCGGACGTGATGATTGTTGCCGGCACGCTGACCAACAAGATGGCGCCGGCCATGCGCAAGGTTTACGATCAGATGCCTGAGCCGCGCTACGTCATCTCGATGGGCTCATGCGCCAATGGCGGCGGCTATTACCACTATTCCTATTCGGTGGTGCGTGGCTGCGACCGCATCGTTCCGGTCGACATTTATGTTCCGGGCTGCCCGCCCACGGCTGAGGCGCTGCTTTATGGAATTTTGCAATTGCAGCGGAAGATCCGCCGCGAAGGTTCGCTCGCCCGCTAGGCCGGGCAATCGGAAGGAAGGCTTGCATGGCACAGCACGAGCTTGAGCAGCTTGGCGAGCACATCGCCGCGATGCGCCCCGATGATGTGATCGGCGCGGCGTTTGCGTTTGATGAGCTGACGCTGACGGTGCGCGCGGATCACATTGCCGAGTTTATCGGCTTTCTGCGCGATGACAGCCAGTGCCTGTTCAAGGTTCTGATTGATGTGTGCGGCGCCGACTTCCCTGAGCGGGAGCAGCGCTTTGAGGTCGTCTATCACCTTTTGTCGATGGACAATAATCAGCGCATCCGCGTCAAGATTATCACCGATGAAGATACGCTGGTGCCGTCTGTGTCGGACGTTCATCCCGGTGCGGTGTGGTTCGAGCGCGAGGCGTTTGACATGTACGGCATTCTGTTTGCCGGCAACCCCGATTTGCGGCGCATCCTGACCGACTATGGCTTCCAGGGCTATCCGTTGCGGAAGGACTTCCCGCTCACCGGCTATGTCGAGCTGCGTTATGACGATGAGCTCAAGCGCGTGGTTTATGAGCCGGTCAAGCTGACCCAGGAATTCCGTGCCTTTGATTTTCTGAGCCCCTGGGAAGGCGCTCAATATATTCTGCCCGGCGATGAAAAAGCCGAGCAGGGCAAAGAATAGGGGGCCGCGCCATGACCGCAGAACCTCAGATCAAGAATTTCACCATGAATATGGGGCCGCAGCACCCGGCGACCCACGGCGTGCTGCGCCTTGTCATGGAGCTTGACGGTGAAGTGATTGAGCGGATCGATCCGCATATCGGCCTGCTGCATCGCGGCACCGAAAAGCTGATCGAACATAAAACCTATTTGCAGGCGGTGCCTTATTTCGACCGGCTCGACTATGTCGCGCCGATGAACCAGGAACACGCCTATGCGCTGGCGGTTGAAAAGCTGCTGGGTCTTGAAGTGCCCCGCCGCGGCCAGATCATCCGCGTGCTTTATTCCGAGATTGGCCGAATTCTCAATCACATTATGAACGTCACCACCCAGGCGATGGATGTGGGCGCACTGACCCCGCCTTTGTGGGGCTTTGAAGAGCGTGAAAAGCTCATGGTGTTTTATGAGCGGGCCTGTGGCGCGCGCATGCATGCCGCCTATTTCCGCCCCGGCGGGGTCCATCAGGATCTGCCGCAAGCCTTGCTCGACGATATTGGCGAATGGTGCGAAGCCTATCCCCAGGTGATTGATGATCTCGAAGGGCTGTTGACCAACAACCGCATCTTCAAGCAGCGCAATGTGGATATTGGCATTGTCGATCCCGATGATGCGCTGGCGCGCGGCTTTTCCGGCGTCATGGTGCGCGGCTCGGGCCTGGCGTGGGATTTGCGCCGCAACCAGCCCTACGAAGTTTACAATGAGCTCGACTTCAAAATTCCGCTGGGCAAGAACGGCGATAATTACGACCGCTATCTGATCCGCATGGAAGAGATGCGCGAGTCAGTGAAGATCATGCTTCAATGTATCAAGATGATGGAACCCGGCCCGGTCAGTGCAACCGACGGCAAGGTTGTTCCGCCCAAACGGGGTGAGATGAAGCGTTCCATGGAAGCGCTGATCCATCATTTCAAACTCTATACGGAAGGCTATCGGGTGCCCGCCGGCGAAGTCTATGCCGCGGTTGAAGCGCCCAAGGGCGAGTTCGGAGTCTATCTGGTGTCGGACGGCACCAATAAACCCTATCGCGCCAAGTTGCGGGCGCCGGGCTTTGCCCATTTGCAGGCGCTCGACTTCCTGTGCAAGGGCCACATGCTGGCCGATGCGCCCGCCATCATTGGTTCGCTTGATATTGTGTTCGGGGAGGTTGACCGATGAGTGTGCGCCGTCTCATTCCCGGGCTTGGTCCCGACACGTTTGAATTCACGCCGGAGAATATTGAGTGGGCGCAAAAGCAGCTCTCCAAATATCCCGAAGGCCGCCAGCAAAGCGCGATCATTCCGCTGCTCGATCAGGCCCAGCGCCAGATGGGCGGCTGGTTGCCTGAAAGCGCGGTGCGCTATGTCGCCGAATTTCTGGATATGCCCTATATCCGCGCCTACGAAGTCGCGACCTTCTACACCATGTTCCAACTCAAGCCCGTGGGCGAGGTTCATGTGCAGGTTTGCGGCACCACCCCGTGCTGGCTGCGCGGGGCTGAAGACATCAAGAATGTCTGCCGCTCCAAAATGGGTGTGGAGAAGGGCGAAGGCCCGTCCGCCGATGGCAAGTTTTCGTGGGAAGAGGTTGAGTGCCTGGGCGCGTGCGTCAATGCCCCGATGATCCAGATCGGCGATGAGACCTATGAAGATTTGACGCCGGAAAGTTTTGAAAAACTGCTTGATGCTTTGGGATCGGGCCAGCCGGTCAAGACCGGCCCGCAAGTGGATCGCCAGACATCGGCCCCCGAAGGCGGGCCCACGACATTGAAGGGGAGTGAAGGCTGATGCTGCAGGATAACGACCGCATCTTCACAAACCTTTACGGGTTTGAACGTCCCGACCTCGAAGACGCCAAGCGCAGGGGTGACTGGGACAATACCGCTGCCCTGATCGGCAAGGGCCGCGACTGGGTGATCGACGAAATGAAAGAAAGCGGCCTGCGCGGCCGTGGCGGTGCGGGTTTCCCCACCGGCCTGAAATGGTCGTTCATGCCCAAAGAGGTTAAGGACCGTCCGCATTATCTCGTCGTCAATGCCGATGAATCAGAGCCCGGCACCTGTAAAGACCGCGATATCATGCGCCACGACCCGCACAAGCTGGTGGAAGGCTGCCTGATCGCAGCGTTCGCGATGCAAGCACATGTCGCTTACATCTATGTGCGCGGCGAATTCATCAAGGAGCGCATCGCGCTGCAACGCGCGATTGACGAAGCCTATGATGCCGGACTGCTCGGTCCCAATGCAGCCGGGTCGGGCTGGGACATGGATGTCTACGTCCATCACGGTGCGGGTGCCTATATTTGTGGCGAAGAAACCGCGCTGCTGGAAAGCCTTGAAGGCAAGAAGGGCCAGCCGCGTTTGAAGCCGCCTTTCCCGGCCAATGCGGGTCTTTATGGTTGCCCCACCACCGTCAACAATGTGGAATCGATTGCGGTCGCGCCGACCATTCTGCGCCGGGGGGGCAGCTGGTTCTCAGGGCTGGGCCGTCCAGGCAATACCGGCACCAAGCTGTTCTGCATTTCAGGCCATGTGAACAAGCCGTGCAATGTCGAAGAAGAGATGGGCATTCCGCTCCGCGAGCTTCTCGAAAAACACGCCGGTGGTGTGCGCGGGGGCTGGGATAATCTTCTGGCCGTGATCCCCGGCGGATCATCGGTGCCGTGTATCCCCAAGCCTGTGTGTGACGACATGCTGATGGATTTCGATTCGCTGAAAGAAGCGCAGTCGGGCCTTGGCACCGCAGCGGTGATCGTCATGGACAAGTCGACCGATATTGTGAAGGCGATCGCGCGGCTGAGCTATTTCTACAAGCATGAAAGCTGCGGCCAGTGCACGCCGTGCCGCGAAGGCACCGGCTGGATGTGGCGCGTGGTTGAGCGTATGGCGCTCGGCGAGGCAGAGCCCGAAGAGATTGACATGCTGCTGGATGTCACCAAGCAGGTGGAAGGCCACACAATCTGTGCGCTGGGCGATGCGGCGGCCTGGCCGGTGCAAGGCTTGATCCGGCATTTCCGTCATGAGATCGAAGCACGCATTGACCGGCGCAAGGCGGGTCAGCCCGTGCGCGTGGCGGCCGAGTAGGGGGATTGGGGATGGCAAAGGTTACCATCGACGGCCAGGAAATTGAGGTCGAGAACGGCATCACCATCCTGCAGGCGTGTGAGCAGGCGGGCGCTGAAATTCCGCGCTTCTGCTATCATGAACGCCTGTCGATTGCCGGCAATTGCCGCATGTGCCTGGTTGAAGTGGAACGCGCGCCCAAGCCGGTCGCGTCATGCGCCATGCCGGTCAATGACGGCATGGTCGTCAACACCAACACGCCCAAGGTGAAGAAAGCGCGCGAAGGCGTGCTGGAATTTCTGTTGATCAACCACCCGCTTGATTGTCCGATCTGCGATCAGGGCGGGGAATGCGATCTGCAAGACCAGACCATGGCCTATGGGCATGACGGTTCGCGCTATGATGAAAACAAGCGCGCCGTTGAAGACAAGGCAATGGGTCCCTTGGTCAAAACCATCATGACCCGCTGCATCCATTGCACGCGCTGTATCCGCTTTGCGACCGAAGTTGCGGGTGTTGAAGAGCTGGGCGCGATTGGCCGTGGCGAAGATATGGAGATCACCACCTATCTGGAACAGATGCTGACCTCCGAGCTGTCGGCCAATGTGATTGATCTGTGTCCGGTCGGTGCGCTGACGTCCAAGCCCTATGCGTTTGAAGCGCGTCCGTGGGAGCTCAAGAAAACTGAAACCATCGATGTGATGGACGGTGTGGGCTCCAACATCCGGGTTGATGCGCGCGGCCGTGAAGTGATGCGCGTGCTGCCCCGCCTTCATGAAGACGTCAATGAAGAATGGATTTCCGACAAGACGCGCTATGCCTGCGACGGTCTGAAATATCAGCGTCTCGATACACCCTATGTGAAGCGCGACGGCAAGCTTGAAGCACTGGGCTGGGACGATGCGCTGGGCGAGCTTGCCAAGCTGATTGAAGCGACGGAACCCGCCCGCATCGCCGCCATTGCCGGTGATTTGCAGGACGCCGAAAGCCTCAAGGCGCTGAAAGATCTGATGGCGCAAATCGGCTCGCCGCATCTGGATTGCCGCGCTGATGGCAGCCTGGTGAAGGGCCCGCGCAGCTCTTACATTTTCAATCCGGGCATTGCCGGGATTGAGCAGGCCGATGCGATCCTGCTGGTCGGTACCAATCCGCGCCTTGAAGCGCCTATTCTGAACGCCCGCATCCGCAAGCGTGCGCTGGAAGGCGGCCTCAAGGTTGGCGTGATTGGCGAGCAGGCTGATTTGACCTACCGCGCCGAATATCTGGGTGCGGGTCCGCAAACGCTCTCTGAAGTGCTGAGCGGCAGCCATAGTTTCGCGCAGACCCTTAAAGATGCCGAGCATCCCTTGGTGATTGTCGGCGCCGGGGCGCTCGCCCGCGCCGATGGCGTGGCGGTTCATCAGGCGGCCATGCGCATTGCCGAGCAAAGCGGAGCGATCAAAGACGGCTGGACCGGCTTTGGCGTGCTGCACACAGCCGCCTCGCGTGTTGCCGGTCTTGATCTGGGTCTGCTGCCCGGTGTCGACGGCAAATCTACCGCTGAGATTCAAGCGGGCTGCGAAAATGGCGAGATTGATCTGGTCATCCTTCTCGGTGCCGATGAGATGGATATGAACCGGTTTGGTCAGGCCAAAGTGGTTTATCTCGGCACCCATGGGGATCGCGGTGCGCATCGCGCCGACATCATCCTGCCCGGATCGGCCTATACCGAGAAAAACGGATTGTACGCCAATCTTGAAGGCCGGGTGCAGGAAGCCCGCCGGGCGGTCTTTGCGCCGGGTCAGGCCAAGGAAGACTGGGCCATCCTGCGGGCGCTGTCGGGCGTTCTGGGCAATCCGCTTCCCTATGACAGCCGCGAGGCGGTGGTCGAAGCGATCATGGCCGATGCGCCGCAGTTCGGCACGCTTGATGCCCTGCCCGATGACGCGTGGGTATCGCCCGCCAGTGACGCGGTGCTTGATCCCAATGCGCCGGGTTTTGCCTCGCCGGTCACTGATTTTTATATGACCAACCCGATTGCGCGCGCGTCCCGCACCATGGCTGATTGTGCGCGCCAGCGAACGGACCTGAAGGCTGCGGCTCAAGGAGGCCAGCATGGTTGAGTTTCTGACTGATACGATCGGGCTTCCGATGATCGTGGTGTCGATCCTCGGCATGCTCGCGCTGACGGTGAGCCTTCTGCTTTACGTGGCTTATGTGGTTTACGCCGACCGCAAGATCTGGGCGGCGGTTCAGCTGCGCCGGGGCCCTAATGTGGTCGGCCCCTTCGGCCTGTTCCAGCTCTTTGCCGACTTTGGCAAAAACCTGCTGAAAGAGATCATCATTCCCGCAGGCGCCAACAAGACGGTGTTCTTCATCGCGCCCCTGATCACCTTTGTGCTGGCGCTGGCGGGCTGGGCGGTGGTGCCGGTGGGTGCCGGGATGGTGATTGCCGATATCAATGTCGGCATTTTGTATCTCTTCGCGATTTCCTCGCTTGGCGTGTACGGCATCATCATGGCGGGCTGGGCGTCGAACTCGAAATATCCCTTCCTGGGCGGGCTGCGCTCTGCCGCGCAAATGGTGTCGTATGAAGTCTCCATCGGCTTTGTGATCGTCACCGTGATCATGTGCGCAGGCTCGTTCAATCTGAGCGAAATTGTCGAGGCGCAACAGGGGCTGTGGTACTTCATCCCGCTGTTTCCGATGTTTGTGATCTTCTTCATCTCGGCGCTGGCTGAAACCAACCGTCCGCCTTTTGATTTGCCTGAGGCGGAATCGGAACTGGTGGCGGGCTATCAGGTTGAATATAGCTCCACGCCTTATCTGCTGTTCATGATCGGTGAATATATCAACATCGTGCTGATGTGCGCGATGACCACCATCCTGTTTTTGGGGGGCTGGCTGCCGCCGGTTGATATTGCGCCGTTCAATCTGATCCCCGGCACGCTGTGGTTCATCCTGAAAGTGTCGGCGGTGTTTTTCATGATGGCGATGGTCAAGGCGATGGTGCCGCGCTACCGCTATGACCAGCTGATGCGGCTGGGCTGGAAAATCTTCCTGCCCTTCTCGCTCATCTGGGTGATTGTAACCGCCGGTGCGCTTGTCGCCTTCGGCTGGCTGCCGGAATAGGGGGGCAATCATGGCTTATATTGATCGCACCGTTAAAAGCTTCCTGCTGTGGGAGTTTGTGACCTCTTTCTTTCTTGCCATGCGCTATTTCTTCAAGCCCAAGGCAACGATTAACTATCCCTTCGAAAAAGGGCCGATCTCGCCCCGCTTTCGGGGGGAGCATGCGTTGCGCCGCTACGCCAATGGCGAAGAACGCTGCATTGCGTGCAAGTTGTGCGAAGCGATCTGCCCCGCCCAGGCTATCACTATTGAGGCTGAGCCGCGCGAAGATGGATCACGGCGCACCACGCGTTACGACATTGATATGGTCAAATGCATCTATTGCGGGTTCTGCCAAGAGGCCTGCCCGGTGGATGCGATTGTTGAGGGGCCGAATTTCGAATTCGCCACCGAAACCCGCGAAGAGCTTTTGTATGACAAGCACAAGCTTCTGGCCAATGGGGACCGGTGGGAACGCGAAATCGCCAAGAATCTGGAATTGGACGCGCCTTACCGCTAAGGCCGGTCCGGGGACGATAAGGGGAACGATATGCTGGCGACACTCGCCTTCTACCTGTTTGCGTTCATCACCATAGCCGCAGGCTTTATGGTGATTGCCGCGCGCAACCCGGTGCATTCGGTGCTGTTCCTGATCCTGGCCTTCTTCAATTCGGGCGCTTTGTTCGTGCTGATCGGGGCTGAGTTCATCGCCATGATCCTGCTGATTGTCTATGTCGGCGCGGTCGCGGTGCTGTTCTTGTTTGTGGTCATGATGCTCGACATCAATTTCTCCGAGCTTAAAGAGGGCGTGCTGCAATATCTGCCCATTGGCGGCTTTATCGGGTTCATTCTTGTCTTTGAAATCATGCTGGTGGTTGGCGGCTGGGCGCTGGGTCCGCTTGACCCGGCTGTGGCGGCAAGCCCGACCCCGCCCGCAGCCGAGGTGTCGAACACGCTGGCGATCGGTCAGGTGCTTTACACTGACTATGTCTATTTCTTCCAGGCGGCCGGCATGGTTTTGCTGATCGCCATGATCGGCGCGATTGTGCTGACCCACCGTTCACGCGAAGGCGTGCGCCGCCAGTCGATTGCCGCCCAGAATGCGCGCACCCGCGAGGATGCCATCGAGCTGGTCGACATCAAACCGGGCCAGGGCCTGTGAGGGGGATGATGATATGACAATCGGTCTTGAACATTATCTGACGGTCGCAGCGATCCTGTTCACGCTGGGGATTTTCGGCATCTTTTTGAACCGCAAAAACGTCATCATCATTCTGATGTCGATTGAGCTGATGCTGCTGGCGGTCAATATCAATCTGGTCGCTTTCTCGACCTTCCTGCAGGATTTGACGGGGCAGGTGTTTGCACTTCTGGTGCTGACTGTGGCTGCGGGCGAGGCCGCCATCGGGCTTGCCATCCTGGTCGTCTATTTCCGCAACCGTGGCACCATCGCGGTTGAAGACATCAACATGATGAAAGGCTAGGGGCGCGCCATGATTGAACTGATCGTCCTTCTGCCAGCCCTTGGCGCGCTGATCGTCGGCCTGTTTGGCCGCGTGCTCGGCGACCGGCTTTCCATGTATCTCACCAGCGGGGCGGTGGTTGCCGCCGCGCTGATGTCGGTGCAGACTTTTGTAGATGTCGCACTCGGTCATGCGCCGGTCACCATTGTGGCCTTTGAGTGGATCAAGTCGGGTGACTTTGCGCTCAACTGGGCCTTCAAGGTCGATACGTTGACCGCGGTCATGCTGGTTGTGGTCAATGGCGTCTCGGCGCTCGTCCACATCTATTCCATCGGCTATATGAGCCACGATCCCGACAAGCCGCGCTTCTTTGCCTATCTGTCTTTGTTCACCTTTGCGATGCTGATGCTGGTGACGGCCGACAATCTCGTCCAGCTGTTCTTCGGCTGGGAAGGGGTGGGCCTCGCCTCCTATCTGCTGATCGGGTTCTGGTACAAAAAGCCGAGCGCAAGCGCAGCTGCCATTAAAGCCTTTGTCGTCAACCGGGTCGGTGACTTTGGTTTCGCGCTGGGCATTTTTGCGATCTTCCTGGTCTTCGGGTCGGTTGAATATGACGTGATCTTTGCGGCTGCGCCCGCCATGGCGGGCGAAACCTTTGAGTTTCTTGGCGCAGACGTGTCGATCCTGTCGACCATCTGTTTCCTTTTGTTCATCGGCGCGATGGGCAAGTCGGCCCAGCTTGGCCTGCACACCTGGCTGCCCGATGCGATGGAAGGGCCCACGCCTGTTTCTGCCCTGATCCACGCGGCCACCATGGTGACGGCGGGTGTGTTCATGGTGACGCGCTGCTCGCCCCTGTTTGAGCTTGCGCCCGACGTCCTGACCTTCATCACCTTCATCGGGGCTTCGACGGCATTTTTTGCCGCCTCGGTCGGCCTGTTCCAGAACGACATCAAGCGGGTGATCGCCTATTCAACCTGCAGCCAGCTGGGCTACATGTTCTTTGCCATCGGCGTTGGCGCTTACCCCGTCGCGATCTTCCATCTGTTCACCCACGCCTTCTTCAAGGCGCTTCTGTTCCTCGGCGCCGGTTCGGTGATCCACGCCATGTCGGACGAGCAGGACATGCGCAAGATGGGCGGGCTCTACAATCTGATCCCGATCACCTACATCATGATGCTGATCGGTACACTGGCGCTGATGGGCTTCCCCTACACAGCCGGCTTCTATTCGAAAGACGCCATCATCGAGGCAGCCTTTGCAGGCCACAATTCCATGGCGGGCTATGCTTTTGCCATGGGTGTTCTGGCTGCGCTGATGACCAGCTTCTACAGCTGGCGGCTGATCTTCATGACCTTCCACGGCCGCGCGCGGGCCAGCAAGGAAGTGATGAGCCATGTCCATGAAAGCCCGCCGGTGATGCTGATCCCGCTGGTCATTCTGGCGCTCGGCGCCCTGTTTGCCGGGGTGGCCTTCCATGGCGAGTTTATCGGCCACCATTATGATGTGTTCTGGGGGGCAGCCATCGGCTTTGCCGAGGACAATCACATCATGCATGAATTCCATGATGTCCCGTCCTGGGTGGTGTGGTCGCCGACGGTAATGGGGGCGCTTGGCTTTGCGCTTGCCTGGCTGTTTTATATCAAGGCACCGTCCATTCCCGCCGCCATCGGGCGCGCGAATGAGCCGGCCTATAAATTCCTGCTGAACAAATGGTATTTCGACGAGCTGTATGACCTTGTCTTCGTTCGTCCGGCTTTGTGGCTGGGCAACAAGCTGTGGATTTTTGGCGACAAGAAAACCATTGACGGGTTCGGCCCCGACGGGATTTCAGCCGCTGCGCTGAAAATCACCCAGCGGGCCGTCGCCCTGCAATCGGGCTTCCTTTACCATTATGCGTTCGTGATGCTGATCGGCGTTGCGGGCCTTGTCACTTATTTCATGATTTGGGGCACCTAAGCGATGCTGACCGACTGGCCCTTGCTTTCCATCATCACCTTCCTGCCACTGCTGGGCGCGGTGCTGCTTGGCTTGATCGTTCGCGGCGACAGCGAGGATGCAGCTGCCAAGGCGCGCGGCTTTGCGCTGTGGACGACGGTGGCGACCTTCCTTGTGTCACTCATCCTGTGGGTTGAGTTTGACCGCGCCGAAGCAGGCTTCCAGTTTGTCGAGAAAGCCGACTGGCTGGGTGACGGCATTTCCTACCATATGGGTGTCGACGGCATTTCGGTCCTGTTCGTCCTGCTCACCACGCTGATCACACCGATCTGCATTCTGGTGTCATGGGATTCGATCAAGACTCGCGTGAAGGAATATATGATCGCCTTCCTGATCATGGAGACGCTGATGATCGGCGTGTTCTGTGCGCTGGATCTGGTGCTGTTCTATATCTTCTTTGAAGCCGGTCTGATCCCGATGTTCCTGATCATCGGTGTGTGGGGCGGGGCCAACCGCTTTTATGCGACCTTCAAATTCTTCCTTTACACGCTGTTTGGCTCGGTGTTGATGCTGATCGCGCTGATTGCCATGTATCTGCATGGCGGCACGACCGACATGACGCTGATGCTGTCGGGTGATGTGTCCTTCCCCGCGGCGATGCAGACTTGGCTGTGGCTTGGCTTCTTTGCCAGCTTTGCCGTCAAAATGCCGATGTGGCCGGTGCACACCTGGTTGCCCGATGCCCACGTGCAGGCCCCGACGGCCGGCTCGGTCGTGCTGGCGGGCATTCTGCTCAAAATGGGCGGCTATGGCTTCTTGCGCTTCTCTCTGCCCATGTTCCCCGTGGCGAGCATGCAGTTTGCCGACATGGTCTTTGTGTTGAGCTGTATTGCGGTGGTCTACACCTCGCTGATCGCCTTTGCGCAATCGGACATGAAAAAGCTGATCGCCTATTCCTCGGTCGCCCATATGGGCATTGTCACCATTGGTATCTTCACCGTGAACATGCAGGGTTTGCAGGGCTCCATCATGCAGATGATCAGCCACGGCCTTGTGTCGGGCGCGCTGTTCATGTGTGTGGGCGTCATTTATGACCGCATCCACACCCGCGAGATCGATGCCTATGGCGGGCTGGCCGCGCGTATGCCTGTTTACGCCACCATCTTCCTGCTCATGTCGATGGCGAGTATCGGCCTGCCGGGGACCAGTGGTTTCATCGGCGAATTCGTCACGTTGGTCGGCGCTTACAAGGCCGAAACCTGGGTCGCCTTTGTGGCGGCAACCGGCATGGTGCTTGGCGCGGGATATATGCTGTGGCTCTACCGCCGGATCGCTTTTGGCGTGATTGAGAAAGACAATCTCAAAGACATTCTCGATATGAACCGGCGTGAGATCATCTCGTTTGCGCCGCTTATCCTGCTGGTGCTGTGGATGGGCGTGATGCCGGGCGATCTGTTTGAAATCACCGAGGCGTCGCTGGAACGCCTGATCGAAAATTACGACGCGGCTGTGGCAGCCTATGAAAGCGCCCAGCCCGTCATGGTGGCGGAACCGGCGGCAGCGCCGGCGCCGACCGGACATTAACGGGGAAATCTCATGACCATGCTCGATCTCGCCCCGGCCTATCCTGAAATTCTGCTCGCCATCGGAGCGATGGCGCTTCTCATGGTGGGCGTGTTCAAAAAAGACAATGTCGAAGGCGCGGTGACCGGCCTGGCCGTCCTGCTGCTGTTCGGCGCGATGGCGCTGGTGGTCACCGGTCCTGACAGCCGGACGCTGACCTTTGGCTCAAGTTTTGTGTTTGATGCCTTTGCGCAGTTCATGAAAGTGCTGACGCTGGTCGGCTCCATTGTGGTCCTTCTGATCAGCCGAGATTATCTCAAAGCCGAACAGGCCGACCGGTTTGAGTATCCGGTCCTCATCGTGCTGGCCACGCTGGGCATGATGATGATGATTTCGGCCAATGATCTGATCGCGCTTTATATGGGCCTCGAACTGCAGAGCCTGGCGCTTTATGTCATTGCCTCGTTCAAGCGCAACACGGTGCGCTCCACCGAAGCGGGCTTGAAATATTTCGTCCTGGGCGCGCTGTCGTCTGGCATGCTGCTTTATGGCTCGTCCATGCTTTATGGCTTCACCGGCTCGGTCGGGTTTGAAGCGATTGCCAATTATGTCGCCGACCAAGGCACGAATGGCGGCATCATTATCGGCCTGGTGTTTGTGATGGCCGGGCTGGCCTTCAAAATCTCCGCCGTTCCGTTCCACATGTGGACGCCTGATGTTTATGAAGGTGCGCCAACCCCGGTCACAGCCTTCTTTGCGTCAGCCCCCAAAGTGGCGGCCATTGCGCTGATCGTCCGGGTGATAGTGGACGCGTTCGGCTCGATGGAAGCGGAGTGGCAGCAGATTGTCATTGTCGTCTCGATTGCCTCAATGGCGCTGGGGGCCTTTGCCGCTATCGGGCAGACCAATATCAAACGTCTGATGGCCTATAGTTCGATCGGGCATATGGGTTATGCGCTGGTTGGCCTGGCGGCGGGCACTGAAGACGGTGTCACCGGCGTTCTGATCTATATGGCGATCTATGTGGCGATGAATGCGGGCGTGTTTGTCTGCATCCTGACCATGCGCCGGTCGGATGGGATGGTGGAAAATATTTCGGACCTGTCGGGTCTGGCGCGCAACCATCCGGGCATGGCCTTTGCGCTCGCCGCGCTCATGTTCTCGCTGGCCGGTATCCCGCCGCTCGCCGGGTTCATGGCGAAATTCTACGTCTTCATGGCGGCCGTGGATGCCGGGCTTTATCCGCTCGCCATCATCGGTGTGGTGACCTCGGTGGTCGGCGCCTTCTATTACATCCGCATCGTCAAGATCATCTATATGGATGAACCTGCTGAGCCGTTCCTCGGCGGACCCGAAGGCATGATGCGCCCGGTCCTGATTGTTTCGACCGTGATCACCTTGCTGATCTTCGTGCTGCCCGCGCCTCTGAAAGACGCGGCGGGTGTTGCCGCCCAAAGCCTGTTCTAGGTGAGCGATCATCTTAAAATGCCGGCGGGTGTTGCGCTCGCCGCGTATGAACAGATCGACTCGACCAATGAAGAGGCCAAGCGCCGGGGCGAGGCGGGCGAACGCGGCCCGGTGTGGATCTGGGCCAAAACCCAAAGTGCCGGCCGGGGCCGTCAGGGCCGCAGCTGGACGTCCGAGCCGGGCAATTTGTTTTGCACTTTGCTGATCGATCCTGAGGCAACGCCGCAGCGCGCGTCGGAGCTGAGTTTCGTGACCGCGCTTGCCGTTGCCGATACGGTGGATGCGCTGATTGGCAAGCCCCGCGCGGAACTCAAATGGCCCAATGATGTGCTGGTGAACGGGGCCAAGATTTGCGGCGTGCTGCTTGAAAGCGGCAGCGGCAGTGCCACGCGGGCAGGCTGGCTTGCCATCGGCATCGGCATCAATCTTGCAAGTCATCCCGATGGTACGCCTTACCCGGCAACGCATGTGGGTGCATCGGGTCCCGCACCCGCACCCGAAACCGCACTTGAAGTACTGGCCGAAGCGTTTGATCGCTGGTTCACATTGTGGCGCCGGGTGGGTTTTGAGCCGGTCCGTCAGGGCTGGCTCAACCGCGCACGCGGCAAGGGTGAGGTGCTGACCGCGCGGCTTGGCACACGGACCTTGGTCGGCAAGTTCCTTGACCTTGACCCCCAGGGCGCGCTTGTCTTGCAATCCGATGATGGCGCGACCCATACCGTGTCCGCCGGAGAAGTCTTTTTTGGCGAGGCAGTCCATGCTTCTGACAATTGATGCAGGCAACACCAACACGGTTTTCGCGGTGTTTGAGGGCGATGAGATTTGCGGCCGCTGGCGCATTGCGACCAATGCCTCGCGCACGGCCGAAGAATATGTCGTGTGGTTGAGCCAGTTGATGGGCCTGGATGGCCTGGCGTTGGAGCAAATTCACGACGTCATGATTTCAACCGTGGTGCCTGAGGCGTTATTTAACCTGCAGCGGCTCGCCCAGCGCTATTTCAAAACCGACGCGCTTCATGTCGGTGGCTCGGATGTTGAGTTAGGCGTCGCGGTGCGGGTTGACCGGCCCGCCGAGGTTGGTGCCGACCGCAAGGTCAATGCCCTTGCCGCGCATGAAGCCTATGGCGGACCCGCCATTGTGCTTGATTTCGGCACAGCGACCACCTTTGACTGTGTCGACACGGATGGGGCCTATATTGGCGGGGTGATCGCGCCGGGCATCAACCTGTCTTTGGAGGCGCTTCATATGGCGTCCGCCCAATTGCCGCGCATCGCGCTTGCCCGGCCTGGACAAGTCATCGGCAAATCGACGGTGCCGTGTATGCAATCGGGCGTTTATTGGGGCTATATCGGCTTGATCGAGGGCTTGGTGAAACGTATCCGCGATGAGTTTGGCGCGCCGATGAAAGTGATTGCCACCGGCGGTCTGGCAACGCCGCTGTCGGAAGGCACGGACCTGTTTGACGAGATTGATCAGGATTTGACCCTCAAGGGCCTCAAATCCATTTACTGGCGCAATCGGCCTGAAACGCTCACCGCATGACTGAAAAATCGGAACTGGTCTTCCTGCCGCTTGGCGGTGCCGGAGAGATCGGAATGAACCTCAATCTCTATGGCGTGGGGCCTGAAGAAGACCGCAAATGGCTGATGGTTGATCTGGGCGTGACCTTTGGCGATGACCGCACACCGGGCATTGACCTTATCATGGCCGACACCACCTTCATCGAAGACTATGCCGACGATATTGTCGGCCTGATCCTGACCCATGCCCATGAAGACCATATTGGCGCGGTGCCCCATCTGTGGCCGCTGCTGGAATGTCCGGTCTATGCCACGCCGTTTACCGCCTCGCTGGTGCGCGGCAAGCTGAAAGATGTTGGTCTGGTTGATGAGGTGCCGCTTCATGAAGTGCCGCTGGGCGGCTCTGTGGAGCTTGACCCTTTCAAGGTGCGTTTTGTGACGCTGACCCATTCGATCCCCGAACCCAATGCGCTGGCCATTGAAACGCCCCATGGGGTGATCATGCATACGGGCGATTGGAAGATCGATGCTGACCCGCTGATTGGCGAACAGACCGACAATACAACCCTTGAAGCGATTGGCGATAAGGGCGTGCTCGCCATTGTGTGTGATTCCACCAACGTGTTTGAGCCAGGGCGCGCAGGCTCGGAAGGCACGGTGCGTGAAGGCCTCGCCGAAGTGATTGCACCACTCACGGGCCGGGTTGCCGTGACCGCCTTTGCGTCCAATGTGGCGCGGGTGCAAACCATCGCGCAAGTTGCGGATCAATGCGGTCGCCATCCTGTGCTTGTGGGCCGCTCCATGCATCGGTGTGTGGCGGCGGCGCGGGCGTGCGGCTATCTGAAAGACATGCCGCCGATCATTGACGAGGATGAGGGCGCCTATCTGCCGCCCGACAAGGTTCTTTATATCTGCACTGGCAGCCAGGGGGAGCCGCGTGCCGCCCTGTCACGGATTGCGCGCAACGATCACCCCTCGGTCAAGATGGAGCGGGGCGATACGGTGATCTTTTCCTCGCGCATCATTCCGGGCAATGAGGTCGGCATCATCGCGCTGCAAAATGATCTGACAGCGCTGGGTGTTGATATCATCACCGATCATCATTCGCCCATTCACGTGTCGGGCCATCCCTGCCGGGATGAGCTGGCGCAAATGTACCAATGGATCCGTCCCCAGATTGCGGTGCCGGTTCATGGCGAGTTGCGCCATCTGACCGAACATGCCGCCTTTGCGCGTGAGATGCAGGTGGCTGAAACCCATGTCGCGCTCAATGGCACCATGGTGCGGTTGGCACCGGGACCATCGAAAATTGTCGATGAAGTACCGGCGGGCCGCCTTTATCTCGATGGTGAGATCCTCATCCGCTCCGACGATGAAGGGCTGCGCCAGCGCAAGCGGATTTCCTATCAGGGCTATATTCACGTCACCGTGGTTCTCGACGCCAATGGCAAGCTGAAGGCCGAGCCTCTCATTGTGCTCGAAGGCTTGCCGCCCGAAGACTGGGATGGCCGCGATCTTGATTATTGCGTGGAAGAGGCGGTCGATGCCGCCCTTGCCAAGCTTAACCCCAAGGATCGCAAGCGTGATGAGACGGTCCGCGAAAAGCTGCGGGTTGCCGCCCGGCGCTCGGTTCGGGACGGGGCGGGTAAGAACCCCATCACGCGCGTGGATGTGATCCGGCTGTGAAGCCGCACCCGGTTGGAAGCGGGTGCAAAAGCGCCTAGATTAGCGGTCAATCAAAGTCAAAAAGGGTGCTTTCATGGGCATTGCCGGTTCGATTGTCAGCTTCGTCGTTCTGTGGTGGCTGATTTTGTTTATGACCTTGCCGATCGGGGTTGAGACCCAGGCTGAGGCCGACAGTGTCGAGCCCGGCACCGCGCCGTCTGCCCCAACCCAGCCCAAATTGATCCGCAAGATGCTGCTGACCACCGCCATCACAGCGGTTTTGTGGGGTGGACTTTATGCGGCGATCACATTCGAGCTTGTCACGCTCGATGATTTCCCGTTCTAGTGCGGCACGACCAACGACTGATTATCAGGGTTTTCCTATGCGCCTTTCGCAGTATTTCCTGCCTGTCCTGAAAGACACTCCGGCAGAAGCCACCATTGTCTCGCATCAATTGATGCTGCGGGCGGGCCTTGTACGCCAAACTGCGGCGGGCATTTATGCCTGGCTGCCGCTGGGCCACCGGGTCTTGCGCAAGATCGAACAGATTGTGCGCGAAGAACAGGACCGGGCTGGTGCGGTTGAGCTGTTGATGCCGACGCTGCAATCGGCTGACCTGTGGCGTGAAAGCGGGCGCTATGATGATTATGGCGAGGAGATGCTGCGCATCACCGACCGGCACGAACGCGACATGCTTTACGGGCCGACCAATGAGGAGATGATCACAGCGATCTTCCGCGAGGCGGTGAAGAGCTATAAGGATTTGCCGCTCAACCTCTATCACATTCAATGGAAGTTCCGGGATGAGATCCGTCCCCGTTTCGGTGTGATGCGGGGCCGTGAATTCCTGATGAAGGATGCCTACAGCTTTGATCTCGACCAGGAGACATCGCGGCTTGCCTATAACAAAATGTTTGTCGCCTATCTCAAAACCTTTGAGCGGATGGGATTGAAAGCACTGCCGATGAAGGCCGATCCCGGCCCCATTGGCGGGGATATGAGCCATGAGTTCATCATTCTCGCCGACACGGGTGAAAGTGCGGTGTTCTGCCATTCCGATCTTTTGGATGAGCCGATCCCCGGCGGGGTTGATTATAGCGCCGACCTGTCGGCGATCATTGAGGCGAAAACCAACCGCTACGCCGCGACCGACGAAATGCATGATGAGGCGCGTTTTGAGGCCGAAGTGCCTGAAGACAAGCGCATGGCGGCCCGCGGCATCGAGGTTGGCCATATCTTTTATTTCGGCACGAAATATTCCGCGGCGATGAACGCCAAGGTGCAAGGCCCCGATGGCGAGCTGATACCGGTTCATATGGGCTCTTACGGTATTGGTGTGTCGCGCCTGATGGGCGGCATTATCGAAGCCAGCCATGATGAGGCGGGTATCATCTGGCCTGAAAGCGTTGCGCCTTTTGATGTCGGGCTGATCAGCCTGAAGCCCAAGGATGAGGCGGTGAGTGCGGCCTGTGACAGCCTCTATGAAAAGCTACAAAATGCCGGGCTTGATGTTCTGTATGATGATCGAGATGAACGGCCCGGTGCCAAATTTGCCGGGATGGATCTGATCGGCTTGCCCTGGCAGCTCATTATTGGCCCCAAGGGTCTCGCCCAGGGTGTGGTGGAGTTGAAAAACCGCAAGAGCGGGGAGCGTATCGAACTGTCGGCTGACGATGCCGTGACAAGGTTGACCGCATGAGTGAAACACCGGCCCAGGCCACCAAAGCTTTTTCGGCCTTTGAATGGATGATTGCAGGGCGCTATCTGCGTTCGCGCCGCCGGGAAGGGTTTGTGTCGGTGATTGCCGGGTTTTCGCTGGTGGGCATCGCGCTTGGTGTGGCGGTTCTCATTATCGTCATGTCGGTGATGAACGGCTTCCGCTTTGAGCTGATGGGCAAGATGCTGGGTGTGAACAGCCACGCCATCATCCAGTCTTACGACCGGACGATCAGGGATTGGCCGAGCATTATGGACGAGTTCGGCAAAATCCCCGGCGTGACCCAGGTCGTGCCGACGGTTCAGGGTCAGGTGATGATTACCGCCAATGACCGCTCAAACGGCGTGGGCGTGCGCGGCATGCGCGAGGCTGACGTGAAAGCCCAGCCGTTGATTGGCGGCACCGTCCAGATCGGCAGCTTTGATGATTTCACCGGCAACAAGATCGCCATCGGGGTCGGGCTTGCCCGGCTGCTCAATGTCATGGTGGGCGATCAGGTGACGCTGATTTCACCGCGCGGCCGCGCCACCGCCTTTGGCACAGCGCCCCGCGTTGTGGGTTTTGAAGTGGCGGCGATCTACCGGATCGGCATGTCGGAATTTGACAATGCGCTCGTCTATCTGCCGCTTGAAACTGCGCAACGCTATTTCGCAACCGGCGAGGGGGTGACCTCGATCGATATGATGATTGAGCATCCCGATCAGATCGCCACCATGCTGCCGGTGCTGCAAGAAGGGTTGAACGCTGCCCGCAAGCGCCCCGACGTGTCGGATTATCAGCTGCGTATGCTTGATTGGCGGGCGCTCAACCCGACCTATTTTTCCGCGCTTGAGGTTGAACGCAATGTGATGTTCCTCATCCTGTCGCTAATCGTGCTGGTCGCCGCCCTCAATATGATTTCGGGCCTCATCATGCTGGTGAAGGACAAGGGCCGTGACATTGCGATCCTGCGCACCATGGGGGCCAGTTCGGGCGCGATCATGCGGGTGTTTTTGATTGCGGGCAGCTCGATCGGCATCACCGGCACGATCTTCGGTGTCATTCTGGGCGTTCTGTTCAGCGCAAACATTGAAGAGATCAGGCAGTTTCTCAATACGCTGCTCGACACGACCCTGTTTTCGCCTGAGGTTTATTTCCTGTCGCGCATGCCCTCCCAGCTTGATGTTGGCCAGACCATTAATGTGTGTCTGATGGCGCTGTTCCTGTCGGTGTCGGCGACCATCTATCCGGCATGGCGGGCCGCCCGGCTCGATCCGGTGGAGGCGCTGCGCTATGAGTAAGACGGTTCTGGCGCTCCACAATGTGGTGCACACCTATCGCGAGGGTGAAGGCGCGCTTGAGGTTCTGCGCGGCGCAACGCTCGAAATCGGCGAGGGCGAAATCGTCGCTTTGGTGGGGCCTTCCGGGGCGGGCAAGTCAACCTTGCTGCACATTGCCGGTTTGCTTGAAGCGCCGACCGCAGGCGAGGTGCTGATCCAGAATGTCCCGGCAAGCCACCGCGCCGACACGATGCGGACCGCCATGCGGCGCGACAAGATCGGCTTTGTCTATCAGTTCCACCATCTGCTCGCCGAGTTCTCAGCCGTTGAGAATGTCGCCATGCCGCTGCGCATTGCAGGGATCAGCAAGTCAGACGCCGAAGCGCGCGCGCGCGACTTGCTGACCGGGTTGGGCCTGGGCGAACGGTTGATCCACCGGCCTGCAGAATTGTCGGGCGGCGAACAGCAACGCGTGGCGATTGCCCGGGCGCTTGCCAACCGGCCCGCTTTGTTACTGGCTGACGAGCCCACCGGCAATCTTGACCCGCACACCTCTGCGCGTGTCTTTGAGGGCCTTGTGGAGCTGTCGCGCAAGGAAGGGGCTGGTGCCCTGATCGCAACGCATAATTTCGATCTTGCGCGTACTATGGACCGGGCGGTCACGCTGGAAGACGGCAAGGTGGTTCCCGCCACCCTTTAAGGGGGCTTTTGTACAAGCCCGTCTCAAGGCACACTCTCTCCCAAGAAACGAAAGCGCAAAAACAAATTTGGGAGCTAGCAATGTCACAACAGGAACTGGATGCCGTTCTCGCCTTTCTGGCGGAGTCGGGGGATTTGTCGGCCGGCACGCTTGAAGAGCGCCGCGCTCTGTTCGATCAAACAGGCGAGTCCATTCCGCTGCCCGATGATGTGAAGATTGATGCGGTTGATGCCGGGGGGCGCCCCGCGTTGATGATTGCGGGCCCCAAGTCGCGCGCCGATCACGTCATTCTCTATCTGCATGGCGGCGGCTATGTGCTCGGTTCGCCCTTGTCGCACCGGCCTTTGACGGTGCTGCTGGCGGACGCCGCCGAAGCGACCGTCCTGTCGCTTGATTACTCGCTGGCGCCTGAAGGGGTTTATCCCGCTGCGGTGGAAGATGCGGTCAATGCCTATCAGTGGCTGGTGAAAGAAAAAGGCATTGCGCCGGAGAAGATCGCGGTTTCCGGGGATTCCGCCGGTGGTGGCCTCGCCGCCGCGACGCTCATGCTGCTGCGTGACCGGGAACTGGGTGAACCCGCGGCGGGCATGCTGATCTCGCCCTGGGCCGATCTGACCTGTTCATCGAAATCCATGACCAGCCGGGCTGACATTGATCCCTGGCTTGAGCAGCCGACGCTGAAAGAAATGGCCGAGGCCTATCTGGGCGGCAAGGGGGCGGAGTCGCATCTGGCTTCCCCCGTTTTTGGCAGCCTTGAAGGATTGCCGCCGCTCCTCATTCAGGTCGGCACGCGCGAAATTCTTTATGATGATTCCTTGCGCATGGCGGGCAAAGCTACCGAAGCGCATCTCGATGTCACGCTCGAAATCTGGGACGGCATGATCCATGTCTGGCATTTCTTTGCGCCGATGCTTGAAGAAGGGCGCGATGCGATTGCCAAAATGGGCGCGTTTTACAAAGAAAAAACAGCCGCATAACGGAAAGTGGCCCGATGCAGATCGGGCCGCTTGACATTGGAACATAAAGCGAACAATATGCCCGTGAACAAACCGAGAATATGGGTTTTGGGCAAGAGGGACAAGTCATGTTTGTGCAGCTTTATGGAACGCGCGGAAACCGCCGGATGAGCCGGGACTGGCTGGTGGCTTTGGCACTGTGTGGATCGGGCTATGCGATTGTGATGATCGCGGGATTTGCGGCGGCGACATAAACCGCTAGTTTGGCCTTCCATGAGGGAGGGGCCGGTGCACGCCAATTTTGTTCATTTGCGGATTCATTCGGCCTATTCGCTGTCCGAAGGGGCAATCCGGCTGAAGGAACTGCCCGGCCTGTGTCAGCGGCTTGATATGCCTGCCGTGGCGCTGACCGACAGCGGCAATATGTTCGGCGCGCTTGAAGCGTCTGAAACCTTGTCTGCTGCGGGTATCCAGCCCATTCCGGGTGCTGCGCTGCGGCTTGCGCTGGCGCCTGCCGAGGACCGCGATGCGCTGGTGACATTGAAGGCCGGTGAGGCGGTGAAGTTGGAACCCGCCGGATCGCTGGTGTTTCTGGCGCAATCCGAACAGGGCTATCTCAACCTGATGGATCTTGTCTCCAAAAGCTTTCTGGAGACGCCTGATGATGAACAACCCCATATCAGCCTTGATGATCTGGATGGCCGCACAGAGGGGCTGATCTGCCTGACCGGCGGGGCGTTTGGCCCGCTTGGCACGCTGTTGGCTGAGCGCCGCACCGAAGCGGCCACCGCCCTTGTCGTCAAGCTCAAGGACTTGTTTGGCGACCGGCTTTATGTGGAGCTTCAGCGCCACGGTATGCCGCGGGAGGCCCAGACCGAAACCGGGATGGTGGAGCTTGCTTACACGCACGCCCTTCCGCTGGTCGCCACCAATGAGGCCTTCTTTGCCGAGAAGGACATGTATGAGGCCCATGATGCGCTGATCTGTGTGGCTGAGGGCGCCTATGTCTCGCAGTCAGACCGCCGCCAACTCACCGATCAGCATTATTTCAAGACCGCCGATGAAATGGCCGACTTGTTTGCCGATCTGCCCGAAGCGATCGAGAACACGCTTGAAATCGCCCAGCGCTGCGCCTTCCGGCCCCACACCTCAAATCCCATCCTGCCCAGCTATGACGGGCTTGATGAAGCCGCCGAACTGCGCCGCCAGGCCCAGGAAGGTTTGGCAAAGCGTCTCGATGGCTATGATGCGCCCGCATCGCGGGAGGAGTATGAAGCCAGGCTGGACTATGAGCTTTCCATTATCGAACGGATGGGCTTTCCCGGCTATTTTCTGATCGTTTCCGACTTCATCAAATGGGCGAAGACCCATGACATTCCGGTGGGTCCCGGACGGGGGTCCGGCGCAGGCTCGCTGGTGGCTTACGCGCTTACCATCACCGATCTTGATCCGTTGCGCTTTGGTCTTCTGTTTGAACGCTTTCTCAATCCCGAACGTGTGTCGATGCCGGACTTTGACATCGACTTTTGTCAGGACCGCCGTGATGAGGTGATCCAGTATGTCCGCGATAAATATGGTGCGGACCGGGTCGCCCAGATCATTACATTCGGAAAGCTGCAGGCGCGCGCGGTGTTGCGCGATGTCGGCCGGGTGCTCCAAATGCCCTATGGCCAGGTTGACCGGCTGTCGAAACTGGTGCCCAACAACCCCGCCAATCCCACAACCCTGCCCGAGGCGATTGCGGGGGAACCCAAATTGCAGGAAGAGGCGCGGGTCGATGAAACCGTCGCGAGCCTTCTGGAAATCGGCCAGCGGCTTGAGGGGCTTTACCGCCACGCGTCCACCCATGCCGCCGGTGTGGTGATCGGCGACCGGCCCTTGCATGAGCTTGTGCCGCTTTACCGCGATCCGCGCTCTGAAATGGCGGTCACCCAGTTCAATATGAAATGGGTCGAACCCGCCGGGCTGGTGAAGTTCGACTTTCTGGGCCTCAAGACACTGACAGTGATTGAACGCGCCCGGCAACTTCTGCTCCAGCGCGGCATTGATCTGGATATGAGCCGCCTGCCTTTAGATGATGCGGCGACTTTTGAGCTTCTGGGCAAGGGCGACTCGGTCGGCGTGTTCCAGCTTGAAAGCTCGGGCATGCGCGATGTCATGCGGCGCATGAAGCCTGACACGTTTGAAGACATTATCGCGCTTGTGGCGCTCTACCGGCCCGGCCCGATGGACAATATCCCGAAATTCATCGCGTGCAAGGCAGGTCTTGAGGAGCCTGATTATCTTCACCCCATGCTGGAAGATGTGCTGAAGGAAACCTATGGCGTCATCGTCTATCAGGAGCAGGTGATGCAGATTGCCCAGATCCTGGCGGGCTACAGCCTCGGCGAAGCCGATCTTTTGCGCCGGGCCATGGGTAAGAAGAAGGTTGAGGAGATGGACCGTCAGCGCGTGCGGTTTGTCGATGGCGCGGTCGAAAAAGAGGTCGACAAGGGCAAGGCCGGGTTCATCTTTGAT
The DNA here is from genome assembly GCA_965227065.1 of Alphaproteobacteria bacterium. Lineage (GTDB taxonomy): Bacteria > Pseudomonadota > Alphaproteobacteria > SPJN01 > SPJN01 > CBDDFN01. Next base: position 308,446 of record CBDDFN010000020.1, read on the forward strand.
CTGGTGGCCAAATTTGCCGGCTATGGCTTCAACAAATCGCACGCCGCCTGTTACGCGCTGGTCGCCTATCAGACCGCCTATTTGAAGGCGAACTATCCGGTCGAGTTCATGGCCGCGCTGATGACCTATGACATGACCAACACCGACAAGCTCGGTGTCTTCCGTCAGGAATGTGTCCGCATTGGCGTGGACGTCAATCCCCCCGACGTCAACCGCTCCGGCGCGGACTTCACGGTGCGCGATGGCCAGATTTTCTATGCGCTGGCGGCGATCAAGAATGTCGGCCGCCGGGCCATGGAACTGGTGGAGGAGGAGCGCGGTGCCGACGGGCCTTACAAGGACATTTTCGACTTTGCCGCCCGTGTCGATCCCAAACATTTCAACAAGCGCGCCTTTGAAAACCTTGCCCGCGCGGGTGCCTTTGACAGTCTGAACCGCAACCGCCGCCAACTGTTTGAAAGCGCCGATATTTTGTCGGACTTCGCCGCCACATCGGCCGCTGAGAAAGCGTCTGATCAGGTTTCGCTGTTTGGCGGTCCCGATGATGATGCGCTGGCCCGTCCCAAACTGGCGTCGGTGGCCGATTGGGTGCCGGTGGAACGGCTGTCTGAAGAGTTTGGCGCGGTCGGCTTTTTCCTGTCGGGTCATCCCGCTCGATGATTACAAAAAGCCGCTCGAACGCGCCAAGATCATGGCCTTTACCGATTTGCTCGCCGAGCTTGAAAAGAAATCGAGCTATTCAACCCGCCTTGCCGGAACCGTCACGGTCAAGCAGGAGCGGCGCTCAGCCCGCACCGGCAACCCGTTTGCCTTCGTCAAGCTGACCGATCCGACCGGTGAATATGAGGTGATGGTGTTTTCTGACCTGCTGCGGGATTATCGAGAGCAGTTGGAGCCGGGCAAATCTGTCATTCTGGGCATTGAAGCCGAGATGGACGGCGAGACGCCGCGGTTTACAACCAAGACCGTTCAGTCGCTCGATTCCGTGGTGGCGCAGTCCGATCTTGGCCTGTCGATCTATGTCGGGGATGAGCAGGCATTGGGCTCGATTGCCGAGCGTTTGCCGGGCCGCGGCAAAGGCAAAGTGTCGATTTTCTGCGTTCTGGACGGCACCCGCGAGGTCGAGCTGGAGCTTGAAGGCCGGTTTGCCATCACCCCCCAGACCCGCGGGGCGATGATGGCCGTCCCCGGCGTGCTGGATGTGAAAGAGATTTGACGCTGCATTGTCGCACGCCGAAGGGTTGCAATAATCCCGATTTTCCCTTAGAAACCGCGCCATTCCACACGCAGGTTTGCGGTCCGTTCACCCGGCTTTGTCCGGCACAGCCTCTGATTGGCATGAACAGGCCGCTCCGGTGCCATTTGGTTCACGCCTGCGGAGGTTAACCGGAGAAGGAGAAAAAGTCATGGCATTGCCAGACTTTAGCATGCGTCAATTGCTGGAAGCCGGCGTTCATTTCGGCCACCAGACCCACCGTTGGAACCCCAAAATGTCTGAGTACATTTACGGGGATCGCAACGGCGTCCATATTATGGACCTCACCCAAACCGTCCCGCTTTTGCACCAGGCGCTTGTTGAAGTGCGCAATGTGGTGGCCGCGGGCGGCCGCGTTTTGTTTGTCGGCACCAAGCGCCAGGCCCAGGGCCCGGTCAAGGATGCCTCGGAACGCTGCGCACAATATTACATGAACCACCGCTGGCTTGGCGGCACGCTGACCAACTGGAAAACCGTGTCCCAGTCGATCCGCCGTCTGCGCGAACTGGAAGAGCGTCTGTCGGGCGATGATGCCCACAAGTTCACCAAGAAAGAGCGTCTGGTTCTTGGCCGCGAGCAGGAAAAGCTCGAAATCTCGCTCGGCGGGATTAAGGATATGGGCGGTCTTCCCGACCTGGTGTTCATCATCGACACCAACAAGGAATCGATTGCCGTCAAGGAAGCCAACAAGCTTGGCATCCCCGTGGTTGCCGTGATCGACTCGAACTCCGATCCGGCAGGCATCAATTTCCCGATCCCGGGCAATGATGATGCGACCCGCGCGATTGAGCTTTATTGTGACCTGATCGCGCGCTCGGTGCTCGACGGTATTCAGGCCAGCCATGACGATCTCGGTGTCGATATCGGCGAAGCCGAAGAGGTGATCGACGAAGAGGCTCTGGCCCAGATCGAAGAACCCGAAGCGGTTGCTGAAGAAGCCCCGGCGGAAGATGCCGCCGAAGCCCCGGCCGAAGACACCAAGGCTGCCGAAGCCTGATTTGTCGTCCGGCGCTTTTGAAAAGCGTCACCGAACTGCAAAGACCCTTCTGTAGGGAATGTCCCGACAGAAGGGCCTTCGCCCCCGCGTGATGGGGGCGGATGATCCCCTTACACAATCGGGCGCGCGCCTGGCGCGGCCCCCAATCCGGAGAGATGACGATGGTTGCGATTTCTGCATCTGCCGTGAAGGACCTGCGCGAGAAAACCGGCGCGGGCATGATGGACTGTAAAAAAGCTCTGTCTGAAAATGACGGCAACGTCGAAGCCGCCATGGACTGGCTGCGCGCCAAGGGCCTTGCCAAAGCCGCTAAAAAGTCGGGCCGTGTCGCGGCTGACGGTCTGGTCGGCATGGCGGTTAACGGCACCGATGGTGCGCTGGTTGAAGTCAACTCCGAAACCGACTTTGTTGCCCGCAACGACACTTTCCAGGGCTTTGTTGAGAAAGCCACCGAACTGGCGCTCGCCCATGGCGGTGATGTCGAGGCGCTCAAGGCGGCTGATTTCCCCGGCACCGGCCGCTCTGTCGGTGACGAGCTTGTCGAAATGGTCAGCACCATTGGTGAAAACATGACCCTGCGCCGGTCGGCCAAACTGTCGGTCGAAAAAGGTGTGGTTGCCGGTTACATGCACACCGCGACCAAGCCCGGCATGGGCAAGATCGGTGTTCTGGTTGCGCTGGAGTCGGATGCCGATGCCGGTGCGCTTGAAGCGCTGGGCAAACAAATCGCAATGCATATTGCGGCCACCAGCCCCGCTGCGTTGACCACCGAAGAGCTTGACCCCGAATTGGTCGAGCGCGAGCGGTCGGTTCTGATCGAACAAGCGCGCGAAAGCGGCAAGCCCGATAATATCATCGAGAAGATGATCGAGGGCCGGATGCGTAAATTCTACGAAGAAGTCGTGCTTCTCAAGCAGACCTTTGTGATCAATCCTGACCTGACGGTTGAAAAGGCAATTGCCGAAGCCGCCAAGGATGCCGGGTCCGACATCGCGCTCAAAGCCTATGCCCGCTTTGCGCTGGGTGAAGGCATTGAGAAAGAAGAAGATGATTTCGCGGCGGAGGTTGCGGCTGCTGCCGGCGCGAAGTAAGTCTGAAATTTGAACACGGGGCCGGGTGCGTTTTTACGCGTCCGGCCTTTTTGCCATAAAAAGGCGCGCAATTTGCGTTGAATCGGGGTAAAACCCTGCCCCAGCATATGAATTTTTGCGCGAAAGACCTCTGTCATGAGCGACCCGCTGACTTACCGCCGCGTTCTCCTCAAACTTTCAGGCGAAGCCCTGATGGGCGACAGCCAGTATGGCATCAATGTCGAAACCGTCGACCGCATCGCCGGTGAGATCCAGTCGGCGGTCGAACTGGGCATGGAAATTTGCCTGGTAATTGGCGGAGGCAATATTTTTCGCGGTCTGCAGGGTGCCGCCAAGGGCATGGAACGGGCGGCCGCCGATTATATGGGCATGCTCGCCACCGTGATGAATGCGCTGGCCATGCAAAACGCGCTTGAGCGGCGTGAGGTGCAAAGCCGGGTGCAATCCGCCATCCCGATGGCGGCAGTGTGCGAACCCTATATTCGCCGGCGCGCCTTGCGGCATCTTGAAAAAGGCCGTGTGGTCATTTTTGCCGCCGGGACCGGCAACCCGTTCTTCACCACCGATACGGCTGCGGCCCTGCGCGCCTCGGAAATGGGCTGCAATGCCTTGCTCAAGGGAACCCAGGTTGACGGGATCTACACCGCCGATCCGAAAACCGACCCTGACGCCAAACGCTATGAACGGGTGAGTTACCGTCAGGTGCTGGCTGATGATTTGAAAGTCATGGATGCGGCGGCGATTGCGCTGGCGCGAGAAAACAATATTCCGATCCTGGTCTTTTCGCTTGCCGAGCATGGCGGGCTGGCGCAAGTCGCCAAAGGCGAGGGCCGGTACACGATAGTCGATCATGAGGGCTAAGAGCCCTTTGACGAAAGGAGAGGACAATGTCTGAGATGGGTGCTGATTTCGACGATCTCGAACGCCGCATGAATGGTGCGCTTGAGACCGCCAAACAAGAATTTGCAGGCCTGCGCACCGGCCGGGCTTCCGCCTCGTTGCTGGAGCCGATCAAGGTCATCGTCTATGGCTCGGAAATGCCGCTTGATCAGGTTGGAACGATTTCGGTTCCCGAGGCGCGCATGCTGTCGGTTTCGGTGTGGGACAAAGGCAATGTCACGGCAGTGGAAAAAGCCATCCGTGAAAGCACGCTGGGCCTTAACCCCTCATCAGACGGCACGCTGATCCGCATTCCGCTGCCTGAGCTGAATGAAGAGCGCCGGGCCGAGCTCGTCAAAGTCGCCCGCAACTATGCCGAACAGGCCCGCGTGGCGGTCCGCAATGTGCGCCGCGACGGCATGGACCAGCTGAAAAAATCTGAAAAAGACGGAGATATCAGCCAGGATGATCAGAAGGTTCTGGCTGACGATGTGCAGAAAATGACCGACGCCACCATCAAGCAGATTGATGAGGCGCTGGAACAAAAAGAACAGGAGATCATGCAGGTCTAAACCATTCCTGTATGAGCGTGGTGTATGGTTCTGAAGGCGGTACCGATCCGGGAAACACAAGACGTCCAAAGCGAAGGCTTTGCGGCGCCGCGTGTGCCGGGTGACCCCCGCCATATTGCCATTATCATGGACGGCAATGGCCGCTGGGCAAAAAAGCGGCTTTTGCCGCGCAAGCTGGGTCATCGCGAGGGCGCCGAAGCGGTGCGCCGCACGGTTGAAGCCTGTCTGGACCGGGGCATTCCCTATCTGACGCTCTATGCCTTTTCGTCGGAAAACTGGAACCGGTCGGACGAAGAAGTGGCGGATTTGATGGATCTGATGCGCCGCTTCATCACCGAAGATATTGCCGAGCTGGAACAGCGCGGGGTGCGCGGCTGTTTCATTGGCGACCGCTCGGCCGTTGATGCCGATATTCGGGCGCGCATGGAAGAGGCTGAAACCCGCACTGCGGGGAACAGCGCAATCACCGTCACCATTGCCTTTTCCTATGGTAGCCACCGGGAAATTGCGCTCGCGGCCCGCGCATTGGCCGAACAGGTGATCCGCGGCGAAATCAGCGCTGATGACATCACAGAAGAGCGTGTCGCCCACGCGCTGCAAACCGATTTCCTGCCCGACCCCGACCTGCTGGTGCGCACGTCCGGCGAACAGCGCCTGTCCAACTTCCTGTTGTGGCAATGCGCCTATACCGAGCTTTACTTCCCTAAAGTGCTGTGGCCCGATTTTGACGAGCACTATCTCGCTGAAGCCATCGATGCCTATCGCAATCGCGACCGCCGCTATGGTGCGCGGCCCCAGGACGGCTAGGCTCGTGACCGGGGGGGACAACAGCACAGGCCATGCTGCGGCGCGCGCACCGATGAAAAACCTGATGCCGCGCATCCTGTCGGCCGCCATTATGATCCCCATGGCGCTGGGTGCCATCTGGCTGGGCGGCTGGCTGCTTTATGGCCTGGTGCTGATCGCCAGCCTGTTGATGCTGCATGAATGGTTTGCGCTGACCCATGCTGAAAGCCGTTTGGTTGAGGGGTTTTGCGCGTTGATGCTGGCGGGGGTTCTGGCGGTCGTCACGCTGGGCCACATGATCGAGGCGGTGGTGATCCTGACCGGCGGGGCATTTTTATCGCGTGGGTTGGCGGGCAATCAGCAGGCGGCCATGCTGCCTGGCTGGGGCCTTGCCTATATTGGTGTACCGTGCATCCTGCTGATTGATTTGCGTGCGGCCGATAGCGGCCTGGCACAGGTTTTGTGGCTGATGGGCGTGGTTTGGGCGCTTGATATCGGCGCGTATTTTTCCGGCAAATTTATTGGTGGTCCACGTCTGGCACCGCGCCTGTCCCCCAACAAGACCTGGGCGGGCCTGATCGGCGGGCTGTTTGTGTGTGCGGTGGTAGCAAGCCTTGCTGAACCGCTCTTGAAAGACAATCTGGGCATGGCGATCTGGCCGCATGAAGCGCTGGTGATCGCGGCGGTGGCGGTGCTTTTGGGCATTGTCGCGCAATTGGGCGATATCGGCGAAAGCATGCTCAAGCGCCGGGCCGGTGTGAAGGATGCAGGCTCGATCATTCCCGGCCATGGCGGGGTGCTCGACCGTGTCGATGGTCTGATGGCGGCGACCCCGGTTCTGTGGATCGGTGTCAGCCTGTTTGGGGCGCAAGGGTGAGCCGCTCGGTCTCGATCCTCGGTGTGACCGGCTCTGTCGGGTGCTCAACGGTTGATATGATCAGGCGGGAGCCTGAGCGTTACCGCGTCGAAGCGCTGACCGCCAACACGTCAGTGGCGGAGCTCGCGCAGACCGCCCGGGAGCTCAACGCCAAATTCGCCGCCATTGCTGATCCATCCCGAGGCGATGCACTCAAAGACGCGCTGGCGGGCAGCGGCATAGACAGCGGGGCGGGCCCCCAAGCGGTGATTGAGGCGGCCGAGCGCGACGCTGACTGGGTCATGGCCGCCATTGTCGGCGCAGCGGGGCTCAAGCCAACGCTGGCGGCGGTGCGGCGCGGGGCGATGGTGGCGTTTGCCAACAAGGAATGTCTGGTCTGTGCGGGCGACCTGTTTATGGCCGAGGTCGACAAGGCCGGGGCCACCTTGTTGCCCGTCGACAGTGAGCATAATGCGATTTTTCAGGTTTTTGAGACCGAACACACCAAAATGGTGTCGCGCATCATTCTGACAGCGTCGGGCGGTCCGTTCCGCAGCTGGACGAAAGAAGCGATGGCCCAGGCAAGCCCGGCCCAGGCGGTGGCCCATCCCAACTGGTCGATGGGCGCCAAAATCTCGGTCGACAGTGCAACCTTGATGAACAAAGGCCTCGAACTCATTGAAGCTTTTCACCTTTTTCCTGTTGCGCTGGACCAAATCGAAGTCATTGTGCACCCCCAATCGGTGATCCATTCCATGGTCGCCTATCAGGATGGATCGGTGCTCGCCCAGCTTGGCACGCCCGATATGCGGACGCCGATTGGCTATGCGTTGGGCTTTCCCGAGCGGATTGCAACGCCGGCCGAGCCGCTCGATTTCTCAAATATGGGTGATTTGACCTTCGAAAGCCCCGATTTGTCGCGCTTTCCGGCGCTTTCTCTGTGCCGGCATGCCTTGCAATGCGGTGGGGCCAACCCTACAGTTTTGAACGCTGCCAACGAGATTGCGGTTGCCCGTTTTCTCGCAGGTCAGATCGGCTTCCTCGACATCGCCACAATTGTCGAGGAAACTTTGGAAGCCTCTGAAAAAGAAGGCTCTTTCGGTTCTCTGGATTCGCTTGAGGCGGTCTTTGAGGCGGACGGGGCGGCACGCAAGCGGGCCGCCGCATTTGCGGATGCCCGCACACGATAAAAAGGGGTGAAGCCCGAGACGTTGGGACGGGCTGAACAAGGGCGTAAGGAGAGAGAATGATTGAGTTTATCACAGGCACCATGCTGCCTTTCCTGTTCGTCCTCACCGTTGTGGTCTTCTTTCATGAGCTGGGCCATTACTGGGTTGCCCGCCGTTGCGGCGTCCGCATTGAGACCTTTTCCATTGGCTTTGGCCCCGAAATTTTCGGCTTCAACGACAAGTCTGGCACCCGCTGGAAGCTGAGCTGGATACCGCTGGGCGGCTATGTCAAATTCTGGGGTGATGCCAATGTGGCGTCGGCCCCTGATTCGGATGCGATCGCGACCATGTCGTCGCTCGAACGCTCCGACAGCTATCACCACAAAACGCCCTTGCAGCGCATTGCGATCTCAGCCGCCGGGCCGGTTGCCAATTTCATACTGGCCATTGTGATCTATTGGGCGCTGGCAATGAGCTTCGGCAAGGCTGAACATCCGCCCATTGCCGCAGGCGTGGAAGCCGGAGGCGCGGCCGCCGAAGCGGGCGTGATTGCCGGTGACCGATTCGTTTCGATTGATGGCGAGCCGACCCGGACATTCCAGGATCTGGGCGACATCATCAAAAAATCAGGCGGTGAGCCGGTCGAAATTGTCGTCGAACGCGATGGCGCGGAAATCCCGCTGACGCTGACGCCGCGCTACAAGGAACACACGATCGAGAGCACGGGGCGCACCTTCAAATTCTGGATGATCGGCATCCGCAGCGATGACAAGCCGGTCCTGACCGAGCTTGGACCCCTTGCTGCGCTTGACTATGCGGTCACCCGGACCGGTGACACGATTTCGCATATGTTGAGTTTCATCAAGCGGCTGGTGACCGGCAAAGAGGATACGGATCAGTTTGGCGGGGTGGTGAGAATTGCGGTTTTCGCCGGGGATATGGCCCAGTTTGGTTTCCTGTCGCTGATCGGGCTTGTGGCCGGACTTTCCATCTCGATCGGCCTCATTAACCTCTTCCCGATTCCAATGCTGGACGGGGGCCACGTCCTGCTTTACACAATCGAGGCAATCCGCGGGAAACCTTTGACGGAACGGGCGCTTGAACTCAGCTATCGGGTGGGGCTTGCATTCGTCGTCGCATTGATGTTTCTGGCGATTTGGAACGACGTCGTTTGGCTCAGCGCGAGTTGACCCGGGGACAGCTGACTGTGGTAGACAAGCGGTAAGCGGGACGGGAGTAGCGCTGGGGTGAGGGGATTAGTGTGACGGTGCCTTTCGGTCGGTTCGGGCGTTCGCTCGGCGCAATCATCACGGTTTTGATGCTGGGTGCGATCCTCGCAGGCCTGCCGGTCGACGCGGCATGGTCGCAAACCGTCGATGAAATTCGCGTTGAAGGCAATGAACGGATCGAACCCGAAACCGTTCGCTCCTACATGGTCATCCGCGAAGGCGACCAATATGATGACGAACAGGTCGACCAATCGCTGAAATCACTGTTTGCCACCGGCTTGTTTGCCGATGTGGTGATCCGCCGTGACGAAACCGATCTGGTCGTTGTCGTGGTGGAAAACCCGATCATCAACCGCATCGCCTTTGAAGGAAACGACAATCTCGATGAAGAGCAATTGTCGGCCGAAGTGCGGCTTGGCCCCAGGGTGGTGTACACCCGCGCCCGTGTGCAGGCCGATGCCCAGCGCATTGTCGAATTGTACCGCCGGTCCGGCCGCTTCGCCGCAACCGTTGAACCCAAGATCATTGAGCTGACCCAAAACCGGGTCGATCTGGTCTTTGAGATCAATGAAGGCCCGGTGACGGGCGTGCGCCGCATCAACTTTGTCGGCAACCGCAAACATTCCGACCGTGACCTGCGCGACGTCATCCTGACTGAGGAGACGCGCTGGTACCGCTTCCTGTCGTCCAATGATAGCTATGACCCCGACCGGGTGGCCTTCGACCGGGAACTTCTGCGCCGCTGGTATTTGCAGCGTGGCTATGCCGACTTCCGCGTGATTTCTGCTGTGGCCGAACTGACCCGTGACCGGACCGACTTTTACATCACCTTCACCGTGGAAGAGGGCGAGACCTACACAATCGGCGATGTCCGTGTTGAATCGGATATCACCTCGCTCAACCCCGGCACTTTGCGGACACTGGTGCGCACCCAGCCCGGCTCGCTTTACAATGCCGATGAGATTGACAAATCGATCGAGGATATGACGCGGCTTGCCGGCACCATCGGTTACGCCTTTGTCGATATCCGCCCGCGCATCGACCGGGACCGTGAAAACCGCATCATCAACATCACCTATCAGGTCGATGAGAGCCCGCGTGTTTATGTCGAGCGTATCAATATTGTCGGCAACTCGCGGACGCTGGATCGCGTGATCCGCCGCGAATTCCGTCTGGCCGAAGGCGATGCCTTCAACGCCGTGCTGCTCGACCGGTCAAAAACCCGGATCAATGCGCTGGGTTTCTTCAGCCGCGTTGATGTGACGACCGAAGACGGCTCGACCGAAGACCGCACGATCATCAATGTCGAAGTTGAAGAGCAATCAACCGGCGAGCTGTCGATTGGTGCGGGCTTTAGCTCGGCGGCCTCCTTCGTGGCTGAATTGCGCGTGTCTGAGCGCAACCTTCTGGGCCGGGGCCAGCGGCTCAATGTTGGCCTGCTGGTCGGCTCGCTGCGTCAGGAAATTGATCTGAGCTTTACTGAGCCCTACTTCCTGGGGCGTGATCTGGCGGCGGGCTTTGATCTGTTCCGCGTCTCAAACGACTTCCAGGACGAGGCGTCGTTTGACAGTTCTTCGACGGGGCTTGGCTTACGGATCGGCTTCCCGCTGACCGAATTCATGACGCTGAACACACGCTATACGCTGCGCCGGGACAAGATCACCGATGTCGGAAACAGCGCCTCGATTGTGGTGCAGAACTCCGAAGGCACGTCGACCACAAGTTCAGTGGGCTATACGCTTAGCTTCAACAATCTGGATGACTTCAAACTGCCGACGCGCGGTTACCGCTTCTCGGTCAGTCAGGATTTTGCCGGATTGGGCGGAACCGAGCGTTACATCCGCACCGTGGTTAATTATGCCTTCTACCGCCAGCTGATCGACAAGGTGATTGCTGTGGCGCGGGTTGAAAATGGTTTGATCTGGGGCATTGGTGATGATGTGCGGATTATCGACCGCTTCTTCCTTGGTCCCGATGATATTCGCGGCTTTGACCGTGCGGGTCTTGGTCCGCGCGATACGCTGACCGGCGATGGTCTGGGCGGCAACCTCTATTACAAATTTACCGGCGAAGTCACATTCCCGCTGGGCCTGCCAGAAGAGTTTGGCATTCGCGGTGCTGTGTTCTTTGATGGCGGTTCGCTGGCCTTCCTTGATGAGAAAGATCCCTCAATCGTGGATGTCGGTTCGCTGCGCATGTCGGCGGGTGTCGGCGTGTCGTGGGATTCACCGTTCGGTCCGATCCGGCTTGATTATGCCGAAGCCTTCCTCAAAGAAGAGTTTGACCGCACAGAGGCACTGCACTTCAGCTTCGGCACACGTTTCTAAAAATTGGGGGCCTGTTGAGGGCCAACGCTTAAAAAATCCTGTAAGGAGGCAAATATGATTGTTTCTCGCTTGGCTGGCCTGATTGGCCTTGCCGCCCTGATCGCAACGCCGGTTCTGGCCCAGGAAGGCCGCTCCAGCGAAAGCGGCCCTGTGCCGCCGGCGCAAATCCTGACGATCGATCAGCAAGGTGTGGTTGGCGCTGCCGACGCCACCAAGAAAGCGGTTGAGAAGATTTCCGCCGCGCTTAAGCCGTCCGGCGACAAGGTGCGCTCGATGATGGAAGAGGGCCAAAAGAAAATCTCCGACTTCCAGCAAAAAGCCAATCTTCTGTCGGATGAGAAAAAGCAGCAGATCCAGGTGGAATTGCAGCAGCTTGAACAGCAGATCCAGACCGAGCGCCAGGTAGCGCAAGTCCGCTTTGAACTGGCCCGTCAGGACCTCGTCAAGCAAGTCTGGACCGAAGCCAGCACCATCGCCATCGAGATCATGAAGGCGCGCGGCGCCAACATGCTGCTTGAGCGCCGGTCAGTTCACCTGATTTCCGATTCCGAAGACATTTCGCAAGCCGTCGTCAATCGCCTGAATGCCAGCGGCAAGCAGTTCGACATCAAGATCCCGACGCGCGCCGAAGCTGAAAAAATGATTGCAGAGCGCCGCCAGGAAATGGAAGCGAACGTCCAAAACTAAGCAGCATCAGTCTGCGCAAACAGGGGAGGGAGCGAGGTGGCTGATCCACGCTTCTTCAACCGCCAGGGCCCGTTCACACTCGGCCAGATTGCCTCCATCTGCGATGGCACGCTGGCCGAGGGAACAAATGCCGAGGCATTGATCAATGATGTCGGGGCGCTGGCCGAGGCCGAGCCCGGATCGGTGAGCTTTTTCCTCAATCCCAAAAAATATGGCGAGGCGCTCAGCGCGACCAAGGCCGATGCGGTGATTGTTCATGCCGATCAAGCGGCCCGGGTGCCGGACGGCAAGGCCGTCATTTTGGCGGACAATCCCCACAAGGCCTATGCGCTCACCGCGCAGGCCTTTTATCCGCGTGGTGAAAGCGCGCCGGGCATCTCCCCGCATGCGGTTATTGATGACAGCGCCACGCTAGGCGAGGGGCTGACCATTGCGCCCGGCGTTGTGGTCGAAGCCGGTGCCGAGATCGGCGATGGTACGGTCATCGGCGCCAATACGGTTGTCGGCCGCAACGTGAAAATTGGCCGGGACTGCTGGTTTGGACCGCAAGTCTCGCTCAGCCATTGTCTGATCGGCGACCGGGTGGTGATCCATACCGGTGCGCGCATCGGCCAGGACGGGTTTGGCTTTGCCATTGATCTGGCCGGTCATGTCGGCTTGCCGCAACTGGGCCGCGTCATCATTCAGGATGGCGTCAATATCGGAGCCAATAGCTGCGTTGATCGCGGCGCGGGTGAAGACACGGTCATTGGTGAGGGCAGCTATATCGACAATCTTGTGCAGATTGGCCACAATTGCACAATAGGTCGGCACTGCGCGATTTCGGGCCATGTGGGGCTTTCGGGATCGGTGGTGCTCGGCGATTACGTGGCCATTGGGGGCGGCGCTGGATTGGCAGATCATGTCACCATCGGAACGGGTGCTCAGGTCGGCGCCCGCGCAGGCGTCATGCGGGATGTCGAGCCGGGAACGCAGGTTCTGGGAATTCCTGCCATGCCGATCCGGCAATTCTTCCGGCAAGTGGCCGCGCTCAACAAACTTGCGGGCGTGAAGGGACGATAGAATGAGCGAAGATGTGACAGGGGCGCTGGATACCATTGATGTTCTGAAAATTATGGAACATCTGCCTCATCGTTATCCGTTTTTGCTGGTCGACAAGATCATCGAGATTGATGGCGATCAAAGCGCCATCGGTATCAAGAATGTCACGATCAATGAACCGTACTTCCAGGGCCACTTTCCCGGCATGCCGGTCATGCCCGGTGTGCTGATCGTTGAGGCGATGGCCCAGACATCCGGGGCGGTTGTTGTGCATGCGCTCAAAAAGGCGGGCAACCGCAAAGTGTTTTTCATGACGGTCGACAAATGCCGTTTCCGCAAACCGGTGGTGCCGGGCGACCAGCTGCACATCCATGTCACCAAATTGCGGGGACGCGGGCAGGTCTGGAAATTCAAGGGCGAGGCCAAGGTGAACGGCGTGCTGGTGGCCGAGGCGGAGTATGGCGCCATGATTATCGATGACGAGGACGCATAAAGCCCATGTCGATCCATCCAACCGCGATTGTTGAAGACGGCGCCACACTGGGCGCCGATGTCGTCATTGGGCCTTTTTGTCATGTGGGCGGTTCGGTCAGCCTGGATGACGGGGTGCGGTTGCACTCCCATGTGGTGATCGGCGGCAAGACGCAAATCGGCGCGCGGACCGAAATCTTTCCCTTTGCCTCAATCGGGCTGCAACCCCAGGACCTGAAATTTTCGGGCGAGGAAACGAGCCTCGTCATCGGCACCGACAATACGATCCGCGAATATGTCACCATGAACCCCGGGACCGCCCATGGGAAGAAAGAAACCCGTATCGGCAATCACGGCCTGTTCATGGCGTGCAGCCATGTCGCCCATGATTGCGAGTTGGGTGATCATGTCATTCTGGCGAACTCGGTTGCCATTGCGGGGCATTGCACGCTGGGTGATTACGCCATCTTTGGTGGTCTGTCGGCCATTCACCAGTTTGGCCGGGTTGGGCCGCATGCCTTTATCGGCGGGGCGTCGGGCATTGACGGGGATGTCATTCCCTTTGGCATGGCAATCGGCAACCGGGCAGCGCTGGCCGGTCTTAATCTGATCGGGCTCAAGCGCCGGGGCTTTGAGCGCGCCACCATCCGCGCCCTGCGGGAAGTTTTTGACACGATCTTTCTGGCGCCTGAAGGCACGCTTCATGAGCGTGCGCAAAGCGTTCGGGATGCCGGTGTCGAGGATGAGCATGTCGCCGCGCTGGTGGATTTTGTGCTGGCTGACAAAAGCCGGCCCTTGTGCCTGCCCGCCAAGGCGGGAGGGTGAGCGATGAGCCACGGGATCCAGCGTCTGGGCATTCTGGCCGGTGGCGGTTCTGAGCCGGCTGAATTCGCGCAAATCTGCATCAAAGCGGATTTGCCCATCGTTCTGATCGGCCTGAAAGGCTATGCCGAGCCGGTCCATTTTGACGGGCTGCCGCACGACATTGTCGGCATCGGTCAACTCAAGGTCTTTTTGAAACTGCTCAAACCGGCCAGCCATGTATCGTTTGTTGGCGAGATCAATGAAATGCCCAGCATGTCCAAGGTCCGCATGGACACCAAGGCGATGCTGATGGCACCGAAACTGATGAAGGCAGTGAGCGGCGGCCGCGATTCGATGCGCGATTTTGCCTATGGATTTGCGGCTGATCAGGGCCTCACCATCATTTCCCCCAATAAGGTCAAAGCCGCGCTCGGCGCGGAGTGAGCCATGGCGCCGATCCGCAAATTGGCGATCCTGGCGGGCGGTGGTTCACTGCCCGCCCGGATTGCACAGGCGGCAAAAGCAGCCAATGTGCCGATTGTCCTGATCGGGCTCGACGGCTTTGGGGAGGCCGACCAGCTTGGTTCCGACATTGCGGGATGGATCGGTCTGGGTGAAATCAAAAAAGCGCTTGGCTTGATTGGCGATGCCAGCCATCTGGTTTTTGCCGGCAAGGTGGCGCGGCCTGACCTCAAATCGCTCAAGCTTGATTCCAAAGGCCTCATGCTGATGCCGCGCATTGCCAAGGCCGCCGCCAAAGGCGATGGCGCGCTGCTCGATACGGTGCGGGATTTCGCGCAAGAGCAAGGCTTTGAAATTCTGTCGCCTGCCGACATTCTGGGCCAGCTTGAATCAACCGCGGGTCCCTATGGCCGGCATGCCCCTGACAAGGCCGCCCTGGCCGATATCGCCAAGGGGGTTGAGGCTGCCCGCGCTATCGGAGCGCTCGACATTGCGCAAGGCGCGGTGGTCTGTGAAGGGCTGGTGCTGGCGCTGGAGGCGGCTGAAGGCACTGATGCCATGCTGGGCCGCGTTCCCGCATTGCCGGTTGAGCTGCGCGGCACACCCGACGCCCGGCGCGGGGTTCTGGTCAAGGTTGCCAAACCCATTCAGGACAAAAGGCTTGATCAGCCCACCATTGGGCCCGATACGGTGCGGGCGGCCGCTCAGGCGGGGTTGGCCGGGATCGCGCTGGAAGCCGGCGCGGGGCTGGTGATTGACCGCGAAGAAGCCGTCACGCTGGCCGACAAGCTTGGCCTGTTCATTTACGGGATCGACCTGTCATGAGTGAGCCGATCCGCCTGTTCCTCGCCTGTGGGGAGCCCTCAGGCGATATTTTGGCGGCCGAACTTGTGAAAGCCCTGCGCGGGCTGACGGACCGGCCGGTCGACTTGCTCGGCGTTGGCGGGGCCAATCTTGAAGCGCTGGGTCTGGAAAGCCTGTTTCCCATGGAAGAGCTGACCGTCATGGGGCTGGCCGAAGTTTTGCCGCGCATCCCCAATCTGCTCAAGCGGATCGGCCAGACGGCCGAGGCTGCCATTGCGCTCAAACCCGACATGGTGCTCAGCGTCGACAGTCCCGACTTCGGCTTTCGCGTGCAAAAGCGCATCGCCCGGCGCGCGCCCGATCTGACGAGGGTCCATTTTGTGGCTCCCACCGTCTGGGCCTGGCGGCAGGGCCGGGCCAAGGCTATGGCGGACTATCTTGATGCGGTTTTGACGCTCCTGCCGTTTGAGCCGGCCTTTTTTGAAACGGTCGGTCTTAAAGCCATTCATGTCGGCCATCCGGTGGTTGATCGGGGCCGGGACTTCAAACAGCTTGCGCCGCACTTCCGGGCAGATCGGGGCATTGGTTCCGATCAGCCGGTGCTTGTTATCCTGCCGGGCAGCCGCCGGGGGGAGATCAAACGCCATATGCCCGTCTTTGGCGAGGCGGTGGCACAGCTCGCCAAACAAAACCCCGATCTGGCTTTTGTTCTGCCGACCCTGCCGCATTTGAAACCCGCGCTGGAAGAGGCGCTCGCCTCATGGCCCGTTAAAGTGCATCTCACCATTGACGAGGCAGGCAAATGGTCGGCCTTTCATGCCGGGACGGCAGCGCTCGCCGCATCAGGCACGGTGTCGCTGGAACTGACGGTGGCCCGCTGTCCGACCGTGGTGGCCTACAAGGTCAATCCGCTGACCGCCATGGTGCTGCGCCGTATGCTCAAGATCGATTATGCCTCGATCACCAATCTGATCTTGAACGAAGAAGTGCTGCCCGAATTCATTCAGGAGAATTTCACCGCCGCCAATCTGGTTGAGGCAGTGTCGGGCTTGCTGAATGATGATGCCTTGCGCGCCAAACAGCTCGACCGCATCGGTGAGGCGCTGGAAGCCCTGGGCGAGGGCGGGCCATCCCCGGCCGAGCGTGCCGCCCAGGCGGTTCTGGAGATGATCGACCACAAAAAAGGGGCCTGAGCGGCCCCTTTTCATCGTCTGACTTGTGTCAGGGCTTAGCGGTTGGTCACCGGCACATAATCGCGCTGGGTGGCACCGGTATAGAGCTGACGGGGCCGGCCGATTTTCTGGCTGGGATCCGTCATCATTTCGTTCCACTGGGCGATCCAGCCAACCGTACGGGCGAGCGCAAAGATCACGGTGAACATGGTCGTGGGGAAGCCAAGCGCATTCAGAATAATGCCCGAATAGAAGTCGACATTCGGATAAAGCTTCTTCTCGACGAAATATTCGTCTTCCAGCGCGATTTTCTCCAGTTCCTGGGCAACCGCCAGGATCGGATTTTCGCGAATGCCAAGCTCGTCCAGCACTTCATGCGCAGTCGCTTGCATCACCTTGGCGCGCGGATCGTAATTCTTGTAGACCCGGTGGCCAAAGCCCATCAGGCGGAACGGATCGGACTTGTCTTTCGCGCGGGCGACATATTCAGGAATGCGGTCGACCGTACCGATTTCGTTGAGCATGTTGAGCGCGGCTTCGTTCGCACCGCCATGGGCGGGACCCCACAGACATGCAATGCCCGCAGCGATACAGGCGAACGGGTTGGCCCCCGACGAGCCCGCGAGACGAACGGTCGAGGTCGACGCGTTTTGTTCGTGATCGGCGTGCAGGATGAACACCCGGTCCATCGCCTTGGCGAGCACGGGATTGACCTTGTAGTCCTCGCACGGCACCGAGAAGCACATGCGCAAAAAGTCTTCAGACCGGGTGAGGCCGTTGGAGGGATAAACGAAGGGCTGGCCGACCGAATATTTATAGGCCATGGCCGCAATTGTCGGCATTTTGGACACGATGCGATAGCTCGCCACCATGCGCTGGTGGGGATCATCAATGTCGGTCGAGTCGTGATAGAACGCCGACAGGGCGCCCACCACACCGACCATGATCGCCATCGGGTGCGCGTCGCGGCGGAAGCCCGAGAAGAAGCGGTTCAGCTGCTCATGCACCATGGTGTGATAGGTGGTGTCATGACGGAACTTGTCGAGCTCTTCCTTGCTCGGCAACTCGCCATACAAAAGCAGATAGGACACTTCGGAGAAGTCGCTTTGCTCGGCCAGCTGATCGATCGGATAGCCGCGATGAAGCAAGATGCCCGCATCACCGTCAATATAGGTGATTTTAGATTCACAGCTCGCCGTCGAGGTGAAGCCCGGATCATAGGTGAACTGGCCGGTCTGGGCGTAAAGCTTGCGAATATCAATCACGGACGGGCCGGTTGAGCCCTCCATCACATCAAACGTAACATCGCTTCCGGCCGTCGCAAGTGTGGCGGTCGTATTCTCTGACATGTGATCTCGTCCTTCATTTTGGTTTGGTCCAGGCCTTTGCACCTGAGGAGGGCCCGGTTGGTGGCGAAGCGTGCATGTGGGTGCAAGCCTGCCGAAATGGATCATGGGGGAGTATAGCCTTTTGATGGGGGAGCCGTCACCTTCGCGTGTGCGAAAAGCGCCGATAAATTGTCAGACTTTAGGCTGACATATCGGCCAGTCGCGCCAGTGATTCTTCGCGCCCCAGAACAAGCAATATATCAAAGAAACCAGGGGCTTGCGTCGTTCCGGTGAGAGCGGCCCGCAAGGGCTGGCCAACCTTTCCCAATTTCAGATCATGGGCTGCGGCGAAGCTGCGCACGCTGTCATTGAGGCTGTCATGGTCCCATTCGGTGACCGCAGCCAAAGATTCCGCCAAATTTTTAAGCATGGCGCGCGTTTCATCATTGAGTTGTGCAGCGGCTTTTTCGTCAAATGTCAGCGGCCGGGTGGCGAGCAGGAACCGGCAGTTGGCCGCAAGCTCGAGCAGCGTCTTGGCGCGCGGCTGCAATTGAGGCATCAGGGTGCGGATCTGGCTTTGTGCAAGCTCTGACACAGTGCCGTCCTTTGAAAGCTCAGCCACGGTCAGGGCGGTCAAGCGGTCGGGGTCAGCCTCGCGGATATAATGGCCGTTGAGATTCTCAAGCTTGGCGAAATCAAAGCGCGAGGGCGATTTGCCCAGACCTTCAAGGCCGAACCATTCAATCGCCTGGTCGGTTGAAAAGATTTCATCATCGCCATGGGACCAGCCCAGCCGCACCAGATAGTTGCGCATCGCTTCGGCCAGATAGCCCATATCACGATAGGCTTCGACGCCCAGCGCGCCGTGGCGCTTGGACAATTTGGCGCCATCAGGGCCGTGAATGAGCGGAACGTGAGCGAAGACCGGCACATCCCAGCCCAGCGCCTCATAGATCAGTTTCTGGCGCACCGCATTGGTCAGATGATCATCGCCGCGAATGACATGGGTCACGCCCATATCATGATCATCGGCGACAACCGCCAGCATATAGGTGGGCGAGCCGTCCGAGCGCAACAACACCAGATCATCAAGCTGGGCATTGTCGATGGTGACGGTGCCTTGCACAGCGTCTTCAATGCGGGTTGCGCCCTCAAGCGGGGCGGCGAAACGGATCACATAGGGCGCGTCCTGGGGCCAGTCACTTTCGGGCCGGTCACGCCAGGTGCCGTCATAGCGCATCGGTTTGCCCTCGGCCTTGGCCTTTTCACGCATGGCGGTGAGTTCTTCGGGCGTGGAATAGCAGCGATAGGCGCGGCCCTTGGCGATCATCGCATCAACAACCTCCTTGTGCCGGCCGATCTGTGCGGATTGGGAGACAATCTCGCCATCATGATGGAGGCCCAGCCAGTCGAGCCCTTCCATGATCTTGTCGATGGCATCCTGGGTGGAGCGTTCCTTGTCGGTATCTTCAATCCGCAGGCGGAACTGGCCGCCATGATGGCGGGCAAACAGCCAGCTGAACAGGGCGGTCCGGGCGCCACCAATATGCAGGTAACCGGTGGGCGAGGGGGCGAAACGCGTGACGACTGTGCTCATGATCGTGAAAATGCCAAACTAGAGAAGATGATGCGGCGCTTCCTATCATGGGAACAGCAGGCGGAAAAGGGATGAGCCCACAAAGACGGCAGCGGCAAGGGGGACTGGCGGCGCGCTTCACGCTTGGCGATGCGCTTGTTTTGCTGTGGGCGCGCACCGTGGCGCTTAATCGCGGCCGGGCAATTCTGGCGCTTCCCATCACCTTTGCGGGCGGGACCGGGCTTTTTTTCTTCTGGCCGGTTGAGCCGCCGCTCGGCATCACGCTGTTTGCCTTTCTTGCGGGGCTGGCGCTGTTTTTGTGGTTTGGCGTGGTTGATGTATCCCGCAACACGGTGGGTTGGATGCGGGCAGCGCTGTTGTTGCTGGCCCTCAGTGCAGGGCACTTGTCGGCGCAAACAGGCGCGCTGTCCCGCCAGCATGATGTGCTTGCGCGCGAAACCAACCCGTTCAAGGCCACAGCCTTTGTCGAAAATCTCGAGCGGCGCGACGAAGGCATCCGGTTGACTTTGGTGGGGCTTGCGCCGGAGCGTGACCTCAGAACCGCACTGCCCGGCCGGGTCCGGGTGACGGTGCGCAAGGGCGGCGCGGCCATCATGCCCGGTGACCGCGTGTCGGCCCTGATGGTGCTGCGGCCGCCGCCACCGCCCATCGAGCCGGGCGCGTTTGATTATGCCCGCCAGCTCTATTTTGAACAGATCGGGGCGCTCGGCTTCACATTGGGCGAACCCGACCGCCTTGAGGGGGGAGAAATTCCCAGCTTGCGGATTGGGCTTGCGCGGTTTCGGGTCGGCCTGGCTGACCGCATCCAGGCACAATTTGGCGATCCCGCCACCGGGGCGCTCGCTGCCGCCTTGCTGACGGGAGAACGGGCGGCCATTCCCGAACCGGTTTTGGAAGATTTGCGTATCGCGGGGCTTGCGCATCTTCTGGCCATATCGGGGCTTCATATGGGGCTTGTGGCCGGGGCGCTGTTTTTCGTGCTGCGTTTTGCACTAGCCCTCATGCCCCGGCTTGCGGTGCGCTATCCGATCAAGAAATGGGCGGCGCTTGGCGTACTCATGGGGGTGCTGGGCTATCTGATTTTGTCGGGTGCCAGCATTCCGTCCCAGCGCGCTTTCATCATGGTCGGTGTCGGATTTCTCGCGGTGGTGATTGACCGTGTGGCGATTTCCATGCGGCTGGTGGCCTTTGCGGGATTTCTGGTTCTGCTCTTCCAGCCCGACGCGATCCTGTCGGCGGGCTTTCACATGTCCTTTGCGGCGGTGGCGGCCTTGGTGGCGGTCTATGAAAGTCTGCGTGACCGGCCAGACAGTCCGCTCAACCGCACCGGGCAAAACCGCTTTGTTGCTTACACGGTGGGCCTTGTGTTGACCAGCCTGGTTGCCGGGCTCGCCACCTTGCCCTTCGCCGCCTATCATTTTGGCCGTGTGTCTGACTATGGGTTGGTGGCCAATCTTCTGGCGGTCCCGCTGATGGGGGCATGGGTCATGCCAACCGGTCTGATCAGCCTGTTTGCGATGCCGTTTGGATTGGAGGCCTGGCCCCTGCAGGCGATGGGCTGGGGCATTGATTTCATTCGCGGTGTCGCCCATTGGGTGGCGGGTCTGCCGGGATCAGAATGGGGGGTGAAGGCCGCGTCACCAACCGTGCTTCCGGCTTTGGGCCTTGGTCTTGTCTGGGCGGTGGCGTGGCGGGGGCCGGTGCGCTTTGTGTCGGTCATTGTGTTCGGCATTGCACTGGGGCTTTGGATCACGACACCGCGGCCCGATATTTTGATTTCAGAGGATGGGGGGTTGGTGGCCGTGCGCGGCGATGATGGCGGTCTGGTCTATTCCAGTTTGCGGCGCGCAAAATTCACCCGCGAGCAATGGCAGCGCCATGATGGCGATATTCAGAATAAGCGCGCTGGACCCGCGCGGTGCGACCGGTCGGGCTGCGCGTTTGCGGGACCGGCAGGTCAGGGGATTTCCTATGTCACCGATTGGGCGGGTTTGGTGGAAGAGTGCCGAACAGCCGGTGTGCTCATCACACCATTGAGCGTTCCCGCCCGGCTTTGTCCAGATGCGCTGGTGCTGGATCGATGGGATATGAAAGAGGGCGGGGCCCATGCCTTGCGTTACACCGCGTCAGGCTGGGTCATTGACCGCGCGCAAGATCATCGCGGTGACCGTTTGTGGTCAATGTCCGCGCCGTCATCCCGGAACTAGCAACGTCCCGCCTGAAGGCGGCGGGCGGCGCTTGTATCCGGGATCCAGTCTCATGTTTGGCTTCTGGGTCCCGGCTCACGGACTTTTGCGGTCCAATCACAGATTGGGCAAAAGTCGAGGCCGGGATGACATATTGGGAGCTAGTAAAGCCGCATCAAGCCGACCAGCTTGCCCTGAACCTTGACCCGGTCGGGGCCGAAGATGCGGGTTTCATAGTCGGGATTGGCCGCTTCCAGCGCGATGGTCCCGCCTTTTTTGCGGATGCGCTTCAAGGTGGCCTCGGCATCATCGACCAGGGCGACGACAATCTCGCCATTGGTGGCGGTGTCGGAGCGCTGGATGATGGCTGTGTCGCCATCGAAAATGCCCGCTTCGATCATCGAATCGCCTTCGACCATCAGCGCGTAATGATCGCCTGATTTCAGCATGGAGGGCGGGACATCAACCGACTGGCTATTGTCCTGCAGCGCCTCGATCGGTGTACCGGCCGCGATCTTGCCGACCAGCGGAACCGAAACCACACCGGCTGCGGCCGGCGATGCCTTGGGTTGGGGCTTGGAGCCGCCTTCGATCACATTGGGGGTGAAGCCGCGCTGGGGCGCACCCGCGGCCTGTTCGGGCAGCTTGACGACCTCTAGCGCACGGGCGCGGTGAGGCAGGCGGCGGATAAAGCCGCGCTCTTCCAGCGCCGTGATCAAACGGTGAATCCCCGACTTCGATTTGAGGTCGAGCGCTTCCTTCATCTCTTCAAAAGACGGCGAAACCCCAGTCTCGCGAATTCGCTCATAAATGAACTGCAACAGTTCATATTGTTTGCGCGTTAACATTGTTAGCCCACCTCGGAACAAATCAGAAACCTGATTAAGTGTTCTAGTTTTATTCCAGTGCGTCGTCAAGGGCCTGTGGAAAACTTTTTCAAATCCCTGTCACAAAGGACCCGGCAGGGCCGGTTAAAGGGGATGAAAATGGACCGGATCACCTTTGTGTGCGGCGGGCGCATCGGGCGCGCGGATGATCAGCCCGTCGGCGCGGGCAAGACCGGTGAGCTGTGCACTGTCCTGAATGGACAGGGGAACAAGCGCGCCGTCCTCATCAAAACAGGCGCGCAGATAATCCTGCCGCCCGCCATTGGCTTTGAGCGCAGCGCCCAGCGGCGCGCTGGCGGTGGCGGGCATCACATCGGTCTGGCCCAACGCGTGTTTGATCAGCGGCTGCAAATAAAGATGAGCGGTGACCAGTGCCGATACCGGATTGCCCGGAAGGCCCAGCACGGCACGGTCGCCCCACCGGCCCGCCATCAGCGGCTTGCCCGGCTTCATGGCAATCTTCCAGAAGCTTTGGGTGACGCCCAGACTGTCGAGGACGGGGCGTACCCGGTCATAATCACCGACCGACACACCGCCAATCGTAATCAGAATATCGCAGTCTTGCGCGCGGGTGAGGGCGTCGCGGATGGCGTCGTCCTGATCGGGGACAAGTCCCAGATCAATCGGTGTTCCGCCCCACCCAGAAATCTGGGCGGCAAGGCCGACGGCATTGCTGGCAATGATCTGGTCGGGGCCGGGTGCGTCGCCGGGACGGACCAGTTCATCCCCTGTCGACAAGATCGCCACACGGGGCTTGTGCGTCACCATCACAGTGGCATGGTTCATGGCCGCAGCAAGCGCCAGCGCGCGCGGGGTGAGGCGGGTGCCCGCCTTCAACAACTCATCGCTTTCGGCAAAGGCTGACCCTTGTTTGCGAATGTTTGATTTGCCCTTGAGCGCATCGTCAGTGAACGACACCGCATCCCCGGTGCGCGCGGCATTTTCCTGAATGACGACCCAGTCGGCGCCTTGCGGCACCGGCGCGCCGGTAAAGATGCGCACGGCCTGATCGGGGCTGACCTGACCTTCATAGCGTTGACCGGCCAATGCTTCCCCGATCACCGCGAAAGGCTTGCCTGGTGCGAGGTTGGCCCGGCGGACGGCATAGCCATCCATAGCCGATTGATCCCAGGGCGGCTGATTGAGTTTGGCCGCGAGGGGCGCGGCAAGGATGCGCGCGTGTGCGTCCGCCAGGGGCAGGATTTCGGTGTCCAGAACGGGTGCAAGTTTGAGAATTTCCGCGCTGGCTTGGGCAACCGAAATCATGGTGCTTCAAACCGGCCTGATTTGCCGCCATCCTTTAACACCAGCCGGACATCGGAAATCACCATGCCCTTTTCGCTCGACTTCAGCATGTCGTAAAGCGTCAGCGCGGCGACCGACACAGCGGTCATGGCTTCCATTTCATAGCCGGTCTTGCCTTCGCCTTTGACGGTGGCTTCAATGCGCACCCCGCCAAGCTCCAGCGCGAAATCAAGGCTGACCGACTGGATCGGAATGGTGTGGCACAGGGGAATAAGATCAGCGGTGCGTTTGGCGGCCATGATCCCGGCAAGCCGGGCGGTGCCGATCACATCGCCTTTTTTGGCGGTACCCTGGCGGACAAGATCAAGCGTGTCGTCGCCCATCGTGACGAAGCAGCGTGCGACGGCGAGCCTCTCAGTCACCGCCTTGTCGCCGACATCGACCATATGGGCGTTTCCGGCTTCGTCAAAATGGCTGAGCTTGCCTGCCATCAGCCCTCCAGCAAGGTGCGGGTTGCATGTTCCACATCATCCTGACGCATCAGGCTTTCGCCGACCAGAAAGCTTTTGACAGCGACGCGGGCCAGCCGGTCGAGATCCGCCCGTGTGCCGATGCCGCTTTCGCCGATGACGATACGGTCGGACGGAACCAGCGGGGCGAGCCGCTCGGTCGTCTCAAGTGTGGTCTCAAAGGTGCGCAAATTGCGATTGTTGATGCCGATCATCCGGCAGTCCAGTGCAAGCGCGCGGGTCAGCTCGTCTTCATTGTGGACTTCGACCAGCACATCAAGCTGCCATTCATTGGCGGCATGGACCAAATCTTTGGCTTCTTGGTCGGTGACCGCCGCCATGATGATCAAGATACAGTCGGCATGGATCGCGCGCGCCTCGGCTACCTGATAGGGCTCGAACATGAAATCCTTGCGAATGACGGGCAGCTCTGTGGCCTCGCGCGCGGCGATCAGAAAATCTTCATGGCCCTGAAAGCTCGGCGCATCGGTCAGCACTGACAGGCACGCCGCGCCACCGGCCTCATAGGCGCGGGCGATGGCGGGCGGGTCGAAATCAGCGCGGATGAGGCCCTTGGACGGGCTTGCCTTTTTGACTTCCGCAATCAGGCCATAGCCGCCAGCGTCGATCCTGGCTTGCAAGGCGTCGGCAAAGGGGCGCACGGCGGGGGCGGCATCAGCGCGCGCTTCCATTTCCGCCATGGGAACCTCGGCCATGCGGGCGGCGATTTCCTCGCGCTTATAAGCGGCGATCTTGTCAAGAATGTCAGCCATTGGTCACCGCCACCAGCCTGTCGAGCACGTCTTTCGCGCCGCCCGAATTGATCGCCATCTGGGCGATGGCCGCGCCTTCTTCAAGCGTGTCGGTTTTGCCCGCCACGATCAGGGCTGCGGCGGCATTGAGCACCACAATATCGCGATAGGGGCCATAGGCACCTTCGAGCAGTGCGAGCAGCGCCTTGGCGTTTTCTTCGGCATCGCCACCCTTCAGTTCATCGGGGCGGGCGCGGGGCAGGCCGGCATCTTCGGGCGTGACGGTCATGGTCATGACCTCGCCATCCTTCAATTCGGCAACCGCGCTGTCGGCGGTGGTGGTCAGCTCATCCAGACCATCGCGGCCATGGACGACCCAGGCGCGTTCGCAGCCAAGCTCTTGCAGCACAAAGGCCATGGGGCGCACCCAATGTTCTGAAAAGACGCCGACCAACTGGTGCTTGGTCCCGGCGGGATTGGACAGCGGACCCAACAGATTGAAGATGGTGCGGAAGCCAAGCTCAGTCCGCGCCGGGCCGACATGTTTCATTGCGCCATGATGTTTGGGGGCGAACATGAAGCCCAGACCCGCCTCGCGGATCGCCCGTTCAACCACCGGCGCATCCACCATGATATTGACGCCGAGCGCTTCAAGCACCTGGCTTGATCCTGATTTTGACGACAAGGCGCGGTTGCCATGCTTGGCGACCGGCACGCCGCAGGCGGCCAGCACGAAGGCGGCTGCGGTTGAAATATTGTAAGTCCCGCTGGCGTCGCCGCCGGTACCGCATGTGTCGATGGCGCCTTCGGGGGCCTCGACCTTGACCGACTTCTCGCGCATCACACGCGCGGCCGCGGCAATTTCGTCAATGGTTTCGCCGCGCTGGCGCAGGCCCATCAGAAATGCGCCGATTTGCACATCGGACGCTTCGCCTGACATAATGACTTCAAACGCGTCGGTGGCTTCTTGGGGCGAGAGCACCGAGCCGCCGGACAATTTGATGATGGTTTTTTTCAGATCACTCATGCGCTGGCCAAATCGAGGAAGTTTTTCAGCAAAGCATGGCCGTGCTGGCTGGCGATGCTTTCAGGATGGAACTGCACGCCGTGGACGGGGTGGCTTTTGTGCTGCAGCCCCATGATCAGACCATCGGCGGTTTCCGCCGTGATCTCAAGGCAGCCCGGCAGGCTTTCGCGTTCGACAATCAGGCTGTGATAGCGGGTGGCGTCAAAATCCTGCGGCAGGTCTTTAAACACGCTTTTGTCGGCGTGATGGATCGGCGACAGCTTGCCATGCATGACGTGAGGCGCGCGGATGACCTTGCCGCCATAGGCCTGGCCAATCGATTGATGGCCCAGACACACGCCCAGGATCGGCGTTGTTGCGCCCATCTTCTCAATCAGCTCAAGGCAGATACCGGCTTGATCAGGATCACACGGACCCGGCGATAGCACCACCGCGTCGGGCTTTTTGGCAATCAGCTCGTCAACCGTGATCTGGTCATTACGAATGACATGGGCGTCTGCGCCAAGCCCGCCCAACTCGCCCAGAAAATGAACGAGATTGTAGGTGAAGCTGTCATAATTATCGATGACGATGAGCATGGCTTAAGACCTGTTCTGGTGTCCGTCCCACTGGCGCTCTGCCTCCTGGGCAGCGCGGAACAAGGCCCGCGCCTTGTGGACGGTTTCGTCATATTCATATTGCGGATCAGAGTCGGCGACCACCCCGCCACCGGCCTGCACATAAAGCGTGCCATCCTTGATGACCCCGGTTCTGAGCGCAATCGCGGTATCCATATCGCCCCCGGCAGCGAAATAGCCGATGCCGCCGGCATAGATGCCGCGCTTTTCTTTCTCAAGCTCGTCGATGATTTCCATCGCCCGAACCTTGGGTGCGCCCGACACGGTGCCTGCGGGGAAACCCGCAATCAGCGCCTGCAAGCCGTCATAGTCGCCGCGCAACGTGCCTTCGACATTCGACACGATATGCATGATCTGGCTGTAGCGTTCGATAAAGAACTGGTCGGTCACCCGGACCGAGCCGATCTCGGCGACGCGCCCAACATCATTGCGTCCCAGATCAAGCAGCATCAAATGCTCACTGAGTTCCTTGGGATCAGCCAGCAGGCTTTGTTCATTGGCCTTGTCATCTTCGGGCGTCGCGCCGCGCGGCCGCGACCCGGCAATGGGCCGAATAACAACGGTCTGGCCTTTGACCTCAACAAGGATTTCGGGGCTCGATCCGGCAATCTGGAAGGCGCCGAAATCAAGGAAATACATGTAAGGCGAGGGGTTGGTGCGCCTGAGCGCGCGGAACAGCTCAAAAGGCGGCAACGCAAAGGGCCTAGAGAAGCGCTGGCTTGGCACGACCTGAAAAATATCGCCAGCGCGAATATACTCCTTGGCCTTTTCGACCATGGCGAAATATTCGTCCTTCGACGTGTTGGATGTGATTTCGGCAGGCTCAAGCGCATCGTCATGCGTCAGGGCCGGACGGGGCAGGGCACGGTCAAAATCAGCCACCGTGTCAGACAAGCGCTCTCCGGCCCGGGCGTAGGCTGCTCGCGCCGACACGCCGGGTTCGGGCCAGACCGGCGTGACAATCGAGACCTTGTCGAACACCGAATCAAACACCGCCACAATGGTGGGGCGGACAAACTGGCAATCAGGCAGGCCCAGCGGGTCAGGGTTCTGGTTGGGCAAATGCTCCATCAGCCGGACGGTGTCATAGGCCATATAGCCGAACAGTCCCGCCGCCATGGTGGGCAGCTCGTCAGGCATGTCGATCCGGCACTCGGCAACCAAAGCGCGAATGGCGTTGAGCGTGCCACCTTCGACCGGCTCAAATGCGTCGGCATCAAAGCGCGCAGTGCGGTTGATTTCGGGCTTGTCACCAAAGGCGCGCAGGATCAGGTCGGGTTTGAGGCCGATGATAGAATAGCGTCCGCGAAAGGCCCCGCCTTCGACCGAATCGAGCAGAAAGCTCATCGGCTTGCCATGGGCCAGTTTCAGATAGGCGGACACCGGCGTTTCGAGATCAGCAACCAGTTCGGTCCACACCGTCTGGGGTTTGCCCGCCTCATACGCCGCCTCAAAGTCCGCAAATGACGGGTTGATACTCATTGGCCCTGATCGACCACCAGGGAGATCGCCCGTTCATTAAGCTCAATGCCATATTCGGCTTCAAGCGCGCCCTGGAACTGCGCGCCCAGATCAACCATGAAGCTCTGGTCGATCAGCCGTTTCATCTGCGCATAGGCTTGTGGCGCGCTGGCTGCGTCAGGCTTTTCGATCTTGGTGATGACGCCCAGCATGTGACCCTCGGCCAGCGGGGCATCGACCACCGCACCGGGCCCCTCGGCGGCAAAGATTGCCTCGATGGCGTCGCGGGTGAAGCCTTCGGGCGGTTCAAACCGGTTGATCGGAACCGACACGCGCACCGCGCTGCCGACCTTGGCAGCGACGTCAGGCAGGCGCTCGGCGGTCAGCCCGTCTTTAAAGCCCGCAGCCGCATTGGCCAGCCGGTCGGCTTTCTGATCGGCGATCCAGGCGGCTTTGACATCGGCGCGCACCGTCTCGAACGGCTTGAGTGCCGAGGGCTCAATCTTGTCGACGCGGACAATGTAATAGCTGCCATCATCAGCTTCGGTCAGGTCGCTGTCATAGCCCTGATCTTGCTCAAACACCGTGTCGATCAGCACATCGTGCTGCGGCAGGCCCTGGGCGGGCATGCCGGCGGTGAAGCCGTTGGGGTCAAGCCCGGACACTTTTTTGAGCGGCACATTGATCGCTTCGGCGGTTTCTTCGAGTGTCGAGCCGCCCGCCATGCTGTCCTCAACCGTTTCGATCAGATCAAACATCAGGTCGGCCGCTTTTTCGAGCTTGAGCTCGCCTTCAATCTGGTCGCGAACCTCTGACAGGGCAGGGACCGCTGCGGGCTTGATCTTGATCACGCGGATCAGGCTGGGACCAAAGGGGGTTTCAATCGGCTGGGACACTGCGCCTTCATCGAGCGAAAAGGCAATATCGGCTTCGGCCGGATCGAGCTCGTCACGCTCCACCCCGATGCGCAAAATATCATCTTCGGTCAGTGCGGTCAGCTCGGCACCGACCTTTGACAGGCTTTCCCCGGCCTCAACGCGGGTACGGGCGGCTTGCGCCGCATCCATATTGGCAAAGACCACGCGTTCGATGGAGCGCAGCTCAGGCTCACTCAACCCGTCTTTATTGTTTTCATAATGGGCGGCAATGTCCTCATCGGTCACCGCAACCTCAGCCGTCAAAGCCGCTGGCGACAGGATCAGCAGCGAGACATCACGCATTTCAGGCGCGGTGAACATGGCGGCATTGCTTTGGTGAAAGTCTTTGAGCGTCGCATCGTCAGGATCGGGCAGGGCGCCAATGCCCTGTTCGGTCAGGGTGACATATTCCACCATGCGCTGTTCGCCGCGATGGGCAAAGATCGTCTGCACCATTGCTTCAGGCGCGGTTGCGCCTGCGGTGATCGCCAGGATCATTTCCTGTTTGATCAAATCCTTGCGGATCAGCGCGATGAATTGCTTTTCGGTCAGCCCGTTCTGACGCATGACATAGTCAAACTGCGCCTTGTCGAATTCACCCAGCGAATTGGTGAAGCCGCGCATTGACCGGATTTCACGCCGCACCTTGTCCGTCGACACGCCCAGATCCATGCGGTCGGCCTGTTCGGCATAAAGCGCATTGATGGCAAGGCTGGTCAGCACTTCATAGTGCAGGCCCTGTTCGACGGCTTGCGCCAATGTCAGGCCGGTGCCGTTTTGACGGTTATAGTCGTCAAGGGCGCGGCGGAACTGGCGATTGAATTCCTGGGTGGACACCGTCTGATCGCCCACTGTGGCCACCGACTGGGTGCCGGCATTGAGGAAAATGCCTTCGACGCCCCAGATCGCGAAACTCGCCACCAGGAGACCCAGAAAGATCTTGGCGACCCAGGAGCCGACCGCCTGTCGAAGAAGTGAAAGCATGGAATCCTCACATGACTAAAAATGGCCGCCTTTATAGGGGGATCGGGGGGGCAATGCCAAGCCGGACTTGGCGGCAGGGCGTCGATTTGCTAGAGCCTCCCCCACTTCCACTCACAAGGTAGGGTTCGGGCGAATGAAAGCGCTGGTTGCTGGAAACTGGAAAATGAACGGTCTGAAGACCTCGGATGCCGAGCTTGAGGCGCTGATCGGCAAGCTGAATGCCGCGCCGGCCGGCTGCGAAGTCATGATTTGCCCGCCTGTTCCGCTGATTGCCTCATTTGCAGACAAAGCAGCAGGCTCAGCGGTCGCGATTGGCGGGCAGGACTGCCATCCCGGCGAAAAAGGGGCCCATACCGGCGATGTTTCCGCCGAAATGCTGAAAGATGCGGGCGCCGATGCGGTGATTGTCGGTCATTCCGAGCGTCGCGCCGATCATGGCGAAGGCGATGATCTGGTCAACCAAAAGGCTCAAGCGGCCTGGCGGGCGGGCCTTTTGGCGATTATCTGCGTCGGTGAGACCGAGGCAGAGCGTGACGGCGGCAAAACGCTTGATGTTGTGGGCGGCCAATTGGCCGGATCGGTGCCTGAAGGGGCCACCGCCCAAAATACCGTTGTGGCGTATGAGCCCGTCTGGGCCATCGGCACCGGCAAGACGCCGACGCCTGATGATGTTGCCGAGGTTCACAATGCCATGCGCGCCCAGCTTGTTGCGCGTTTTGGTGGCGAAGGCGAGGGCATGCGGCTTTTATATGGCGGGTCGGTCAAACCGGCCAATGCCGCTGAGTTGATGGCGGTTTCGAATGTGAACGGGGCGTTGGTTGGCGGCGCGAGCCTCAAAGCCGACGATTTTGACGGCATTATTGCGGTGTACCGCTAAACGTGCGTCGAACTGACGACTATTGACGGTTTGGCCAGAACAGGTAGAAACACCCAACTCAAACCGTCATCCCGGACGCGACAATCGCCCAATCTTTGATTGGGGTGCGGTTGTCAGTGATCCGGGATCCAGAAACCGGCACTGGTTTCTGTGTCTGGGTCCCGGCTTGCGCGCCAGAAAGCGCTTGGCCGGGATGACGTGCAAGGAAAGAAAAAGAAATGGATACAGTCCTTCTGGTCATTCACATTCTGGTTGCGTTGGCGCTGGTTGTCACCGTGCTGTTGCAGCGTTCCGAAGGTGGCGCGCTGGGCATCGGCGGCGGCGGAGGCGGCATGATGTCGGCGCGCGGCGCAGGCAATGCGCTGACACGGGCCACGGCCATTCTGGCGGGTGTGTTTTTCCTGACCTCAATCGGGCTGACCATTCTGGCGCGCCAGGAAGTTGAGGCCCCCTCCATCCTCGATGCGCCGGTGGAAGAAAGCGTCGTGCCGCTTGAAGACCCTGAGGATGCAGCGCCCGAAACAATGGCTCCGGCACCCGCTGAAGGACTTGGGGAGACGCCTGCACCCGAATCAGATGGCCTGCCGTCTGTTCCGCTGACCGAATAGTCCGGTTTTGAGAGACCGGCGCCGCATCTTTTTTGTGATGCGGGGCCGCACAACTCTGCGCCTTTTGGCGCAGCCCCTTGGTGCGCGCGCAATTGCGCTTGGACAGGTTTGCGTTTGATGTATTGTGAAGGCCCATGACGCGGTACATTTTCATCACCGGCGGCGTGGTTTCCTCTCTTGGTAAGGGGCTGGCGTCAGCCGCATTGGGCGCATTGCTTCAGGCGCGCGGATTTAAGGTCCGTTTGCGCAAGCTTGACCCCTATTTGAATGTCGATCCCGGCACCATGTCGCCTTATCAGCATGGCGAAGTGTTCGTCACTGATGATGGCGCGGAAACCGATCTCGACCTTGGCCATTATGAACGCTTTACCGGCGTGGCCGCCCATCAGTCGGACAATATTACGACCGGCCGAATCTATCAGACGATCATCGAAAAGGAACGCCGGGGCGATTATCTCGGCGCGACCGTGCAGGTCATTCCCCACGTGACCGATGCGATCAAGGATTTTGCGCTTGGCGATCCCGGTGATGCAGACTTTGTGCTGTGCGAGATCGGCGGCACGGTGGGCGATATTGAAGGGCTGCCCTTCTTTGAAGCCATTCGCCAGCTGGGCAATGAATTGGGACCCGAACGCGCGGCCTTCGTCCATTTGACGCTGATCCCCTATATTCCCAGTGCGGGGGAATTGAAGACCAAGCCGACCCAGCACTCGGTCAAGGAATTGCGCGGCATCGGTATCATGCCCGATTTATTGCTGTGCCGGTCCGACCGGGAGATCCCTGAAGGCGAACGGCGCAAGATCGCGCAGTTCTGCAATGTCCGCCCTGATTGTGTGATCCCCGCGCTTGATGTCTCGACCATCTATGAAGTGCCGATTTCCTATCACAAGGAAGGCTTTGACGACCGGATTTTGAGCCATTTCGGCATTGTCGATGCGCCTGACCCTGACCTGACGCGCTGGCAGGAGATCGCAAACCGCGTCAAGAAACCCGAAGGCGAAGTCACCATTGGCGTGGTCGGCAAATATGTCCAACTGATTGACGCCTATAAGTCGCTCAATGAAGCACTCGCCCATGGCGGGATCGCTAATCAGGTTCGGGTGAATGTCGAATGGCTCGATTCGGAGATTTTCGAACGCTCCAACGCGGCAAGCTATCTGGAAGATGTGCACGGCATTCTGGTGCCTGGCGGCTTTGGTGAGCGCGGCTCCGAAGGCAAGATCGAGGCGGTGAAATTTGCCCGCGAGCGGCGTGTTCCCTATTTCGGTATCTGTTTCGGCATGCAAATGGCGGTGATTGAGGCTGCGCGCAATCTGGCGCGGCTTGATCGCGCCTCAAGCTCGGAATTTGGTGAGTGTGACGAGCCTTTGGTTGGTCTGATGACCGAATGGATGAGCGAGGGTGAATTGCACACCCGCGAGGCTGGCGGCAATCTGGGCGGCACCATGAGGCTTGGCGCCTATGAGGCGCATCTGGCACCAAACAGCAAGGTGGCGCAGGTGTACGGCAATACCATCATTCATGAACGCCATCGCCACCGCTATGAGGTCAATATGGCTTATCGCGGCCGGCTGGAGCAGCACGGGCTGGTCTTCTCTGGTGTTTCGCCCGACGGGCTGTTGCCTGAAATTGTCGAATTCCCCGACCATCCATGGTTTATTGGCGTTCAGTTCCACCCGGAACTGAAATCAAAGCCGTTTGATCCCCATCCGCTGTTCTCGTCCTTTGTGGCCGCCGCGGTGGAGCAATCAAGGCTGGTCTAAAAGGCTCGCTTAAGGAAACGCATGTCTCGCACAATTAAAATCGGATCTTTTGAAGTCGGCAATGATTTGCCGCTCGCCCTGATTGCCGGGCCATGTGCCATGGAAAGCCGCGATCATGCGCTTGAAACCGCGCATGCGCTCAAAGAAATGGCAGAGCGGCTGGGACTGGGGCTGGTCTATAAAAGCTCGTTCGACAAGGCCAACCGCACCTCGGCAAGTTCGCCGCGTGGTATCGGCATGGCCAAGGCGCTGGAAATTTTTGCCGAGATCAAGGCTGAGACAGGCTTGCCCGTGCTGACTGATGTGCATGAAAAAGAGCATTGCGCCGAGGCCGCCCAGGTGGTCGATGTGCTGCAAATCCCCGCCTTTTTGTGCCGCCAGACTGATTTGCTGGTGGCCGCTGCCGAAACCGGCAAGGTGATCAATGTCAAAAAGGGGCAATTTCTGGCGCCCTGGGACATGAAGAATGTCACCGGCAAGATCATCGAGGCGGGCAATGAGAATGTCATGGCGTGTGAGCGCGGCGCGAGCTTTGGCTACAACACGCTGGTGACCGATCTGCGCGGGCTTCCCATCATGAAGGCGCAAACCGGCTGTCCGGTGGTGTTTGACGCCACCCATTCGGTGCAGCAGCCCGGCGGGCAGGGCGCGACATCGGGTGGCCAGCGTGAATTTGTGCCGGTGCTGGCGCGCGCAGCCGTGTCGGTCGGCGTCGCCATGGTGTTTGCCGAAACCCATCCTGATCCGGATAAAGCGCCGTCGGACGGGCCCAATATGATCCCGATGGACAAGCTTGAGGACATGGTCGCCGACTGGCAGGCGTTTGATGCGCTGGCCAAGCAAAGGCCGCTTGTCATCGGCTAGCCTGCGATATCGAGGGGGAGGGGCATGAGCGTTTCAAAAGAAGGTCTGAAAACCGATCATTGGTCGTCCCGCTTCGGCTTCATCCTGGCATCCGTCGGGGCCGCGGTTGGCCTGGGCAATTTCTGGCGCTTTCCCTATATGGCCGGTGAGAATGGCGGCGGGGCATTTGTCCTTGTTTATCTCGGCTGCATTCTAATCATTGCACTTCCCCTTGCCATGACCGAAATTCTGATCGGCAAGCGCGGGCAAATGTCAGCCGTATCAAGCGCGCGCCGCGTCGCGCAAGAGCATGGGGCGAGCGGGGCATGGTCGGCCATTGGCTGGATCGGCATGACCGCGACCTTCATGATCGTCACCTTCTATTCGGTGATCGGCGGCATTGTGATTGCCTATGTGCTCGAAGGGGTCACTGTGGGCTTTGCCGACAATGCCCAGGCGGCCGGAGAGGTTTTCTCCGGCCTTCTGGCCGACCCATGGAAGCTGACGCTTTTCCATACGCTGTTCATGATCATCACGGTGGCGATCCCCGCACGCGGGGTGCAATCGGGCATTGAACGCGCCGTTGATATTCTGATGCCGACTCTGCTGCTGTTGATGTTCGGCCTTCTCGCCTATGCGGTGTCTGAGGGCGCATTTGGCCAGGCGGTTGAGTTCATGTTCACCACTGATTTTTCCAAGATCACGCCCATTGTGGTGCTGCAGGCGATTGGTCAGGCTTTCTTCTCGGTCGGTGTCGGCATGGCGATCCTGCTGACTTATGGGGCCTATCTTGAGAAGGACGCGGCCATCCCCAGCTCCAGCGCGATCATTGCGGTGTCCGACACGATGGTTGCTGTCATGGCAGGGCTGATCATCTTCCCGATCGTGTTTGCCTTCGGGGTGGAGCCCGGTGCCGGCCCGGGCCTGGTCTTTGTCTCCCTGCCGATTGCCTTTGGGCAGATGGGTTTTGGCGGTGTGATTGGCACGGTCTTCTTTACGTTACTTCTGGTGGCGGCCATCACCAGTTCGATCTCGATTGTTGAAATCGTCGTGTCTTACGCTGAAGAAAAAGGCATCAAGCGCGTGCATGCCGCAATTGGCGCTGGGGTCGTGATCTGGGTTTTGGGCCTGTTGTCGGTCCTGTCCTTCAATGTGATGGCCGATTGGCGGCCGCTTGGGTTCATCCCGCTGTTTGCTGACAAGAACTGGCTCGACACGGTGGATTTCATCACCTCGAATTTCATGCTCACCACGGGCGGGCTGCTAATCGGTCTGTTTGGCGGCTGGGTGATCTCGTCGGACACGATCCGCGCCGAGTTTGGCTGGTCTGACGGGCTTGTGTTCACCGCCTGGCGCTGGCTGATGCGGGTGGTGATCCCGCTGGCGATTGGCGCGATGATTGTCACCGCCGTGATCGGTTCGTGAAACAGGGCTTTTGCGCGGACGCTGGTTGAGCTAAACCCCCTTCAAATTGTTGACACACATATGAGGCTTCCATGACCGCCATCATCGATATTCGCGCGCGCGAAATTCTCGACAGCCGGGGCAATCCCACTGTCGAAGTTGAGGTTTTGCTTGAATCGGGGGCCTTTGGCCGGGCAGCCGTCCCGTCGGGTGCCTCAACCGGCGCACATGAGGCGGTTGAGCTACGCGATGGCGACAAATCCCGCTATGGCGGCAAGGGCGTGCTGAAAGCGGTTGAGGCCGTCAATGGCGAGCTGTTTGAAACGCTGGGCGGCATGGATGCCGACAATCAAATCGGTCTTGACCGGCTGATGATCGAGCTGGACGGCACGCCCAACAAAGCCCGTCTTGGTGCCAATGCCATTCTGGGTGTGTCCATGGCGCTCGCCAAAGCCTCGGCTGATGATCTCGACACGCCGCTTTACCGCTACATTGGCGGAGTTGGCGCACGCGTCCTGCCCGTACCGATGATGAATATTCTGAATGGCGGGGCGCACGCCGATAATCCCATCGACATTCAGGAATTCATGATCATGCCGGTGGCGGCCGACTCGCTGGGCCACGCCGTCCGCATGGGTGCCGAAGTGTTCCAGACCCTGAAAAAAGGTCTCAAAGACGCCGGTCACAACACCAATGTCGGTGATGAGGGCGGCTTTGCGCCGGGCCTGTCGAGCTCGACCGAAGCGCTGGAATTCATCATGCGGGCGATTGAAGGCGCGGGCTACAAGCCCGGCGATGACATCCATATTGCCCTTGATGCCGCCTCGACCGAATTTTACGCCGACGGAAAATATAATCTCGCCGGGGAAGGCAAGATGCTCGATGCCGGCGGTATGGCTGACTATTACGCCGATCTGTGCGCCAAATTCCCGATCATCTCAATTGAGGACGGCATGGCCGAAGATGACTGGGATGGCTGGAAAGCCCTGACCGACAAGATCGGCAACAAAGTCCAGCTGGTCGGCGATGATCTGTTTGTGACCAACCCCGTGCGCCTCAAAGACGGCATCGAAAAAGGCGTCGCGAACTCGATCCTCGTCAAGGTCAACCAGATCGGCTCGTTGACCGAAACGCTGGAAGCGGTCGAAATGGCCCACCGCGCGCGCTACACCGCCGTCATGTCGCATCGCTCGGGTGAAACCGAAGATGCCACCATTGCCGATCTCGCGGTGGCCACCAATTGCGGACAGATCAAAACCGGCTCGCTCGCGCGCTCCGACCGGCTGGCCAAATACAACCAGCTGATCCGCATTGAAGAGGAACTGGGGCCTGAGGCCGAATATGCCGGACGGGCCGTTCTGCGCGGCTAAATCCAGACAGCACGCCACGCTTTTCCTTGACCCGGAGAATCGCTT
The DNA here is from genome assembly GCA_965227065.1 of Alphaproteobacteria bacterium. GTDB lineage: Bacteria > Pseudomonadota > Alphaproteobacteria > SPJN01 > SPJN01 > CBDDFN01. Next base: position 345,468 of record CBDDFN010000020.1, read on the forward strand.
CTGATTCTCTGGACGGGTGATTCGTGGAGGCGATGGGCGTGAATTTGCAAGGCGAAATCTGGGTCAAGGCGCGGGCGGCAAGCATGCCGCTCATCTGCGCGCTGTTGATCACCTATTTCGGCTATCACGCGGTCCACGGCAAATATGGTCTGATCGCCTGGTCCGATGTCGCAGATGAACTTGTCCGGCTTGATGCCGAGCATGCCGACATTGTCGCCGAGCGCAAGGCGCTGGAGGCGCACGCCACCTATCTCCGTCAGGACAAGCTTGATCCCGACCTGCTGGACGAGCAGGCGCGCCGCGCGCTGGGCTTTGTCGGCGAAAATGAAATTATCATTGAGCGGCCCCAAAGCGCACAATAATTCCATTTTTCCCCGTTCTTCTTTCTTGATCGCGCTAATTGCCTGAAACGCATGGTCTTTCGCATTTGATGTATAGAAAGCGCCATAGTCGCGCGCTATCGTGGTCGCCGAGATCCGGGGGGTTCTGACACGGCATTCGGGAGACCATGATGGCATCGGCCAAAAAAGCCCAGGAAGAAACCAAGGGGACAGACGCAAGCGCAGGGGCGGTCAACCCGCCTGTTTCAGGCAGCGTCGAGCAAGACGAACTTCTCACCTATTATCGCGACATGCTGCTGATCCGCCGCTTTGAGGAAAAGGCCGGCCAGATGTACGGCATGGGCCTGATCGGTGGTTTTTGCCATCTGTATATCGGCCAGGAAGCCGTGGTGGTCGGCACGCTGGCCTCCGCCCGCGATGAAGATCAGGTGGTGACCTCGTATCGCGATCACGGCCATATGCTGGCCTGCGGGATGGACCCGCGCGGGGTGATGGCCGAGCTGACCGGGCGCGAGGGCGGCTATTCGCGGGGCAAGGGCGGCTCCATGCATATGTTCAGCCGAGAAAAGAACTTTTTCGGCGGCCATGGCATTGTCGGTGCCCAGGTGCCCATCGGAACCGGGCTTGGCTTTGCCAACAAATATCAGGAGACCGAGGCGGTCGCGATCACCTTTTTCGGCGACGGCGCGGCCAATCAGGGCCAGGTCTATGAAAGCTTCAACATGGCCGAGCTGTGGCAGTTGCCCGTGCTCTATGTGATCGAAAACAACCAATATGCCATGGGTACCTCGGTCAAGCGCAGCTCGGCGGAGACCCATCTGCACAAGCGTGGTGCCAGTTTTGCCATTCCCGGCCGCGAGGTGGACGGCATGGATGTGCTGGCCGTTCGCGACGCGGTGGACGAGGCGCTGGCTGAAATCCGGGGAGGGGGTGGCCCCTTCATTCTTGAAATGAAGACATATCGCTATCGCGGCCATTCCATGTCGGATCCGGCCAAATACCGCTCCAAGGATGAAGTCAAACAGATGCGCGAAGAGCATGACCCGATCACCCAGGCCAAGGCCCGGATCATTGAAGAGGGCTGGGCCGACGAAGCCGCGCTGAAGGATATTGATGCCGAGGTCAAGAAAGTGGTCGGTGATGCGGCCGACTTTGCCCAGTCAAGTCCTGAGCCCGACCCGTCTGAGCTGTGGACCGATGTGGTGAAGGAGGCCTGATCATGCCCGTATCTGTTTTGATGCCCGCCCTTTCACCCACCATGGAAGAAGGCACGCTTGCCAAATGGCTGGTCGCCGAAGGCGACACGGTTGAGGCCGGCGATGTCATCGCCGAAATCGAAACCGACAAGGCCACCATGGAAGTGGAAGCGGTTGAGGAAGGCACGCTCGCCAAAATCCTCGTCGCCGAAGGGACTGAAGAGGTCAAGGTCAACGCCCCCATCGCGATCATTCTGGAAGAGGGCGAAGACGAAAGCGCGCTGGACGGTTTTGATCCCGGGGCGGGTGCACCGCCACCACCCGCTGCCGATGAAGACGGTGATGCTGAAAAGGAGGCCGCGCCCGTCGAAGCAAGGGATGTTGAGGCCCCCGCCGAACCCGAACCAGACGCGCCTGCGCCTGACCCTGAAGTCCCCGAAGGCACCGAGATGGTCACCATGACCGTGCGCGAGGCACTGCGCGATGCCATGGCTGAAGAGATGCGCAGTACCGACAGCGTCTTTGTCATGGGCGAAGAGGTCGCCGAATATCAGGGCGCTTACAAGGTCACCCAGGGCCTGTTGGAAGAGTTTGGCGGCAAGCGTGTGGTCGACACACCGATTACCGAACACGGCTTTGCCGGTTTGGGCGTCGGCGCGGCCTTTGCCGGTCTGCGCCCCGTGGTTGAATTTATGACATTTAACTTTGCCATGCAGGCCATTGACCAAATCGTCAATTCGGCCGCCAAGACGCTGTACATGTCCGGCGGCCAGATGGGCTGTCCCATCGTCTTCCGCGGCCCCAATGGTGCCGCCAGCCGCGTGGCGGCCCAGCACAGCCAGGATTACGCCTCCTGGTACGCGCAAATTCCGGGCCTCAAGGTCGTTTCGCCCTATACAGCCGCCGATGCCAAGGGGCTTTTGAAAGCCGCCATCCGCGACCCCAATCCGGTCATCTTCCTTGAAAATGAAATCCTCTATGGCAAAAGCTTTGAGGTTCCCAAGCTTGATGATTGGGTTTTGCCCATCGGCAAGGCGCGCATTGCTAAACCCGGCAGCGATGTCACGCTAATCGGCCATTCCATTTCTGTCGGCTATTGTCTCGATGCGGCTGAAAAGCTCAAGGAAGACGGCATCGATGCCGAGGTGATTGATCTGCGCTCTTTAAGGCCCATTGACTGGGACACGCTGATCGCGTCGCTGAAAAAAACCAACCGGGCGGTCACGGTGGAGGAGGGCTTCCCGGTTTGCGGCATTGGCGCGGAAATCGCTGCGCGCCTGTCGGCGGATGCCTTTGATTACCTTGATGCGCCGATCCTGCGGGTAACCGGCAAAGACGTCCCCATGCCTTATGCGGCCAATCTTGAAAAGCTCGCTTTGCCCAGTGTGGATGAGGTGGTCGCAGCCGCCCGTAAAGTTGCTTATGTGGAGGGCAAGTGATGGCGCGTTTGTTTGCAACACCGCTCGCCCGCCGCATTGCGGAGCAGGAAGGCGTTGATCTGTCGGCAGTGAAGGGCTCAGGCCCCCATGGCCGCATCATTCAGCGTGATGTTGAACAGGCCGCCAAGCAGGGTGCCAGCAAACAAGCGGCTGCGCCCCAGATGCAGCTGTCGGGCGAGGTTGAACGCATCAAACTGGACGCGATGCGCAAGACGGTTGCCAAGCGCATGAGCGAGGCCAAAAGCACGGTCCCGCATTTTTATCTGACTATTGATTGCGAGATTGACGCGCTGCTCGCCGCGCGCAAGCGCCTCAATGAGGCGCTCGATGCCAAAGTGTCGGTGAATGATTTCATCATCAAGGCCAGTGCGCATGCGCTGATGGCGGTGCCTGAGGCCAATGTCACCTGGGACGGCGATGCCATTCTGCGTTACCCCACGGCTGATATTTCGGTCGCTGTGGCGATGGATGGCGGGCTGATCACGCCGGTCCTGCGCGGCTGTGAGCATAAGGGCCTCAAACAATTGTCTGAAGAAATGCGTGACCTCGCCACCCGGGCGCGGGACAAGAAGCTCAAGCCCGAAGAATATCAGGGCGGGTCGTTCTCGATCTCCAATCTGGGCATGTTCGGCATCAAGGATTTCGCCGCCGTCATCAATCCGCCGCAAGGCATGATCCTGGCTATCGGTGCGGGTGAAAAACGCCCTGTGGTACGCGCGGGCGATCAGATCGAAGTTGCGACCATCATGTCGGTGACCCTGTCATGTGATCATCGCTCGGTCGATGGGGCGCTTGGCGCGCGCTGGCTGCAGCACTTCAAGCGGTTGATCGAAGATCCCGTGCAGATGCTGGCCTGAGGAGACACGCCATGAGTGAGACGCAAAATTTTGACTGCGCCGTAGTTGGCGGTGGTCCCGGCGGTTATGTGGCCGCCATTCGCGCCGCCCAGCTGGGCCTTAAGACGGTCGTGATCGAGCGTGAGCATTTGGGCGGCATCTGCCTCAATTGGGGCTGTATCCCGACCAAGGCGCTTCTGCGCAGTTCCGAGCTTTACGGACTGCTGGGCCGTCTGGACGAGTTTGGCCTGGCGGCTGATGATCCCCGCTTTGAACTCGACGCGATCGTCAAACGCAGCCGCGGTGTGGCGGATCGTTTGTCCAAAGGCGTGGCGGGCCTGTTGAAGAAAAACAAGGTGACGGTCATTGAAGGCGAAGCGGCATTGACCGATGCGGGGACACTGTCCATCAAGGGTGGCCCCACTGTGAAAAGCCCGCGCATTATTCTGGCGACCGGTGCGCGCGCGCGGGAGTTTGATCATCTCAAGGCCGACGGCAAGCTGATCTGGACCTACAAGCATGCGCTGGTCCCTGACACGGTGCCAGAACGGCTGCTGGTCATTGGTTCTGGCGCTATCGGCATTGAATTCGCCAGCTTCTTCCAGACGCTTGGCTCAAAAGTGACCGTCGTTGAAGTGATGGACCGGATTTTGCCCGTCGAAGATGCCGATGTGTCGAAGTTCGCCGCCAAGAGCTTTAAGAAGCAGGGCATGGCGCTGATGACCAGCACAGAAGTGCTGTCCTTAACCCCCAAAGACGGCGCGGTCGACGCGGTTCTCAAATCCAAGAAGGGCGAAGAGACGCAGACATTCGACCGGGTCATTCTCGCCGTCGGCATTGTCGGCAATGTCGAAGGGCTTGGCCTTGAAGAGGCGGGCATCACGGTTGAGAAAACCCATGTGGTGGTCAATGAATGGGGTGAAACCGGCGTGAAAGGCGTGGCTGCCATTGGCGATCTGGCCGGGCCGCCCTGGCTTGCCCACAAAGCGTCGCATGAAGGCATTGTCGCTGTGGAGCGGCTTGCGGGCCATAAAGGCGCCCATCCGCTTGATACCGGCAATATTCCCGGCTGCACCTATTGCCATCCCCAGATTGCCTCTGTGGGTCTGACCGAACAGAAAGCCAAGGATCAGGGATTGAAGGTGCGCGTCGGCCAATTCCCGTTTCAGGCCAATGGCAAGGCTTTGGCTTTGGGTGAGGCCGAAGGTTTCATCAAGACGGTGTTTGACGACAAGACCGGCGCACTGCTTGGCGCGCACATGATCGGGGCGGAAGTGACCGAACTGATCCAGGGCTTTGCCATTGCCCGGCAGCTTGAAACCACCGAAGCTGAACTGATGCAGACCGTCTTCCCCCATCCCACCTTGTCGGAGATGATGCATGAGGCGGTGCTCGATGCCTATGGCCGCACTATACATTTCTGATTTGCGGGCCTAGTTTCAGCACCATGTCAGAGCATCGCCACCCGGAAAAAGCCCATCGTCCGTCGAGTGCCATCCCGCGCAAACCGAAATGGATTCGTGTGAAGCAGCCCAATTCGCCGCATTACGCTGAAACCAAAAAAATCATGCGCGACAAGGGCCTGTCGACAGTGTGCGAAGAAGCCAGCTGCCCCAATCTGGGCGAATGCTGGTCCAAGCGCCACGCCACCATGATGATCATGGGCGATATCTGCACGCGCGCCTGTTCATTTTGCAATGTGCGTACGGGCCAGCCCGGCGCGCTCAACCCCTTTGAGCCCACCAATGTGGCGCAGGCGGTGAAGGAGCTGGGGCTCAATCATGTGGTGATCACATCGGTCGACCGCGATGATCTCAGCGACGGCGGCGCGCAACATTTTGCCGAAACCATTCAGGCGATTCGCGAAGCCGCACCCGGCACGACGATTGAAATTCTGACGCCTGATTTTTTGCGCAAGGATGGCGCGATTGAAGTGGTGGCGCGTGCCAAGCCCGATGTCTTCAACCACAATCTTGAAACCGTGCCGGGGCTTTATTATTCGGTGCGGCCCGGCGCACGCTATTTCCAGTCGCTGCGCCTGTTGCAGATGGTGAAAGAAATCGATCCTGAGATTTTCACCAAGTCGGGCCTGATGGTGGGCCTGGGGGAAAAGCGTGAGGAAGTCTTGCAGGTCATGGATGATTTGCGGGTGGCCAAGGTCGACTTTTTGACCATCGGCCAATATTTGCAGCCCACGCCCAAACATCATGTGCTCGACCGGTTTGTCGAACCGGCTGAATTTGAGAGCTTTGAGCAGATGGCCTATGCGAAGGGCTTTTTGATGGTCTCGGCCAGCCCGCTGACCCGATCATCGCATCATGCGGGGGAAGATTTTGCCCGGCTTAAAGCCAACCGTCAGGCGAAATTGAGCGCAGCCGAATAATGCCTCAGCATAGTGAAATTTCCATCGTGCCGTACGGGCAGGCCGACATGTTTTCGCTTGTCGCCGACGTGAAGACCTATCCTGACTTTCTGCCCTGGTGCGCGGGGCTTCGCATCAAGCGCAAGCTCAAGGTCAAGGGCAAGCCGGTCCTGTATTGCGACATGATTGTCGCCTATCAGCTGTTTCGGGAGCAGTTTTCAAGCCGCGTGACGCTGGATGAGCCCGGTTCCATTCTGGTGGAATATCTCGATGGCCCGTTTGAGTATCTCACCAATCGCTGGGGCTTCCGGGCCCTTGAAGATGGCCGGACCGAAGTTGATTTCCACATTGATTTTGAGTTTCAGCGCGCAGTCTATCAAAAGGCTATCGCGCCGGTGTTTGAGCGTGCCGTACTGCGCATGATTGATGCGTTCGGGCAGGAGGCGCGCAAGCGCTTTGTGCCGCTGCCGGGCTTTGCCCATCCTGAATTGCCGTCTGATCATCAGGCGTTTGGATCAGACCTCTGATCCATCAGCTCTTCAAGCATTTGGAAGGCAAGCTTGACGGTTTCGCGCCGCACTTGCGCCCGGCCCAGATCACCAAAGCGCGCCTCACGATGGATGACGCGGGGAATCTCGCCCGCCAGACGGCTGGCGGCGGCGAGATGAACAAGGCCCACAGGCTTCAGTTCGGTTCCGCCGGTCGGGCCTGCAATGCCGGTGACGGCGATGGCAAGCCGGGCGTCGGATTGCACAAGCGCCCCCATCGCCATGGCACGGGCGACGGTCTCGGACACCGCGCCATGTTCCCGCAAGGCGGTTTCGGTGACGCCGAGCAGGGCTTTTTTCGCGTCGTTCGTATAGGTGATGAAGCCCCGGTCGACAACGTCGGACGAGCCGGGAATGTCGGTTAACCGGCCCATGATCAGCCCTCCGGTGCAGCTTTCGGCTGTGGCGATCTTGGCTTCGCGGTTACGCGCGCGTTCAAGCACCATGGCGGCAAGGGCGTAGAGTTCGGGATCATCAGACCCGGTATCAGATACGGCCTTAGACATTGCCGACCCCGTTCCACAGCACATAGGCAATCAACAAAACCACACCGGCCATCAGGCCCGAAATCATGTCATCGAGCATGATGCCCATCGCACCATCGAGCTCGCGATCAAACTTGCTGGCAGGCCAGGGTTTGACAATGTCGAAGGCGCGGAACAGCAGAAAGCCGATAATGTACCAGCTCAATGTGGTCATCGTCAGCGCGGCGGGAATGAAGGCCAGCGTCACAAACTGGCCGGCGACCTCATCGATGACACACGCGCCGGGGTCCTTCTTGCCGGTGGCCGGCGCATAGATGCTGCACGCCCACAGGCCCGCCACAAAGGCAAGCACCGCAGCAGGCAGCAACCACCATTGGCCCAGAACCCACGAAATTATGAACGCAAAGGGCAAGGCGGCCGCCGATCCCGCCGTGCCGGGCGCAAAGGGAAACAGGCCCGACCAGAACCAGGTTGCGGTCAAGGTCGAAGGGTGAAACCAGCCAAGTTGTTCAGGCGGTTCTTTCAAAAAGGGCAACATGCTCAGATCCGTCAGGGCAGGTCCGTCAGGGCAGACGGATGGTCGCGGTGGCGAGCGCGGCAAGCCCCTCCTTGCGGCCGGTGAAGCCGAGCTTTTCGGTGGTGGTGGCTTTAACGCTCACCCGATCCTCGCTGATTTGCACAATCTGTGCAATGCGTGCGCGCATCTCTTCGCGATGGGGCCCGATTTTGGGGGCCTGACAGATCAGGGTGAGGTCAAGATTGGCAATCACGCCGCGCCGGTCAGCCACCAGCGTCGCGGCATGGGCGAGAAACCGGTCAGACCGCGCGCCTTTCCATTGCGGATCTGAGGGCGGGAAATGCTCACCAATATCGCCTGCGCCAATCGCTCCCAGCACCGCATCGGTCAGCGCGTGCAGTCCGGCGTCGGCATCGGAATGGCCGACCAGGCCCAGATCATGGGGGATTTGCACCCCGCCCAGCCAGACATGATCGCCCGGCCCGAAGGCGTGGACGTCAAAGCCCTGGGCCGTGCGCATATCCGACATGCGGGTCAGAATGTGGCGCTCGGCGCGGTCGAGATCGCCTTTGGTGGTGATTTTGAAGCAATGCTCATCGCCCTCGACAAAAGCCACGTCCAACCCCTGGGCTTTGGCAACGGCGGCATCATCGGCAAGGCGGGCCCCGGCAAAGTCGGTATGGGCGGACAGGATTTCGCCATAATGAAAGGCTTGCGGGGTTTGCGCCCGCCACAGGCTTGTCCGGTCGACCGGCTCATCTACCATGGCCTGATCATCGCCGCGCCACAGCGCATCGACCACCGGCAGGCCCGCAATCGCGCCCCTGTGGCTTTCCAGCGCCAGGATCAGCCGGTCGGCCGTGGCAAAGGACAGGAAGGGGCGGGCGGCATCATGAATGAGCACAAAATCGGGGTTTTCAGCCCGCAGCGCCTCAAGCCCCAATCGCACGCTTTCCTGCCGATCCGCGCCGCCATGAACCGGGGGCAGCACGCCTTCAATGCCGCGCGCGGCAATCGCATAGAAGCGTTCATCATCAGGGTGGATGACCACTTGAATGGGGCCCATATCGGGGATTGCACGCAGCGCGTTCAAGGTGCGGCTGAGCACCATTTTGCCAAACAGGGGGGCATATTGTTTGGGCAGAATGCCGCCAAAGCGGGTTCCCCGTCCGGCGGCGACAACCAGGCTTGCAACGCGGCGGCTCATGCGCGCACCCGGGGGGTGGCGCTTGCATTTCCGCGGTTTGCGCCGTATTCTGCGTAAAGATTAGGCATCGGTATTTTTGCCCATTTTTTGAACAATTGAGGCGTTGGTGTGACGGACATTCCGGCCTGCAAACAACCCCGGCGAGAAAGAAGCGCGACGCCGCGCCTTACGCCTGTGTCGGTTGGACCGGTCACGCTTGAGGCCCCGGTGGCGCTTGCCCCCATGGCCGGGGTGACCGATCAGAGCTTTCGCCGTCTCGCCCGCCAATTGGGTGCGGGGTACACGGTTTGCGAGATGGTGGCAAGTGGCACGCTGTTGACCGGCCAGCGCCAGTCCATGCTGCGCATCCGCGCCGATCAGGATGAAAATCCGCGCATCGTTCAGCTTGCCGGCAACAAATGCGATCAGCTCGCCGATGCCGCCCGTCTCAATGAGGATTGGGGTGCTGACATTATCGACATTAATATGGGATGCCCCGCCAAGAAGGTGGTGACGGGTCTCGCCGGTTCCGCGCTCATGCGTGATCTTGATCTGGCGAGCCGTTTGATTGAGGCCACCGTGAACGCCGTGTCGGTGCCGGTGACGCTGAAAATGCGGTTGGGCTGGGATGATGGTCAAATCAATGCGCCGGACCTGGCGCGCCGCGCCGAAGACCTCGGCGTCAAGCTGATCACGGTGCATGGCCGCACGCGGTGCCAGTTCTATAAGGGCCGGGCCGACTGGCGCGCCATTCGCGCGGTGCGCGAGGCGATTTCGATCCCGCTGATCGTCAATGGCGATATTGAATGTTTTGAAGGCGCGCTGCATGCGCTTGACCTGTCCGGCGCCGACGGCGTTATGGTCGGCCGCGGGGCGCAAGGCCGACCCTGGTTTGTTGGCCAGCTCCGGCACTTTTTGATGAGCGGGGAGCGCAGGCCAGAGCCCGGCCTTGAAGAGCAAGGCGCGATCGTGCTGCGCCATTTCGACGATATGATCGCCGATGGTGGCCCGGTGCATGGCCTGCGGCCCTTCCGAAAACATCTGGGCTGGTATCTTGACCGCCGCCCCGGCGGGCCTGCGCTCCGCACCGCGCTTGTGCGCGAAAACGAACCTCAAAAGGTGCGCGCGGCCCTGGAAGAATTTTACGCAACCCCGTTTGAGGAGGCTGCCTGATGGCTTTGGCTGAACGTCTCCATGCCCCGCAAGTTCCCGCCGAGATGCGCGCCGAGCTGCTGGATTTCCTGCCCCACCCCATCGTGCTGGTGAGCAGTGGCGGCAAGATTTCCTACGTCAATATCGCTGCCGAGCAATTCTTCGGCGCCTCTGTGGCGCGTCTGCTTGAAGCGCGGCTGGCCGATTTTGTGCCGTTCGGCACGCCCTTGTTGAGCCTGATTGAGCAGATCCGCCAGAAGGGCGGGTCGATCTCCGAATATGGTGTTGATCTCGGCATGCCGCGCACCGGCCCCCGCCTGGTCGATATTCAGGTGTCGCGCTTTGAAGAGCATGACGGCCCGCCGCCGGTCTTTGTCATGTTGCAGGAACGGACCATCGCAAATGCCATGGACCGGCAATTGCTGCACCGGGGCGCGGCCCGATCGGTCACCGCAATGGCTGCCATGCTGGCCCATGAAATCAAGAACCCTTTGTCGGGCATACGCGGCGCGGCGCAACTGATTGAGCTCGACAGCGCGCCCGAAGCACGCGACCTGACCCGGCTGATTTGTGACGAGGCCGACCGCATCGTTAAAATTGTCGACCGCATGGAAGTCTTTTCCAATCAGCGCCCGATTGACCGTTTGCCGGTCAATATTCATGAGGTGCTGGACCATGTCCGCAAGCTCGGCAAGGCGGGCTTTGGCTCCCATGTCGATATTGTTGAAGAGTTTGACCCCTCCTTGCCGCCGGTCGGCGGGGACCGCGACCAGCTGGTGCAAGCCATGCTCAATCTGGTGAAGAATGCGTGCGAGGCGGTGCCGAAAGAGGGCGGCAAGATCACGCTGACCACGGCCTATCGTCATGGTGTGCGGGTGGCGGTGCCGGGCTCGCGGGAGCGGCTTGCTTTGCCGCTGGAGGTCTGCGTGACCGACAATGGTCCCGGCGTTCCTGAAGAACTCAAGGCCCATCTGTTTGATCCCTTTGTTACCACCAAGCCCAAGGGCCAGGGGCTTGGCCTGGCGCTGGTGGCCAAGATCATTGGCGATCATGGCGGGGTGATCGAATGTGACAGCGAACCGGGGCGGACCTGTTTCCGCGTCTTCTTGCCGGTACAGCAAATCCGCGCAGGCGGCGCATAAACGAAAGGACCGAACCCATGGCGCAAGGAACGGTACTGATCGCTGATGATGACAGCGCGATCCGCACGGTGCTCAATCAGGCTTTGGGGCGGATCGGCTATGAGGTGCGCTCCACCGGCAATGCCGCCACGCTGTGGCGCTGGGTGTCGAGCGGCGAGGGCGATCTGGTCATCACTGATGTTGTGATGCCCGATGAAAACGGGCTTGATCTGTTGCCGCGCATCAAGAAGATGCGGCCTGATCTGCCGATCATTGTGATGAGCGCGCAAAACACTTTCATGACCGCAATCAAGGCGGCTGAGCGTGGCGCCTACGAATATCTGCCCAAGCCCTTTGATCTGAACGAGTTGACCCAGGTGGTTGAACGCGCGCTCGCCAAACCGCGCGCCGCTGATGACAGTTCGGCCGTGGAAGAGGATGAAGCGCGCCTGCCGCTGATTGGCCGTTCCCCGGCCATGCAGGATATTTACCGCGTGCTCGCGCGGCTGATGGGAACCGATCTAACCGTGATGATCACGGGCGAAAGCGGCACCGGCAAGGAACTCGTCGCCAAGGCGCTGCATGAATATGGCAAACGCAGCGCGGGGCCTTTTGTGGCGATCAATATGGCGGCCATTCCCCGCGAGCTGATCGAATCAGAACTGTTCGGCCACGAGAAAGGCGCTTTCACCGGCGCCAACGCCAAAAGTGCGGGCCGGTTTGAACAGGCTGATGGCGGCACGCTGTTCCTTGATGAGATCGGGGACATGCCGCTTGAAGCCCAGACCCGGCTTCTGCGGGTGCTGCAGGAAGGTGAGTTCACCACGGTGGGCGGCCGCACCCCGATCAAAACCGATGTGCGCATTGTGGCGGCCACCAACCGCGATTTGCGTCAGCTAATCCGTCAGGGCCTGTTTCGCGAGGACCTGTATTACCGGCTTAATGTGGTGCCGATCCGCCTTCCACCGCTGCGCGAGCGCACCGAGGATATTCCCGACCTTGTCCGGCATTTTTTATCCCAGGCCGAGCAGGAAGGCCTGCCCGCCAAGCGCGTGGATGGCGATGCGCTCGACCTGCTCAAACATTATGGCTGGCCGGGCAATGTGCGGGAGCTTGAAAACCTCGTGCGCCGGCTGACGGCGATCTATTCCGATGAGGTGATCTCGCTTGAGATTATCCAGCATGAATTGATCGAAACCGACACCAGCCAGATCAGCGATTCGGTCCCGATGCCGGAAGGGGAGCCTGAAAGCCTCTCAACCGCTGTGGAGCGGCATTTAAGCCGCTATTTCGCCGCTCATGGCGATGAGCTGCCGCCGCCGGGCCTGTATGACCGGCTGGTGCGGGAAGTCGAGAGGCCCTTGATTTCTGCCTGTCTGGGCGCCACCCGGGGTAACCAGATTCGCGCCGCCGCCTTGTTGGGGCTCAACCGCAATACGTTGCGCAAGAAGATCAAGGACTTAGATATTCAAGTCGTCCGCGGCATGCGGTAGCAGCCCAATCCCCCTCTTGCCAAAATGGTGCATTACTGCAACATTGTTGTGGCGATGGCACAGATTCGTGCGATCCAGTGGTGCGCTGTATGGGGACGGCGCGAGGGGCAAGACGTGAGGGGTTGCTTTGGTCAATTCGACCGTCAGTTCAACGCATCTGTATGAGGGTGATCGCGAAGCACCGCGGGGCCGCCGCCGCATTCTCGGCGCTGGCGCGGCCGTGTCGATTGCGCTGATTGCGCTTGCATCGGGGCTGATCACATACGGCACGGCGACCGGCGTTTTGCCGATTGAACAGACGCCTGAGATTATGTCGGCGCTGGTTGGCGTGTCGCTTGCTTTCATGGTGTTGCTGGTTGGTCTGATTGGCCTGTTTGTTTTTCGCTTGTGGCGTGATCGCCAGCGCGGCATGGCCGGCGCGCGCCTCAATCTGCGGCTGGTCGCCTTGTTTGGCATTGTCGCTGTCGTGCCGGCAATTACGGTGGCGGGCTTTTCGGCCCTGACACTCAATCTTGGTTTGCAGACCTGGTTTTCCGACAAGGTCGGTACGGTGATGAGCCATTCGGTTACCGTGGCTGAAGCCTATCTGGAAGAACATGCCACGGTCTTGCGCGGCGAAGCGGTGGCGATGGGCCAGGACGTCAATCGCTTCCGACCCTTGATCGACACTGAACCGCGTAAATTTGCCGAGCTGGTTCAAACCCAGACCATCTGGCGCAATCTGCATGAATCCGTCGTCTTCAATCTGACGGGTGAGGTTTATGCGCGATCGGGCGTCCGTATGTCTGAGGGGCCGGTGCAGGTGCCCAAAGCGGTGTTTCTTGAAAAAATTCCGGCGGGCCAAAGCGCGGTGACGGTCGATTTTGAAACCTCTCAGGTGCTCGCCATTGCGCGTTTGGGCGAGGACGACATTTTTTTGCAGATACGCCGTGATGTGAACCAGCAGGTGGTGGCCCATGTGGCGCGCACCCGCACCGCGATCGACGACTATCAGAAGATGGAAGAGGAAAAGTCGACCATTTCGATCGGGTTTGCGGTGTTCTACATTCTGATATCCCTGCTCGTTTTGATGTCGGCCATGTGGCTTGGCTTGTGGTTTTCAGGCCGGCTTGTGGCGCCCATCGGAGCTTTGATCGAAGCCGCCGATCAGGTCGGGCGCGGTGATCTGACAGCGCGGGTTTACGCGCGCGCGCCCGACAGCGAGCTTGAGACCCTGCGGCGCACCTTCAACGCCATGACCGGCCAGCTTGAAAGCCAGCGCGATGAGCTGGTCGAGGCCAACAAGGTGCTTGATGAGCGCATGGGCTTTATTGAAGGGGTGCTTGAGGGCGTATCCGCAGGCGTGATCAGTCTTGATCCGGCAGGGCGGATTGCGCTCGTCAACCGCTCGGCGCAAAAGCTGCTCAATCAATCCACCGCCGAATTGCGCGGCCGTCCGCTTGAAGATGCCGTGCCTGAAATGACGGGATTGATTGATGAAGCCTATCAGCGTGGGGCGGGATCAACCGAGGGCGACGTCACTGTCACCATTTCCAAATCAGGGTCTGAACAGGCCTACACATTGCATGTCCGTATTGTCACCGAACATTCCGATGACGGTGCGCTGCAAGGTTTTATCGTCACTTTTGATGACATGACCCGCCTGGTTTCGGCGCAGCGCATGGCCGCCTGGGCCGATGTGGCCCGCCGTGTCGCCCATGAGATCAAGAACCCGCTCACCCCTATTCAATTGTCGGCAGAGCGCCTCAAGCGGAAATATTCCGATGAGCTCGCAGACAATAAAGTCTTCGATCAATGCACCGACACCATCATTCGGCATGTCGGTGATATCGGCCGCATGGTCGATGAGTTCTCGTCTTTTGCCCGCATGCCGCAACCGCAATTGGCGTCTGAGGACATTCGGGAAATTGTTCGCCAGTCCGTCTTCCTTCACGAGGTGGCGCATTCCCATATTACGTTTGGCGTGCGCCAGCCCGACCATGCGGTGATCGTGAAATGCGATGCGCGGCTGGTTGGTCAGGCCCTCACCAATCTCTTGAAAAACGCGATTGAGTCTATTGAGGCCCGCCACGACGAAAACCCGGATGCACAAGCCGGGCGTATCGCAGTTTCAATTGTTGAAGACGGTGAAGCCATTGACATTCGCATCACCGACAATGGCCGGGGACTGCCCGATGACACGCGTCACCGGTTGACCGAGCCTTATGTGACAACCCGCGAGAAGGGCACCGGGCTGGGATTGGCCATTGTGAAAAAAGTGATGGAAGAGCATGGCGGAAGCCTTGCGCTGGAAGACGCCGCAGAGGGCAGCGGCGCTTCAATTGTTTTGAGTTTTCCCAAACAATCACCGGTCGAGGCGTCCATGCCCGGCCATCAAAAAGGGGCAAAGGGGTAATCATCATGTCGCACGATATTCTGGTTGTGGATGACGAAACCGATATTCGCGAACTGATTGCGGGGCTTCTCGATGATGAGGGCTATGAAACGCGGCAGGCAGCCAATTCCGATGAGGTTCTGGCGGCGGTGCGCGCACGGGTGCCTTCACTTGTGGTGCTGGATATCTGGTTGAAGGGCAGCCGGCTCGATGGCCTCGAAATCCTTGCGCAGCTGCGCCAGCTTCATCCCGAACTCGCCGTTGTGATTATTTCGGGTCACGGCACGATCGAAACCGCCGTCGCCGCCATTCGCAAAGGCGCATACGATTTTGTTGAAAAGCCGTTTCAGGCCGACCGGCTCTTGCTGGTGATTGAGCGCGCATTGGAAGCCGCCCGCCTGCGCCGTGAGAATACGGAATTGTCTCAACAGGCAGGCCGGGTGACGGAGCTGGTTGGGGAATCAGCCGCCATCGGCCAGGTGCGCCAGACCGTCAAGAAAGTCGCTCCCACAAACAGCCGCGTTTTGATCACCGGCCCTGCCGGGTCGGGCAAGGAAGTGGTGGCGCGCGCCTTGCATTGCCAATCCGCGCGTGGTGCGGGTCCGTTCGTGGTCATCAATGCCGCCACCATGGCGCCTGAGCGGATGGAAGATGAACTGTTCGGCGTTGAGCCCGGCGCGGGCCGTCAAATCAAGGTCGGGGTGTTTGAGCGCGCCCATGGCGGCACGCTTTACCTTGATGAAATTTCGGAGATGCCGAAGGAAACCCAAAGCCGCATTTTGCGGGTTCTGGTTGAGCAAAAATTTACTCGTCTTGGCGGCACCGATCCGGTGCAGGTTGATGTCCGGGTCATTTCGTCAAGCTCGCGCGATCTGCGTTCGGCCATTGAAGAGGGCAGCTTCCGCGAAGACCTCTATCATCGGTTGAATGTGGTGCCGGTTGCGGTGCCCGGCTTGAGCGAACGGCGCGAGGATATTCCCTTGCTGGTGCACTATTTCATGACCCAGCTTTCAGAAAGCGCCGGTCTTGCGCCCCGCCAGCTGGAGGCCGATGCAATGGCGATGCTGCAAGCGCAGGACTGGCCGGGCAATGTCCGGCAATTGCGCAATATTGTTGAACGTCTTCTCATTCTTGCCACCGACGATGTGTGCAGCGTGATTGTTGCCGATCAAATGGCCGGGGGCGAAGGCGAGGGCAGTAAGCGCCGGGCGTTCCGCGAAGACATGCTGGCCCTGCCGTTGCGCGAGGCCCGCGAGGCGTTTGAACGCGATTATCTACAAGCCCAGATCGAGCGCTTCGGCGGCAATATTTCCCGCACCGCAGCCTTTATCGGCATGGAGCGTTCAGCCCTTCACCGCAAGCTTAAAACGCTCGGTCTGGGGCCTGATGAAGTGCGCGCGCAAATGGTGGAGGCGCGCGCCAGCTGATGGCCGTCGACAGGCGCGGTAAATCCACCCTCTTGCATCGTTTTGCGCCATCGCTAGTCTCAAGCCGGACGAACGGATAGGGCGGGACGCCTTTTATGAAAATCATCATCTGCGGCGCGGGCCAGGTTGGCTACAACATCGCCCGCCAGCTTGCGACGGAACACAATGACCTCACCGTCATTGACCGGTCAGAAGAATTGATCCAGCGCATCAATGACACGCTCGACGTGCAAGGCATGGTCGGCCATGGCGCAGTGCCCGATGTGCTGGAAGCCGCAGGCGCGTCCGACGCCGAGATGATCGTCGCGGTGACCGCTTCGGACGAGACTAATATGGTGATCTGCCAGATTGCCCATTCGCTGTTCAAGGTTCCCCGCAAAATCGCCCGGGTGCGCAATCAGGGCTATCTTGATCTACGCTGGCGGCAATTGTTCAGTCGCGATCACATGCCGATTGATGTGATCATCTCGCCTGAACGCGAAGTGGCGCGCACCATTCTTGACCGGCTGGATGTTCCCGGCGCTTTTGAAACCGCAAGCTTTCTGGATGGCCATGTCCGTGTGCTGGGTGTGCGGCTCAATGAGAACTGCCCGGTGGTGAACACGCCGTTGCGGCAGCTGACCGAACTGTTTCCCGATCTCAATATTGTGGTCACCGGCATTTATCGCGATGACCTTCTGGTGGTGCCCGGCGGCGATGATCAGATGTTTGTCGGGGACGAAATTTACTTTGTATCCGATGTCAGCCACGTCAAACGCGCTTTGGGTATTTTTGGCCATGAAGAGGAAGAGGCGCGCCGGGTGCTGATTATCGGCGGCGGCAATATCGGCCTTTACCTCGCCCAGGAGCTGGAAGAGACCCATCCCAATGTGCGCGTGAAAATGATCGAAGAGAAAGCCGCGCGCGCCGCATTTGTGGCCGACCGATTGAACAAGACCGTCGTGGTGCAGGGGAACGGGCTTGATGAAGACATTTTGAAAGAAGCCAATGTGCGCGACACCGAAACCGTTGTCGCCCTGACCAATGATGATGAGACCAATATTCTGTCTGCCCTTCTGGCCAAGCGGGCCGGGGCGGAACGGACGATGGTTCTGGTCAACTCGCCCAATTATGCGCCGTTGCAGGTCTCGCTGGGCATTGATGTGTTTGTCGACCCGCGCGCGACAACCGTGTCGACCATTCTCGAACAGCTGCGCCGGGGCCGCATTCGCGGTGTTCGTTCGGTGCGGGATTCGCAAGCCGAAATTATTGAGGCTGAAGCTCTCGACACTTCACCGCTGGTGGGTAAGCCGTTGCGCGAGATTGATTTGCCCGCAGGCATTAAAGTGGGCGCCATCATGCGTGAGGGCGATGACAAGGTGATCATTCCACGCGGCGACACCCGCATTCACGGTGGTGATCGGGTGGTGATGTTTGCGTTGAGAAACCGCGTGAAGACGGTGGAAAACATGTTCCGCGTCGGACTGGAATTTTTCTAGGCATGGCCTATCGCGCCATCTTCCATCTGTTCGGGTTGATTCTGGTCGTGCTGGCGCTCGCCATGCTCGGCATGGTGCCGCTGTGCTATTTGGGCGGCGAGCCTGAACAAGCCACGCGGTTTTTGATGCCCGCTTTGTTGACTGGCTTTACCGGCGGGGCGCTGGTGATTGCGCTCGGCGGGCATGATCAGCCGACATCGCGGCGCGATGGTCTTTTGGTCGTGACCTTGCTGTTTTCCATCGTGCCCTTGTTTGCCGCTCTGCCTTTAGTGGGCGGCGGGCTAGGGCTCAGCGTTCTTGAAGCGTGGTTTGAGGCCTTGTCGGCCCTCACCACCACCGGCGCCAGCATTCTTGATCCGCTGGAAACCAAACCTGCGGCGGTGTTGTTCTGGCGCGCGCTTCTGGGCTGGATTGGCGGGTTTGCCGGGATTGTGATGGTGATCATCGTGCTGTCGGGGTTGGGGCTTGGCGGGCTCGCGCCGACCTATGTGCCGGTGCCTCATGGGGAGGGCGAAAATCTGGTGCCGAGGGCGCGTCAGGTGGCCCGCGCCTTGTGGCCGATCTATATCGGACTGACCGTGATGGGGTTCTTTGCGCTGATGCTGACGGGGATGAGCGGGTTTGAAGCGCTGGTCCATGCCTTTGGGGCCTTGTCGACATCGGGATTGTCGACGCGCTCGGATGGATTGGAGAGTTTCGGCTCCGGCGCACGGTTTGTGATGGCCGGTCTGGCCTTTTTCGGGGCGCTCAACATGACGCTTTATTTGCGCGGGGTGCGCAAGGGCGCGCGGCCTTTTCTGCGTGATCCTGAAGTGGCCATCCTGCTCAGCCTGTGTGTGATTGCCAGCCTGTTGGTGACAACTGCACTGGTCACTGAAAAGGGGATGGGGTTTGGCCATGCGTTTGAACTGGGGGTGGTGAACGGCTTTGGCTTTGGCACCACATCGGGCTATGGCGTGGCCGAAGGATTGGCGGCCAGCCTTCCGGTTTTTGTGATGCTGATCCTGATCGGCGTTATGACCGTGGGGGGCGGTGTGGCCTCAAGCGCGGGTGGATTAAAGCCCATGCGATTGATGATGATGATCAAGATTACCGAGCGCGAGTTCGGCAAGTTGAGCCATCCTCACGCCACAATAAGGTTGCGCTATGGCAGCCAGCGTTTGCCGCGGGCCATCAAGCGGTCGGTGATCGGATTTTTCATCCTGTTCATTCTGGCCTTGTCGGTTCTGGTGTGCGGCTTTGCCCTGTCGGGTGTGTCGCTGCATGATTCGGTCGGGGTTGCGCTGTCGGCGCTGACCAACACCGGACCGGCGGCAGGCCTGTTGACCGGTGGCGCGCATGCGGCTGTTGAATTGAACGGTCCCGCCCGGATGCTCTATGCCGCAGGCATGGTGGTGGGCCGAATGGATATTCTGGCGCTTCTTGTGTTTGCGTCACCCGATTATTGGAGAGGATGAGCAGTGCCCCGCTTTGCTTACGTCAATGGCTCTTATGTCCCTCACGCCCAGGCGCGCGTGCATATTGATGACCGGGGCTATCAGTTTGCCGATGGGGTCTATGAGGTGTGCGCCGTCAAAGCCGGGGTGATGCTGGATGAGGCGGGGCATTTCGGGCGGCTGGAACGCTCGCTCGCCGCGCTTGATATTGCCCAGCCGGTTTCGATGCCCTCGCTCAAGCTGATTGGGCGGCATCTGCTCCGGCTCAACCGGATCAGCGATGCGATTTTGTATATCCAGATCAGCCGGGGTGTGGCGCCGCGCGATCATCCCTTTCCCGTGGAAGCGCCGGCACCGGCGCTGATTGTGACCGCCAAGCGGCTCGACTGGCACAAACAGGATGCCCAGGCTGAAAAGGGTGTCGGGCTGATTTCCATGCCCGATGAGCGCTGGGCGCGCTGCGACATCAAATCGACCGCCTTGCTCGCCAATGTGCTGGCCAAGCAGAAGGCGCGAGACGCGGGCGGCTATGAAGCGATGCTGACCGATGAGGCGGGGCTGGTGACCGAAGGCAGCTCGTCCACCATCTTCATGGTTGACGGCGAAGGCGGGCTGGTGACGCGACCGCTGGGCCCTGAAATCCTGCCCGGCATCACCCGCGAGACGGTGATCGAAGTCGCGCGGGCGGAGAATATTACCGTTACCGAACGCGCCTTTAGCGTCGATGAAGCCAAGGCCGCGCGGGAGATGTTCATCACATCGGCCAGCGGATTTGTGCTGCCGGTGGTTGAAATTGACCATCAGCCGGTGGGGAACGGGGTTCCCGGCTCCCTTGCGACCCGGTTACGCAGGGCCTATATCGCCCGTGTGGACGCGGTAACCCGTCCTTAACCCTGTTTGTGCTTCCAAAGGACGCATTCATTGAGCGGGTGAAGGCCTAGACTATGGTTGCGAGCTCTGTCGGTGCGCTCTAGACAGAGTGGTCTTATGTGTGTGTGACCGAAATCGAACGCGTGCCTGACGGAGTAGGTGCGGGTTCCAAACAAGAAGGAGGGTTCGGCTATGACCGAGAAGCCCCAGAATTTGCAAGACACGTTCCTCAACGCTGTTCGCAAATCCAAGACGCCCCTGACGATTTTTCTCGTCAATGGCGTTAAACTCCAGGGTGTTATCACCTGGTTTGATAATTTCTGCGTTTTGCTGCGCCGTGACGGCCAATCCCAGCTCGTTTACAAGCACGCCATTTCGACCGTGATGCCGAATGCGCCCGTGTCCTTGTATGAGGGCGAAGACAGCGCTGATCACGCCGCCTGACGCACCAGTCAGCGGCTTATTTTTGACAGATCCAAAACATCCCGCGGAGCTGCGGCCAACCCGGCCGGCCCGCGATACTGACCCTGTGCAACAAGGCATCGTCTTTGCCGACGAACGGGCCTCGCTGTCGCGCGCCCGCGCCCTTGTGCTGTACCCCGACTTCAAACGCCCCGGCGCGCGCCGCACGGCTGAAGAAAGCCTTGCCGAAGCGGTCAACCTGACCCAGGCGATCGATCTTGAGATCGTCGATGCGATGGTGATCCCACTGAATGCGCCCAAGCCGGGCACCTTGCTCGGCACCGGCAAGCTTGACGAGCTCGCCGCCCAGATCGCCGCCTTTGATATTGAGGTGGTGATCGTTGATGGCCCGGTTTCGCCGGTCCAGCAACGCAATCTGGAACGCGCGCTGAAAGCCAAGGTGCTCGACCGGACCGGTCTCATCCTGGAGATTTTCGGCGAGCGGGCGGCCACCAAGGAAGGCACGCTGCAGGTCGATCTCGCCCATCTGAGCTATCAGAAAAGCCGTCTTGTCCGCTCCTGGACCCACCTTGAGCGCCAGCGCGGCGGCGGCGGCTTTATGGGTGGTCCCGGTGAAACCCAGAAAGAGGCTGACCGGCGCGCCCTGACCGAGCGGATCGGCCGGATCGAGCGCGAGCTTGAACGTGTCACCAAAACCCGGACCCTGCACCGGGCGGGGCGCAAGAAAGTGCCTTATCCGATTGTTGCGCTGGTGGGCTACACCAATGCGGGCAAATCAAGCCTGTTCAATGCGATCACCGAATCAGGGGTGCTTGCCAAGGACATGCTGTTTGCCACGCTTGACCCCACCTTGCGGGGGCTCTCACTGCCCGGTGGCCGGCGCATTATTTTGAGCGACACGGTCGGTTTTATCGCCGATCTGCCGACCGAACTGGTGGCGGCCTTCCGGGCGACGCTTGAAGAGGTGCTCGAAGCCGATCTCATCCTGCATGTCCGCGATATCGCGTCCAGCCAGTCCGACGCCGAGCGCGCCGATGTGCTCGACGTGCTTGAAGGGCTGGGGGTGGAGCGTGCCAAGCTCGACGCCATGATCGAGGTACCGAACAAAATCGACCTGCTGGACGGTGAAACCCGCGAAACGCTGGTCAATCAAAGCAGCCGGCGGGACGATTTCAAGGCGGTTTCGGCCGCCAGCGGGCAGGGCGTGGCCGATCTGGTCGCCCGAATCGAGGCTGCCTTGGGGGCCGATGACGTTGAAGCGCATTTTTTGGTGCCTCCCAGCGCGGGTGCAGCACTTGCCGCATTGCATCAAGACGGCGATGTCCGGCAAACCACGACCCTAGAGGACGGTTCTCTTCATCTGGTGGTGCGGCTTACCCCCGCCGCGCTTGGCCGGATTAACAAGAAATTTCCGGGTCTTGCCCAAGATCCGGCACAAGGAGCAAGCCATGAGACTTGATGAAATCCCCCCCGGCCAAAACCCCCCCTGGGATATTAATGTGGTGATTGAAATTCCGCTGGGTGCCGATCCGGTCAAATATGAGATCGAGAAAAAATCCGGCGCGCTCTATGTCGACCGATTTTTGCATACAGCAATGTATTATCCGACCAATTATGGATTTATTCCCAATACGTTGGCCGATGATGGCGATCCGGCCGACGTGATGGTTGTCACCCCCCATCGGATTGTGCCTGGCGCGATCATCCGCACCCGTCCGATCGGTGTGCTGATCATGGAAGACGAAAAGGGCTATGACGAGAAAATCTTGTCGGTGCCCCATGATGAGCTGCACCCTTTCTACAAGGACACCGTGTCATGGCGGAACCTGCCGCAAGTCCTGCTTGATCAGATCAAGCATTTCTTTGAGCACTATAAAGACCTTGAGGATGACAAGTGGGTAAGCGTCAAGCGCTGGGGCGAAGCTGATGAGGCTGCCAAGCTGATTACCGCCTCCATCGAGGCTGTGTCGGGCTAAAGTCTACAATACCCCTCCTATCAGAGCGGTTGATCCAATCGCGCGGGAGAGTTAAGAGAGCGTCGGACTGGGCGCTCTCTCAACTCGTATGGAAATTCGGGACCGCGCCCTCAGGGTTCAATTGGGATCGGGGCCATGGGGCTGCACGGGGTGGCCTTTGAAGTCCGGTCCGTCCCAACTAGGGGGTATCACTATGACTGTCACACTGATGGCTATCCTGTGCGGGGTGGCTGCGATTGTGTATGGCCTTTGGGCCATCCGCTCGGTTTTGTCGGCTTCTGCCGGTAACGAGCGTATGCAGGAAATTGCCGGCGCCGTTCAAGAAGGCGCCATGGCTTATCTCAACCGCCAATATCGGACCATTGCCATGGTCGGCGTGGTCATCTTTGTCGGCGCATTCTTTGTGCTGGGCTGGCAAACGGCAATTGGCTTTTTGATCGGTGCCGCCCTGTCGGGTGCTGCCGGTTATATCGGCATGCTCGTCTCCGTGCGCGCCAATGTGCGGACTGCTGAAGCCGCCCGTCAGGGGCTGGCGCAAGGTCTTGCCATTGCGTTCAAATCGGGCGCGGTCACCGGCATGCTGGTGGCAGGTCTCGCGCTGCTCGCGGTTGCGATTTACTATCAGGTTCTCACCGGCATGGGTGCCGAAGGCCGCGGCCTGATCGACCCGCTGGTGGCGCTTGGATTTGGCGCTTCGCTGATTTCGATCTTCGCCCGTCTGGGTGGCGGCATCTTCACCAAAGGCGCTGATGTCGGCGCCGACCTGGTGGGTAAAGTCGAAGCCGGTATCCCCGAAGATGATCCCCGCAACCCCGCCGTGATCGCCGATAATGTCGGCGACAATGTCGGTGACTGTGCGGGCATGGCCGCTGACCTGTTTGAAACCTATGCGGTGACGGTTGTTGCCACCATGGTTCTGGCCTCGATCTTCTTTGTCGGCACCGAAGTGCTGGCACCGATGATGGAGCTGCCGCTGGCCATTGGCGGGGTCTGCATTCTGACCTCGATCGTCGGCACCTTCTTCGTCCGTCTGGGCTCCAGCCAGTCGATCATGGGCGCGCTCTATAAAGGCTTTATCGCCTCGGCGGTTCTGTCGGCCATCGTGCTTTATCCGGTCATTAACTACGTGCTCGGTATGGGCACCGAAGTCACCGTCGGTACGCTCGCCTTCACCGGCATGGATCTCTATATCTGCGGTATCGCCGGGCTGGTCATCACCGGTCTGATCATCTGGATTACCGAATATTACACCGGCACCAACTACCGCCCGGTGCGGTCGGTGGCGCAAGCCTCAACCACCGGTCACGGCACGAACGTCATTCAGGGCCTCGCCGTTTCGATGGAAGCAACGGCCTTGCCTGCGCTCGTCATCGTGATCGGCATTCTGGTGACCTATGGTCTGGCGGGCCTGTTCGGCATCGCGATTGCGGTCACCACCATGCTGGCGCTGGCGGGTATGGTTGTGGCGCTCGACGCTTATGGCCCCGTCACGGACAATGCCGGTGGCATTGCCGAGATGGCCGAGCTTGATGAGTCGGTGCGCGAAAAAACCGACGCGCTGGACGCGGTGGGTAACACCACCAAAGCCGTGACCAAAGGCTATGCCATTGGCTCGGCGGGTCTGGGTGCGCTGGTGCTGTTTGCAGCCTATACCGAAGACATCAAATATTTCGGTGCCAACCCTGATCTTTATCCCTACTTCGCGGGCGTTGCCGTGAATTTCAGTCTGTCCAACCCGTATGTGGTTGTCGGTCTTCTGGTGGGCGGCTTGCTGCCTTACCTGTTCGGCGCCATGGGCATGATGGCTGTGGGCCGCGCCGGTGGTGCGGTGGTTGAGGAAGTGCGCGAGCAGTTCCGCAACAATCCCGGCATCATGGAAGGCACCACCAAGCCTGACTATGCCCGCTCGGTTGACCTTCTGACCAAGGCCGCCATCAAGGAGATGATCATCCCCTCGATGCTGCCTGTCCTGTCGCCGATTGCGATGTATTTCATCATCCTGGCGATTGCCGACAAGTCGGCAGCCCTGTCAGCGGTTGGTGCGATGCTTCTGGGTGTGATCGTGACCGGCTTGTTCGTTGCGCTGTCGATGACGGCGGGCGGCGGTGCCTGGGATAACGCCAAAAAATATATCGAAGATGGCAATCATGGCGGCAAGGGCTCAGAGGCCCACAAAGCCGCTGTGACCGGCGATACGGTTGGCGATCCCTACAAGGATACGGCCGGTCCTGCGGTCAATCCGATGATCAAGATCACCAACATTGTGGCGCTACTGCTGCTCGCGGTTCTCGCTCATTAAAACCCGTCATCCCGGGGGCCGCATATGCGGCAACCCGGGATCTGACAGTGCAAGACGCTGATTGATTTCAGATTCCGGATCATGCCCGATGGTTATCAGGACATGTCCGGAATGACGATTGCGACGAAGCCCCGTCCGGTTTTCCGGGCGGGGCTTTTTCTTTGAGCCTGAGGAAACTACCGGTCTTTGGTCTGCTGCGCCCCATGCACCCAGGCCCAGCCATGGGGATCGGTCGGGGTGGGGGCGGAGACCTTCAAGAAACGATAGTCGGTATCGCCGACCGACTTCACGCGGTAATCCAGACTGTCGAGCATGAAGGTGCCATTGCTGGTTTCGACCACCAGCACGGCATGATCAAGCTGCACGCCCCGGCCTTTGTGGTAGGGCCGCTGAACAAGCGCTAGCCGCATGGCCCCGGCGGGGATGCCGCGCGCGATCAACAATTCTTTCTTGGTCAGGGCTGCGTCTTCGCAATCACCAGTGACCACGGCATTGTCGATTGCCAGAAGATCCCAGCTGTCGACCCGGCCCGTCGTGTCGGAATCATCCACATAGTCGAGCTTCTGGTTGACCTGATTGTTGGTGGCCACAAGCAGGGTCCAGCTTTGCGGGGTCAGCGGTATGACGGCAGGGCTTTCGCGCCGGCACGCCTGGGCATAGCGATTGCAGAACACCATCCATTGTTTTGGCGCCCGCGTCTTGGCGGTGATGTTGAGCAGGGGGGCCTGAGCCGACGGATAGGCATTGGCACTCGTGCCGGGACCATCGCCGCCGCAGGCCGACAGGCTCAGCGCAAATGCCATTGCCAGATGTGATGATTTCATATCAACCATACCCCAGTGTGAGCGGTTGATCTTAACCAGCTCTAAAGCAGGTTGTTAACGGGGAATGCGTCCGCCGGGAACCGGCGAGCCCGGGCCACCCGTTGCCGGGCCTCCGCTGCCGCCGGAATTAAACCGGCCCAGATTGCCGAACAGCTGGCCAAGGATGGTCAGCTCTTTGCCCGTGGTCGGGGTCTCGCGGCTGGCGAAATCGACGACGCGGCCATCTTCCAGACCATAGCGGCGGATATCGGCGACCTTCTGATCTTCGCTGAAATAGACGGCCAGAATGGTGCGCTCAACCGGCGTGGGATCCAGAAAGGCGCGGCGTTCGGTGGTGGTCGAGATGTAATACCAGGCGCGCTGGCCTGCCATTTCAAACGGGGCGACGGTCGATGGCGTGCCAAGGGTGCTGGCCACTGAGGTTTGTGTATCGACGCCGATTTCGATTTCGGACAGTGCCTGGCTGTCGGGAATGTAGCCGCGGCGCTCGACAATCTTGGTGCACGCGCCAAGGCTTGCTGCCATCATCAGTGCGATCACGATTGACTTAGAGCTCGGCGCCATTGCTAACCTATCCCCGCTTGTGCCCATTTGACCCTGTTGACCTATCGTTCTGCCGTTCCTAGTTCAAGCGCTATCTTAGCCCGGATTTTACTCAAGGACCTTACCGTTTATGCCGCGCCCCAAAATTCTCGACCGGCTGTTTGGCCAGACGCCCCTCGAAAAAGCCGCCAGTACCCTCTATCTGGCGCTGGTGGAACAGGCCCGTCAGCCGCGTGCCTACCGGGATTGGGCGGTGCCTGATACGCTTGATGGCCGCTTTGACATGATTGTTTTGCATGTTGCGCTGGTGATCCGTCGAATCAAATTCGGGCCTGGTGAGACGGCGAAGGCAGACCGTGACCGCATCACCCAAAGCCTGTTTGACTATATGTTCAACGATATGGACCGGTCCTTGCGTGAAATCGGCGTCACCGATCTAGGCGTGGCCAAGCGAATCAAACACATGGCGGCGGCCTTTTATGGACGGGCAGAAGCCTATCAAAGCGCTTTGAACGCCGGTGAGGGGCTGTCAGATGCCTTGCGGCGCAACATTTACCGCAAGACAGATGCCGGCGATGCTGAGATTGAGGCGCTGGCAGCCTATGTCGCTACGCTGGCGGCTGATATCGAAGCCCAACCGCTTGAGGCTCTGATGGCCGGTTCGATCAGTTTCCCCGACCCGGAGGGATGAGCATGGATCTCGAATTTTCTCGTCCCTTTGACCTGTCTGGCCTTGAAAGCGAGACGTCGGTCAAAGTGAGTGCCAAGCCCCAGGAATGCGCGGCCCTGGCCGAACGGTTCGGACTGGACGGCATGACAAGCTTTGAGGCATCGCTCAAAATTACGCCGTGGCGGGGCCGCAAGGGCCTCAAGCTGAGCGGTTCCCTGCGCGGGCGGATCAGCCAGATCTGTGTGGTTTCGCTAGAGCCGTTTGATTGTGAAGTAACCACGGCGTTCGAAGAACTCTTCGCCCATGGCGATCCCGAACGGTTTTTAGAAGAGTTTGACGAGGCCGATTTACCCACCGAGATTGACGGGGCAGGCCTTGATCTGGGGGAGATCGCGGCGGAGCATTTTGCCCTGGCGCTTGATCCTTATCCCAGAAAGCCCGGCATTTCCTTTGAGATGCCCGGCGGTGCGCCGGTTGAAGAAAAGCCTGAAAGCCCGTTTGCGGTTCTCAAGACCCTCAAGGGTGAAGGCGGTGACGACAAGAAGGGCTGAACTGCGTCAATCGGGCCTTGTTTGCCGGTAAAAAGCGCTTGCAAGCGGTCGCGAAATCCGTAAGTTGGCCGCTCACTTTTACGCCCGGCGGATCGGCGGCGTACCCTTTGGCGTACGCCGTTTTGGTTAAGAGCCGCCCCGATGAGACAGACGAACTAGCGGAAGATAAAAATGGCTGTTCCTAAGCACAAAGTATCGCGCAACAAGCGTGGCCAGCGCCGCGCCCATGATGCGCTGACCGCCTCGGCCTATCAAGAATGCCCCAATTGTGGCGAGCTGAAGCGCCCGCACCATATTTGCGGCGCATGCGGCCACTATAATGGCGAAGAAATCGTCGAAGCAAACGACACGCTTTAATGCGCGGAATTCCGTGCTCGCCGGACTTGACGAGCGCGGACTTGCCCCGTACCTCTCTGTCATCGATGCCGGGCTCGCGTCCGGCATTTTCAGTGTGACGGAATGAGGATGGTGCGGTGAGTGAACTGACCCTCTCAGTGGACGCGATGGGCGGCGACCATGCCCCCGAGATCGTCATTGACGGGCTAGAAATAGCCCGTATCCGTCATCCCAACCTGAAATTCATTGTTCATGGCGACGAGGCGCAAATCACGCCCTTGCTTGCCAAACAGGCTGAGCTTGCGCCGCTGGTTACCGTGCGCCATACGACCGAGCGGGTCGAAGGCGATGACAAGCCCTCCCAAGCCGTGCGCCGGGGCCGCAAGACATCCATGTGGCTGGCGGTCGATGCCGTCCGTCAGGGTGAGGCGCAGGTTGCCGTGTCTGCGGGCAATACCGGTGCGCTGATGGCCATGGCGAAAATCCAGCTTCGTACCCTTGAAGGGATCGACCGGCCTGCCATTGCAAGCCTGTGGCCGACCTTGCGCGGGGAAAGCGTGGTACTGGACCTTGGTGCCAATCTGGAAAGCGATGCCACCCAGCTGGTCGAATTTGCCATTATGGGCGCGGCCCTGGCCCGCATTCTGAACGGGACCGAACGGCCCACGGTGGGCTTGCTCAATATCGGCACCGAAGAACTCAAGGGCCATGATGAAATCAAAGAGGCCGCGCAGATGCTGCGTGAAATGCCCTTGTCGATGGATTTCCGCGGCTTCGTTGAAGCCGACGGAATTTCGGCTGGTCATATGGATGTGGTCGTGACCGACGGGTTTACCGGCAATGTGGCGCTCAAATCCGCCGAAGGCACGGCGCGGCTGATCCAGGCCTATCTCAAAGACGCGTTGAAACGGACATGGTTAACCAAGATCGGGGCGTTTCTGGCCTCGGCGGGGTTCAATATTCTGGCCAGCAAACTTGACCCGCGCACACATAATGGTGGGGTGTTTGTTGGTCTCAATGGGCTAGTGGTCAAAAGCCATGGCGGAACCGACGGGATCGGGTTTGCCAGTGCGATTGATCTTGCCGTTGAAATGGCCGAAGGCGATATTGCGACCAAGATCCTCAACGAAATGAAAAAAAGCGGTCTGATGGACGCTGCTCCGGCCTCCGCCGACATGTCCAGCGCCGCACAATAGAATTTGCTCATGACAGGGGCTCTTTGGGGGCCCGGAAGGACAAACGACAATGACGGTCACGCGTTCCCAGTTTCGTGGCGCGGGCAGCTATTTGCCCGAACGGATTATGACCAATGACGAGCTTTCCACACTCGTTGACACATCAGATGAATGGATCACCTCCCGCAGCGGCATCAAAACCCGCCATATTGCAGCCGATGGCGAGTTGACCTCGGATCTGGCGGTGAAGGCCGCCGATGCCGCCCTGCGCAATGCCGGGCTTGGTGCGTCTGATATTGATATGGTTCTGGTAGCGACCGCCACCCCTGATGAAACCTTTCCCGCCACCGCCACCAAAGTTCAGGCCGCGCTTGGCATCACCGGCGGGGCAGCCTTTGACTTGCAGGCGGTGTGTTCGGGCTTTGTCTATGGGCTGGGCACCGCCGATGGGCTGATTCGCGGCGACATGGCCGACCGGGTTTTGCTGATCGGGGCGGAAACCTTCTCGCGCATCATTGACTGGACCGATCGGGGCACGTGCGTGCTGTTCGGTGATGGCGCAGGCGCGGTTGTGCTGGAGCGCGGCGAAGGCCAGGGCAGCAATGATGACCGGGGCATTTTGGGATCGGTTCTGCGGTCCGATGGCCGGCTGCATGACCTGCTTTATGTTGATGGCGGGGTTTCGTCGACCCAGACGGCGGGTCATTTGCGCATGCAAGGCAAGGATGTGTTCCGCAACGCTGTTCAGAACCTTCATCAGATTGCCGAGCAAGTGCTTGAAAAGACAGGGCTTCAGTCGAGCGATATTGACTGGATCGTGCCTCATCAGGCCAATAAGCGGATCATTGACCGGACGGTTTCCTCGCTCGGGCTTGATCATGACAAGGTGATTTATACGGTTCAGGATCACGGCAATACATCGGCGGCTTCTGTGCCTTTGGCGCTGGCGCAGGCGGTCGATGATGGCCGCATCAAGCCCGGTCATATCATCTTGTTTGAAGCGATGGGCGGCGGGCTCACCTGGGGGGCCACAATCGGGCGCTGGTAAGCTTCAGGCGCACGTCCAGCCATTTGGGCCATCTACTTGATATTGACGGGATTTTTGATTCCGCCTACGCTTGCCGCTGTAGACTGGTGCAGGGGAAGGCGCGAGGGATTTTCATGTCGGAGACACTGACACGGGCGCATCTGTCCGAAGCTGTGTATGAAGCGGTTGGACTGTCACGAACCGAATCGGCGCAATTGGTCGAGGCGGTGCTCGAAGAGATTTCGGTTGCACTGATTGCGGGCCAGACGGTGAAGATTTCATCGTTCGGCACATTCGGGGTGCGTGAGAAAGGCGGCCGGATCGGGCGCAACCCCAAAACCGGGGAAGAGGTGCCGATTGATCCCCGGCGGGTGCTGAGCTTCCGGCCCAGCCATGTGCTCAAAGACCGGATCAACGCCGCGCAGGGCGGCAAGACCGATACGGTCGCGGCCCAGACCGACTAACGTCACCTGAGGGTCAGGGAGAAAAGACAAGAATTGGCAAAATCTGACCAGGCCTATCGCACCATCAGCGAAGTCAGCCAGGAACTTGATATCCCCGCGCATGTGTTGCGTTTTTGGGAACAAAAGTTTCATCAGCTCAAACCCATGAAACGCAATGGCGGCCGGCGCTTTTACCGGCCCGATGACATTGCGCTCATTCAGGGACTGAAAACATTGCTGCATGATGAAGGCTATACCATTAAGGGTGTGCAGCGCGTCATGCGGGAGCAAGGCGTGGGCCATGTCGTGTCATGGGGGGAACGCCGCAAGGATGAACCCCAAAGCGGCAAGACCGTCGCCCGCGCCCTGCCCATGGTGGGAGAGCGTGAAAGACGCGCCCTCAACGCCGCGCTGACCGAGCTGGAACGTGCCCGGAAACTGCTCAAAAAAGCGCGCTAAATTGTCCAAAATTTTTGTTCACAAGCGGATTGCTCTCGCCTGGGTGCCCGCCTATAGTGCGCGCCCTGTCACGGCGGTGCCGTGGCTGTGAAGGCGCAGGGCAAAGCCTCGCGCCGTTCGCCAAAAGGTCGGAGTGTAGCGCAGCCTGGTAGCGCACTTTACTGGGGGTGAAGGGGTCGTCGGTTCAAATCCGGCCACTCCGACCATGGCGAGCCGGTTTCCCCCATGAACAGGATCTGAATCACAGAAATAAACTGTGAAATGGCCCGTTTTTGTCCCTGGAATTTTGTTTGCCAGTCCGCCGAAAGGTGCGACAGGTGCGACAAAATATCGGCGAAAAACCGGATTAACCCTTTGTTTTGATTTGTATAAATGACGTGTGCTCACGAAAAATGCTGCTCTGCACAAATTCGTAACTTGCACATGCGAACGCCATTCCTATATCGATGTTGCAGCGCACAACGGAGCGGCTCACTGGCCACACCGTGGGGGAAACGCGGACCATCTAATTTCCGCCACTGACCGCCCCCTTCATCAGAAGCCTGACTTCTTGTGAGGGCACGCGCGCTAAGAAGAAGGCCCCGCGTATCCGGGCCCGAGAAACGAGTGAAGCGAAACCAATTGCTGGGCTGAACCCCGGACGGAGGAAAAACCAATGGCTGAGACTGCTGCCAAGAAGACCGCCGCGAAGAAAACCGCTGCGAAAAAAACCACCAAAAAAGCGGCTCCGAAAAAAGCTGCCACCAAGAAAACCACTGTGAAAGCCGAAATTGCTGACACCGAAGTGACCGTGACCCTTCAGGGCCGCATCGAAGACGTCCGCAAAGAAGCTGAAGCGCGCATCAATGAGATCCGCGAAACCGTCGAAGACGCTGTCGAAGAAGTGCGTTCGATCTCGCTCGACAATTTCCGCGCCATGGATCGCGAAACCCTCAAAGGTTACGCCGACGAAGCGCAAGGTGCCCTGAAAGTGTCGCGTGAAAAAGCTGTAGCCAGCCTGCGCGAAATCAACACCGAAGTTCTCAACATTGTTGAAGGCAACCTGACCGAAGGCTTCAAGACCGCCCGTGCGGTTCTGGCTGCCGAGAGCGTCAAGGAAGCGATTGAAATTCAGCGCGAATTCATCAAATCGCAATTTGAAGCCTATGCTGAGCAGGTCAAGAAAATCGTCGAACTGTCGCGCGACCGCGCCGGTGACACGGTTGAGCCGATTGGCGACACCGCCAAGTCGACCTGGGGCAAATTCAAAGAAGCTGCCTAAGCTTATTTGACCTGCTGACAAGATTGGCGGCCTGGACATGACGTCCGGGCCGCTTTTCTTTTGCGCGCAACGCGTCAGGGGCGGCGGTGGTTGAGACTGTTCGCCGCCTTTACTGTGCTGCGCCTGCGCGCCAGTGTCGGTTTACCATGCTATTTCGAGGAGGGGGCCATGGAAGGCACCGCATTGATCACTGGCGCATCGAGCGGAATTGGGGCGGAACTTGCCCGGCAATTCGCAGCGAACGGCCATGATGTTATTTTGGTGGCGCGTTCGAAAGACAAGCTCGATGCGCTCGCCGCCCAGGTCGAGGCAGAGTTCGGCACGGCCGCGCATGTGTTCGCAAAGGACCTGTTCTCCGACACCGCCGCCGCTGAGCTTCATGACGAAATCGGCGATGCAGGCTTGCATGTCGATATTCTGGTTAACAATGCCGGTATGGCCAATTTCGGCCCGTTCCTTGAACGGGGTATTGATGATCTCATGCCCTTGGTGGACCTCAATGTCCGCGCCCTGGTGCGGCTGACCCATATGTTCTTACCCGCCATGGTGGCGCGCGGCTCAGGCGGCGTGCTCAATGTCGCTTCGGTTGCGGGCCTGCAGCCCACACCGGGCTTTGCCATCTATGGCGCGACCAAGGCGTTTGTGGTGTCGCTCACCGAATCGCTGTCGGAAGAGCTGCGCGGTTCGGGCGTGCGCGTTGTTGCCTTGTGCCCCGGCCTGGTTGATACCCCGCTGGTCGACAAGGTTGCCGAGCATTCCGAAGCCGCCCAGAAAGTTCCGCGCGGTATGCTGCTCGAAGCCTCGAAAGTGGCCGAGCAAGGCTATGCGGCCCTGCAAAAAAACGACGTGATCTCGGTGGCGGGTATCGCGTATCAAGCAGTGACCAGCTGGATGCGGTATTCTCCGCGCTGGATGGCGCGCCGCGCCATGGGCATCACCAACAAGGTCGTGAAATATTAAGTGAATGGCCATACGAACACGGAAATTGCTGGGAACGGTTCTGTTCTTCACCGGGCTGATTGTCTATGCCGTGGTGGTGATGGAACTGGGGGCGCGGTTCGTTCCGAACACGCCCTGGATTGCTTTGCCCGTCTATATTGGCGCAGGGGTGGCATGGGTTTTTCCCATGATGCCTCTGTTCCGGTGGATGGAGACGGGCCATTGGCTGAAGCCCAAGGCGGCACACAATGAGCGTTCAGGCTGACCGGATAGAGCAGGTGCCGGTGAGCACCCAAAAGCGTGACCGGGCTGTCGGCATCTGGCTGTTATGCGTGGCCGCTATGGTGGCGCTGATCCTGATCGTTGGCGGTCTGACACGACTGACCGATTCGGGATTGTCGATCACCGAATGGAAGCCCGTGACGGGGGTCATCCCGCCACTCAGCCATGATCACTGGCTCGAAGAATTCGAAAAATACAAACAGATTCCCGAATATCATCAGGTCAACAAGGGCATGAGCCTGAGTGAATTCCAGTGGATCTATTGGTGGGAATGGGCGCACCGTTTGCTCGCCCGAACCGTGGGACTGGTCTTTGCCATTCCTTTCCTGTTTTTTGCCATGCGTGGCCAGATCGCGCGTACAGAATGGCCCAAATTTATCGGCCTGTTCCTGCTTGGCGGGTTTCAGGGCTTCATGGGCTGGTACATGGTCTCAAGCGGCCTGTCGGACCGGGTGGATGTCAGTCAATACAGGCTGGCGGCGCATTTGGGGATCGCGGTTTTGATATTCGGGTTCAGCCTTTGGATTGCGCTTGGCTATCTGGTTGAGAGGCGGGCACCAGGACCGGCAGCCCTTGCGGTGGCAAGCCGGCTGACGGTCGGGCTGATTTTCGCGCAGATCATCACCGGCGCCTTTGTTGCCGGGACCGATGCCGGGTTCACCTATAACACCTGGCCGCTGATTGACGGCGCCTTCATCCCCGAGAGGATTTATGACACGGCGCCGAGCTGGCTGGCGGCGTTTGAAGACCATCTGACCATTCAATTCAATCACCGCATGCTCGGCTATGGCGTGGCGTTCATGGTGTTTGCGCTGTGGTTTGCCGGGCGGGGACGCCACGTTGTGTTGCCCCAGGGTGTGCGCGGGCTGTTGTCGGTTCTGCTTGTGCTTGTCCTGCTGCAGATCGCCCTGGGCATCTGGACCTTGCTGGCGGTTGTGCCGATCGCCATGGGGGCGCTTCATCAGTTTGGCGCGCTGTGTGTGTTTGGCGCGGCGATTATCCTGGCCTACCGGCTCAATCCCAGATGAGCATTCTGACCGATCCCATGGCGCTGCCGTCTCCCCGGCGTCTGGCGATGGGATTGAAACCACTTGGTGACCGGCCTGTCCTGTGGCCGGATGCGGAGCGGGGGGACGAACTTGCCTTGAAAGAAAATTTGTGGGCGACACACGGGCGGGACGTGTTTGATGCCCTGCCCGGAACACAGGAGGTGCAGGAAGAGGTGCGCACTGTGTTGGTGGCGGAACTGACTGGCTGCCACGCTCTTCATTATGAAGCGGGCGGCTACGCGCCGCTTCTCGATATCGGGCTGGCCGTGCAGGAAGATTTGCTCGTGCTTGAAGCGCACCAGCACACCTATCGTCTGGTTGCCGGGGCCTTGTTTTTTCCCGCCTTGTGGCGCTTGCAGGACAAGCTTGGCAAGGGCCTCGCCGCCATTCATGGACCGGTGCCAAACTATTCCGAACAGCTTGAAACCGGCATGGACCGATTGTTTGCCCGGCTGAAATCGGACCAGCCTTTGGAGCGGTTCAACTGGACGCTTCATGACACGCCTGATCTGTACCGGCCCGGCGTCCATGGCGGTGCGGACGATCAGTGGGCGTCCAGTCCGGCGTTGGCTGAACAATTGTGGCTGCGGGGCGAACGGCAGGTCCTTTTGCGTTTACCGGCAAGCGGCGCAATTTTGTTTACCATCAAGACATGGCGGGAGCGGCTCGATCACGCCGTCGCGCGCGATCCCGACTGGATTATGTTTCTCAGCAGGGTTCTGGCCGAAATGCCCCCGGAAATGAAGGATTACAAGAGCTTGACCGCCAAACAGGCCGCATTGGCCCAGTGGCTTGAGAATAAATGAGGTAAATAGTTACCGTATCCATAACAGATTGACGCATATGGATTTTTTCCACAGATAGCGTTTGACTTGTGCCGTTTAATGCGTAAAGTGCGGCCCACAACGCACCGTCCCCAGGGCGGTGTTTTTCTATTCTCAAAGAGGAAAGGGTGTTGGCATGAAAACCTATTCTGCAAAGCCAGCCGACATCGAAAAGAAGTGGGTGCTGATTGACGCCGAAGGCCTCGTGCTTGGCCGTCTCGCAGCCCTTGTTGCAACCCGCCTGCGCGGCAAGCACAAGCCCATCTTCACGCCGCACATGGATTGCGGTGACAATGTCATCATCATCAATGCCGACAAGATCCAACTGACCGGCAAGAAGCTGACCGACAAGAAATATTACTGGCACACCGGCTATCCCGGCGGCATCAAGGAGCGCTCGGCGCAAAAGATGCTGGAAAGCAAGACGCCCGACAAAGTCGTTCGTCTGGCTGTGCAGCGTATGCTGCCGCGCGGCCCGCTTGGTTACCAGCAAATGTCGAATCTCAAAGTCTATTGCGGCACCGATCATCCGCATGAAGCGCAACAGCCCGAAGCGCTCGATGTCGCTTCGCTCAACAGCAAAAATCGGAGGGGCTAAGTATGAGCGCTGAAACCGAAACCCTGAGCTCGCTGGAAGAGTTGGGTGGCGCCGAAGCCGCCGCTGTTGAAGCAGATCCCGCCGAACCCAAAATTGACGAGCATGGCCGCGCCTATGCCACAGGCCGCCGGAAAGATGCGGTAGCCCGTGTCTGGATCAAGCCGGGCTCTGGCAAGATCGTGATCAATGGCCGGGAAGGCGACACCTATTTTGCACGCGCCACGCTGCAAATGATCGTGCGTCAGCCTTTCGCCGCTGCCGAACGCAAAGACCAGTATGATGTGCTCGCCACGGTTAAAGGTGGTGGACTGTCAGGTCAGGCCGGTGCGATCCGTCACGGCATTTCGCGTGCGCTGGTCAATTTTGAACCTGATCTGCGCAAGGTGTTGAAGTCGGGTGGCTTCCTGACGCGCGATGATCGTGTTGTGGAACGGAAAAAATATGGCCGTGCGAAAGCGCGCCGGAGCTTCCAGTTCTCGAAGCGTTAATCTCACGCTTCATGCCTATGCAAAAGGCCCGCTCATGGAGCGGGCCTTTTTTGTTTTTTGTCCTTGCCGTCATGCTGAACTGGATTCAGCATCTTGCTTCACCAAGGCCGCATAGCAAAGTTTTGAATGTCGGCTCTGTGGAGCCTCCTTCAGCATGACGCTTGTGCCTACGCGACGCCCATGGCCTGCTTGAACAGCATTTCATAGCCTGCTGCATCAACCGGCTTGGGATTGGTGAAGTTCGCCAGATCAGACAGTGAATATTGCACCAGCCCGTCCATCATATCCTCAGTGACGCCCATCTCTTTCAGATTGGCCGGCAGGCCAAGCCGTCCGTTGAGCGCTTCGATTTCGTCTGCCAGATTAGCGGTGGGGGCAACCCGCATGGCGCGGCGCAGACGTTCATATTTGTCGGCGCAGACCTCTTCATTATAACGCAGGATGGTCGGCAGAATGACGGCGTTGAGCGTGCCGTGATGCAGTTTAAGTTCCTTGATACGGCCTGCGGCGTGGCTCATCGCGTGGACAGAGCCC
Organism: Alphaproteobacteria bacterium; assembly: GCA_965227065.1. GTDB lineage: Bacteria > Pseudomonadota > Alphaproteobacteria > SPJN01 > SPJN01 > CBDDFN01. The sequence continues at coordinate 382,430 of CBDDFN010000020.1, forward strand.
AACCCTTTGACAAAGGCGAATGCGCCTTCGGTGGAGGCCATCATCATATTCCAGCGGGCATCCCGGTCTGATCCGTCTTTTACGACCGCTTCAAGATGGCCCATACCGATGGCGCGCTCCAGCCCGTCATAGCCGATGCCTTCTGCAGGCGGATTGACCACCAGCGACAGCACCGCCTCGATGCAATGGGTGACCGCGTCCATGCCGGTCGCTGCGGTGATGTGCGCAGGCAGACCAAGGGTCAGCTCGGGATCGCAGATCGCGACTTTGGGAATGAGGTGCGGGGAGGCAAACGTGTCTTTGCGGCCATTGTTCAAAATGACCACTGCGCCGACAGAAACTTCAGAGCCGGTGCCCGACGTGGTCGGGATGGCGATCAGAGGGGCCAGCTCGCCAATTTTGCCAGAGCCGCGTTCACCCGCACCATATTGCGCAAGGGGGGCTTCATGGGTGGCGAGCAGGGCAACGCCTTTGGCAAGGTCCATGCTTGAGCCGCCGCCCAGCGCCAAAACACCGTCACAGCCTGCATCTTTGTAGATCTTGACCGCCTCCAGCACCGCATCTTCGGTCGGGTTGGGCGGGGTGTCGGTATAGATGGCGTTCGACTTGCCGCCGGGCAGGGCGGCTTCGACCGTATCGAGAATGCCCGCAGCCTTGATGCCGTTGTCAGTGCAGATCATGGGGCGTTCAATGCCCAGCCGCTTCATATGATCGCCGAGCCGCGCGAGTGCGCCAAAATCAAAATCGCAAGTATTGAGATAACTCAGAACAGGCATTGTGTCCCCCTCAGGATATGGTGATGCCGAACCCTATCAGGCCGCGACTTGCGCGCAAGTCTAGCCATGCTGTTCGGGCGGTTTAATGGGTGGTGGATTGTCTTCATCATCGGTTCGGACATTGCGGATCCGGGGATGGGCGAGAATGACGAGAAGGCACAGGCCGAGCAGACCGGCCGCAAGCAAGAAGGGCAGCCGGGCATCAAGCTGATAAAGCGGCATGCCGATGATCGGATTGAGCACATGGCCGATGGCGGCGGTGGAGCCGATGATCCCGGCGACCGCGCCTTGCTCATCGGGCTCGACAATCAGGCTTGCCGCTGATGACAGGCCGGGCCGCAAAAGACCAAAGCCAAAGCCGCTCAACATCAGGGCAAAGATGGCAAGGCCGAAATCCGCCGTGGCGGCGAGAATGAGAAAGGTTGCGATCCCCAGAATGGCGCCCCAGCGCAGCATGGTCTGCACCGAAATGCGGAAATGCTGGATGATCACAAACTGGGCGACCAATCCGGCCAGGCCCATCATGGCAAAGCCGACGGCAATATAACTGGCGGCTTCTTCGGCGGAAAATCCGAGCCGGTCCATAAAGTAAAACCCGACCGCTTGAATCTCGATGGCCTGGCTGAATGCAATGGCCAGACTGATCAGGACGATGGGCAGCGTGCGCCGGTCGAAATAGCGCATGCGCATCCGGTGACGCCCGCCCAGCATGGCTTGTGGTTTGGAGCGTTCGGGCAACAAGAAGGCCACGGCTGCCGCGGCGGTGAGCGCCATGGCGCCGACCGCGAGAAAGGGGACGAGTGTTCCGAACTCAAGCAGTGTGCCGGCGATCATCGGGCCAATGACAATGCCGACACCGAAGGCAGCCGCGATGCGGGCAACCCCGGCAGACCGGTCCTGACGGCTGGTGCGGTCAGCAATATAGGCGTTGGCCGATGGCATGGTGCCGGAGCCGAAGACGCCGAAAATGGTGCGCGCGGCGATAAAGGCGATGACCAGACCTGTTCCGGTCAATAGCCCTTCAAGGCCCGCCCAGACAACAAGGCTGAAACTCAAAGTGGAAAAGCCAAAGCCCAGAACGCCGATGATGATAATGGGTTTGCGCCCAACCCGGTCTGATGTGCGGCCCCAGACCGGGCTCATCACCATCCACATGATGGCCGACAGGGCGAAGATCAGGCTGGTCTCGACCTCGGTCATGCCGAACTGGCGGGCAATGGGGGGCAGAACGGCGTTGAACAGGGTCTGTCCCATGCCCACGACCATCAGGCCGCAAAACAGGATCACCATACCGCGGCGGCGTTCGTCCTCCGTCGTCGGAGAATTTTCCAGGGAATAGGACATGGCGTTTCCTTACGGCGTCGGGCGCCGTAAGGCCAGCAGGAATGCGTGCGAATTGTTCCGCTTACGCGGCCTGGGCGAAAGGCTCTTCAGCGGGGTGATCGGACGCAAACTGATTGAGGGTTTCACGATAGATGGCAGGCTTGCCGACCCGCAGCTTGGCGCGCAGTTCGTCCAGCGGCATGGACAGCATGTCTTCCCATTCCGTACCGGGAAGCCATTTGGCGCGTTTGCCCAGCCGGTAGCCTTCCCACACCGCTTGGCGGATCGGGTATTGGCTGCTGATTTCACGGCTCATGGAGAAGGTCGCCATGGCCACGATAAAGCCGATGCCCAGCGTTCCGGTCTGCGCGTAGGAAAAGGCCAGCAGGCACAATTCGCCAAGCGGGTCGCGGCCATAGCCGGTCAGCACATGCCACAGATCATGTTGGTCGCGCACCCGGCTGCCATAATATTGCTGGTCCTCGTCGCGCAGCTCTTCGCCCTTGCGGTCAATGTTTGAGGCATCGACCAGGCCATCGGCGGTCAATTGTTCGCTCGACATGAATTTGTAGTAGGTGCGGCCCAGCGTCCCCTCGGGCAGGGTTTTGAGGGTGTCATAATCGTTCAGGGCGGCAATTAGATCTGGCTTTTGCTTCAGCAGGCGCACGCCGCCGGCGGTGCGTTCAAAGCGCATGAAGCCGTTGCGCTCCTTGCCGGTCGAAAGAGCATCAATGATGTGGAAGACCTGTTCGGTGTCTTCCTTGTCGGCATAAAGCTTTTGAAAGGCTTTGAATGCGCGGATCGGTTCCAGACGTTGTTTTGTATCGGTCATGGCGCGTCCCCTGATCGGGCCCTCTTTCTGGTGCGAGACTTATTCCCTGACATTTTGTCACTTTAATATAGGGGGTGTGTGCCCGTAATTCAAGTCCGGTGACGGTGTGTCATTGATGGCTTGTCAATTCGCCGCGCAGAAACGCCTCAAAATCCCGCACGGTTCTTTCGGGTGCCTCTTCAAACGGAATGTGTCCCAAATCGTCATAGATGATGGTCTGGGCTTGCGGGATGGCTTGAGCGAATTTCTCGGCGTCTTCGACCGGCACCAGCGCATCATGCTTGCCCCACATCAAAAGCGTCGGCACACCGATTTCATCCATGCGTTCGGCAATGGAATAGTCGCGTTCCTTGGCCGAGCGGATGGCAGTGGCGTGGCGATTGCCCTTCCTCAGAAGCAACTCATAGTACCTGTCAACAAGGGCGTCATCGACCACTGGATTATTATTATAGGCCAGTTTGGTGGCGCGCTCGACCGAACTGCGAGGGGTGATATAGCGCAGCAAATCCCGCGTCACCGGCATGCGCATAAGTTGAAAGGTCAGGGACGGCGCACCGTCATGCGGAAAGCCCGACGCGCCGATCAAAACCAGCCGGTCCACCGAATCGGGATAAAGGATCGTGTGCACCCAGGCGATGAAGCCGCCCATTGAGCTGCCAACGATTGTGTAGCGTTCGATGGAGCGTTGTTGCAGCACTTCATGCACGAGCCGGGCCTGTCCCTTCATCGAATAATCATGATCGGGATGGGGACCGGTCAGGCCGTGTCCCGCCAGGGTCATCGACACAATCCGGTACTTGTCCTTGAGGAAACCGATCCACGGCTCCCATGTGTGCAGCGAGGATGTCGAGCCGTGCACCAGCACAATGGTTTCGCCACCTTCAGGTCCCTGATCGCGGACATGGACGACCAGTCCATTGTTGAGCGTGACAAACTCTGATTCAAGATTGGTGTATTTTGATTTCAGTGCCTCGGGGTCGATATCTGATCGACCGTATAAAATGGCGGCCGCGGCCACCAAAACAACGAGAAGCGCAAACACAGCACCGACAAGGCGAATAACCAATTTCATTGAAACCCCCATAATTTGCACGCATGCTGCCTTGCAAACTCTACACGCGCAAGCACGCTGTGCGCCATTGTGTCCGCGCGGTGCGTTCTCAGAATGCGTTAGAATTTGGAAAATTGACTGGAGTGCAGCTGTTACTGCTGGGGGACATGGCAAACGAACTGCAACCCATAAACCGGCCCGGCCGGCCACTGCTCTTAACGGAATTGCCGCGCGCCTTTGCCGAAGGTGCCAGCATCCCCAGCGCCTGGCCGGTGCTTCGCCGCGCACCCAAGGGCGATGGCCATGCGGTCGTCACCATTTCAGCGATTGCGGGCGATGATGCAACGAGCCTGCCGCTCAAACTGTTTCTCCGCTATCTGGGCTATGACGTGCAGGGCTGGGACCATGGCATGAGCTTTGGGGCCACACGTTTGGAACGCGACAGGCTCGAAGCCTTTGTCGGGTCCATGTTTCAGCGGTCGGGACGGAAGGTCAGTCTGATTGGTCATTCGCTCGCGGGAACCTATGCGCGGGAGCTGGCCCGTGCGAGGCCTGACATGGTGCGCCAGGTCATCACGCTGGGAACGCCGTTTGGCGGTTCGCTCGGGCGCGAAACCCATATCTGGCCCCTGGTTGAAGCGCTGACCGGAACTGTTGCGCCGGAGCTGACACCGGTTGCCCGGCGCAGACTGGCCACCGCACCGCTGGTCCCCAGCACCTCGGTCTATTCGCGCTCAGATGGCGTCGTCGATTGGAAGGCGTGTATCCAGCAAGCAGGTCTGGGCAGCGGAAAAGATGCAGAGAATGTTGAAATCCGTTCAAGCCATGCGGGCATGCTGGTCAATCCCGCTGCGCTCTATGTGGTAGCCGACCGGCTCGCCCAGCCTGAATTTGGCTGGGCGCCGTTCAAGCGCAAAGGCTGGCGTGCGCTGGCCTTTCCCCGTCCGATCAAGGCGTGAGATTATTCGGCGGCTTCGCGCTGAATGTCGTCGGCCTCGTCAGTTGAGGGGGTGTAAAGGGCTGCGGCCTCTTTCAACTCCGCAAAGGCTTCCTCAATCAGTTGTGCAAGATAGCTCAGATCGGGCATGGCTTTGCGGTCGGCAAGCAGACCGAAATCCATCTTGTCTTCGTAAGAGGTGACGGTGATGTTGAGGCCCTGTCCGTCCATCAGAAGCGAGACGGGATAATTATTCGTCAGCTTGCCGCCAAACATGTAGAGCGGCTCACGCGGCCCCGGCACATTCGAGATCACCAGGTTCATCGCCGGCGGCATCACCCCCATGCGGTTGAACGGCAACATCAGAATGTTGAGCGAGTTGTTGAACACCGCATAGTTCCAGCGCGCCTCTTTCGACATTTCCGCAACGCCGGATTTGGCTTCATCAGCCGACAATTTGATCTGCTGATAGCGCTGAAGAATATCGGGAATGTGGGTTGCAAGATCGACCATGATTACGGTGATCTGGTTGCCGCCGGCGTCGGCATCCTTGGGTCGGATCGACACGGGGCAAGCCGTGATCAGCGGCCGGTCGGGCAGAATATTGTGATGCTTGAGATAGTTGCGCAGCGCGGTTGAGCACAGGGTCAAAACAACATCATTGATTGTCCCGTCAAGCTCAGTGCCGAGCGCACGCAGTTCCGACAAGGCAATCGTGCCGACGGCAAAGCGCCGATGCGGCGTAACATTGACATTGAAGGGCGTCTTGGGGGCGGTGAAGGGCACACCCAGATGGCCTTCTTCGACGCCTGCGAATTGCTTGCCCATTTTCAGAAACTCGTTGCCGATTTCTTTGAGCGTTCCAAGCTGGGTCCGCATCACCGAGGAGATGCCGTCAATCAGTTCGGCTGCGGCGGGCGGGGCAACATCGGGGTCGCGCGGCTTGCGCAAATCGGTTTGCCAGGGCGCTTTGGGCAGCGGGGCGTTCTTGTCTTTCGACAGGGTCGATTCCATGAGCTTCATGCCCGAGACCCCATCGACCACCGAATGGTGCACTTTGAAGTAAAGCGCAAGGCGTCCGTCTTCCAGCCCCTCAATGCAGTACATTTCCCACAAAGGCCGGGCCTGGTCGATCTGGCGTGAATGCAGCCGTTCGACCAGGGTGAACAGCTGTTGCATAGTGCCGGGCCGGGGCAGGGCAGCATAGCGGACATGATAGTCGAGATCGAATTCGGGATCTTCTTCCCATTCGGGCAGGGGATTGAGCTCCCGCCAATTGGGTTTCTTCAAACGCTGGTTGAAGGGCGGAACGACCGGACCGCCTTTTTCAAAGGCTTCGATCAGATCATGCAGCCAGTCGCCGTCATAATCTTTCGGCGGTTCAAAGATCTGCAGACCGGCGATGTGAGCTGGTGTGTTTCGCGATTCGATTTGCAGAAACGCGGCATCCATAATTCCCAAACGTGCCATGATTGACCTCCCCATTCGTCAATTCGGCTTTTGCTGTTAAAGCGACTTTACCAAAAAAATACGGGCACACACCCCTGTGACACGCCGTCCAAATCACTTTCTGTGCGCGATTGCCGCACAGACCCTTTATTGACAATGTTGTCAGAAGTCACTATCTGTGAGGTCAACAAGGGGCGCTTTACGCCTCGACACGCCTGCTGGAGGCCAAAAATGACATACAATGTGATGCAAACCACGCAACAAATTCGCCCCGATGGCAAGCGCCACTGGCTCAAAGCCCTGCGCGCCATCGATCGGCTGCGCCGCGACAACGACGATACCGAACAGGTCTTTTTGATCATCGAAGCGCTCAAGGGCAAATCCAATGAAGAGCATCTGGAGCGTTTTCGCGCCACCGAGATCGGCCGCAAGGTGCTGAGCGAAAAGCGCTCCGCCCTTGATTTCCTGACCAAACGCGACTGGCTGCAAAGCCTGCCCGAAGGAACGCTGGGCAAAATCTATATCGACTTCATGATCCGCGAGGGTCTGACGGCGGAAGGCCTGCGCGATGTGTCCTATGAAGGCGGCTTCGCCACCGAAGCGCAGATGAGCGAGGAAGAGCGGGTGTTCTCCGAATGGAACCGTGACATCCACGATCTCTTCCACATCATCACCGGCTATGGCCGTGATCCCTTGGGCGAACTGTCGGTGCTGGCAGTGACTTATCAACAGACCAAAAGCCTGGGTGTCGGCTTCATTGCGTTGATGGGCGCGTTTGAATATCAGCGCAAGCTCAAAGGCACGCCGGCGTTCAAATCGGTGCTGCAAGGTTTCAAGATCGGCAAACAGTGCGAAGATCTGGTCGCCCAGGATTGGGAGCATCTTCTGACACTGCCCATTGAAGAGGTGCGCGAGCGGCTCAAGCTGCGCAAGCCGGGCTTCTACAATCGGGTGATCGAAACCGCGCGGCGCAAACTGTTCGACTATCCGCGCTATCGCGAGTTGTACACCGACCAGGTGGCCGTGCTGCCGGCGGCCTAGGCGGCCTTCTTCTTGCCTTTCTTGGCCGCCTTTTTGAGCTCTTCAAAACTGTCGGCCAGGCATTGGGCATAAAAGCCCGGATCGGGCATCATCTCGCGATCCGACTGGAAGGCGATGAAGATTTCACCGCAATAGCTGAACACCGGATGGGTCAATCCCATGCCTTCGGTGATCGGCGAAAGATGATAGCTGCGCACCAGCTTCGCCCCGCCCATATAAAGCGGCACTTGCGGCCCCGGCACATTGGTGATGATGCAGTTGAAGGGCGGGTTGAACCGGTGCAGGAAGCCATTGGCAACCGCGACCCGGCTGCCCCGCGCGGCCATGGCTGCGGCTGAGCTTTGGGTCACATCGGCCAGTGTCTTGGCATCGACCGCATTGGTGTAGGCCCCCACACCGCTGACTTCCTTGTGGACGGCTTTGAGCCGTTCGATCGGATCGGCAATATCGGTACGGATCGGCACATCCATCTGATTGATGATGTCCCCTTCCTTACCATCAGGGTCCTGAACATTGATCGGGGCCCCGGCGATGATCGAGCCATGCGGGACTTCAGTATATTTTTCAAGATAACGCCGCAGGCCACCGGCAATGCCGGTCAGAATGACGTCATTGACGGTCGCGCCATCAACGGCCTTGCGGATGGCATTGGCGTCTTTGAGATCAACTGAAACACCGTCAAAAACACGGTGCGGCGAGACCGCAGCATTAAACCGGGTCTTGGGCTTGCGGTTGAGCGTCTTGATTTCCGATGACCGCAACCCAGCCCGGATGCGCGAAATGCTCGACACGGAATCCGACAGCACTTTGGCCGAGCGGAAGGGCGCGCGAATATTGCTCACCCCGGTGCGGGCCAGAAGCTCAGCTGCAGTGGGTTCGCGTTCAGGCACCCAGGGGTGTTCGGGCTTGGGCGGCAGCGCGCCGGGTTCAGTATCGTGCAGCACTGCCGTGATTTCAGCGCCGGACACGGCATCAATTGCGGCATGATGAATTTTGGTCAGGATCGCGTAGGAGCCTTCGGGCAGGCCCTCAATATTGTCGAGCCCCTCAATGACGGTCGCTTCCCACAAGGGGCGATTGAGATCAAGCGGGCGGGCATGAAGCCGCGCCACCTGAATGCACAATTGCCGCCAGTCGCCGGGCTTGGGCAGGGCGATGTGGCGGACGTGATATTCGAGATCGAAATTGGGATCTTCGATCCAGTAGGGATAATCAAGCTCAAGCGGAACATGGATCGCCTTGCGCCGGAACAGCGGGCTCAGATGCAGACGGTCTTCAAAGGTTTTCAGAATGTCCTTGAAGCGGACAAACTGATCCGGCGTGGTCGAGGGATCATAAATCGACAGGGTCGCAATGTGCATCGGCGCATTGTCAACTTCCTGATAGAGAAACATGGAATCGAGCGCGGACAATTGTTGCATGGCTGCCCCCCAAAAGGCATGTGGTCATAGTGTGAATAGCTTTTGCGGGCGACTGTAGCATGCTGCACCGCAAAAAGAAGCCCCGGCGGTGAAGCCGGGGCGTTTTTCAAAAAAGTCTGAGATGCGTGTCGCCGGGACAACAGCAGGATTGTTTGCGGCGCTCTCAGTAGAGCTCTTGCGCCGCTTCCTTGGTGTAGGGCTTGAGTTCGTCAAGACGCTGGTCGCGCACCTTCACCACCCATTCGGGATCAACCAGCAGGGCGCGGCCTACCGCGATCAGATCAAACTCATTCGCAGCCATGCGGTCGAGCAGATTGGAGATATCAGCGGCCGTTTCGGCGCTGGCGCCGCCCAATGAGGCGATGAATTCGCCATCAAGGCCGACCGAGCCCACCGAAATGGTCGGCTTGCCGGTGATTTTCTTGGTCCAGCCCGCAAAATTGAGGTCAGAGCCGTCAAATTCAGGCTCCCAATAGCGCCGCTGGGAACAATGAAACAGGTCCACCCCGGCATCGACCAGCGGGGTCAGGAAGGTTTCCAGATCTTCAGGCGTGTGGGCCAGCTTGGCGGCAAAATCCTGCTGTTTCCATTGCGACAGCCGAATAATGATCGGAAAGTCCTTGCCGACGGCGGCGCGGGCGGCTTTGACGATATCGGCGGCAAAGGTCGCACGCTCTGCAAGCGCCCCACCATATTTATCGCCGCGCTTGTTGGTGGCATCCCAGAAGAACTGATCGATCAGATAGCCATGCGCGCCATGCAGTTCGATGCCGTCAAAGCCAAGCCGTTTGGCGTCGGACGCGCCCTGGGCAAACGCGCCAATCAACGCGTCGATCTGGTCGATGGATGCGGCTTCCCCCACCTGTTTGTCGGCATTGGCATAGCCTGACGGGCCGACAGATGCAGCATCGGGCGTGCGGCCCTGACCCTGACGGCGCACCATGCCGGTGTGCCAAAGCTGAGGCATGATCTTGCCGCCCACTGTGTGAACCTCGTCCACCACCTTGGCCCAGCCTTCCAGCGCCTTGCCGTGGAAGGCGGGAACATTGGGATCATTTTCCGCCGCATCATGATCAACCGTGGTGCCTTCTGTGATGATCAGGCCGACTTCGTTGAGCGCGCGGCGCTTGTAATAGGACGCCACATCATCGCCGGGAATGCCGTCGGGCGAGAAGCTGCGGGTCATGGGGGCCATGACGATGCGGTTTTTCAGTTTGAGCTTTTCGCTTTCAAACGGGCGGAAGAGAGGGGCGAGATCGGTCATGACCGGGCTCCTTTACAAGTTGGGTTGCAATAATGTGAGAAGTTCGGAATGGGTTACGTCCACCATATGGGCATCGCCATAGGTGTTTTCAAACACGGTCCGCGCGTTCACGCCCCATCGTTTGAGCATGGGCCGGTCGATCCGGTCGAGAATTTCGGTCAGCGTGTCAGGATGTTCAAAGGTGAAAATCTCACCATTGAAACCGGGAATGACCAGAAAGGGCAGGGCCTGACGGTTCGACACAATGACCGGACAGCCATTGCGCATGGCCTCGGCGACGACCAATCCAAAGCCTTCAAAACGCGACGGGACAATCAGGCAATCAAACGACCGGTAAGCCTCGTCCACCTTGTCAGGCGCCACCCGGCCGACCAACTTGATGCGCGGGTCATTGTCAGCGCCGTCCAGTTTGGCGTCTCCCAGATAAGACCAGCCGATAAGATCAAGCCGCAGGTCATCACGGGACGTTGCGCCGAAAGCTTCAAGTAACACTTGAATTCCCTTCTGACGGTCAAACCGGCCCACAAAACCCAACCGGATCGGCCCTTCATCGGGGCCCGATGCACCCGGTGGCGGGGCGGGCAGGTCGCGCACGCCATTTTGAATGATCACGTCACGCTGCGCCTTCACGCCGAATTGCCGGGCGGCGAAATATTCCGAATGTGAAATATGGATGGTGAGGTCACTTAACGGCGACAGAACGCGTTCCACCAGTGCAAAGGCCCGATTGATCAGGGCACCCCGGTCCTGCTGAAACGCCCAGCCATGGGGGATATAGGCGATCGGCATGGTCAGGCTGCTACTGAGCTTGGCAAACCGGCCCATGAGGCCCGGAAATGTGCAATGCAGGAACAGCAGGTCGGGTTTAAGGTCAATCAGGGCGCGCCGCGCAGCAAACAACCCCTTGAGCAGCCCGATGGGGGAGCGTTTGAACGCATAGGTGTGGTGGGCCAGCTTGCCGGTCCACAGATCGTCGCGTTCGGCAAAGGGCTTTTCGCCGGTTTCGGGGGTCAGAAGGATGATTTCTGTAAAGCGCGGATCGGCATTTTCGGCCGCAATCAGGCTTTTGAGGTAGGTTTCAATCCCGCCGCCCCAACTCTCGGCAAAATGGACTATGCGCACCGTCTGCTCCCGCCACTGGTTCGTGGCAGGAGACTATGGGGCGGGACGCTGTGGCGCAAGCGCGGTCATTGCGGGGCGGGGGAGGCTTCGTTAGAAGGCTGCCATGATGATCGTCTGGCTGTTCAGGGTATTGTTTGCCGCTTCGGTCGCGCTGGCTGCTTTTTTGCTGCTGGCGCCTGGTGACATGTTGGCACCAATCCCGATGAGTCTGGGCGACGTAGTGCTACACACCGGGCTTATGGCGCTTGTCGCCGGTCTGGGCGTGTTGGGTTTTGTCAATCAAGCCGGAGCGATTGCCCTGGCCCTGATCCTGATTGGTGTCGGGACGGAGTTTGGGCAGCTTTACGTGCCGGGACGTGAATTTCACTGGAGCGATATGGCCGCCAATTTGGCCGGTATTGCCCTTGGATATGGTGCGGGCCGGGTTGCGGTGCGTATTTTGGGACGGACAATTGCACCCCAAAAGGGGGGACGGGAGTGAGAGCGATGATGCGTGTGGTTTTAGTTCTGGCGGCTTTGATTGTGACAACGCCGGGCATGGCGGCGGTCTGGAAAGGTCAGGTTGATGCGGGCGCGAGTGCAGCAACCGGCAATTCCGATACGATTACCCTGAATGGCGAAGGCGCGCTGTCTTACGAAGACCGGTTGTACCGGCACAGCTATTCCGCCCTTGCCGTTTATGGCGAGGATGATGGCGACAAAAGTGCTGAACGCCTCCTGCTGACGATGAAGAATGAATTCAAGCTGGGCGGTGGCAATACGTTGTTTGCCCGGACCGAGGCCGAGCATGACGCCTTTTCCTCGATCAGCCAGCGTCTGTCCGGCACGGTGGGCTATGGCCGATTGATTTTTGACACACCGGCGGGCTCGTCACTCAATTTCGATATTGGTGCGGGTGGACGCTGGACGCGTGTGCGCGGCGTGGAAGCGGGGTGGGAACCGATCGGGCGCACCGGACTTGCCTATGTCGGTATCATTCGCGAGGGCGTCAAATTCACCCAAAGCATCAATATGGAAGGTGGGCCCGACCGTATCCAGACCGTGTCCGACACCGGCCTTCGTTTTACGCTGGTTGAAAAGCTTTATGTGAAGCTGGGCGTGAATGTGAAACACACCACCGATACCGCACCGGGGGCGGATGCCATCGACACGCTGTCGAAAGTCTCAATCGGCTGGGCATTTGAGTAGGCGCAGGCGCGCCAGCCTATTGGCCTCCGGCAGGGAGGGATTATTCGGCATCCCGGCCAGGCATCTGCTGACGCATCGGCCGGGATGACGTGGCGTTTGATCAGATACAGAACGTCTCAAGCGGCTTGAAGCCGTTGAAGGCGACCGACGAATAGGTCGTCGTGTAAGCCCCCGTCGACAACAGCCAGATCTTGTCCCCGGCTTTCAGGCCCTTGGGCAGATCATAGGTATTGGCTTCATACATGGTGTCGGAGCTGTCGCAGGTCGGTCCCGCCAGAACGGTGGGTTCGGTCTCTCCACCGTCACAGCTGGTCACCATGCAATACTGGATGGCTTCATCCATGGTTTCGGCGAGGCCGGAATAGCGGCCAATATCGAGATAGACCCATCGGCGTCCGCAGGCGCGATCGGCGGCTTGGGCAACCGTGACGACTTCGGCTTCAATAACGCCGGCATTGGCAACGATGGAGCGGCCCGGTTCGATCATGATTTGCGGAACCCGGTCGCCGAAATGATGCGCCAGCCGGTTCATGACGGTGGCGCCATAGGCTTCGATATGGGGGTCCAGATCGCGGGTGCGGGCGGGAACACCGCCGCCCATATTGAGCATGGTGAGCTCGATGCCGTGGTCGCGTGCCGCGTCAAACAGGGGCGCGGCCGAAGTCAGCGCGCGGTCCCAGGCTGCCATGTCGGTTTGCTGGCTGCCGACATGGAAAGAAATGCCGGTTGGCTTGGCGCCGAGATCGCGGGCAAGCACAATCAGTTCGAGCGCACGGTCCGCCGGGCAGCCGAACTTGCGGCTCAGCGGCCAGCTTGCGCCCTCGGAGGGAACCGAAATGCGGATCTGGATTTCCGCGCCCGGTGCAGCCTCGGCAATTTTGCGCACTTCATCTTCGCTGTCGGCGGCAAACATGGTGACGCCGACCTGATGGGAAAATTCAATGTCGATGCGTTTCTTGAGCGGGGAGCCGAAGCTGAGCCGTTCAGCTTCAATGCCGTGGGCGAGGCAAAGCTCGATCTCGCCGCGGCTTGCCACGTCAAAGCAGGCGTTGAGCGCATGCAGACGGCGCAGCACTTCAGGCGCGGGATTGGCCTTCACCGCATAATAGATCGCCGCGCCGGGCATGGAAGATGAAACCAGATTGTAGGCCTGCTCGACCAGATCAAGGTCGATGACAAGGGCGGGCGTGCCGACGGCTGCGCGGGCAAAAAAGTCGGCAATGCGCGCAGGGACCTGCGGGCCGTCATTGTCGGCGACAACCGTCAGGTGCGGCTGGCCGGGCAAGATGGCGGCGGGGTGGGTTTCGGTGTTTTGGTCTAGATGAGACATTGGCTTGTGCTTTCAACACGATTTTGTTGAGCCTTGCCTCGTTCCGCGCTATTGGCGAGCGCAGATTGAGTTGGAGCGGGGTCCTTATGAGCAGTCAAATTGTCGAAAAATTGCATCTTGGTTGGGCGCAATCCTTCGAAGTGCGGGGCGAGCTTCTGGTCGATGAACGCTCGGACTTCCAGCATATCCAGATCTTCGACAATCAGGCGGTGGGCCGGGTGCTCGTGCTTGACGATATCATCCAGCTCACCGAACGGGACGAAGCGACCTACTCGGAAATGCTTGTTCATGTTCCCGCCTATGCCACCGGCGCGCTCAAGCGCGTGATGATCGTCGGCGGTGGAGACGGCGCGGTTGCCGAGGAAGTCTTGAAGCATGACAGTGTCGAAGTGTGCGACCTGGTCGACATTGACGGGCGCGTGGTTGAGCTCAGCCGGCGTTTCTTTCCGTCTGTGCACAAAGGCGCCTTCGATGATGACCGGCTCAATCTTCATATTGCCGATGCCTTTCAGTTTCTCGACGATCCCGCAACGGCGGGCCGCTATGATTTGATTGTTGCCGACCGGCCCGATCCTGTCGGCCCGGCAGCGGTTTTGTTCGAGACCCGCTTTTACGATCTGGTCAAGCGGGCCTTGTCGCCAAACGGCGTTGCGGTGTTTCAGACCGGGGTGCCGCACATGCAGGCCGATGAGCTGCAAAAAACCGTACAGCAACATCGCGAGTGCTTTGACCGATCAGGGGTCTATCTGACCGTGACGCCGACCTATATTGGCGGCTTCATGGCCTTGACGTGGGGCTCGCGCGGGTTCGGGCTTGATGATCCGGCCCTTGCGTCCGACATTGTTGCGCGCTTTGCCGAGCACCCGGTGCCGACCGATTACTACACACCGGCGATCCATCAGGCTTCCTTCGCCCTGCCGCGTTTCGTGGCAGAGCTGGTTGAAGGCTAGCCGACGACGCCGCGCTGAATTTCGTTGACGTCGACACGCTCGGGCGAAAAAGCCTGCTCAAGCACCGGCACGCATTTCAGCGGCTCGGCATCGCCACACATGAACACATCAAGGGCGGCATAGCCGCGCTCGGGCCAGGTGTGGATCGAGATATGACTTTCCGCCAGCACCGCCACACCCGACACACCTTCGGGCGTGAAATGGTGCAGGTGAATGTGCAACAGCGTTGCCTTGGCAGCTTCGACCGCGCGTTTGAGCGCGGCTTCGATGCGGGCGATGTCGTTGAGATTGTCGGCGCCCCACAGATCAATGATCAGATGGTGACCGGCAAACATGACACCGTCGCGCTCGATAAAATGATCGGCTGCGTCGTCGATTTGCGGTTCAACAGGGTGAACCAGTTTCGGGATGGGTCGGGCCTCGGCTCGGGCGATTTGTGCCGCCTCCGCTTCGGTCTCGACCACAGCTTGGGATTCAAGGCTCATCAGAGCACTCCCTCCTTGTGTGAAACCAAAGGGGGTGGGGTTAATTCCCCACAAAGTCGTGCGGGCGTCGCTTTGGGCGCCCGGGTCCACGCACACGGCCCTCACCGCCGTACGTCGAGGCCGCGGAACCTATAGATTCTCGCGCAAAATTCAACAGGTGATTGTGCCGTCCGGCTTGAAATCTTTGTGTCATTCAGCCGCAAGCTGTTCGGCGAGCCAGCGGGCGGCCTCTGCCGGTGTTTCGCCTTGCTGGTCAACCCGCGCATTGGCGGTGCGCATCAGCTTTGCGGTGATCTTGCCCAGCACCGGTTGCAGCGCTTCGGCTAGCCGGGGCTCGGCCGCCATGCGGGGCGACAACAAGATGACGGCGTCATAGGGCGGCAAGGCGGCTTTGGGATCGCTCAGCAAAACAAGATCATAGGCATCAATCCGTCCATCAGTGGTGTAGGCGGTGATGAGGTCAACCGCGCCGTCGCGCACCGCCTGATACATGAAGGTTGAATCCATGCTGCGCTGGCCCAGCTGATCAAGATTGTAAACCGTGCGCAGGCTTTGCCATTCAGGCCGGGCGAAGAATTCGGGGTCCGCCCCCATCGACAGCCCGCCCGCCATCGCGGTGAGCTGATCAAGCGAGGTGAGGTTGAGCGCCTGTGCACGCGCCCGCTGCATGGCAATGGCATAGGCATTTTCAAAGCCCAGCCGTCCGGCAAGCATGATGCCATATTCCTGTTTGAGGAAATGGGCGGTGTCGATCAGCATTGCGGTGCGCGAGGCGCCGCCGGGTCCTTTGACGATGTTTTGATAAAGCGTGCCGGTATAGTCGATGGACAGATCAACCGCGTTTTGCGACAGCGCATCAAACAAGATGGTTGAGCCCATATTGCCGACCCGCTCGATCTCTGCGCCGCGCTCTTCAAGATAGGCGCTGAGAAATTCCACCAGGATAAATTGTTCGGTGAAGGTCTTGCCGCCGACCACCACGGTCAATCCATCCAGCGGAAGGGGTTGTGATGACCGGGATGTGCGGTCGACCGCAGCGCTTTGAACCGATGGGGAAGAGACGGGCAGTTCGATCCCCGGCACAACCCCGCCGATCAGCACCGCAGCGAGCAAGCCGCCCGCCAGCCAGCCCTTGCGCCGGTCCCGCTCTGCGGCTGCTTTTTCTCCAAGCCGGATCAACTGATCCAGCACGATGGCCAGAAGCGCTGCGAAAACACAACCGAAAATGACGGCGAGCCAGTTGCGGGTTTGAAGGCCCGAAAAGATAAAATCCCCCAGGCTCAAGGCCCCCACCGGGGTTGCCAGCGTGGCGGTGCCGACAACCCACACGGTGGCGGTCCGCACGCCGGCAATGATCACCGGCAACGACAAAGGAAGCTCAACCCGCACCAGCCTTTGCGTGTCGGTCATGCCGACGCCGCGGGCGGCTTCCACAAGGTTGGGGTCGACATCGGCCAGGCCAGTGGCGGTGTTGCGCAAAATCGGCAGCATGGAATAGATGGTGAGCGCCACAAAGGCGGGCCAGAAGCCGATCATGCCGCCGAGCAGCGGCACCATCAGCGCCAGCAAAGCGATGGAGGGAATGGTTTGCGCGAGCCCCACAATCGCCAGGATCGGCCCGCCGAGCCTTTGCGAGCGCGCCGCCAGAATGCCCAGTGGAATGGAAATCGCCGCCCCGATCAGCAACGCGGCCATCGACAGGGTGAGGTGGCCGGCCAGCCGGTCGGGCAACTGCGCCAGATGCTCCAGTATCTGTGCGGTCATGGGGCGGTCTCAAGCCGTTCAAGCGCGCGCGCGGCATGACGCGGGGCGGCCATCAGATCTGCCACATAAGGATCAGCCGGGGCATTGACCAAATCCGAAGGCGTGCCGTCTTGCAAAATCCGGCCCTCGCGCATCACCAAAATACGGTCCGCCAGAATGAGCGCCTCGGCCATATCATGGCTGACCAGGACCGTGGTCAAGCCAAGCCGTGTGTGAATCTCCTTGAACTGATCGCGCAATTCATCACGGGTCACCGGATCAAGCGCGCCGAAGGCTTCATCCAGCAGCATGATTTTGGGCCGTGCCGCCAGCGCGCGGGCAAAACCAATACGCTGGCGCTGGCCGCCGGACAGTTCAGCAGGCATGCGGTCGCGGAAAAGATCGGGCTCAAGCGCGACAAGATCGAGCAACTCATCAATGCGGCGAGCGATATCAGCTTTGTCCCAACCCAGAAGCTGCGGGGTGATGGCGATGTTCTCCGCCACGCTCATATGGGGAAACAGACCGATGCCCTGAAAGGCATAGCCGATTGACCGGCGCAGCGTCACCGGATCAAGGCTGCGGACATTGGTGTCATCAAGCCAGATCTCGCCTGCGCTGGGCTCAATCAGCCGGTTGATCATCTTCAGGCTAGTCGTCTTGCCTGACCCGCTTTCACCCAAAAGGACAACAAAGCTGCCATCTGCAATTTCGAGCGACAGGCCATCAACGGCCATCACTGTGCTTTGGTCAGGGGCGCGATAAGCCTTTGTGACGCCCTTGAACAGGATCGGCACGGCGGTCTCCTCAATGTTCGTTGAAGCGCCATAAAGCCGCGCACCGGCCCCTATGTCAAATTTCCGGCTTTTCTGGCATATAGTCACAAAGCGCATTCAGTCGGGTCGCCGAACTGCAACAGCAGCGGCACCGGTCAGACATCGGGGGATGAAATGCAACAATTGAGCGGCCAAGACGCTTCATTTCTTTATTTTGAAATGCCAAATGCACCCATGCATATCGGCAGCCTGGCAATTTACGATCCGTCAACGACGGGCCGGGATGTCCAGCGCTTCAAGGATATTCTGAGCTACACTGAAAAACGGCTGCATCTGGCACGCTGCTTCCGTCAGAAGCTCGCCATGGTGCCGCTTAATGTTGACCACCCCTGGTGGATCGAAGATCCCAATTTTGATCTGGAATATCATGTCCGCCACATTGCCTTGCCCAAACCCGGCGACTGGCGGCAATTGTGCATCATGACGGCGCGGCTTCATTCCATTCCGCTCGACCGCAACAAGCCCTTGTGGGAATATTACGTGATTGAGGGCCTGGACAATATTGAGGGGCTGCCCGAAGGCGCCTATGCCATCCTGACCAAAATCCATCATGCCGCGATTGACGGCGTGTCAGGCGCGGAGATCACCGCCGCCCTTCATGACATGTCGGCTGATCCGGGCAATGTTCCACCACCGAAAAAACCCTGGGTGCCCGACCGGATGCCGCTTGACGCCGAACTGATGGCGCGCGCGGTGGGCAACAATGCCCGCATTCCCTTCCGCTTTGCCGATGTTGCCGCCAGCACGGTTCCCGCCGTGGGCCGCGTCGCCCGTGGTCTGATGCGGCGTGAGCTGCAGATGCCCAGCGGCCGTGCGCCACGCACCCGCTTCAATGGCACCGTCTCGCCGCACCGCGTGGTTGAGGGGCGCAGCTTTGACATGGACGACATCAAGATGATCAAGAACGCCATACATGGCGCGACCATCAATGATGCCATCCTGACAATCGTGGGCGGTGCGATGCGCCGCTATCTTGATCATTATGGCGAACTGCCCAATGAACAGCTTAAAGCCATGGCACCTATCTCGGTCCGCCCGGCCGACCAGCAAAAAGCGGCGGGCAATCTGGTGTCGGCCATGGTGGTCGGACTGGGCAGCCATATTGCCGACCCCATTGAACGGCTGGGACATGTCCATGCCGGCGCGGCGGCGTCCAAGCAGATGACACAAGCCATCGGTGCCCGGCTGATGACCGATTATCAGCAGTTCCTGCCCGGTGCGACAGCCGGGCTGGCTGCCCGCATGTGGACCGGGATGCAATTGGCCAACCGGGTGCGGCCGCCGTTTAACTGTGTGGTGACCAATGTGCCCGGGCCGCAAATTCCGATGTATTCAGCCGGGG
The DNA here is from genome assembly GCA_965227065.1 of Alphaproteobacteria bacterium. Lineage (GTDB taxonomy): Bacteria > Pseudomonadota > Alphaproteobacteria > SPJN01 > SPJN01 > CBDDFN01. Next base: position 401,520 of record CBDDFN010000020.1, read on the forward strand.
CCAAGCTGCACAGCTTTACCGGACTGGGACCCATTCTGGACGGCATGGCGCTGATCCATCCGGTGTTCAGCTATTGCGGGAAAATCTCAATTTCCTTCACCTCGTGCCGGCAGATCATGCCGGACCCCGGATTTTATGCCGAGTGCATCCAGAACAGCTTTGATGAGCTGTTTGATGCAGCCAAGGCGGCGCAGCCGCCCCAGCCCAAGGGCAGCCGCGCAGGAGAGAAAATCCGCGCTGCCGAATAGGGGACAAGGGGCCGGAACAGGGTAATTTCGTTCCGGCCAAAAACCGTCCGGCAATTGATCTAGATCAATGGCAATCCGCCATTTCCGACCAAACATGACGCCAGCGTCACTTTAAGTGGCATCCGCTGAAAGCCGATTTTGGGAGGAAGAGACGATGACTGACATTACGATTGTGGATGAACCGCCCCGCGAATTGAAAGTGTATGAGCCCTGGCTTGAGGGCGATGAAATGCATGACAAGCTGACACCGTCCGATGTCGAACGTGTCCGCGAAATTTTCAACACTCCGTTGAAAGGGTCCTATAACTGGGACTACACCGAAGCCAATGAGCGTATCAAACGCCTCTATGAGCTTGGCAAGCAGCATAATTGGAATGCGCTGTTTGATGTCGACTGGTCGATTGATTTTCCGAAATCCGAACACCCCTCTGACCCCAACCTCAATCCCTTTATCGGCTATGAGCCGTTTGAGGCGATGTCGGAAGAAGAGAAGCTTGAATTTGCCTGGCACAATCATGCCTGGATGGTGTCGCAATTCCTGCATGGGGAGCAGGGTGCGCTTCTGGTTGCCAGCCAGCTTGTGTCCTGTGCGCCGACCTATGACGCCAAGCTCTACGCCGCGTCACAGACCTTTGATGAAGCCCGCCATGTCGAAGTCTTCTCCAAATATCTGAAAGAGAAGGTCGGGCTGATGTATCCCATCAATCCCAATCTCAAATTGCTGATCGACAAGGTGCTGTCGGACCCGCGCTGGGATCTGAAATTTATCGGCATGCAGCTGATCATTGAGGGGCTGGCGCTGGCAGCCTTCAACACCATGCGCATGACCACGCGCGATCCGCTGTGCAAGAATATTGTCGAACTTGTCATTCGTGACGAGGGCCGGCATGTCGCCTTCGGCGTCAACTATCTTGAAGAGTTCATCAAGAGCCTGCCGCAAGACGAAATTGAAGACCGCGCGCAGTTTGCCTATGAAGCCTGCGTGGTCATGCGGGAACGGCTGATCGGCACCGAGGTTTTTGAAAAGTTCGGCTGGGATGCCGAAGCCGCCCGCCAGCGCAGCCTGGAAGGCGAGGTGATGCAAGCCTTCCGCAACCTGCTGTTTGAACGCATCATCCCCAATCTCAAGCGGGTTGGTCTGCTGACTGATGCTATCCGCCCGAAATTTGAGGAACTTGGCGTTCTTGAATTTGAAAACCTCGCGGGCGATGGCCTGATCGACTGGGCCGAACTTGAAAAGCCTTTGCCGATTACGACCCGTATCGCTGCTGAATAGGCGCGCGGTCGCGACGGACAGCATGCCTTCGGCAGGGAAGGGCGCTGGGCCAGAATGCTGGTCCGGCGCTTTTTTCTTTGGCTCCATGATCCCCTTTGATTTTTTGTCAGCTTGGTTAGACTGCGGCATCGAAAATCCAAACCGTCAAAACTCAAAACAGGGATTTGCCTATGTCTGATCTGGACGCCTTCCGCGCGGAGACGCGGAATTGGCTGGAAGCCAACTGCCCGCCTTCCATGCGCACACCGATGCCCGAGAACGAAACCTGCTGGGGTGGCCGCAAGGCGGTCTATAAGAACCCGGACACAAAACTCTGGCTCGACCGGATGGGTGCCAAGGGCTGGACCGCGCCCGAATGGCCCGCAGCCTATGGCGGGGGCGGCCTCAGCAAAGACGAAAACAAAATTCTTCAGCAAGAACTCAAGCGCATCAATGCGCGGCCCGCGCTCCTGTCATTCGGCATCTGGATGTTGGGCCCGGCCTTGCTGGAATTTGCATCGGAAGAGCAGAAGAAACATTTCCTGCCCCAGATCGTGAAAGGCGAAATCCGCTGGTGTCAGGGCTATTCCGAACCCGGCGCGGGGTCTGATCTGGCCGGTCTTCAGACATCAGCCGAAGACAAGGGCGATCACTGGCTGGTCAATGGTCAGAAAATCTGGACCTCCTATGCCGACAAGGCCGACTGGATTTTCTGTCTCGTCCGCACCGACAAATCGGTCAAGCATGGCGGCATTTCCTTCCTTTTGTTTGATATGGACTCGGAGGGTGTCTCAACCAAGCCGATCAAGTTGATTTCGGGCGCCTCAGCGTTCTGCGAAACGTTCTTTGACAATGTCACCGTGCCGAAAGGCCAGTTGGTGGGTGAGCTCAACAAAGGCTGGACCATCGCCAAAAAGCTGTTGCAGCATGAACGCAATATGATCTCTGAAATCGGCACGGGCACCGGCGCAGCCGCGATCGATCTGGTCGATGCCGCCAAGCGCTATATTGGCGATCACAACGGGGCGATTTCCGAACCCTCTTTGCGGGCCGATATTGCCAAACACAAGATGAACGATCACGCCTTTGCGCTGGTTTTGAAAAAGGCGCGGGAAGAAGCCAAGGCCGGAATGGGGGCTTCGGCGGCGTCCTCCATGTTCAAATATTACGGCACCGAGCAGAACAAGCGGAAATATGAACTGCTGCTGGAAGCGATGGGAAGCCAGTCGCTGGGCTGGGGCGGCGAGGGCTTCGACAAGGTCGAGCTTGGCACCACGCGCGGCTGGTTGCGGTCCAAAGCCAATTCGATTGAGGGCGGCACAACCGAAGTGCAGCTCAATGTCATTGCCAAGCGTGTGCTTGGACTGCCTGACTAACACCACCAAACGTCATCCCGGGCGAACGGATGTGAGACCTTTCCTCTCTCATTCTGGATCCCGGATGCAAACCCCGCCAATCGCATTACGGCGAGGCTCCGCTAGCTCCGGGATGACGGTCGATAGATAAGAGAATGGAGATTTCCCATGGGGATGGTTTTAACCGAGGAGCAGGTGCTCCTCAAAGACAGTGCACGCGCTTTTGTTTCTGAAAAATCACCGGTGAAAGCTCTGCGCAGCTTGCGCGACGCGGATGATGGCGCAGGCTTTGACAAGGCGCTGTGGGCCCAGATGGTCGAGATGGGCTGGGCCGGGATGATCTTTCCTGAAGAGCATGGCGGGCTTGATTTCGGCTATCAGGGGCTGGGCCTGGTGCTCGAAGAATGCGGGCGCACCCTGGTGGCGTCGCCTTTGGTTTCAACCGTGCTGACCAGCGGCACGCTGATTATGCTCGGTGGCTCTGACGCGCAAAAAGCTGACCTGTTGCCGAAGATCGCAGCGGGAGGCCTGGTGATGAGCCTTGCGCTGGAAGAGCGGCCGCATCATGCGCCTTACGCCATCACAACCTTTGCTGCGCCCAAAGGCGATGGTTTTGTGCTGACCGGCGAGAAGCAATTTGTGCTTGATGCGGCACAGGCCGACGCGTTCATCGTGGTCGCCCGCAGCGCGGGAGAGGCCGGTGACCGGGAGGGCTTGAGCCTGTTTGTGGTGCCGGCCGATGCGCCGGGCGTTTCGGTCACGCCCCTCTCTATGGTCGATAGCCGGTCGGTCGGGCTGGTCAGCTTTGATGGTGTCGCCGTATCTGCCGATGCGGTGCTGGGAACCGTCGGGGCAGGGGCAGATATTCTTGATCCGGCGCTTGACCGGGCGCGCATCGGCCTCGCCGCAGAAATGCTCGGTTCGGCGCAGGAAGCGTTTGACCGCACCCTGGACTATCTCAAGACACGGACGCAGTTCGGCGCGTTGATCGGCACGTTTCAGGCGCTGAAGCATCGCGCCGCTGACATGTTCTCGGAACTTGAATTGACCCGGGCGACCGTGATGGAGGCCTTGTCGGCGGTTGATGAGGGCTCTGACCAGGTGCCGATGCTGGCGAGCCTCGCCAAGGCGCGGGCCAATGACACGCTCAACCTGATCAGCCGGGAAGGCATTCAGATGCATGGTGGTATCGGCATGACCGATGAAGAAGAGATCGGATTTTTCATCAAACGGGCGCGGGTTGCTGAATCGGCGTTCGGCAATAGCCGTTTTCACCGGGACCGTTATGCCGGCCTGAGCGGATATTGAGCGCGGTTGAACCGTCAACAATGCATATGTTTTGTGCATGTTGGGCCGTCTGAAACAACACTGAAACGGAAGTGCAATAAATGCGTAAAGTTTGAGCAGTTAGTGCGCGCTTTCGATCAGAGGGGGTGCGGCGGAAAGGTCGCACCCGGTGTTGGTCCCATGGTGTCGTATTTTATAAGTATCTGATAAATAACAAAAAATACCCCATGTGGCGGGAATGTGGCGGGACTGCAACAGGGCGAATCCGATAAGCCCGGAGAGCCCTTGAATAAGGCAATTTGTAACAAAACCGTCATGTCTGCCCTTTATCACGGGGGGGCTATCGGTTCTCCAATTTAACGCGGATGATGCATCATGAAACTCTCGCGCATTCTTGCGGCTACCGCTCTTGCTGGTGTGATTGCCACCCCGGCCTTTGCTGGTGCCACTCTTAAATCGGTCATGAACACCGGCTCGAAAGGTAAACTCAAAGTTACCGCCGGCGGTCAGATCAACCAGGCTTTCATCGTCGTTGGCGATGGCGAGTCGGTTGAGCCGGGCTTCGTCATGAACGACGCCTCATCGACCCGTTTCTTCTTCAAATTCAAAGGCAAGTTTGGCAATGGCTTCAAAGCCGGCGGTAAACTCGAAGCCGAATTTGAATATAACGCTTCGGACAAGTGGGAAAACGACGACAAGCTCGTTGGTTCCAACTCGAACGGCGACTTCTTCAATCTGCGTTATGCTGACATCTACATCAAGTATAACGACACCGTGAAGCTGTCGATCGGCCAAGGCGACACCGCCACCAACAAAACGCTGGAAAGCGACCTCTCGGGCACCAAAAACGTTGCTTACGCGAACGTTGATGCCTTCCTCGAGGAAAAAGAAGTCGTCATCAAAGGTATCGGCCCTGTCGCTGAAATCGAAGACTTCCTGTTCGCCGAAGATGGCCAAAGCCGTCAGATGCGCGCACGCCTCGACGTTTACCTCGGCGAGTCGGGCTTCAAGCTTTCGGCTTCGACCGGTCAAACCAGCTCGAACGACGGTCGCGACGACCCGCTGTTCTACGACATTGCCGTTTCGTATAAAGGCAAGTTCGGCGACACCAAAGTCAAAGCCGCCGCTGGTCACGTCTTCAACTTCGAAAATGACGAAGACCTCTCGGTCACCGACATTTCGGCCTCGGTTCTCTTCGGTAACGGTTTCAACGTGACCGGTGCCTGGGAACGCGTCCATTATGACATGGCCGGCGTGGAAGACAGCGATCTGTTCTTCGTGAAACTTGGCTACCAGACCGACGCCATCTGCGACTGGGGTACCTCGGCCTTTGCCGTGTCGTATGCCCGCGGTGACGACATGGAAGGTGCCGATGATCGTGAAGGTAACGACATCGCGATTGCTTTCGCTCAGGACATCGATGCGGTTGGTGCTGAGTGGTACCTCGGTTACCACCACTACTGGTTCGATTTCCCGGGTGTTGATATCGAAAGCATCAATGCTGGTATCACCGGTGTTAAAATCAAGTTCTAAGCCTGTTGGCTTGATTTGATTGAAGTTTTGACCGCCTGTGAGCCTGGCTCACGGGCGGTCTTGCTTTTTGCGGCAAATGCCCACAATTCCATCAATTCTGGTGCTTTAGGGCTGACAGACCCCGGCAACATGCTATTGTTTCGGTGGGTGACACTCTGTCAGTTCGCACGGACTGGCCGGAGCGGGAGGATATTTGAGCGTGAGTAAGGCCATCAGATTGGACAGTGATCAGCAACGGGCGGATCGCGCGCAGGACGGGCTTGGCCGGCCCCAATCCGAGCCGTTTGATCTGTCGCGCTGGCTGACCGATCAGGCTTTGCCCCTGTGGCTGGAGGCCGGTCACGCCTCAAAAACCCGTATTGCCGAAGAAGCGCTTGATTTTGAAGGCCGCTCTGCGGGGCTGGCGATCACCCGGTTGCGGGTTCAGGCCCGCCAGATCTATGTCTTTGCGCGCGCGGCTCATGAGGGGCTGGGAACGGCCTATGCCAATCGCGCCGAGGAGTTGTTTGAAGGCCTGCTGGAGCATGGCTGGCTGGACCATGGCGGCTTCGTTCATACCCTGGCGCGCAGCGGCGGGCCGCAAGAGACGATGCGGGATTTGTATGATCATGCCTTTGTGCTGTTTGCACTGGCCTGGTACTACCGCGCCAGTGGCGAGCCTGCAGCGCTGAAATGGGCGGAAAAGACCCAAAGCTTTATCGACAGCGCCATGCGCGGCTCTGCCGGTCCAGGTTATCTTGAAACGCCTGAGGGTTTGTTGCCGCGGCGCCAGAACCCCCATATGCATTTGTTTGAGGCTTATTTGGCCTTGTATGAAGCCACCGGGGATGCGCGCTGGCTTGATCGCGCGACCGAACTGTTTGGCCTGTTTGTGTGCCATGTCTGGGATCGCCGGACGGGTTTGATCAACGAGTTTTTCGATGCCGAATGGGGGATCGAGACGCCGCAGGGCCGCCCGCCCTTTGAAGCGGGGCACCATTTTGAATGGGTGTGGCTGTTGTCGGAATATCAGCGGCTCAAGGGGGAGGATATTTCCTTCGTCATTCGCCGGGCGTTCAACACCGCCATGCGCATCGGGCGTGATGAGGACGGGTTTGCGACCGACTATATGGACCGCACCGGCCCGGTGGGGACGAGCCGGCGGCTTTGGCCGCAAGCTGAGCTGATCCGGGCGCTCAAACTGTTCCGGCCCTCAGATGCCGAAATCATGCAGGACAAGCTTGGCCGGACTTATCTGGCGACGCCGCAAAGCGGCTTGTGGTTTGACCGGATCGAAGACGGTGTGAATGTTGCACCCAATGTCCCCGCCAGCACGCTGTACCATTTGGCGGGGCTTGTGTGGGATTGCCACTCTGCCGCAGCTTCCAATTAACCGGTTGGAACTGTAGAGTTTTTCTCGTTTTCGTCATATTTGTGCCGCTTGACTTGGGGCGTCGCGCTTTCTATGACACACCCGCTTAGGGCCCACACACCCGCTGTGCACGGGCCTGTTCCCTGATGTGAGAGGCCTCCCAATGTCGAAGAATGATCTCCAGCAAGTTGATCTTGAAAATGCCGTCCACAGCGCCGAGCTTGAAGCCCGTCTGGCCGAAGCCCAGGCCCGCACTGCGGAAGCCCAGCTGCGCATGGTCGAAGCCCGCGCCCGCATGATTGCGGCCCGTAAAGAGCTTGCCAACGCCCGCAACAGCTAATCGCTGATCCCAGGACAGCATCATCAAAGGCTCCGCGCCGAGATCGCGCAGGGGCCTTTGTTGTGCCAATGCTTTACTTTGACAAGGCAAACGGCTATGCCGCGCCGATTGGATGACGGGGACGCAAACCCCTTCAAAGATTGGTGAAATCGGGGGAGAGGCGTGGCCCGCCGTTTTTTAATCGTCGGTACCTTTCCAGGCCCTTTCTACCGCAGCCTTGCCCGCAGCCTGCGGGCCAAGGGCGCCCGGGTTGAGCGTGTCATTCTCAATGGCGGCGATCTGATCGGCTGGCGTCAGGGTGGATGCCATATCTATCGGCAGCCTATTGAGCATTGGCAGGTTTATATCACCAATCTGTTGCGCGACCGGGCCATCACCGATCTGATCATTTTTGGCGATGTCGTGCGCTACAATGCCGAGGCGCTTGCAGCGGCAAAGGCCGCCGGGCTTCGCTGCCACATTCTTGAAAACGGCTATTTTCGTCCCGCCTGGGTGACGCTTGAACATAATGGCGTCAATTCCTATTCCAGCTTGCCAAATCAGGCTGACGCAATCATTGATGCGGCTATGTCGTTCAAAAAAGCCTTGCCCAAGCCCGTTGATGTGGGCGCCATCACGCCGTTCCATGTTTTGTCCTACATGGCACATTACATCACGGACCATCTGGCTTATCCGCTGTTCCGCAATTTCGACTATCCGTTTCAGGCAGGCAGCTTTGCGCAAGGCATGGGCCATCTGGCGCGTCAGATGTGGTTGAGCTTTCTGGGTCAAAAAAAGCGCTTCTTGCGGACCGAGGAAGAATTGCTGGAGACCCAGACGCCATTCTTTCTGGTTTATCTGCAACGTGAAGGCGACAGCTCGATCACCCGGCATTCCGACTTTGCCGATGTCGGTGCGCTGATTGATCATGTGGTTGAGAGCTTCGCCGCCCATGCGCCGGCTGAAACCAAGCTCGTCATCAAGAACCATCCGCTTGACCCCTGGCTGCACTGTCATGAGGGGCGCACAATCGCCGCCGCCATTCGCAACCGGGTTGAAGACCGGGTCGTCTATCTTGATGGCGGAACCTTTCCGCTGCTGACCCGCGCCGCACAGGGGGCAATCACCATCAATTCCACCGCGGCTTTGGCGGCGATCGAATTTGGCCGCCCGACCAAATTGCTGGGCCGGGCCTTTTTTGACATTGAGGGGCTGACCGACCAGCAGCCCCTTGAAGATTTTTGGCAGAACCCGCAAGAGCCCGACCATAGCCTGTTTGTCGCCTTGCGCCGGATTGTATTGCAGGAGACGCAAATCGCGGGCAGCTATCACAATCCGGCTGTGCGTCAGGCCACCGCGGAGCGTCTGGCCGCCCGCATGATCGCGTATGAGGGTGGCGATGTTTGATCGGCTAGACCAGACATTTGTGTGCGCTGCGACGCTGTCGCCGGGCATTGCAAGAATTCCGCACCTTGCCGCCTTCTTGCCTGAAATTCAGTCGGTCGAGCGGCGCAGATTTTGGGTTTCAGGAGCCCAATGCGTTCTGGGCTGGGGCCACAAAAGCACCGCCCTCATCGCCCGCCGCCAGGCCCAATGGGCCAACATTCCTTATATCGCGCTGGAAGACGGGTTTATCCGCTCTGTCGGGCTGGGCGAGGCGGGGGCCCCGGCCATGGGCCTGGTCGTCGATGATCTGGGCATCTACTATGACGCGACCGGGCCGTCGCGCCTTGAGGAAATGCTTGAAACACAGCCGCCCTTATCGGCTGGACAAACAGCGCATGCCGAGGCGCTGATTGATTTCATCGTCCGCCATGGTCTGTCCAAGACCAATCTGCCCGCGCTTGATCCGCCGCCTGCCGAGCGCCCGATTGTTCTGGTGATCGATCAGACGGAGGGGGATGCCTCGATTGAGCTGGGGCTTGCGGGTGACAAGAGTTTCAAGGCCATGATGGAAGCCGCGCATGATGAAAATCCCGGTGCGCAAATTGTCCTCAAACGCCATCCATCTGTGAGCGAAGGCCTCAAAAATGGCTGTGTCCGCCCGGCCTGGTTTGGTGACGCACAGCTCATCGATCAACCGGTCAGCACCATGGGGCTGATTGAACAGGCGCAATCGGTCTACACTGTCACCAGCCTGACCGGATTTGAAGCGCTGATGCGCAACAAGCCGGTGCGCACATTCGGCATGCCATTTTATGCGGGCTGGGGCGCAAGCGGAGATGAGCTGTCCTGCGCACGCCGCACGGCGCGCCGGTCGGTCACCGAAATTTTCCACGCGGCCTATCTGCGCTATCAGCGCATGGTTGATCCGGTCAGCGGCACGGCCGTACCGCTTGACGATGCGCTGCACCGTCTTGCACATCTGCGCGAGCGGGCCATCGAAAATCAGGGGGAGTGGGCGCTGGTCGGCATGGCGCCATGGAAGAAGCGGCCGATGCGCGCCTTCTTCGCAGGCCCCCGATCAAAAGTTCATTTCTATTCCAATTTTCGCGAGGCGGAACAGCATGCCGAACGGGGCGCGCGGATCTGTGTCTGGGCAGGCCGCGAAAAGGACGAGTTGGCGACCGCTATGGCACAAAGTCCTCATGCCATTGCCCGTATCGAAGACGGCTTTGTTCGCAGCCGCGGACTGGGGTCAAATTTCTATGCGGCCGGTTCCATGTCGCTTGATGATCAGGGAATCTATTTTGATCCAATCCGGCCATCGCGGCTGGAGACATTGTTGCGCGAAACCCGCTTTGATCCGCCGCTGGTTGCGCGGGCGGCGGCCTTGCGGGAGCGCTTGGTCAAATCGGGGATTTCCAAATATAATCTTGATCCTGACAATCAGGACCTGCAGGACTTGCCCGAAGGCCGCCGGGTTGCGCTGGTTGTCGGGCAGGTCGCCGACGACGCATCGATTTTGCGCGGCTGTACCGATATCAAATCGGATGCCGAGTTGCTGGAAGCCGTACGGGCAACCGTCCCCGACGATTTCATCGTGTACAAACCCCATCCCGATGTGGTCGCAGGAAACCGCAAAGGCGGGGCGTCAACGGAGGTTCTGGCACGCTATGCGGACCGGGTTGTGATCCAGGGCGATATTGTGTCGTGCCTGAACGTTGCGCACAGCGTACACACCATGACCAGCCTGTCAGGCTTTGAGGCACTGCTGCGCGGGCTTCCGGTCTATACCTATGGCGGACCATTTTATGCCGGGTGGGGACTGACCCATGATCGTCAGACCTTTCCCCGCAGGGCGCGGCAGTTGAGCGTTGATGAATTGGTGGCCGCAGCTCTGATCCTTTACCCCCGTTACATGGACCCGGTGACATCGCTGCCTTGCACTGTGGAAGATCTGGTGGGCCGGATCGAAGCGCAGACCGAACAATCCCCCGAGCCGCGTCCCCAGCCCCGGACCTGGCGCAAACGTCTTATCAAGGGACGCACCATGCGTGCGATCATTGCAAGCTTGCACAAGCCCCCTGAGGTCCGCTATTGAGCGCTCCTTACTCTTTTTGAGGATGGAGCAATGGACCAGGCAAATCTGCTGATATTGGGTGCAAGCGGTTATACCGGGGCTGAGACGGTGCGTCTGGCGGCCCGGCATCCGCGTTTGCGCATCGGCGGATTGACCGCGGACCGGAAAGCCGGCGAGACGCTGGGTGCCGTGTTTCCCCATCTTGCCCCGCTTGATCTGCCCGAACTGGTTAAGATCGACGATGTCCGGTTTGAGGATTTCGACGCGATTGTCTGTGCTTTGCCGCATGCCACCACCCAGGAGGTGATCAAGACCATCCCTCAATCGGTGAAGGTTGCGGACCTGTCCGCTGATTTCCGGCTCGATGATCCCGCCCAGTATGAACAATGGTATGGCGGGCCCCATCAGGCGCTGGACCGGCAAAAAACAGCGACCTATGGCTTGAGCGAGTTTTACCGGGACAAGATTAAAACCGGTTCGCTGGCGGCCTGTCCGGGTTGTTACCCGACCAGTGCCTTGATGCCGCTTGTTCCCCTGCTGGATGCGGGCGCCATTGATCCCGCCCACATCATCATTGATGCGAAATCAGGCGTATCGGGAGCGGGCCGGGCCCCTGCAGAAGGCAAGCTTCATACCGAGGTTTCTGAGGGAATTCACGCCTATGGTGTAGGCCATCACAGGCATATGGCCGAAATTGATCAGGAATTGAGCAAGGCGGCCGGTTCAGTGGTGACGGCGAGTTTCACACCGCATCTGGTGCCGATGAACCGGGGCATCATTTCGACCATTTATGTGGCTGGCGAGGCCGATGCGCTGCACGCAACATTGCATGACAGGTTTGCTGATGAGCCCTTCGTGCATGTGCTGCCCAAGGGCCAGGTTCCGGCAACCCGCCATGTCCGGGGATCGAATCAGGTGCGCATCGGTGTGGTGGCGGACCGGCAGCCGGGCCGGGCGATCCTGGTTTCGGTGCTGGATAATCTGGTGAAGGGCGCTGCAGGCCAGGGTTTGCAGAACCTCAACCTCATGCTGGGCTTTGATGAGACCGATGGTCTGATGCAAGAGCCGCTGTTTCCATGATTTGATGGCGGAAAAGCTTGAGAAACTGGTATTTTCGCGGCAAAGTGCGCCCAATCGGGATTGGCGGGGCCGCGACTGTGCGGATCTGGGCCGTAAGCTATGGACCGGGGATATTATGAAGAAATTTGTGGGTGTTAGCATTCTTGCGCTGTCTCTTGCGGGCTGCGGTGGTGGTGAACAGGCCAGTCAGAGTGACGGCGGCAGCTGGTGGAGCTGGGCCGATCCAAACGCCTGGTTTGAAACGGCGGGACCCGCCCCGGACGCACCGCGTCAGGTTGAGGGCAATGCTGTTCCCGCAAACCGCCTTCCCAATGAGCCCATGTCGCGGGGTCAGGGCCTGCCGTCCGACAATGCCAATGCGCAATATGCCGGTGATGTCCGGGGTTCTTCGCGCGGCACGGTGGGTGATGCCCCGTCGGCGAATGTGCCGAGCTTCCCGCAGCCCAACTCATCAGCATCTGATGCGGTGGCAACCCAGTCGCTGCAAAGCCCGACCCAGCTGGATGGATTTGGCCAGCCCGACAGTGATCCCTTGGTGGCCGAGGGCGACAAGCTCGCGGCCGATTTCCCCGCGCCGCAATTTGATTCGGACCTGAATGCCGACCCCAACCGGGTTGTGCTGCGTCCGCCGGTTTCGGACAAGGCTATTCCCGGCGCTGGCCCGTCGGGCTCGTTCGACACGTCGTTTGAGCAGATTGCCGGCCGGTCAATCGATTCTGGGACGCAGCGCCGGTCTGTGCGTGTCGCCCAACCTTCGCCCGTGCCGATGGCACCGCAACAGGTCGCGGCGAGTGCTTCGCGGTGGGGGGAGTTGCGTTTTGACGGCCAGCAGGCCGCCCAACCCGCCTATCAGCCGCAGCAGCAGGTTTTGTACACCCGTCCGCAGCCGCAAGTGCCGCAACAGGTCTATGTCGCACCCCAGCCGGTTCAACCGGTACAGCCCGTGGCGCAACAGCCCGCAGCCGTTTCGGGCCAGGGCACCTCGATCATGTTCGGGTCAGGCTCGGTCGGGTTGAGCCAGCAGGACCGCAAGGCCATTTTGCGGGCGGCGATTGCCCAGAAAGAACTTGGCGGCCGGATCCGTGTGATCGGACATGCCGACAATCCCGGTTCGGATGCGGCGGGCGGCAAATCCGGCTTTGCTTTGTCACTTGAACGGGCCAACAAGGTTGCTGTAGCACTGATGGACGCTGGTGTGCCGAACAGCGCGATTTTGGTCGAAGCGCGCGGCGTCACCGGCCGCCGGGCTGCTGATCTTATCGTCGAATAAACCAAATGGACGGCATGCTGGGCTGAAATGGTTCGGACGACGGGGCCGGTGGGCAATGAATTGGGCGTGATCACGCCGCAATTTGGCCCCACCAGGGCCCATAAGCCCTGACAATTGAACACGATAGGGTCCCGAAAGGATGCTGAAGGGAAAGCTGGGGACGATATCGATCACCAAGGGTAAATCATGAGCGAAGAATTCCACCGCATAAAGCGCCTGCCTCCATACGTCTTTGAAGAGGTTAACCGGCTCAAGGCGCGCGCCCGGGCGCAAGGCCGCGACATTATCGATTTCGGGATGGGCAATCCCGATCTGCCGACCCCGCAGCATATTGTCGACAAGCTGACCGAAACGGTCCAGGACCCGCGCACCCACCGCTATTCCCAGTCGCGCGGCATTCCCGGCCTGCGCCGTGCGCAAGCCGCTTACTATGAGCGGCGCTTTGGCGTCACGCTCGATCCCGAAACCGAGATTGTCGCCACGCTCGGCTCCAAGGAAGGGCTGGCCAATCTTGCCCAGGCGATCACCACGCCGGGCGATGTCATTTTGGTGCCCAACCCGTCTTACCCGATCCATCCTTACGGCTTTATCATTGCCGGTGCGGTTGTGCGTCATATCCCGACCGGGCCTGAGATCGACTTTTTCGAGTCGCTCGAACGCGCCATGAAACATTGCGTTCCGGCGCCCTCGGCGGTGGTGCTCAATTATCCTTCAAACCCGACCGCGCAAGTTGTTGATCTGGATTTCTACCGCGAGGCGGTGGCCTTTGCCCGCAAGCGAAACCTGATCATTCTGAGCGATCTGGCCTATTCGGAAATCTATTTCGACGATAATCCGCCGCCCTCGATCCTGCAGGTGGAAGGCGCGCGCGACATTGCGGTGGAATTCACCTCCATGTCGAAAACCTATTCAATGCCCGGATGGCGCATCGGCTTTGCCCAGGGCAATCGCCGCCTGATCGGGGCGCTCGCCCGGATCAAAAGCTATCTCGATTATGGGGCGTTCACGCCCATTCAGGTTGCCGCGACCACCGCACTGAATGGTCCGCAGGATTGTGTGGATGAGGCGCGGTCGATCTACAAAGCGCGCCGCGATGTGCTGGTCGATTGTCTGGGCCGTTCGGGCTGGGATATTCCAAGCCCGCCTGCCACCATGTTTGCCTGGGCGCCCCTGCCGGAACGGTTCAAGTTTATCGGATCGCTCGAATTCTCCAAATTGCTGCTCGAACATGCCGAAGTGGCGGTGTCACCGGGCATCGGTTTTGGGGAATATGGCGATCAATTTGTCCGGCTCGCGCTGGTGGAAAATGAACAGCGCATCCGCCAAGCGGCGCGCAATGTGAAAAAGTTTTTGAGCCAGGCCGACGACATTCTCGGCGACCGGCTTGATCGGCGCGCCGCCGAATAAGACGGCGGGCGAGGGGGTTTTATGGGCGATGCGCTCAGGATCGGACTGGCGGGCTTGGGTACCGTCGGTGTCGGGGTCGTCAAGATTATCACGGACCATGCCGATATGCTGGCCGCCCGCGCCGGGCGTCCGATCATCATCACGGCGGTTTCCGCGCGTGACAAATCCAGAGAACGCGGTGTCGACCTGTCGGCTTTTGCCTGGGTAGACGATGCCGCTGCGCTGGCCGCGCGCGATGATGTTGACTGTGTGGTGGAGCTGATCGGCGGTTCGGAAGGTGTGGCGCGCAGCCTGGTTGAGGCCGCGCTCAGCGCCGGCAAACATGTCGTCACCGCCAATAAGGCCCTGATTGCTCATCACGGCACCGATCTGGCCAAACGGGCGGAAACCGCTTCGGTTGCGCTCAATTATGAAGCGGCTGTCGCAGGCGGTATCCCCATCGTCAAGGCGATCCGCGAAGGGCTGGCCGCCAATCAGCTCAGCCGCGTCTACGGTATCCTGAACGGCACCTGCAATTACATTCTGACCGAAATGGAACACACCGGACGCGCCTTTGGCGATGTGCTGAAGGACGCGCAGGATTTGGGCTATGCCGAGGCTGATCCCAGCTTTGACATTGGCGGCATTGATGCGGCGCACAAGCTGGCCATTCTGGCCGCGTTGGGTTTCGGTCATGAGGTTGAGTTTGACCGCGTACACATTGAAGGCATTGAAACCATTACGTCGGAAGACATTCGGCTCGCCCAGGAATTCGGCTATCGCATCAAGCTGATCGGTCTGGCGGAAATGCAGAATGGACAGGTTGCGCAATCGGTCAGCCCCGCGCTTGTCCCGCTCGGCACGCCGATGGCTGATGTGATGGATGCGTTTAATGCGGTGGCGGTTGATGCCGACCCGCTCGATCAAACCTTTTATCAGGGCCGGGGTGCAGGCGAGGGACCAACCGCATCGGCGGTTGTCGCTGATCTTGTCGATATTGCCCGCGGTTTGGTTTTGCCTGCCTTTGGCGTTCCCGCATCGGCCTTGCGGCCGCTGGAGCCCTTGGGCCATGGCGATCAGGTGGGTGAATTTTATGTCCGGCTTCATCTGAAGGATGAGCCCGGCGGCATGGCGCAGGTCTCAAAGGCATTTGCCGATCAAGGTGTGTCGATTGCCAGCATGATCCAAAGAGAGCGGGCCGACGCCCCGCAATCAGGTGTGCCGGTCGTGTTTTTGACCCATGAAACATCAACAGCGGCGCTTGAAGCCGCGCTTGACGAAATTGGCGGTCTCGATGCGTCACTGAGCGCACCGATGATGCTGCCGATTGCAACATTCGCCGGGTAAACCGGCGCGGCGGGTTCCGCCTCAATTGAAGGGAATGAAGAATGTCTAGAAGTTCTGTCCTTGATCGCGTGCTGGTGATGGAAGTCGTCCGCGTGACCGAAGCGGCTGCGGTTGCAGCTTCACGGCTGACCGGGCGCGGTGATGAAAAAGCGGCCGATCAAGCTGCCGTTGATGCCATGCGCACAGCGCTTAATGGTTTGCATGTGCAAGGCACCGTTGTGATTGGTGAAGGTGAGCGTGACGAAGCCCCCATGCTTTATATCGGTGAGGAAGTCGGTGCGGGCAGTGGACCCAAAATCGACATTGCGCTTGATCCGCTGGAAGGCACGACCATCACGGCCAAAGCCATGCCCAATGCGTTGGCGGTTGTGGCGATTGCTGAAGCGGGGAACTTCCTTCACTCGCCTGACGTCTATATGGACAAGATCGCGATTGGCGGTGGTTATCCCGAAGGCGTGATCGATCTCGACATGGACCCCGGTGAGGTCATGAAGGAACTGGCCAAGGCCAAAGGCACCGATGTGTCGGAAGTCACCGCCTGTGTGCTTGACCGTCCGCGTCACGCTGAAATCATTGCCAAGGTGCGCGAGGCCGGTGGCCGTGTCTATCTGATCGGTGATGGCGATGTGGCCGGCGTTATCTCAACGACCGATCCGCAAACCGGGGTTGATGTCTATATGGGCCAGGGCGGTGCGCCTGAAGGTGTGCTGGCGGCCGCTGCACTGCGCTGCACCGGTGGACAGATGCAAGGCCGTCTGGTCTTCCGCAATGATGATGAGCGTGCGCGCGCCGACCGGGCGGGCATCACCGATCTCAACCGAAAATATGCGCTTGAAGAACTCGCATCCGGCGATGTCATCTTTGCTGCAACCGGCGTGACCGATGGCTCCATGCTGTCGGGCATCAAGCGTCTTCCCGGTGGCAAGGTCGAAACCCAGACCATCGTGATGCGCAGCTCGACCGGCACGGTGCGCTGGATCACCGCGCGGCACGCGACCGAAGCCAAGTTCGGCCTTTGATGCGGCCCACCGTCCTCGGCATAGACCAGTCTTTGTCGGGACGGCGCTGGTGCGCGCGGGCGGACGATGACCGTCTGGTCATCGCGCTTGCGCAAAAGCTTGGCATTTCCGAGCTGTTGGCCCGCGTGCTGGCCGCTCGCGGGACTGATCTTGAAACGGCGGACCGCGCGCTTGATCCCACCTTGCGCGCGCTCATGCCTGATCCCTCCACCATCACAGATATGGACAAGGCCGCCCACCGACTGGCCGACGCTGTTGAAGCGCGTGAGACGGTGGCGATTTTCGGCGATTATGATGTCGATGGCGCGACCTCGACGGCGCTTTTGACCCGCTTTCTGCGCAGTCTGGGCTGTGACCCGATCCGCTACATTCCCGACCGGCTGTCGGAGGGCTACGGCCCCAATGCGGCGGCCATGGAAAAGCTCAAGGCCGATGGCGCAACCCTGGTCGTCACGGTGGATTGCGGCACGCTGGCCTACGGGCCGCTGGAACGGGCGGCCGAACTTGGCCTTGAAGTGCTGGTCGCTGATCATCATTTGAGCGAGCCGCTTTTGCCGCCCGCTTTCGCCGTGGTCAATCCCAACCGGCTTGATGACACATCAGGGCTAGGCGCGCTGGCTGCGGTCGGCGTGGTCTTCATGCTGGTGATCGCCACCAACCGGGAATTGCGCAAGCGCGGTGCCTTTGATGACGGCGCCGAACCCAATCCGCTGGACTGGCTTGATCTGGTGGCTTTGGGAACGGTGGCTGACGTCGTCCCGCTTCAGGGGCTCAACCGCGCCTTTGTCACCCAGGGCCTCAAGATCGCCGCCCGGCGCGGCAATGCCGGGCTCACCAGCCTGTTTGATGTCGCCCGCGTGGATGAGCCGCCAAGCCCCTATCATCTGGGCTATGTGATCGGCCCGCGGGTCAATGCCGGTGGCCGGGTCGGCGAGGCCGGGCTCGGAACCGAACTCCTGATCTCCGATGATGCGCTGGCGTCTCAGCCCATGGCGCAGACGCTTGACCGCTACAATCAGGAACGCCGCGCGATTGAGCAGGCCGTGCTGGAAGCCGCGCTTGATCAGGCCCAAAACACCTATCAGGGTAATCGCGAGCATGCGCCCCTGATTGCAGTGGCAGACAAGGGCTGGCACCCCGGTGTCATCGGCATTGTCGCCAGCCGCTTGAAAGACAGGTTCCGCCGCCCCAGCCTTGTCATGGCACTGACCGAAGACGGGCTTGCCAAAGGTTCGGGCCGGTCGGTTGCGGGTGTGGATCTTGGCCGGGCTGTCACCGCCGCGCTTGAAGCGGGTCTTCTGGTCAATGGCGGCGGGCATGTGATGGCCGCTGGTCTGACGGTTGAGGCGGACAAGATCGAACCCTTGCGCGAGTTTCTTGAAGAGCGCTTGGCCGCCCAGGTGCGCGACGCAATGGCCAGCCATGAGCTTGGCCTTGATGGGGTGATCAGCGTATCGGGTGCAACGCTTGCGATGATTGAAGATATAGGCCGGGCCGGTCCGTTTGGCTCAGCCAATCCCGAACCGCGCTTTGCCGTCACCGATGCGCGTATTGTGCAATCAAAAACCGTCGGCGATGGCAGCCATATCCATGCTGTGCTGACCGATTCCGCCGGCGGGCGGCTCACCGCCATCGGCTTTGGGCTGACCGAAACAGAGCTTGGCCAGCAGATCCTCAATGGCCGCGCGCCGCTTCACCTTGCCGGTCACATTCGCGCCAATCATTTCAATGGCCGGGTGACGCCGCAATTGGTGATCGAAGACGGGGCGTTGAGTGGCGATTAAGCGCTGAAAGCGCTGGGTGGCGACTGCCGCCCCGGCGAACTTTTTCGCCGCCCCGGCGGAGCTGCGGACCAAAGGTCCGCTGGCGTGAGCGCAAATTAAGCCCAGCCGCCTGCAAACGGGATGACCTGGCCGGTGATGAAACCGCCATGCTCGCCGCACAGAAAGGCGATGGTCTCACCCGCCTCTGAGGGCTCTCCCAGCCTGCCCACCGGAATATTTTTAGTGATCTTGGCGAGAATGCCGGGATCAGAAATCAGCCTGTCGGGGAAATAAGTCGGGCTTTTGATGAAGTTAAAGCCCAGCGCATTGATGGTGATATTGTGCGGCCCCATTTCAAGCGACAAGGTTTTGATCAACCCGTTTTGCGCCCCGCGCACGGCGGCATAAACCGGATAGTTGACGAGCCCGCGCATGGGCGCTGCCGAACTTGCCACCACAATGCGCCCGCCGCCCGATGTCTGCATCAACCTTGAGGCCGCCGTGATCAACGAAAAGGGGCGGGTGACCATGGCGTCCAGCGCCTGCTGGAACTTGGTGTCGAGCACCGAAAGCTCTTCTTCAAAATAAATCAGCTTTTCGGCCGGGTGCCCATCGCTGGAGATCAGCGCATCAAGACGCCCGAACCGCGCTTCAATCGTGGCAATCAGCGCGGCAGGCGCTTGCGGGGCCAGCGCGGTGACACCCGTCATCCGGTCTTCAAAAGCGGTGCGCGCGCTTTCCTCTGCAAAGCTGTCATCGACGGCAAGACAGGTGAAGCCCGCCTTGAGGAGGGCGACAAGCGTGGGAATACCGACAAAATGCTCTGCATCGGTCACCAGTGCGATCTTAGACTTATTGGTCATGTCCCTGTCTCTTTAGGCTTGTTAGATAGAGGCCAAATTTGCGAATGACGGAGATGTATCATGCCCCACAAGCAATTGCTCCACCTGGTCTTTGGCGGTCGTCTGAAAAAGACGCAAGGGCTGGAATTTGAAGACCTCGACACGCTCGATATCGTCGGCATCTTCCCAGATTATGACAGTGCGGAAAAAGCCTGGAAGGCCAAAAGCCAGCGCGCCGTTGATGATGCCTATACGCGCTATTTCGTGGTGCATATGCATGAATTGCTCGACCCCGATGCGCCCATGGACGCCCATGGCCATGTCCTGCGTGAGGGCGAAGACGCCTAGCTTTGATCCAGCGCGTCGAGCACCGCTTCAAACGGCAAGTCGATACAGGCATGGCGCGCGGTGTGGGGGCGCACGCCGGCAAAGATGCGATATTCGCCCGCAGCGTCGGGAACGGCTGCGGCTTCATCATCTTTGAGCATGGCTGAAACCGTACCGCGCAATTGGGTGACGTCCGCCTTTGTCTGGCCAAGCATGGTGGCACTCAGCATCGAGGCGGACGCCTGACAAAGCACGCAGGCCTCGCACTCATGGGCGATTTCGGTGATCGCGCCGTCCGCTACTTTGAGATCGACGGTAATGCGGTCGCCGCACAGCGGATTGTCGATGGTCGCGGTCGCGTCCGGGTCATCCAGCCGGCCAGCATGATCAACCGTGGCCGCCCAGCGCAACAGATCTTTTTGATAAAGATTAAGGCTCATTTTCGTCCCAACAGATCAAACACGCGATCTATGCCGGTCAAGGCGCGCTCAACATCCTCACCCGTATTATAAGGTGCGAAACTGGCACGCACAGTGCCTTGAACACCCCAATGGGTCATCAAAGGCTGTGCACAATGATGTCCGCCGCGCATAGCAACGCCGCTGCTATCAAGGATCTGGCAAACATCGTGGGGATGAATGCCCGGCGTCGCAAAGGCGGTAATCCCCACCCGGTCAGGTCCATAAAGAGCCGGGGTGAACAAGCTCACGCGATTGTCGAACCGCTCTTTCAGGCCCAGCGCAAACTGTTCCGCCAGCCCGCGTGTATGGTTTTCGGCCCCCGCCATGTCTGTGTCCGCCACAAAGCGCATGGCTTCCCTCAACCCCACAGCCTGGGTGATCGGCGGGGTGCCCGCTTCAAACCGGTGGGGCGGGTCGGCATAGACAGAACGCTCAAAGGCCACTGTACGGATCATCTCTCCGCCGCTTTTGGCGGGCGGCAAATCAGCCAGAATGTCAGCCTTGCCCCACAAGATGCCCACGCCCGTGGGGCCAAACAGCTTGTGGCCCGACAGGGCGTAGAAGTCTGCGCCGAGTGCTGCCATGTCGAGCGGGCCATGCGGCGCGCCTTGTGCGCCATCGACAAGGATCAGCGCATCAGGGGCTGCGCGGCGCAGCGCCGGGGCCAAAGTTTCCAGCGGGGTGATATAGCCCGTCACATTGGAGACATGGGCAAGCGCGACAAGTTTCGTTCTGGGGCCAACCGCCTGAACCGCTTGCGCCTCTTCGATCCGGCCATGGGCATCAAGGGCCAGGGGGACCAACTTTGCCCCGCAGCGTTCGGCCAACAACTGCCAGGGAACCAGATTGGAATGATGCTCAGCCAGGCTGACGGCGATCTCATCGCCGGGGCCAATCCGGCCAGTGAGCGCCCATGCCACCAGATTGATGCCGTCGGTGGCGCCAGACGTAAAAATGATTTCGTCGGGCTGTGCCGACAGATAATGCGCCGCTTCAATGCGGGCGGCGTCAAAGGACTGGGTGGCGGCTTCGGCAAGCCGGTGGACGGAGCGTTTGACATTGGCCCGCGCGCTGCGCTCATGGGTGGCCATGGCGTCGATGACGCAGCCCGGCACTTGTGCACTGGCGGCATTGTCGAGATAGGCGAGCGGTTCGTCCCCGGCAAATATGGGGAAGTGCGCGCGCCAGTCGTGAGGATCAAAGCTCATATCGGACATATGGGGGCCAGATGGCCCCCGCCGCAAGATCAGATGAAGTAAAAGATCATCATCACGCCCAGCATGATGGCAACCCACAGCACCATGGTTCCGGTCTGCCAGCGCCGCGCCATCATCCCCTGCGGTCCATGACTGTGATAGAGCCGCTCAATGCTCTTGCCGATGCCGCCACCGATCAGCGCGCGGGCATTGGTGTTCACTTCGCGGACACCTTCGGCAATCTCGTGCCACATGGCGGGCAGCAAGCGGCGATAGACCCAGTCAAAGTCGAGATTGATCGACCGCACCTCGGGCGGATAAAGCCCAGTCACCATCAGCACGATGAAGGCAAGCACCGCAAACATCAAAAGCTGCATCTGGCTGACAACATGGTCGGCCGTATAGGGGTGATAACCCGCATCAAAAGGCAGAATTTGATAGAGCGCGTCGGGATAGACGCCGATGCCGATACACAAGGCCGCCGTGATGGCCATGGCGAGCAGCATGTTCCACGGCGCTTCCTTGGGCCGCTTGCCCGAATCATGGGCGAAGAAGGCAAAGAACGGGATTTTGATGCCCGAATGCTCAAGCACACCAGCCGATGCAAACACCAAAATGCCCCAGACGATCACATGATGCTCTTGCGCGACGGCTGTGAGGATCATGGATTTGGTGACAAAACCGGAGAATAGCGGGAAGGCCGAAATCGACATGGCCCCGATGATCGTGAAGATCGTGGTGTAGGGCATGGATTTGTAGAGCCCGCCCAGTTCGGTCGCTTTGGTGGTGCCGACCCGGTACAAAACCGCGCCCATGCCCATGAACAGAAGGGCTTTATAAAGGATATGCGCAAAGGCGTGGCTGGCCGCGCCATTGAGCGCAAGCGCTGAGCCGACGCCGACGCCCACCACCATGAAGCCCAACTGGTTGTTGAGCGAATAGGCAAGCACCTTGCGCAGATCATTTTCAATCACTGCGAAGAAGACCGGGAAGGCGGTCATGGCCGCGCCAATATAGATCAGCGGTTCAAACCCGGCATAGCCGCGCGCCAGCGAATAGACCGCAAGCTTGGTGGTGAAGGCCGACAGGATGACCGTGCCGGTGGCGGTCGCCTCGGGATAGGCGTCTTGCAGCCAATTGTGCAGGAAAGGGAAGGCGCATTTGATGCCGAAGGCGAGCAGGATGAGGGCTGAGCCCATGGTCAGATCATCCAGGGTTTTGACGCCAAAACTGTCAAAGGCAATCGAGCCTGTGGCGTGATAGTGCGCGACCAGACCGGCCAGCAGCAAAACACCTGATCCCACCTGAATGATCAGATAGCGGATGCCGACCGTCATGGCGCGTTCGGTGCGCCGCGCCCAGATCAAGAAGACCGAGGTAATCGCGGTCAGCTCCCAGAACACAAACAGGGTGACGAGATCACCGGCAAAGGCGGCGGCAATGCCTGCCCCGGCATACATGAGGGCTGAGACCTGCTGCATCACATCCTTGACGTGAAGCGCAAACAAAACGCCCAGAAAGGCTGCCAAATGAAAGATAAGGCCGAAAATGAAGCTCAGCTTGTCGAGCCGCATGGTCTCAAGCGTCAGGCCGAAAAATTCGATCTGGCCATACACACCATGGTCAAGCTGGGTGAGGTAGGCGGCCGCCGCAACGGGCAGGGCCAGCATATAGATCTGGCGCAGGCGGAAGGGCAGCACCGGGACGAGCAGCGCGCCGACAATCAGGATCAGGCCAGGATTAATCGCGGTCATAATAATCCTCGTCGCGCATGATCAGCTTGCGCAATTGCTTGCCCAGCAAAACCAGGCCGAAAAAAGCGGCAAAACCCGCCAGGCCGTAGAACAGCGGGATATGGTCTTCGCCGAAATGGCCATGCCGGTGGATGAAAAACTCGGCGGCACCAAAGCCTGCGCAGATCGCCACCACCAGTGCGATCAGCGCGTTGATGGTACTCTTCTTCTCAAAGAAGCCCGGCGTGTGATGAGGATCAGACATGGGGCCTCCTTCAGGGCGCGATCACAGGTTGCAGGAACGCCGTAATATGATCGGCGGTGAAAAACAGCACCAGCGTGCCAAGCGCGGTAAAGGACAGCGGCACCAGCATGAAGGCGGGCGCTTCCTTGATGCCCGCGCGGCTCATCCGGCTGACCTGGCCCGACACGCGATCTTCATCCGACCAGTCTTGCGGGGGTTTCATAAAGAAGCCGCGCGCGGGGATCGGCAACAGATAGGCGATGTTGAGCAGCGATGAGACGAGCAGCACGCCCATCAAAATGGCTTTGTCGGCCTCAACCGCGCCGAGCATCAGATAATATTTGGCCCAGCTTCCGCCCATGGGGGGCAGGCCAATGATTGACAGTGCGCCGATCAGGAAGGCGGCAAAGGTGATCGGCATTACCCGGCCAAGCCCGTCCATATCGGAAATTTCGGTCTTGTGGGCAGCGACATAGATCGCGCCCGCGCAGAAAAACAGGGTGATCTTGCCCATGGCGTGCATGGGGATTTGCAACGCCCCGCCCATGACACCGGCGGCTGAGGCGAGGGACAGACCCAGCACCACATAGGCGAGTTGGCTGATGGTGGAATAGGCGAGCCGGGCTTTCAGATTGTCTTTGCTGATGGCGATCACCGAGGCCATGACCAGCGTGAAAGCGGCAATCCATTGCAGCCATGTGGTTGCGCCGGTTTCAGCGAGGAAATCAATGCCGAACACATAGATGCCGATTTTGAGCACACAGAACACACCGGCCTTCACCACCGCCACCGCGTGCAACAGGGCTGAAACCGGTGTCGGTGCCACCATGGCGTTGGGCAGCCAGCGGTGGAAGGGCATCAAGGCCGCCTTGCCGATGCCGAACATGTAAAGGGCAAGCAAAACGGGAACGAGGCCCACTTCAATCGTGTCGCGCAGAATGCCGCCTTGCGCAAACTGCATCGTCCCGGCGGCGTAATTGGTCCAGATGATGGCGGGCAGCAGCAGACAGATCGAGGTCAGCATCAAGATGCCGAGATAGACGCGGGCGCCGCGCTTGGCATCATCATTCTGCTTGTGGGCGACCAGCGGATAGGTCGACAGGGTCAACACTTCATAGGCGATGAAAAGGGTCAGCAGATTGCCCGCATAGGCCACGCCCAGCGCCCCGGCAATGGCAATCGGGAAACACATGAAGAAGCGGGTCTGGTTCTTCTCCTTGTTGCCGCGCATATAGCCGATGGAATAGAGCGAATTGATAATCCACAGCCCGCTGGCCACCATGGCAAACAGCATGCCCAGCGGTTCAACGTCGAAGGCCAGTGCCATGCCGGGCATGACGTCGATCACATGCAGGCTGACCTCTTGCCCCGCATTGATCATCTGCAAAACGCACAGCGTGATGCCGAACAGCGCAACGGCGGTGCCAAGCGTGACCGCCTCGCGCAGATTGGGGGCCTTGTCACACAGGCCGATCAGAACGGTGGCACCGAGCGGCAGAACGAAACTGAGGGTGAGGGCAAGCTCAGGGGTCATTGGGAACCCTCCCCGAAAAAGTCCATCATGCCGCTGCCCGCACCGCCCAGATCAACGCCGATCAGGCTTTGCGCGGCAAGGTCGGCGACCTCCACTGTGAAGGTGGCGTTGAGGCCAAAGGCGACATTGGCGATGACCAGCATGGCGGTCGGGATCAAAAGGCTGAGCGGTGCTTCCTGGCGGATGGCACCGGCCGGGGCGGGCTTGAGATAGGCCACCTCGATCAGACGCCAGACATAGACGACCGCGAGCATGGAGCTGAGTACGATGAGGGCCGCGACCGGCCACCAGCCTTGTTCAATGGCGGCTTCAATCAGCACCCATTTGGAGATGAAACCAACCGTCAGCGGAACGCCGATCAGTGACAGGCCACCGGTGACGATCATCGCCATGGTCCAGGGCATGGTTTTGCCAAGGCCCGCCATCTTATCAAGGGTTGTGCCGCCCAGCCGGTAGGCGACCGCACCCAATGCAAGGAACAAGGCGCCTTTCATGAGCGCGTGATTGAACAGATGCAGCAATGTTGCCGTCAGACCCGTCGCGCTCATAAAGCTCAAGCCAAGCAGCATATAGCCGATCTGGGCAATCGAGCTGTAGGCGAGCAGGCGTTTGGCATTGACCTGCCAGATCGCCACAATCGAGCCGGCAAACATGCCGATGACGCCAAGCGGCAACAGGAAATAAGTGAAGAAGTCGGCTTCGATGGAAAGCTCGACCCCGAACACAGTGAAGACGAACCGCAGCAGCGCATAGACCGCGACCTTGGTGGCGGTGGCGGCGAGAAAGGCGGTCACGACCGAGGGCGCAAAGGCGTAGGCATTGGGCAGCCACAGATGCAGCGGGAACATGGCGAGCTTGAGCCCGAAGCCCACCGTGATGAACACAAAGGCGACGATGATCGTGCGCGTGCCGAAAATCTCGGGCAGCCGTTCGGCAAGGTCAGCCATATTGAGCGTGCCGGTCATCATATAGATGAGGCCAAGCCCGATCACATAGAAGGTCGCGCCGACCGTTCCCATAATCAGATAAGTGTAGGACGCGGTGAGCGCCCTTCGGTCGCGCGAAGCCCCCATGGAAATCAGCACATAGGTCGACAGCGAGCTGATTTCGAGGAAGACGAACAGGTTAAAGGCGTCGCCGGTGATCGCAACGCCCATCAGGCCGGCCATGCACAGCAGCATGGCGGCGTAGAACAGGGGCTGTTGCTCTTTCTCGATCTCGCGATTGACGCTTTCATAGGCGTAGAGCGAAATCACCGCGCCGATGCCCGAGACGATCAGCAACACAAAGGCATTGACCATATCGACGCGGAATTCGATGCCGAAAGGCGGCTCCCACCCGCCGAGCTGATAGGAGATCGGCCCATGGGCGGCAACCTCGCCAAGCAGCGTATAGGAGGCATAAAAGGCAAAGACGCTGGTCAGCACCATCAGCGCCCAGGCGACGATGCGGTTGTTCACAATCACCGCAAAGGGGGCGGCGATCAGCGGCACCATGATGGCAAGCGCGGGCAGATGCTCGGCCAGCACGAAACTGCCATGCTGGACGATGTGATGTTCTTCACCGGTCATTGGGCATTCCCCGATGCGTTGAGGGCGGCATCCACGCGGGCCTCATCGTCCTGTTCAGCGGCATTGTCGGCGGCTTCGAGCTCATCTTCTTCGATCGTGCCATAGACTTCCTTGATGCGAACGACAAGCGCGAGCCCCAGGGCCGTGGTGGCGACGCCGACCACAATCGCGGTCAGGATCAGCACATGGGGCAGGGGGTTTGAATAAGGCCGGTCGATCGTGTCGGCGAGGATGGGGGCGGTGCCGCCCTGGACCTTGGCGGCCGAGATATAAAGCAGGAAGACCGAGGTTTGGAAAATGTTCAGACCAACGATCTTTTTGATCAGGTTGTCGCGGCTGACCACAATGTAAAGACCCGTCATCATCAGCACGACGACGATCCAGTAATTATAGTGGCTCCAGATCAGCTCAAGGCTCATGGCGTGTCCTCCCCTTGCGGGGCCCGCCGGCCGGCGAAATGGTAGAAAATGGCAATCATGGTGGCGGCCACCGTGACGCCGACGCCGAATTCAACGATCAAAATGCCGTAATGCTGGCCGTGATGGGGATCATGGGCGAGCACGTCATAGTCGAGATAGACCGCGCCTTGCGCCAGTGAGTAAAAGCCCACAGCGGCGTATATGACAAACCCAAGCGCCATCAGTACGCGGATCACCGGAACCGGTGCCACGGCTTGGGCCGTGGAAAGCCCGAAGACCAGCGCATAAAGGACAAAGGCCGCCCCGATGATTACCCCGGCCTGAAAGCCGCCGCCGGGACCAAAATCGCCGTGGAACTGGACATAAAGGGCAAACAGGATGATCGGCGGCACCAGTAATTTGGTGGTCACGCGCAAGATCAGGTGATGTCTCATGAGGCGCCTCCGCCCGATTTGCGGCGCCGCCGCCAATTGGCAAGCAGCAGCATGACGCCGACACCGGCGGTGAAGATCACCCCTGTTTCACCCAGCGTATCAAAGCCCCGATAGGAGGCGAGCACCGAGGTCACCACATTGGGCAGGCCGATTTCAGTACCTGACCCTTCAAGGTACCGGGGCGCGACATGCAGATTGGCGGGTGCTTCAGGATCGCCGAAGGCGGGCAGGTC
Source organism: Alphaproteobacteria bacterium (assembly GCA_965227065.1). Taxonomy (GTDB): domain Bacteria; phylum Pseudomonadota; class Alphaproteobacteria; order SPJN01; family SPJN01; genus CBDDFN01. The sequence goes on from CBDDFN010000020.1 coordinate 429,190, forward strand.
AAATGTGCCGTAGATAAGCGCCGCGCCGGTGACGACGACGACAAACAAGGGCAGCCACTGTGTATGGTGCGGGACTTTTTCTGTCGTCGTGGTCAGCGCCAGCGTTCCCAGCATCAAGACGGTTGAAATGCCTGCCCCAACGGCGGCTTCGGTAAAGGCAACGTCCACCGCATCAAGCGCGACGAAGAATGCGGCGGAGACGAGTGAGTAAACACCCGCCAACATCACCACGGCAAACAGGTTGCGCAGCCGGGCGATGCCAAAGGCGGTCAGCGCCAGAATGGCGAGAAGGACGATATTGATCAGCTCTTCCATCGATCACGCCGCCCTTTCATCATCGCTGCCCGGATCAACGCCGAAGCGGCGCGCGCTTTCGGCATTGAGCCGGTTGTAAGCCAGTTGCGGGCGATGGCCCGACATGAGGGCCGACTGGGTCAGCGCATGGCTTGCCACAGGGCTGGTGAACCACATGAAAGCGAGGATCAGGCCGAGTTTGACGAGCGTGATCCAGCTCAACGGGTCCACCGAATGGCACGCCAGTCCCGCCAGAATGCAGAAGGTCCCCAGCGTATCGGTGATCGAGGCGGCATGAACCCGCGTGTATACATCAGGCAGGCGCAACACGCCGATGCCACCCACCAGAAGGAAGAAAATCCCGACGACGAGCAGCCCGTCGCCGACCCACTCAATCCATGCCATGACGCAACTCCTCTTCCCGGTCGGCCGGATCGGCAAAGCTGCGATAGCGGAAAAAGCGCAGGATCGCGATCGTGCCGATAAAGTTGATCAGCGCATAGGCAAGCGCAATGTCGAGAAAATCGGGCCGCTCGGTCACATAGCCGATGACCGCAATCAGCAACACGGTCTTGGTGCCGAACATGTTGACCGCCAATACCCGGTCAAACAGGCTTGGGCCGACCAGAAGACGGATGAGGGCCAGCCCCATCGTCACCAGCAAGGCCAGCGCAGCAGCGCCAAACATGGAGATCATGCCATCCATTACGGGTGAACCTCCGTTTGGGTTACCTTGGCGTCCATGCCGCCCTCTTCGAGATCCTTGGCGGCGGGCAGCGACAGCGCATGCACCAGAATTTCATCATCCATCAAATCGATGGAGACCGTGCCGGGCGTCAGCGTGATCGAATTGGCGTAGAGCACCTGACCGATTTCGGTCTCCTGGCTGGTCTTGACCACAAACAGAGTGGGCGAAATATCAAGCGAGGGCGACAAGACCCGCTTGGTCACATCCCAGTTCGCCTTGACGATTTCCCAGAACAGCCAGGGCCAGTACAGCAGGATGCGGAAGGTAAGGTGAACTGGCGCGCCTTCATGGTCGACCACATCCATGCGGTGCGCGAGATAGACCACGAACAGCACCGACAAGGCGCCAAACGTCAACAGCAGCCCATTGTCGAAATAGCCCGACAAAACGAGCCACAAGCCGCTCAAAAATAATCCCAGTGATAGTGTGTGCGCCACGCACCCGCCCCCGTCGGCAAACAAGACCCAGACCCGTCTCCCGCATGCGCGGAATCAGTGAAGCGCCTTTGTACACAACCACTTTCCCGACGCCAAGCCCTGTTGGGACACCGCCCAATTCAGACACTATTCGGGTTAAGTTTGAGGGTCTTTTCGATGACAGTGTGTCATGGTAACGTTCCCGTCATGGGGAGGACTAAGGCATGGCCGCCAATCTGTCTCATAATGAACAAGGCCAGGCCGGGGGACAACCAATTGACGAAGAGCCGCTCGATCAACAACATATACGCGGCGCAGTGAAATGGTTTGATCCCGTCAAAGGGTATGGCTTTATCGTGCCGGAAAACGGCATGCCCGATGTGCTGTTGCATATGTCATGTTTGCGGCAATCGGGCCATCGCGCGACTTATGAAGGCGCCACCATCGAAGTGATGGCCGTCAAACGGCCCAAAGGCTATCAGGCGCTGAAAGTGCTTGAGCTTGATAATTCGACGGCGGTTCCCGCAGCGCTTGAAAACGGGGGAGGACACGCGCATGAGCCGCATCCTTCCGCCAAACGGATGGACGTCGATGATGCCGGGGATTTTGAACCGGCCGTCGTGAAATGGTTCAACCGGGTCAAGGGCTACGGGTTTGTCAACAAGGCGCCCGGCGACCCCGACATTTTCATTCACATGGAAACCTTGCGCCAGGCGGGGCTGCAATCGCTGGAACCGGGCCAGGAGATCGAGGTGCGCATCGGGAAGGGCCCCAAGGGTCTTCAGGTTGCCGCCATCCGTCTCGTCTAGCCCTGCGCGGGGATTGTCGTGTAAGACAGACGCCATGATGCGCTTTGTTTTATCCTTTGGACTGGCTTTGCTGGCCGGGGCCTGTCAGGCGGGCGATTCCGCCAACACGCTCACCGTTCAGCGGGGCACCAAGTCTGTCGCTGCTGTCACCATCACAATTGCCGAGACGGTCGAGCAACGGCAAACCGGCCTGATGCGGGTGAAATATATGCCCGCCGATCAGGGCATGTTGTTCCTGTTTGGCACTGAGCGCATCATCACCATGTGGATGCGCGAAACCTATATTCCGCTCGATATGATCTTTGCCCGTTGCGGCGGTGAAATCGTTCACATTCACGAAAACGCGGTCCCGCATGATGAAACCATCATTTCAAGCCAGCATCTCGCAAGTGCGGTGCTGGAGGTCAATGGCGGTTATGCGGCCAGGCACGGCATTCAGGTTGGCGACCGGCTGGTTCATTCCAAATTGCCGCGTGAGGTATGCGCCCCATGAGTTTTGAGTATCCCCGCTTTGATGATGATGATCTGCCTGATGATCCGCCCGAGGGCTTCAAGCCTTATGAGCATGCCGGGCCGTTTTCATCCCGCAACGGCCCGTTCTATTACAAGAAGGATGATGAGGGCGGCCATGTCCGCGCCTTCCGGGTGCGCACACGGCATTGCAATGGCGCGGGCGTCATTCATGGCGGCTGTCTGATGGCTTTTGCGGACGGCATTTTGGGCTATACGGCGTGGAATGCGGTGGACGGCCCGACGCTCACCATCACCATGAATTCCGATTTTTTGTCGATTGCCCGGCCCGGCGACTGGGTTGAAGGCAAGGGGGAGGTGATCCGGGCGACCAAATCGGTGGTTTTCGTCAAAACCGACCTCAAGGTAGGCCACCGGGCCATCTTTCACGCCCAGGCGATTTTCAAGGTCATGCGCGCGCGGCGGCCGGCCCGCTGAAGCGAAGCCTGTGCGGTGCGCCATCGCACCGCTTGCAGGCCGGGATTTTGGGGTGTACAGAGCACGACACGCTTTCGGGGCGTAGCTCAGCCTGGTAGAGCGCCTGCTTTGGGAGCAGGAAGTCGTCAGTTCGAATCTGGCCGCCCCGACCAATATTGGAAACGGCGGCACGCTTGAAAAAGGGATGATTGCAATGGCCTTGGCCCGGATTTACAGACCGACCAAAAATGCGATGCAGTCAGGTCGCGGCAATGTCAAAAAATGGGTTCTCGAATTTGAACCCAAAAGCGCCAAGATCATCGACCCTTTGATGGGCTGGACGGGCTCGACCGACACCGATGGTCAGGTGCGCCTGAAGTTCGACGAGAAAGACGCGGCTGTGCGCTATGCCGAAAAATACGGGCTGGCCTTTCAGCTGATCGAGCCCAAGGAGCGCACACCCAAGCGCAAAAGCTACGCCGACAATTTCAAATTTGAAGTGCCGGAATAGGCAGAGCCGACAATGTTGGTCGTCGTTCCGGTTTTCGCTCGGCAGAGCGGAAGACCGGAATCTTCTGAAGAGCGCATAGACCAGACACAACGGTGCCTGAACAAGTCATCCGCCATCAGATTCCGGTCTTGGCCGAACGGGCAAACCGGAATGACGCGGCTTGTTTGGGATGACATTGCCGCCAGAATCCCCGATAAAGCCATCGCTGATAAAGCCACCCCACCGGCTCTCATGCGCGCCCATAGCTCAACTGGATAGAGCACGTGCCTTCTAAGCTCGCGGTTGCAGGTTCGAGTCCTGCTGGGCGCGCCATTGCCCTTGGGGCCAGCGGCGTCCTAAGGGCAATGGCAATCATCATGTCTCGAACCGTTCGTCAGACGAGCGTGCATGCGCGCGAGGCGGGCGGAGGGAGCGACAGCGACTGACGACAGTCCTGCTGGGCGCGCCATTGACCATGGGCCTTAGGCCCGGTGGTCAAGGCAGCGGATTATTTGCGCAACACATCCGCCAGGGAGTCGGGCTGGGTTTCAAAGGCGTGTGCGCCTTCGGGCAGGACGATCCAGGATTGCGCCGAGCGGGTCCATAGATGCACATCGGGAACGACGCGGCTTGTGTCGTCAAGCGTGCCGGGCTGAAGTTTTGCCACGCCCGGTGTTGCGCTGCCCACGCCGTAAATGATGTTGCCGCATTCAGCGCAGGAATAGCGCGTATTGCTGTCACCGCCATCAGAGGTGCGCGTGAACGCTGTCATTTCACCGGCAACCGCGAGAGCATCGAGCGGGTAAACCGCGCCCAGTGAAAACGCGCTACCGGTCCGCTTCTGGCAGGTCATGCAGTGACACGCATAGGTGAACAGGGGCGCGCCGGAGATCGTGTAGTGCACTTGCCCGCATTGGCAGGCTCCGTTTTGGGTCATGGCTGACCTCCGCTCCTGGATGAGACTTTTTGATTCTGGAATGGGACCACAAACAGGATGAGGTGTCATTTACCTGCCACGTTATGACGATGCACAATCAACTCCGCCGCTATCGTCAGTCCAAGTGGACAAATGAATCCATAACGGTGCCTTTGAGTTGCGTGACGCAAGTCTTAACGGCTTCGACAATCTCGCCATTTTTGAATGCATTGGGAAACAAGTGGGTTCCGCCAGCGAAAAATAGTGCTCTATTTTGATGAAACTGGATCGTGAAATAGGGTTGTTTGACAGCCTCAGCCATCAAAAAGCCGGCGGCTCCTCCGCCCGCTCCGGTATTAATCGGGTAATAATCCCGTGTGATGGGGTAAAGCTTGCTTTCTTCCATATCCATAACCTCCCGGCGAAGAAAGCTTTTATCACTTTGTATGCGCAACCATTCGCCATGTGAGCAGTCGGCAACTTGCCGGTCCGTTGGGCCCGACCAGTCAATCGCGGCGTAGATTTTTCGTTTGTCGCTGCCCGCCGGATTTCCCGAGCAGGCACCCATACTGATCAAAATTGCTGTAATCGTCGCGATGCGCACCGATATTTTCAAAAACATTTTGATAAAGTTCCAATAATAGAGGGCGTGTTTATTAAATATGCTATCACTTACTGGGGGTCGCGCAAATGTATTCAAAGTGCGTGACATTCTGCCAAATGGGTTGAAAAGCGCGTGAATTTTGTGCGCTGCTGGGGCATGGTGAGGGCGATTCATCTTGCCTTTTAGACCGGTTCCATGCGCCTTCCAGCTCCTCTCGCTTTGATGCGGCCCCATCAATGGGTGAAAAACGGCCTTGTTGCCGCGCCATTGTTCTTCACGCCCGAACAGGTCAATCTTGATTCGATCATTGCGGTTGTGATCGCGATTGCGTGCTTCTGCTTCATCTCAAGCTCGGTCTATATCCTGAACGATTATGCCGACCGTGAGGCTGACCGGCAGCATCCTGAGAAAAAGACCCGGCCGCTGGCGGCTGGAACGGTGCCGATCCCGGTCGCCTTTGCTTTGCTCGGCCTGTTGCTGGTGGCCGGCTTTGGCGGCAGTTTCGTGCTGATCGGCCCGCAAGTGGTGCCGTTTCTGGCGATCTATTTCGTGCTTAATCTGGCTTACAGTTTCGGGCTCAAGAAACTGGCTTTGATCGATGTGATGATCATCGCGCTGGGCTTTATCATCCGGGTTGAGGCCGGGGCGGCCGCGGCTGATTTGATCCCGTCTGTGTGGATCATGATCATGACCGGCCTGGGCGCGCTGTTCATCGCGCTCGCCAAACGCCGTGATGATCTGGTGCGCGCGCTTGATAGCGGTCACCGCAAGGCGCTGGAAGGCTACAATCTTCAATTCCTCGACTCGGCTATGTCGATCGTGATCGGGGCGGTTCTGGTCGCCTATCTCATCTACACGACCGATGCCGACGTGATCGCGCGTATGGGAACCAACAAGCTTTACTACACCGCGCCTTTTGTGGTTCTGGGCCTGTTCCGCTATCTTCAGATCACGCTGGTGGAGGAACGATCAGGCTCTCCCACCAAGGTTATTTTGACCGACAAGTTTCTGATGGGGGTGGGCGCGCTGTGGGCCCTGACCTTCGGCGCCCTGCTTTATATCTAGACCGAGTTTTGGGAGGCCCGCGTGGCTGAAGGCGGCATCCGCAAGATCGTTTCCGACAAGGGGTTCATGGCCCGCGCCGAACGCTGGGTGCTGTATTCCATGCTCGGCTTTGTCGGCGTGTTTGCGATTGCCGCAATCCTGTCGGGCGGCGAAGAGGTTCTGGCCGCGCTCAAGCGTATTTCGATCTGGGAATATGGGCTGCTGCTGGGGTTGAGCCTGCTGAACTATGCGGGCCGGGCGGCGCGCTGGCAGCTTTTCACCCGCAAGCTTGATATTGATATCCCCTTTGGCCGCAACACGCTTTACTACATTGCCGGCTTTTCGATGACCGCAACGCCAGCCAAGGCGGGCGAGGCGCTGCGCCTGTGGTTCATGAAACGCGCGCACAAGATCCGCTACGCCAATTCGCTCAACATTCTGGTGGCCGACCGTCTGTCCGATATGGGTGGCACGCTCATTCTGGTTTCGGTGTCGGTTGCGCTGTATGACGCCTATTGGTGGGTGACGGCGGGTGCGGCGGGGTTCACCGTGCTCGTCACCCTGTTCTTCATGCGCCCGCAAATCGGCATCATGCTGATCAACTGGGCCTATGCCCGGGTGGAACGCAGCCCGCGCCTGTTTGCCCAAGCCCGGCACATGATGCGCCAGTCGGCGCGTCTGGCCTCCATCCCGACCTATTCGGCCGCGCTTGTGCTGGCGGTGGGCGGCTGGTTCGCCGAGGCGTTTGCATTCTATCTGTTGCTCGACATTCTGGGCGCGCAAATCGGCCTTGGCGAGGCGGTGTTTATTTTCGGCTTTTCCATGCTGGTCGGCGCGGCGGCCATGTTGCCCGGCGGGCTCGGCGGGACCGAGGCGACCATGTTCGGGCTTTTGGTGGCGCTGGGTGTCAGCGCCGACATTGCGATTGCAGCTACCGCGGTGATCCGCTCAACCACACTGTGGTTCGCCATATTGCTCGGCTTTATGGTGTTGCCCGCAACTTTGAAACGCGTGCGCGCCGATGAAACCAGCCTTGAAGGAGCGCCATCATGAACTGGAATGAGATGCCGCTCACCGGATGGGGGCGCACCACTGTTGTTGAAGGGTCGGTGGGCAGGCCCGAACGCGGTTCAGACCTCGCCAAGCTGCTGCGCGAGGCCGACGGCCATCCGCTGATCACCCATGGCGGGGGACGCGCCTATGGCGACCAGGCCCTGCCGGTTGAAGATGGCAAGGTTATCCTGACGAGCCGCATGAACCGCATGTTGGCGCTTGACCCTGACGCGGCCACCATCACCGTTGAGCCCGGCGTGACGTTCCGTGATCTTGTCCGCTCACTGGTGCCGCAAGGTCTGCTGGTGCCGGTGACGCCGGGCACCGCCTTTGCCACCATTGGCGGGGCGGTTGCCAATGATGTCCATGGCAAGAACCACAGCCATGGCAGTTTCGGCGACTATGTCACCGCGCTTGAGCTTATCCTGCCCGATGGCAGTGAAAAGACCGTCACCGAGGCTGAGACGCCGGAGCTGTTCAAAGCCACGATTGCGGGCCTGGGCCTGACCGGCCTGGTCAAGTCGATCAGTTTCCAGCTGAAGACAGTGCCGGGCGACTGCATGGTGCGGCGCGAACGCAAGATTAATAATCTCGAAGATTATCTGTGCGCCTTTGAAGAGGAAAACGCCAAAGGCACGCCCTATCTGGTCGGCTGGATCGATGCCATAGCCAGGGGCCGCAAGATGGGCCGGGGCATTTTGGAAGCAGCAGAACCGGCGGCGGAAACGTTGGGCGAGGAGCCAGCACCGGATAAGGCGGTGCCGATTGATTTCCCCGGCTTTGCGCTTAATCCCTTGTCGGTGCGCGCGTTCAACATGGCCTATTACAATCGCATTGGCGCCAAGGGGCGCGAGGCGCTGGTGCCGTTTGAGACCTTCTTTTATCCCCTTGATGCCATGGCCAACTGGAACCGGATTTACGGCAAGCGCGGCTTTTACCAGTTCCAATGTGTCGTCCCGCAGGCCGATGGCGAGCAGGCGCTGGCCAAGCTTCTGGACGAGATTTCGCGCGCAGGCGCGGCGTCTTTCCTGGCGGTGCTGAAATGTATGGGCCGGCGCGGCAAAGGCTATCTGAGCTTTCCCATGCCCGGCTATACGCTGGCGCTTGATTTCCCGGCCAGTTCCAAGACGGCCGAGCTGGTCGGCACGCTGAACAAGATTGCCCGTGATTATGGCGGGCGGGTCTATCTCGCCAAGGATGCGCTTTTGTCGTCGGATGATTTTGAGGCCATGTATCCCGAGGCAGACCAGTTCCGCTCTGTCCTGCGCGCGATTGATCCGGCCGGACGGATGGCATCGCCCATGGCGCGGCGTCTGAATTTGACGGGGGCAGGGCAATGAGCAAAGTGCAACGGCAAGATGGAACCTGCTGGGTGATTTTGGGCGCAAGCTCTGCACTTGCCCGCGCCTTCGCCCATAAAGTCGCCGGGCTTGGGGCTGATGTGATTGTGGCGGGCCGTGATCTGGATGATCTGTCGGCGACTGCTGCCGATCTTAAAATCCGCTATGGTGTCGATAGCCATGTTTTGAGTTTTGATGCCGCCGATACCGCCAGTCATGATGGTGCGGTCGCGCGGATTACCGAGCTTGCCACCAAGCCCATCAGCGTCTTTCTGGCTTTTGCGGTCATGCCCACCCAGGATGAGATTGATGCCGATCCGGACAAGGCGGTTGTGACCACCCAGACGGGCTATGTTGGCGCGGTGTCGATCCTGCACCGACTGGCACCTGTGCTGGAGACGCAAGGCGAGGGCCGGGTCATAGGCATTGGCTCGGTCGCCGGTGATCGCGGGCGGCTTAAAAACTATGTCTACGGGTCGGCCAAAGCGGGGCTGCACACCTATCTGCAAGGGCTGCGCGCGCGGCTCTACGCCAAGAATGTCATGGTGACAACGATCAAGCCGGGCTTTGTCGACACGCCGATGACCTGGGGCGACAAGGGCCCGATCCCGATTGCCAGCCCCGATGCGGCGGCGACCCAGATTCTCAAAGTGTCGGACAAGGGCAAGGGCTCGGCTTACGTGCCCGGCTTCTGGTTCTTTATTCTTACGATTGTGCGCTTTATTCCCGAAAAGATTTTGTGGCGATTGCCTATTTGATCGGTCTCGATAATCTGTCACTCTTAATCAGTTGAGGTGAGGGGAGTAACATGCTGATCGATTTGTTGTTTCAGCGGCTGATTAAGCAGGGTGGACTGAAAGTATCAGGTCCCGGTGAAGCGGTGCGCCACTTTGGACCCGATGGTCACGCAGCCCCGGTTCATTTGCATTTTGCGACCAAGCGGGCGGCGCAAAGACTGTTTCTCAACCCCAAATTATCACTCGGCGAAGATTATATGTCGGGCGAGCTTGAGCTGCGTCAGGGCTCGATGGCTGATTTTCTGGAACTGGTCACCGCCAATATGGGCGCGGTCGGCTCCATCCCCTTTCAGGGACCGGCTGACAGACTGCGTCAGGCCCTGCGCTGGTTTGCCCAGCGCAATCCGCTGGGCCTCGCCCAGGAACATGTGAAGCATCACTACGATTTGTCGGGCGAGCTGTACGATCTGTTCCTTGATGAAGACCGCAACTATAGCTGCGCCTATTTTGAACGCCCTGATATGAGCCTTGAAGAGGCCCAGCAAGCCAAAAAGCATCTGGTGGCGCGCAAGCTGAATATCGAGCCGGGCATGTCGGTTCTGGAAATCGGCTGCGGCTGGGGTGGTCTTGCTTGCACGCTGGCCCGTGATTATGGCGCCAACGTCACCGCGATCACGCTCAGCGAAAAGCAATATGCCTATTCGAAAGAACGGGCGCGCAGGGAAGGGCTCGAAGACAAGGTCAATTTCGTCTTTGAAGACTATCGCGACACCAAGGGCACGTTTGACCGCATCGTTTCGGTCGGCATGTTTGAGCAAGTCGGCACGCCGCATTTCAAAACCTTTTTCGACACGGTTTACGACCGGCTGGCTGATGACGGAATGATGCTGCTGCATTCCATTGGCCGGATGGATGGGCCGGGCACCACGCCCTCGTTCATCCGCAAATATATTTTCCCCGGCGGCTATGTGCCGGCCTTGTCCGAAATCCTGCCTCATATTGAGCAGACCGGGCTGTGGGTCACCGATCTTGAAATTCTGCGCCTGCATTATGCCGAGACGCTGAAAAACTGGCGCGCCCGGTTTATGAAAAACTGGGACAAGGCGGCCGAGCTTTACGATGAGCAATTCTGCCGGATGTGGGAGTTTTATCTCGCCAGTTCGGAAATGACCTTCCGCCACTGGGGACAGATGGTGTTCCAGATCCAATTGTCGAAAAGCGTCGACGCGGCGCCGCTAACGCGCGATTATATGTGGAACACGCAAGCCAGATCGATGGCGCGATAAAAAACGGCGCTGCTAAAAAAACGAAGTGACAAAAATTGGCGGTTTGTTAGGGTTTGATCATCGACATTGGGGGTCACGCCCATGGAAACACTAAAGGGGGAGTTGTGATGAATTTGAAAAAGACACTGGTGGCGGGGACTGCTGCCGTGGCGTTGGCGGTGACCGCATCGGCACCGGCCTTTGCCTTTGAGCCCAAAAATGACCGCCGGGTCATGGCCTATTGGTCGTTTGATCTGGGCGGACCGCAAAAAACCGCTGAAGACCGCACCAAGCTTGGCCTGTCGGTCAATTTCGACGCCAGCCACAATGGCGCCTATGCAAGCCACGGCACAGCGTTCGGCTATTCGGATTTTGAGCGTCCCGCGTTCATGGATCTGCAGCTTGGCTTTGATGGCAAGATGAAGGGCCTGGCACTCAACGGATCGGACATGCTGGCCCTTGACCAGGCGCTTTATGCCGATGGCGATGACGAAGGCGGCACCCTGTTCGGCATCAAATGGTATTATGTGCTGTTTGCAGCCATGGGCGCAGGCTCAGCCGGCTATCTGATTTATGACGCCTTCTCCGATGATGATTCGGATGACGAGGATGCCGGTGGCGGCGGTGGCGGCGGCGGCGTGCCGCTGGTCGGCGATTTGCCGCTTCCGCTCTAAGCGCTTTAAAACCCGGCCTTTCGACAGCGAGGCCGGGTTTTTTATGTTTCCATCACGGCGACCAGATCGCCTTCGGTCACCATATCTTCTTCGGCGACCTTGATTTCCACCAGCGTGCCGTCAATCGGCGCGGCCACGGGGATTTCCATCTTCATCGATTCCAGAATGATGATGGGATCGTCTTCTTCCAGCGCCTGGCCGGGCTTGGCGACAATACGCCAGACCTTGCCGGTGATTTCAGTGCGGACGGGTGTTTTTGCCATCGGTGTGAGCTTCCTACAAAGTGGCGGGCCAGTTGACCATCAGATGATCGCCAACACCTTGGGTGCGGCCCCGATCATGGATGGCCAGGGTTGATTTGAGATAATCCCGGCTCTCGCGGGGGTCGATCACGGCATGGGCGAGATAGGGCGCAGCGAGATCATAGGCGCTGGTTTGTTTGGAGACCTGTTCGACCAGTTCGGCAAAGCGGTCCGGATCATCCTCGGCGCGCACCCCGAAAGCGACATTGACCGCCACGGCAGGGTCCATGAACGAAATTTCGCCGGTGAACCAGCTGGCGGTTTCATCGGCCTTGCCGCCGCCCAGATTGAGATAGGCCTGACCGAAACTCTTGCGCAGCACCAGCGCGATCTTGGGCACCGTCGACAACTCAAGCGCCTGCATGAAGGTCATGATCTTGCCGCCAAGCCGCTTCTTCTCGCTTTCGGTGCCGACCAGAAAGCCCGGCGTGTCGGCCAGGAAAATGATCGGCAGATTATAGCAGTCGCACAGCATGATCAGATTGGCGATCTTGGAACAGGCATCGGGATCAAGCGCGCCGCCCTTGAAACGGGGGTTGGAGGCGGCAATGCCCACCGCACGGCCATCAATCCGGGCAAGGCCGGTGACCGCAACCTTGGCGTAGCGGGCTTTGATCGGAAAGAAGCTGCCCGGATCGACAATCGCCTCAATCACCTGGCGGACGTCATAGACCTGACCGCGCGCTTCAGGCACCAGATCAAGCACGGATTGAATGGCGTCTTCGGCCCCATCGGGCACCGCCATGCGGCCGGGCGCAATGCCATTGTGATCAGGCATGTAAGATAAGAAGCGTTTGATGGTAGCGATGGCTTCTTCATCAGTGTCAACGACCGCATCGGCATAGCCGGTCACTTCGGTATGAAGCCGCCAGCCACCCAGCGCATCAGCGGCTTCGTCCTCAGAGATCGCCACCGAGGTCACATTGGGGCTGGAAACTGCCCAGATCGCATCCTTCCGCATAACAGTGAAGTCAGACAGGATGGATGAAAATGCACCGCCGCCATAGGTCAGCCCCAAAACGGCAGAGGCGGTGGGAACGATGCGCGGGCGGTGATACTGAGCGCGTTCGCCCGACAGGCCAATGCCGCTGGCCCCCATAATGTCTGGGATGCGCCCGCCGGCGCATTCCATCAGATAGACCAGCGGATGGCCGTTCTCGCGCGCAATGCGGGCGACGCGGCCCTGTTTCTTGCCCATGATTTCAGCGGAGCTTGATCCCAACGTGGTGAAGTCGGCCGCATTGATGCCGATGAGGCGGCCATCCACCCGGCCAAAGCCCGACACCATGCCATCCCCGGGTGTGCGGTCGGCATGGTCGGGATTGGTGGAATGGGCAAAAACGCCGGTTTCGGCAAAGCTGCCATCATCGCACAGAACCGCCACGCGCTCCCGCGCATTCAGGATGTGATCGGTAGCGGCGCGCTCTGCAAGTCGTTTGGCTGAGCCCATGGCGCGCGCCTGATCAAGCCGCGCCTGATGGGCGTTGATCTTGTCATCATAGCTCATGGGTGAGCCTTTCAAATCCCGCGGCAAGATCGGCGATCAGATCATCCACCGCTTCAAGACCGATATGAATACGCATCAAGGGACCTCCCTCATAGGGAACAATGGTGCGGGCCGATTGCGGATTGGTTTTGATCAGCAGGCTTTCAAAGCCGCCCCAGCTATAACCCATGCCGAACAACTCCATCCCGTCCAGCATGGCGTCGATGGCTTTGGCCGGGACGGGCTTGAGCTCGAAGGCAAACAGGCCGGTTGCGCCGGTAAAGTCGCGCGCCCACAGATCATGCTGCGGATGGCTCGGCAACGCCGGATGAATCACACGCGCGACCGCGTCGCGGGTTTCAAGCCAGGCCGCAATCTGGCGCGCGCTGCGGTCATGTTGGGCGAGCCGGGCGCCCAGCGTGCGCAAGCCGCGGGCTGCCAGATAGGCATCATCGGGACTGGTGGCAAAGCCAAGCAGGGCATGGGTTTTGAACACCGGCTCCCACAACTCTTCGCGCGCCACGGTGATCGTGCCGATCATCGCATCGGCATGGCCGACAATATATTTCGTTGCCGCGATCACTGAAATGTCCACGCCATGGGCCAGGCCCTTGAAATAAAGCGGGGTCGCCCAGGTGTTGTCCATGGCGACCAGTGCGCCTTTGGCATGGGCGGCTGCACAAATAGCGGGAATGTCCTGCACCTCGAAGGTCAGCGAGCCGGGGCTTTCGGTAAAGACCAGTTTCGTCTTCTCCGAAATCAGCTCGGAAATCGCACTTCCCATGGTGGGATCATAATAGCTTGTGCTCACGCCCATACGGGTCAGGAACTGATCGCAGAATTTGCGGGTCGGGTCATAGACGCTGTCGGGGATCAACACATGATCGCCCTGTTCAACAAAACTGAGGATCGCCACCGTCACCGCCGAAAGACCGGCGGGCGTCAGAATGGTGCGGAAGCCGCCTTCGAGGTCGGTCACTGCCTCTTGCAGGCCGAACTGGGTGGGGGTGCCCCGCCGGCCGTAATAGGGGCTGCCATAGGGTTGCGCGCCCGCGCGCCCCATATCGGCGGCAGTGTCGAACAAGATGGTGCTTGCCCGGTGGACCGGCACATTGACCGCGCCGGAGAAGCGCGATGGGTCGCGGCCGGAATGGGCCAGTTTGGTGAGATCGTCTTTGTCGGAGTTTTTGGTCATGGATGCGCTGAAATTTTTGATGCGCCATCATGGCATTCATGGCGCGCGCCGCCAAGCGGACTGATTTGTGCTGGCCGGTGCCTGTGTTAGGTTCATCCCAAGCGGATTTGAAACAACAGGTGCCACATGACCCGATCCCTGATGATCGCAGCCCTGATGGGCGCACTTTTCACCCTTCCGGCGCAGGCCGGAACCTTGGAAACCGTCAAGGAACGCGGCGAGCTGGGCTGCGGGGTCAGCCAGGGGCTGCCCGGATTTTCCAATCCTGACGATATGGGCAACTGGACCGGTATTGATGTCGAATTGTGCCGGGCGATTGCCGCAGCGATTTTCGGCGATGTCTCCAAGGTGAAATACCGGCCCTTGTCGGCCAAGGAGCGCTTCACCGCCCTGCAATCGGGCGAGTTTGATGTGCTGGTGCGCAACACAACTTACACGCTGTCGCGTGATGCAGCACTCGGCCTCGATTTTCCCGCGATCAATTTCTATGACGGTCAGGGCTTTATGGTGCGCGCCGATCTGGGCGTGACATCGGTCAATGAACTTGATGGCGCCACTGTGTGCGTCAATGCCGGGACGACGACCGAGCTTAATCTCGCCGACTATTTCCGTTCCAAAGGGATGGAGTTTGAAGTGGTGACCTTTGAGAAAGCCGACGAAGTGGTCGCCGCTTATGATGCGGGACGGTGTGATGCCTGGACCACCGACCATTCATCCCTGTTCGCCAATCGCCTGAAATTGAAGGACCCCAGCAAACACGTGGTCCTTCCTGAAATCATTTCCAAGGAGCCGTTTGGTCCCGTGGTGCGCCAGGGCGATAACCCCTGGGCTGATGTCGTGCGCTGGTCGCTTTATGCCATGCTGAACGCTGAAGAGCTCGGTGTAACAGCGGAGAATGTCGAGCAGATGCGCGATGAAAGTGAAAATCCTGAAGTGCGCCGCTTGCTGGGTGTCGAAGGGTCGATGGGCGAAAAGCTTGGTCTGTCCAATGATTGGGCGTTCAACATCATCAAGCTCGTTGGCAATTATGGCGAAGTGTTTGAACGCACGGTCGGCGCCGACAGCCCGCTTAATATTGACCGGGGGCTTAACGCGCTGTGGCGCGATGGTGGCCTGCATTACGCCCCGCCTGTTCGCTAGGGCGCGTTTCTGACCGATGATGAACTGGTGGCATGACCGGCGGGTGCGCGGGGTGGCCTTTCAGGCTGCGCTCGTGCTCGCTGTGGTGATTGGCTTTGGCCTGATTGCCAATAATGCCCTGACCAATCTTGGTCAGCAAAACATTGCGACGGGCTTTGGCTTTCTGGACGAAACAGCAGGCTTTGGGGTCAATCAAAGCCTGATCTCTTATTCCGAACAGGACAGTTATGGCCGGGTCTTTGTGGTCGGGCTTTTGAACACGCTGATTGTGTCGGTGATCGGTATCGCGCTTGCCACCGTGCTGGGTTTTTTGATCGGCGTGGCGCGGCTGTCGACCAACTGGCTGGTGGCGCAGCTTGCGGGCGCTTATGTCGAGCTGATCCGTAATGTGCCTTTGTTGCTGCAAATCTTTTTTTGGTATTTCGGGGTCTTGAAACAGCTGCCCCATCCGCGCGATAGCCTGACGCCGTTTGATGGATTTTACCTCAATATTCGCGGGCTGAGCTTTCCACGCCCTTTGTTTGAAGAGCCCTTTATGTGGGTTGCGCTGGCGTTGATGGCAGGATTGGCGGGATGGTTGTTTGTCCGCCGCCGCGCCAAACTGCATTTTCTCGCCACCGGTCAAACCAAACATCTGTGGCCCTATAGTTGGGGGCTTCTGGTTTTGCTTCCCCTGGCTGTGTTCGCCGCCACCGGCGCGCCGCTTGATTTTGAAATGCCGCGCGCCACGCGCTTTAACATCACAGGCGGCATCCGCATCATCCCCGAAATGGTGGCGCTGATCCTGGCGCTGTCGATCTACACTGCCGCCTTTATTGCCGAGATCGTCCGCGCAGGCATTCTGTCGGTTCCCAAAGGCCAGACCGAGGCGGCGCGGGCGCTTGGCCTCAAGCCCGGAACGATCCTGCGCCTGGTGGTCATCCCGCAGGCCATGCGCGTGATTATCCCGCCGCTCACCAGCCAGTATCTCAACCTGGCCAAGAACTCATCGCTTGCCGTCGCCATTGCCTATCCCGATCTTGTCTCGGTCTTTGCGGGAACCGCGCTTAACCAGACCGGTCAGGCGCTGGAAATCATTGCCATGACCATGGCGGTTTACCTCATGATCAGCCTGTCAACCTCGTTCGGGATGAACCTTTATAATACGCGTGTTGCGCGCCATGGCGGGTGAGGGGGCTGGCATGAGCTGGATGCGCGCAAATCTGTTTTCCTCTCCGCTCAACACTGTGCTGTCGCTGGGCAGCCTCTATCTTCTGTGGCTGATCATCCCGGCGGTGATTGACTGGGCGGTCTTGTCGGCCGTGTGGGTTGGAGAGGGGCGTGAGGATTGTCTGGGTGAAGGTGTTGGCGCGTGCTGGCCCTTTGTCACGGCAAAGTGGCAGCAATTCATTTACGGCCGCTATCCAACTGAAGAGTTATGGCGGGTCAATCTGACCTTTGTGATCGGCGCGGTCAGCATCGTCATGGCCTTGCGTGAAGGCCGATACCGGGCGCAGGCGGCCTTGTTCGCGGTTCTGGTGTTTCCGGTGCTTGCCTTTGTCTTGCTGTCGGGCGGAATGTTGGGTCTTGCCGAGGTCGGAACCGAATTGTGGGGCGGGCTGCTTGTCACGCTCGTGGTGGCCGTGACCGGAATTGCCGCGAGCCTGCCGCTGGGCATCGCGCTGGCGCTGGCCCGCCGGTCGGAGCTTCCCATCATTCGCTGGTTCGCGATTGCCTTCATTGAATTTTGGCGCGGCGTACCATTGATCACGGTCTTGTTCATGGCCGCCGTCATGCTGCCCCTGTTCCTGCCCGATGGGGTCACCTTCGACAAATTGCTGCGCTGTCTGATCGGGGTGGCGCTGTTTGCATCGGCCTATATGGCCGAAGTGGTGCGCGGGGGCCTGCAAGCCATTCCGCGTGGCCAGTATGAGGCCAGCCGCGCCATGGGGCTGAGCTATTGGCAGTCCATGCGTCTGGTGATCTTGCCGCAAGCGCTGGCCAAAGTGATCCCCGGCATCGTCAACACGTTTATTGGCCTGTTCAAGGACACCACGCTCGTTCTCATTATCGGGCTGTTTGATCTTTTGGGGATCATTCAGCTTCATTTCACCGACGCCGGATGGGCGACGCCGCAAACCCACAATACCGGCTATGCGGTGGCCGCGATCATCTTCTGGCTGTTCTGCTTTTCCATGTCACGCTATGCGACGGGGGTTGAAAAACGCCTCGACCGGGCGAGGGTCTGATGTCTCATCCCATCATTGAAATCACCAAGCTCAACAAATGGTTCGACGATTTTCACGTGCTGAAAGATGTCGATCTGACCGTGACACAAGGCGAGCGCATCGTCATATGCGGGCCATCAGGCTCCGGCAAGTCCACGTTGATCCGCTGTATCAACCGCTTGGAAGAACATCAGAAGGGCGACATTGTTGTTGATGGCCACACGCTCAATGAAGATTTGCGCAATGTTGAGGAAGTCCGGCGCGAGGTCGGCATGGTGTTTCAGCACTTCAACCTGTTTCCTCATTTGACCATTCTGGAAAACTGCACGCTGGCGCCGATCTGGGTGAAGAAGATGCCCAAGGCCGAGGCGGAAGAGCGCGCGATGCATTTCCTCACCCGCGTGCGCATCCCCGACCAGGCGGGCAAATATCCCGGTGAGCTGTCGGGCGGCCAACAGCAACGCGTGGCCATCGCGCGGTCTTTGTGCATGGCGCCAAAGATCATGCTGTTTGATGAGCCCACATCGGCGCTTGATCCTGAGATGATCAAGGAAGTGCTTGATGTGATGGTTGAGCTGGCGCGCGAGGGCATGACCATGCTGGTCGTCACCCATGAGATGGGCTTTGCGCGCGAAGTTGCCGACCGGGTGATCTTTATGGATGAGGGCCGGATTGTCGAACAGGCCGATCCCGAGACTTTCTTCTCTGCGCCCGAACACCCCCGCGCGCAAGAGTTTCTGAGCCAGATCATGTTGTGATGAATGGGCCATGTGTTTACATGCTTGCCAGCCAGCGCAACGGCACATTGTATGTTGGCGTGACCAGCAATCTCATACGGCGCATCGCGGAACACAAGTCCGGTGAAATTAGCGGTTTTACGAAAACGTATGATGTGAAGCGGCTTGTTTGGTTTGAACAGCACGACACGATGGATGCCGCAATCCTGCGAGAAAAGCGGATCAAACGATGGAAGAGGGATTGGAAGATCGCGCTGATTGAAGCAGCCAATCCACTGTGGCGTGATCTTTATCCCCAACTCATTTAATTGTCATCCCGGAGCTAGCGGAGCCCCGCCGGGAAGGCGGTTGGCGATGCTTGCATCCGGGACCCAGAAGTGTGGGCTTGTTTGAGAGTGCTGGGTCCCGGCTCTAAGCTTCACCAGCAAATGGGCGTTGCCCCTTTGGGTTCAGCTAAGGCCGGGATGACGAGTTATGAGAGAAATCGGAATTGTTCGCCCGGAGGCAGCGAAGCCCCGCCGGGATGAGGAGGCTTAAACTTCAATCGGCAGGCTGTCGTCTGATCCCCATTCCGCCCAGGAGCCATCATAGACCGCGACCTGTTTGTGTCCCGCATCGGTCAGCGCCAGGGCGAGCAAAGACGCGGTCACGCCCGAGCCGCAGGTCGTAATGACGGGCTTGTCAAAATCAATGCCCGCAGCGTTGAAGGCCGACTTGTTTTCCATCGGCCCGCGGAAGGTGCCATTGGGATGGGTGAGTGTATCAAACGGCAGGTTGAGTGCACCGGGCATATGGCCTGAGCGGACGCCGTCCCACGGCTCAGGCGCGGTGCCGGCAAAGCGGGCGGCCGAACGGGCATCAACAATCTGTTCAGACCCGCTTTCGATGGCAGCGAGAACCTGGTCCTTGCTGCGCACCAGACCCTCTTGCAAACGCGCAGTGAAATGGCGTTCGCGCGGGAAGGGGGGCAGCGTGTCGATCATCCGGCCCTCAGCGCGCCATTTGGGCAGCCCGCCATCCAGCACGGCAATCTGGTCATGGCCGAAGGCTTTGAACATCCACCACACGCGCGGCGCGGAGAACATGCCTTGGCTGTCATAAACGACAATGCGCAAGCCATCGCCCAGACCCAGACGGCGCACCCGGCTTGAAAACTTTTCAGGGCTTGGCAGCATATGGGGGAAGGGCGAGGTGGTATCGGCAATCTCGTCAATATCGAAAAAGGCGGCGCCGGGAATATGACCCTTTTTGAATTCGGCCCGGCCGGTCTTTTCAGCCGTGGGCAGATACCATGTGGCGTCAACCACGCGCACATCGGGCGCGTCGATATTCTTGGCGAGCCAGTCGGTGGTAACAATATTGAGCTTAAGCCGATCCATGATGTCTGCCTTATGAATCCATCCAGTGCGGAACAGGAAGGCCTTTGTCGCGCAAAAAGGCCGGGTTGAACAGTTTCGACTGATAGCGCGTGCCATAATCGCACAGAATTGTCACGATGGTGTGGCCGGGTCCCAGATCTTTGGCCAGCCGGATCGCACCGGCGACATTGATCCCGGTTGAGCCGCCCAGGCACAGCCCTTCATGCTCCAGAAGGTCAAAGACGATGGGCAGGGCTTCCTCGTCCGAAATTTTGTACGACCGGTCAATCGGTGCGCCTTCGAGATTTTTCGTCACCCGGCCATTGCCGATGCCTTCGGTGATCGAGGTGCCTTCGGCTTTGAGCTCGCCATGCGCGATATAATTGTGCAACGCCGAGCCACCGGGATCTGACAAAGCGGTGACAATCTTGGGGTTCTGGCCTTTAAGATATTCCGAAATGCCCGCAATCGTGCCGCCGGTGCCCATGGCGCAGATAAAGCCGTCGATCTTGCCATCGAGATCATTCCAGATTTCGGGGCCCGTGGTTTCAATATGGGCGCGCTTGTTGGCGACATTGTCGAACTGGTTGGCCCAGATTGCGCCGCCCTCCACCGTTTCATTCAGTTCAGCGGCCAGACGGCCCGACACTTTGACGTAGTTTCCCTCATCCTTGTACGGCACCGCAGGCACCAGGCGCAGGTCAGCCCCGCACAGGCGCAGCATGTCCTTTTTTTCCTGGCTTTGGGTTTCGGGCATAACGATCACGCTTTTAAAGCCCATGGCGTTACAGACGAGCGCAAGCCCGATGCCGGTATTGCCGGCGGTGCCTTCGACCACCGTGCCGCCGGGTTTGAGCTCACCGCGTTCAATCGCATCCTTGATGATATAAAGCGCGGCGCGGTCCTTCACCGACTGGCCGGGGTTCAAAAATTCGGCCTTGCCGTAAATCTCGCAGCCTGTCTCGTCTGAGGCGCGGTTGAGGCGAATGAGCGGCGTGTTGCCGATCGCATCGATCAGATCGCGGCGAAGGACCATGTTGATGAAAACTCCAAGGAAGATCGAAGGATTTTGTAAGTTGGCCAGACCCTAATGGCTCACTATTTGAAGCGCAAGCTAGTCCCCGGTTTCGGCCATCAGCGCGGCCATGGCCTCTTCACTGCCCGGACCAAGCGGCTGGCCGTAGGAAAACTCGACCACGATGCCGTCAGGATCATAAACCCCGCAATAATGACCGACGGGAAAGGGCTCGTCGACCGGCTCCCACGCCAGAATGCCCGCTTGGCGCGCCTTTTCGGCAATAGCGTCGACCGCCGCCCGGCTGTCCACCGCGATGCCGAGATGGGAAAAGTCGTCCCTGGCCTGGTCTTTGCGCGCCCCGCCACCGATAAAGACAAAAACAAAGCGGTTTTCGCGGCCCGTTTCAGCCATCCAGATCACGTCAATGTCATGAGATGTGCGGCGATGTACCACTTTCAGTCCACAAAAAGACTGGTAAAAGGCTTCCGTAGCGTCAATGTCATGAACATGCAGCGCAAAATGGGTCAGGGTTGGTGCGGCCATGCCGAGCTCTCTTTCTGGGCCAGATTTTAAGGCACAAATTATAACAAAAGGTGTGTCCGACATGGGGTTTCGTCAAGCGTTCCGGGCTGCTGGGCTTTGCCTGCTGCTGATCATGCCGTCTGCGCTCAGCGCCGGGCCGGGCATGGTGTGGGTGCCGGCCCATGGCGAAGAGCTGCAATTTGACATTGAGCATAAGGGCAAGGTGATCGGCGAGATGACCATGCGCTTTGAGCGCGATGCCGACCAGACATTGACCATGCGGCGCACCCAGGCCTTCAAGGCCAAGAAATTCCTCGTCTCCATCCAGATGATGCAGCAGGTCGAAGAGGTCTGGCAGGCCGGTCATCTGGTGCGCATGAAAGCGCGCACCGATGTGGACACCTCGGTCGGCGATCAACTGATCGAATTTTCCGCCCAGCGCACGCCCGATGGTCAGTTGCTGGTGCGCGGGGTTGATGGGGAAAAACTGCTGCCGGGCGATATCTGGCCCTCAGCGCTGTGGCACAAGGCCTTGTTGGGCGCGGAGCACTATTTCCAGCCCCGCGGCGGGCGGATCATTGCCATGGAACCCAAGCAGGTCGGACAGGAAACCCGCTCTTTCGGGGGTGAGCGCGTGGTCTGTGACAAGATCAAGGTGCTGACCGAAGGGCCTGAGGGCGAGCCTGCGGAAATTCTGGTGTGGTACACCCAGACCGGCCAGCCCTGCGCCATGCAGCTGTCATCGCAAATGGGTGAGCTGACTTATTCGCGCCGCTAAAAGCGCCTTGTTGACCTTCCAAACGCAAACCGCGCATAAAACCGCCATACAAAATTCGTATTGCGGGAGAGCAACATGCTTGAGGGATTGCGCGTCGTAGAAATGGCCACTTATGTGGCTGCGCCGGCCGCCGGTGGAATTCTGGCCGACTGGGGCGCTGATGTGATCAAGGTCGAAAGCCCCAAGGGTGACCCGATCCGCCATTTCTTCGCCGGAACCAAAGCTGAAGATTTCGGCAATCCGGTGTTTGATCTCGACAATCGCGGCAAGCGCGGCATCGCGCTCGACGTCAAAACCGAAGCCGGAGCCAAGGCGATGCAGGCCCTGCTCGCCCAGGCAGACATTTTCATCACAAACTTGCGTCCCGGCGCGCTGGCCCGCGCAGGGTTGGACTATGACACCATGAAGGCGCTCAATCCCGGCCTGATTTACGGATCGGTCACCGGATATGGACTTGAAGGGGCCGAAGCTGACCGGCCCGCCATGGATATGGCGGCATTCTGGGCGCGCTCAGGCATGGCGATGCTGACAGGCCGCAAGGGCGAACCGCCTTTGCCGATGCGCATTGCGGTGGGCGATCACACAACCGGCATTGCGCTTGTGGCGGGCATTCTGGCGGCTGTGCATGACCGGGCGAAAACCGGGCAGGGGCGGCTTGTGGAAACCTCGCTTTTGCGCACCGGCATCTATTCGCTGGGCACCGATCTGTCGATCCAGCAGCGGATCGGCCGGGTGTCATCCACCAAATCGCGGCAGGAAGCGGCTGATCCGCTAACCAATGTCTACCCAACCAAGGATGATCGCTGGGTGATGATGCTGACGCGCCAGGGCGCGGATGATTTTGAGGGCTATCTCAAGGCGCTGGGGCTTGATCTGTCGATTATGGACGATGAACGCTTTTCATCCCGCCGCGCGCGCATGAAAAATCGTGCCGAGGTGATTGAGCTGCTTGATCAGGGCTTTATGGCCTTCACGCTGGCTGAAATCATGCCCCGGCTCGATGAGCAGGACTTGATCTATGCGCCGGTGCAAAGCCCTGCCGATGTGATGGAAGACACACAAGCCCATGCGGCGGGTTCGTTCACCACAATTCCCACGCCGGAGGGGCCCATGGCTTCGATCGCAACGCCGGTGCGCTTTCATGGCGAGGGGGGTGCGACTGATCCTCACGGACCCGCACCCACTGTGGGAGAACATACCGAAGCCGTCTTGCGCGAGATCGGCTGCGACGAAGGTCTTATTTCCTCAATCGTAACAAAAGCTTGATAAGAAACCTGCTGAGCGCGGGTTGAACCGGCTAAGGGCTTGATGCTCTTTTAAGAACCAGCCTGTGCCTGTTTTTTAGGCATTATGACCTCTAAAGCATCATGAAAATGCTTTTGTTTTCAAGGTGTTATGGTGTTAGGCTAAAGCTGTTGTGGCGAAACCAGCGTGCAACAGTGCCGTGTGCTTCGGGCGCGGCCGTCATTTTGGGACCGGCAATCAAGCGTGGGGCTCGCATCTATGGCAACCGTGACAGTCTTGTCTGAACACGCCACAAATTTCCCGCTCGACAGTTATGATCCAGGCGGTTTCTTTTGCGAATTGATGGGCGAGCCGGGCGATCCCGCCCGCAAACTGACCCAGCTTTTCGACAAGCTGCAAAAGCTTGATCTGGCCGCGTTGCGCGCCCGCTCGGAAGATGCTGAACGCGAGCTGTTTGCGCTGGGGATCACCTTTACCGTTTATTCCGAACGCGATGTGATTGACCGCATCCTGCCCTTTGATGTGATCCCGCGGGTTCTGACGGCTGCGGATTGGGCGCATATTGATAAGGGCGTGCAGCAACGGGTTCAGGCCCTGAACCTCTTCCTTCACGACATTTATCATGACGGCAAGGTCATCAAGGACGGCGTTATCCCCGCCGATCTGGTTTACGGCAACGCCAATTATCTGCCCCAGATGAAGGATATCGACGTTCCCGGCGGGGTTTATATCCACATTAACGGCACCGATCTGGTACGCGACGGCAAAGGTAATTTCCTTGTTCTGGAAGATAATGGCCGGGCGCCGTCGGGCGTTTCTTATGTGGTTGAAAACCGCCATTTGATGCAGCGCGCTTTCCCCGATTTGATGGAAGGCTTCCGTATCAAGCCAGTGTCTGATTACGGCGAACGGCTGCACGGCAAGCTGGCCGAGTGCGCGCCTGAAGGGGTGATGGACCCCCAGGTGGTTCTGCTGTCGCCCGGTGTTTTCAACTCCGCCTATTTTGAACATATCTTCCTCGCCCGCGAGATGGGCGTGCCGCTGGTTGAGGGCCGCGATCTGGTGGTTGAAGACGACAAGGTTTTCATGAAAACCGTGTCGGGGCTGAAGCCGGTTCATGTCATCTATCGGCGGATCAATGATGACTTCCTCGATCCTGAAGTGTTCAATCCCGACAGTATGCTGGGCGCCAAGGGCCTGATGCGCGCGGTGGCCAAAGGCACCGTCACGCTCGCCAATGCGGTGGGAACCGGGGTTGCCGATGACAAGGCGGTCTATGCCTATGTGCCGCAAATCATTCGCTATTATCTTGATGAAGACCCGATCCTCGACAATGTCGAAACCCATATTTGCCGGACCCCGTCGGGTCTGAAATATACGCTTGATCATCTGGATCAGCTTGTGACCAAGCCGGTGGGCGAGAGCGGCGGCTACGGCATTGTGATCGGTCCCAAAGCCTCGAAAACCGAGCTCAACGCCCTGCGCGATCGTCTGAAAGAAGATCCCGGCGCCTATATCAGCCAGCCGATGATTGAGCTGAGTGTTTGCCCCACCCTGACCGATGAGGGCGTGGCCCCGCGCCATGTTGATTTACGGCCCTTTGCGATCACCGGCAAGGACACCTGGGTGCTGCCCGGCGGGTTAACGCGGGTCGCCCTCAAGAAAGGTTCGATCATCGTCAATTCAAGTCAGGGCGGCGGCACCAAGGACACATGGGTTCTTGAGGAGCGCCGGTCATGAGTGCGCTTCTCAGCCGCTATGCCGAGGCGAGCTATTGGCTTGCGCGTTATTTTGAGCGCGCCTCAAGCCTTGCCCGGATCTTTGAAGTGCAGACCAGCTTTTCGCGCGGCCGGGCGGACGATAATGACTGGGCCTGGATCATCGCGCTTTATTCCGATGAGGAATTGTTCGCCGAACGTCATGATGAGGCGACCGCGTCCAATGTGACGAATTTCTATGTCGCGGATTTGCACAATCCCAGTTCAGTCCTGTCATCGGTGCGCGCGGCGCGGGAAAATGCGCGAACCCTGCGGCCGCTGATTTCAACCGAGATGTGGACGCAGGCCAATGGCTTTTACAACAAGCTGCTGGCTTTGGGTGCGACCGACTTTGGCGAGACGCGCCTGTCGCGCACCTGCGATATGATCAAGCATGGCGCTTACAATCAGATCGGTGTGGCAGAAAGCACGCTTTATCGGGATGAAAGCTGGTCGTTCTTCCGGCTGGGCCAGATGACGGAACGGGCCGATCAGATCTCGCGCCTGCTGGATGTGAAATTTGCCCGGCGGGCAACGCGTGGCGATGATGAAGAGTATGATATCCGCGCGGATTTTTCGTCCTGGACGATCCTGCTGCGCTCGGCGGCGGCCTATCATGCCTTCCGCCGGGTCGAGCCGAGCGGGTCGGACCCCGACTCAATTGCGCGTTTTCTGATTTTTGATGCGCGCTTTCCCCGTTCGGTCGCCTTTTGCGTGGGCGAGGCTCAACGCTGCCTTTATACGTTGCGCTCCGCCTTTTATCTCAAAGGGGCCAACACCGCGCTGGAGCATATGGAGATCATGATTGAGGGGCTTGAAACCGCTTCTCATGATGATTTGCTGGTCGACCGGCTTCACGAGTTTAATGACTGGGTGCAAGGCCAATTGATCGGTCTCACCGCCGAGCTTGGCGTGAGCTTCTTTGGCCATGACCCGGTGCCCGCCCAAAGCCAATTCCAATCTTCCGAGCCTGCGAAAAAGGCCGGCTAATCGCATACAGGACGACCACGCCATGACGCTCCAAGTCGCGCTGACGCACCGGACCGCCTATCAGTATGACCGGTTGGTCTCCATGGGTCCGCATATCATCCGCTTGCGGCCCGCCCCGCATGCGCGCACGCCGATCCTGAGCTATTCGCAAAAACTGTCGCCCGATGAGCATTTCATCAATTGGCAGCAAGACCCGTTCGGCAATTATATGGCGCGGGTGATCATTCCTGAGAAGACGGATCATTTCTCGGTTACCATCGATCTGGTTGCCGAGCTTGAGCCGATCAACCCGTTTGATTTCTTCATTGCCGATGAAGCCAAGGAATGGCCGTTCTCTTATCCCAAAGAGGAAAAGGTCGATCTGCTGCCCTATCTGATCCCGGTTCCCGCCGGACCTTTGATGACGCGCTACCTGAAAAAAGTTGAAGCCATCAAGGAAGAGACGACGCTCGATTTCATTGTCGCCGTCAACCGCATGCTTGAGCAGGACATTTCCTACCTGATCCGCATGGAGCCGGGGGTGCAGACACCCGAACAGACACTGAAAAACGGGTCGGGCTCGTGCCGAGATTCAGGCTGGCTGCTTGTGCAGATATTCCGCCATCTGGGTCTCGCGGCGCGCTTTGTGTCGGGCTATCTGATCCAGCTCAAGGCCGATCAGGAATCGCTGGATGGTCCATCGGGCGCGGCGGAGGATTTCACCGATCTGCACGCCTGGACCGAAGTTTATGTGCCCGGTGCGGGCTGGATCGGGCTTGATCCGACATCAGGTTTGCTGGCGGCCGAAGGTCACATTCCGCTGGCGGCCACGCCCCATCCGATTTCAGCGGCCCCGATCACCGGCGCGCTTGACGAGGCCGAGGTCGAGTTTGAGTTCGACATGCAAGTCACGCGCATCAAGGAAACCCCGCGCGTCACCCTGCCTTATACTGACGAGACCTGGGACGACATCAAGGCGCTGGGCGAGAAAGTCGACCGCGAGCTTGAAAAGGAAGATGTCCGTCTCACCATGGGCGGGGAGCCGACCTTCGTTTCCATCGACGATATGGAAGGGGATGAGTGGAACACCGCCGCCGTTGGTCCGACCAAGCGGTTCCTGGCTGAAAATCTGGCCCGGCGTTTGCAGAAGAAATTCGCACCCGGCGGGTTGATGCATTACGGCCAGGGCAAATGGTATCCCGGCGAGCAATTGCCGCGCTGGTCGTTTTCAATCTATTGGCGCGATGATGAGGAGCCCTTGTGGCTCAATCATGATCTCATCGACACTGAAAAGCCCAAACGCACGGTCGAAGCCGGCGAGGCACAAGCCTTTGCGCGCAAGCTGTGTACCACGCTGGGCTTGGCCGATGATGTCGCCATTCCGGCTTACGAAGACCCCGCGCACTTCATGCTGGTTGAGCAGAAATTGCCGCTAAATGTCGATGTCACCGATCCCAAGATCAAGGATGTGCAGGAACGCAAACGCATCATCAAAGTGTTTGAGCGCGGCCTTGATAAGCCCTCTGGCTTTGTGCTGCCCATTCAGGTCTGGCATTCAAAGGACCGCCGCCGTTGGGTGACCGAACGGTGGCGCTTCCGCCGCGAAAAGCTGTTCCTGATGCCTGGCGATTCGCCGGTCGGCTTCCGGCTGCCGCTGCAGTCGCTCGATTTCATTCCTCAAAGCGCCTATCCCCATGTCCAGCCGCGCGATCCGTTTGATCCGCGCCCGCAAATGCCCAAACGCTCCGAGCTTGTCATGCAGCGCAAGACCGAAACGCTCAAAGCGCCGGAGCCGCCCCAGGACACGCCCGATGAAGTGACGGGCTCGGTACGGACCGCGCTGAGTATTGAGCCGCGCGATAATCATTTGTGTGTGTTCATGCCGCCGCTTGAAGATGCCGAAGATTATGCCGCGCTGATTGCCGCGATTGAGGAAACCGCCAAGGCGGTTGATTTGCCGGTTCATATTGAAGGCTATGAGCCGCCCTTTGATCCGCGGTTGAACGTGATCAAAGTGACGCCCGACCCCGGTGTGATCGAGGTCAATATCCATCCCTCCAAGAACTGGAAGGAAGCGGTCGCGACTACCGAAATCCTCTATGAGGAAGCGCGGCTGTCGCGGCTGGGGACCGAAAAATTCATGCTGGATGGCAAGCATTCGGGCACCGGCGGGGGCAATCATATTGTGCTGGGCGGCAAGGCGCCTGAACACAGCCCGTTCCTGCGGCGGCCTGATTTGCTGGCCAGCCTGATCCGCTATTGGCAGTGCCATCCCAGCCTGTCCTATCTGTTTTCGGGCCTGTTTATCGGGCCGACCAGTCAGGCCCCGCGCGTGGATGAGGCGCGCCATGAAGGGCTGTATGAGCTTGAGATTGCGCTCAATCAGGTGCCTGAGCCGGGCGCGGGCCATATCCCGCATTGGCTGGTTGACCGGCTGTTCCGCAATCTGCTGATTGATGTCACCGGCAACACGCACCGGGCCGAAATCTGCATCGACAAGCTTTATTCGCCCGATGGACCGACGGGCCGGTTGGGACTGGTGGAGTTCCGGTCTTTCGAAATGCCGCCCCATGCGCGGATGAGCCTGGCCCAGCAATTGCTGCTGCGGGCGATCATTGCGCGGTTGTGGAAGGCGCCCTTCAAGGGCCGTCTGGTGCGGTGGGGGACCGCCCTTCATGACAAATTCATGCTGCCCCATTTTGTGTGGAGCGATTTTGAAGACGTCATTGATGATCTCAATCGCGCGGGCTTCCCCATCAAGGCCGACTGGTTCCGCCCCCATGCCGAATTCCGCTTCCCCGTGATCGGCACCCATGCGGTCAAGGGCATTGCGCTTGAGCTGCGCACCGCGCTTGAACCGTGGAACGTGCTGGGTGAAGAAGGCGCGGTCGGTGGCACGGCGCGCTATGTCGACAGCTCTTTGGAGCGGGTTCAGGTCAAGGTCACCGGCGATCAGGGCGAACGCTATCAACTGGCCTGCAATGGCGTGGCGGTGCCGCTGCAACCCACCGGGCGGGCGGGAGAATTTGTGGCAGGCGTCCGCTACCGGGCGTGGCAGCCCTGGTCGGCGCTTCATCCCACAATTGGTGTTCACACACCGTTGGGCTTTGATGTGGTGGATGGCTGGACGGGCCGGTCGGTCGGCGGATGCCGCTATCATGTCAGCCATCCCGGCGGGCGGTCCCACGACACATTCCCGGTCAATGCGTTTGAGGCCTCGGGCCGCCGCCGCGCGCGATTTGAAACAATTAACCATACCAGCGGCGCAATGACGCTGGGGCCTGCGCTGGTGGACCGCGATTATCCCCACACACTTGATTTGCGCCGGTTCTAGTTTCGGTCATAAGAGGCTGATATGGTCGCGGCCGCGCGCAAGGGGCGCGCCACGGTGAAAGTCTGACATGGAACAGCAAGTCCAGCTTCAAGGGGCGCGGCGGGGTGCCGATCTCGCCTCCAGCTATGCGCCCATTCCCGGTGTCCATGATGAGATGATGGACGCCAATGGCACTTTGCGGCCCCATTGGACGGGATTGGTCGACGCGGTCAATACCATGACCCAGAAGGAGCGGCGCAATCTTGGCGATCAGATCAACCGTCTGGTGCGCGAACATGATGTCGCCCATGACATTTTCGCCGATCCCGATTCGCCCAGTGAACCCTGGGCGGTGGACCTCTTCCCGCTGATTTTTTCGCCTCAGGATTGGGCGGTGCTGGAACCGGCCCTTTTGCAGCGCGCGCGGCTGGCCAATGCTTTGCTGGGCGATATTTACGGGCCGCAACGAACCTTGAAGACGGGCCTTGTGCCGCCCGCCATGATTTTTAATGACCGGCATTTTGCACGGCCTGCTTATGGTATCGCCCCGCGGTCGGGCTATGTGCAGTTCTTTGCGGTTGATGTCGTCCGCTCCGCCGAAGGGCAGTGGCAAATTGTCGATTGCCACACCGAAACTCCGGCCGGGCCGGGTCTGGCGCTCGCCAATCGGGTGATCACCGCCCAGACGCTGCCCAACCTGTTCCGCACCTGCAAGGTGGTGCGGCTGGCGCGCTATTTTCAGGCCATGCAGGCCGAGCTTGCCCGCCGCGCCGGCCGGGCCGATCCGCGCATTGCGCTGATCACGCCGGGCGCGCATCACGATGATTATTTCTCCCACGCCTATCTGGCGCGCTATCTCAACTTCTTTCTGGTTGAGGGCGGTGATGTGCAGATTGTCGGCTCCCGCGCGTTTTTGAAGACGCTGGAAGGGCTGAAATCGATTGATCTGATCGTGCGGTGTGCCGAAGGCATTTACAGCGACCCGCTTGAGCTTGATCCGTCGGGCTTTCTGGGCCCTGTCGGACTGTTACAAGCCTGCCGGACGGACACGGATTTTGTGGTCAATCCGATCGGCTCAGCGGTGGCGGAAAATCGTGGCCTGTCGCCCATTATGGGCGAGCTTGCGCGGGAGCTGCTCAATGAGGATTTGCTGATCCCCGATGTGCCGCGCGTGTGGCTCGGCGATCCTGGTGCACGGGACTATGTGCTGCAAAATCTCGACCGCTATATCATCAAGCCTGCCCAGGAAGGGACGGGACGCGCTGGTCATGGGGCCGGTGGGATTGTCGGCGCCGAACTTGATGAGGCCGCCCTTGAGGAGCTGAAGACCCGCATCAGCCTGTTTGGCGCAGAATATATCGCCGATGAAATCCGGCCCGTCGGCACAACGCCGAGCCATGGCCCCAAAGGACTTGAGCCGGTGCCGTTTATGGCGCGGCTTTATGTGTCGATGACGAGTGAAGGCTTTGCAGTGCTGCCCGGTGGTCTGTCGCTGACAGTGGGCGCTGATACAGCCAGCCTGCCCAAAGGTCCCGAAGGTCATTCGCGCGATGTCTGGGTGATCGCCGGTGAAGAAACACCCGCCGGCTTCCAGCCCAATCCGCCAACCGCTGAAACAGCGCGGATAGAGCGCTCCAGCCGGGGGCTGCAAAGCCGGGTGGCTGACAATCTGTTCTGGCTGGGCCGCTATGTCGAACGCGCCGACTGGGTCTTGCGGATGGAGCGGTCCGCCTTGCACCGGCTTGAAAATGAGGAGCGGGACGGCGAGGGGCTCGCTTCGGTCAAAGCCGCGCTTGATCTGTTGCTCGACAAGGATGTCAGCACGCTCAAACCCTTGCCCGATGAGCCGCTCGGCTCGGCGGTCGAGGCCCGCATGCGTGCCTTGTTTGAAACCCCTGACCACGCCTTTTCGGTCCGCAATACTCTGGGCAATGTGCACCAGGTTGCGGCCATGACGCGCGACCGGCTGTCATTGGAGGCGTGGCGGACGCTCAACACGTTCAACACCCATCCCGAATGGCGGCGCGAACGCATGCCGGTCAGCCCGCGGGTGGCGCTTGAACAGTTTGAATCGGGCATCACCACCATGGCGGCCTTTTCGGGCATGGCGGTTGAAAACATGACCCGCAATTATGGCTGGCGCTTCATGGATATGGGGCGGCGGATTGAACGGGCGCAGCATCTGTCGGAATTGCTGTCGACCCTGTTCCGCGAACCCAACTCCGATGAGACCCGCGAAGCCGAAGATTTGCTGTTCGTGCTGGAACTGGCCGACAGTTATATCACCTACCGCTCGCGCTACCGCTTTGCGCCGGCCTTGCCGCTGGTGCTGGACCTGTTGCTGATTGATGAGACCAATCCGCGCTCCATCGCCTTCCAGCTGCATCATATTGCCCAGCATCTTGATGCACTGCCACTGGCGGCCAAGGATGCGGTGCGCGAGGATGATCAGCGCAAGATCCTGATGATGCTGACGGCGGTTCGCCTGGCCGACGTCAATGATTTGAGTGAGACGGACGATGAGGGTGAGCGATCCGATCTCGCCGCATTGTTTGATGCGTTGATCACCGGCCTGCCTGAATTGTCCGAAATTGTCACGCGGCGGTATCTGTCGCTGACGGAGGATATTCCCCGCCGTCTCTATACGCGTTTGGGGACACCGCTATGATCTATGAAGTCTCGCATCGCACGATCTACCATTACGGCTCGCCGGTGGCGCGCTCGCACCATCTGGTGCATCTGGCCCCCCGCACAGTGCGCCATCAGACCAATTTGAACCATTTGCTGACGGTTGAGCCCGCGCCGGCAACCCGATCGGACCTGATCGATTATTTCGGCAATCCCGCCTCAGTCCTGACAATTGATACCGAGCATAAATCGCTTGGCTTTCATGCCCGTTCGGTGATCGAGGTGCGGCCGCGCGAGGCGGTGTTCCTGGCCGCCACCAGCCCGTGGGAGCATGTGGCTGGCCGCCTGCATCAAAAGAGCAATTCCTATGATCTGGGCGTGCTGCATTATGCGTGCGTGTCGCCGCACACACGGCCCAATGCCGACATCAAAGCCTATGCCATGGAAAGTTTCGGGCAGGGCCGTCCGCTGCTTGAGGCGGTCTCTGAACTCAACGCCCGGATCAATGAGGACTTTGCCTATGACCCGGCGGTGACCGATGTCACCACCTCGGTTGATGAAGTGTTCGAAATCCGTGGCGGGGTCTGTCAGGACTTTGCCCATTTTGCGCTGACCTGCCTGCGGGCACTTGATCTGCCTGCGCGCTATGTGTCGGGCTATCTGCTCACCCATCCGCCCGAAGGCCAGCAAAAACTTCTGGGCGCGGATGCAACCCATGCCTGGTTCTCGGTGTGGAGCCCTGAAACAGGCTGGATTGATTTTGATCCGACCAACAATCTGATGCCGTCCGACGAACATATCACCATCGCCTATGGCCGTGACTTTGGCGATGTCAGCCCGATTGGCGGCGTGCTGCTGGGCGGCGACGATCATTCGGTCGAGGTCGGCGTCGATGTCACCCCTGTGCAAGAAGGCAACATGCCGGGCTGGGCCACCACCGGCGCCTGATCACTGTTGTGATGTTTCCACGGCCTCACCAATTGCGCGAAACAGGGCAAGGGTTTCCATCTCCCGCCAGCTGGTCTCATCATCGGTGGTGCCATAGTCGGAATTGGCCGACAGTTTGACGATGGTCAGCCCGCGCGAGGGGTTCACATAGACAAATTGGTTATAGACCCCGATGGCCGAATATTCACCTTCAAGGCTTTCGGGCACCCACCATTGATAGCCATAGCCGAATGGGAAATCGGGGTTGACGCCCGGTGCCAGATGGGGCGCATCGGGGGTGACTGATGCAGTGATCCAGTCGGCGGGAACGATCTGGCGGCCATTGAAATAGCCTCCATTGCGGTAGAGTTCGCCGATCTTGGCATAGTCGCGCGCGGTGATCGACAAGCCGCCAAACACCATCTCCATACCTTCGCTGTCGACAAGCCAATGGCCGGTTTGTTCTGCGCCCATGGGGTGCCACAGCTTTTCGGTCATATACTGCGTCACCGACCGGCCGGTGGCGCGCGTCAGCAACAGGCCCAGAACCTGGGTTTCGGCGGAATTATAGCGATAGTGGGTGCCGGGTTCGCGGTCCGGCTTCATGGTGGTCAAAAACTCATTGAGCGAACCGCCGACGGCAAAGATCTGACCAAAGCGCATGACATCGGAATTGGGGTCGCTGTAATCTTCGGTCCAGGCGGCCCCTGATGACATTTGCAGAATGTCTTTGATGGATACGCCATCATAGGCTGAGCCCTTGAGGGAGGGTGCATACACGGTCACCGGATCATCAATGGACTGGATGCGGCCTTCAGAGACCGCAATACCGACCAGCGTCGCCACAAAACTTTTGGACACCGACATGGACAACCAGGTGACGTCGCGGCCGCCGGTCAGCCAATAATTTTCGTAAACTATTTTTCCGTCTTTCAGCACCACAAGCGCGGCCGTGTCGGTCTCTTTGAGGAACTGGTCGGTGTCGCTGTCGGCATCCTTGTAGCGAAAGTGTGCAGGCAGGGTGACAGGGGCGGCGGTTTCGAAACTGTAAGGCGTGGGCGAGGGGGTCAGCACCGCATTGGGGAATAGCTCATCCACCCGGTTAAAGCGCTCATATTGTTCCGCGCCGGTAAACAAGGTTGTGACGAAATAAAGCCGTTCGAGCCGGTCTTTGAAAATCACGCCTGCGCCCAGCAGCACGACCAGAACGGCCACCAGACCGATCAAAATTTTTCGCAGCATTGCTTCCCCCCTCAGAATGGCGAGCACCATAGAGGAAGGCTGTATGACGGAAAAGTGGTCAGCGGTCCGGCAACAGCATGAACTTTCCAAAACCTCGGGTTCAATAGATAAGGGCCTATCTGTTTAAAAATCGCGAAAGAATACAAAAGTATTCATGATCAATATTGTCCATTGAAAGAATCAAATCATTAAATACTATAGTTAATATTATTCTTTGACGAGCTGGAGGGGGTCATGAGGGGGGTAATGTTTGGTGTGGCGATCGCGATTTGTTGTGCGGTCTACAACCCTGTTTTTGTGTACATGCGTGACGTTCCGGGGCTTTTCCTTGGCGCGCCGCCAATCCTTCTGGGCGGCATCGCCGCCAGTGTTGTGTTGCTGATCGCGTTAGGCATTCTCGTCACTTTTGATAAGAGGCCGTGATGTCATTGTTCGGATGGGTGATGATTTTTGCGGTGCTCTATGTGTTTTTTTTAGCGTGGAGCGCACGCAAGGCGCGGCAGATCAATGCCGGAGAAGCGCATGAAGATGCCTTCGCGGCCAGCGGAATTGGGCCGGTTCTGCTGTTCTTATCGTTCTCGGCAACATTGTTCAGCACATTTACCCTCATGGGGATTCCCAATTATTTTCGCGTTCACGGTGTAGCGACCTGGCTATTCATCGGTGTGACTGATGTGGCGCTTGGATTTGTCGTTTATCTTTTTGGTTGCCGATACAAAGAGGCGCTGCAAGCGCATGGGATCCAGTCGATGACAAGCTTGTTGCGGCTGCGTTTTGGGACGTCAGTGTCTCGTTTCGTCTACATTGCCGGGATTTACATTTTCCTGGCTCCGTATCTGGCAATCCAGATCAAAGGGGTTTCCGATCTGTTTGTGCAGATCACGAATCCAGATGTGCCGCCGGTGTTCTGGTCAGTTCTGATGCTCGCAGCGATTGGTGTTTACAGTTGGGTCGGTGGATTCCGGGCTATCGTTTTCAGTGATGTGGTTCAGGGACTGATATTGTTGGTCGTGGTTTGGCTCATCGCGGCTGCTGTAACGGATCAATTTTCTGATGTTCCTTCAATATTTGAAACGATCAGGACTGAACGTCCAGAACTGCTGACGGCACCGGGACCCGTCGGGCTCATGAGCTACCAGTTTGTGCTGGCTTCGTTTCTTGCGATTCTATGGATGCCACTAACGCAACCACAATTGACAACACGCATCGCGGCGTCGCGAAATGCTCGTTCAGTGCCTCTGATGGCCTTGGGCGTCTCGTTCTTCGCGCTGGTCATGCTTGTGCCGACGATCCTTATCGGACTTTATGGTGCCGCTACACTTGACCCGGCTTATTCAAGTTCAGGATTTTTGGCGCGCGTCTTGATCGATGACAGACTTCCTATCATCGGTGCCCTGTCTATTGTGGGATTGGTTGCTGCGGCTATGTCGACTGCGGACAGTCAGCTTTTCGCATTGGGAACTGAGACACAGGTGGCCGCTGCAGAAAGCGAACAGGAAATTACACTCACTCAAAATCGGATTGTCACAGCAGTCTTCGCAATCGTGTGTTTGCTACTGTCTTTGCTTGCGAACGCTGAGTTGGTGAGTTTGGCTCGCGTTAGTTTTGCGGGCACCGCCATTATGGGGCCAATGATCGCGCTGGCAGTGTGGGGGCGGCGGAAATACTCAATCGTCAATCCTGTCGTCACAGGCATTGCCCTGCTCGTGTTCATGGCTTCAGCTACCAACCTGATACCGAACACCGTGCTGGGCATCCGCCTCGACTTAATCCTATTTGCTGTCACTGCAACATGTTGCTTCGCTGAGTATCGCCTCACACGTGTGACGGCAGCGAAGCTCAAAAGCGTTCACGCGGTCGAAGAGGTTCGGACTGATGTTTGATCCGTCACTGACCGAATATCTGAAGGCTGTGTCGAACAGTTATTCGAGGCGAGGACCACTGACCCGAGCATTCATGATAATTTCCATGGCGTGCGCTGGATATGTGGCCCTTGTCGTTGCCATCAGTTCCGCCGTTTCCGAAAAGAGTTCTGCGGTTGGTGCGGCGCAAGTCTGGCAAGTTCTTCATCTTTCTCAGACACCAGCGGTGATGGCGTTTTCCGTGGCGTTTCTTGTCTCAACCGTCGGATTGATCTTGGCTTTTATGCCCCCTGAAATTGAATCGAGAAGCGCTGGTGAGGGCTATTTTCGGGGAGGGCGAGAGACGCTGACCGGTGGCGACAGAGGTAATGATGATGCCAGTATGGCGCCAAAGCCGCTGCCGGTTCGGTTTCCCGATACATTCCAGGTTTTTGTTCTGTTGCCCCTGTCGGGCGAGGCAAAAGGAGATGGTCTGTTGCAGGCCGCTGGAATCTTGGCGGGAGCCAAACTTTCGACCAAAGTGAATGTTGAATTTGCAGACCATGCCAACAACGCAAACACCGCTGCTCGCCTTGTCGAGGACTATTTGGTTCGCAGCCTGGTTCATCCGCGAGGCCCCGTCTGGGTGATTTGCACCATGAGCGGTGTTGCATCACGTGTTCGAGATGTGGTTCGAGATCACATCGATGCCAATCCCGAAGTCGACAAATATCTGACAGTGTTCTTTACGGTTGCCGCCGACCCGTCAGCTCCGCACGAACCAGAATTGGGCGTGATCCGCTATTCCATCGACTGTCGCGACGAGGTGTTCGGAATCATGAATACGATTGAGAACAAGCTGGCAGATGACCCCACCATCCCGATCATGGTCGTTCAATGTGAAAACGACTATTCACAAGCGACCGTCCGGCTATTGACGTCTTCGCTTGCGTTGGCACAGCATAATTTTATCCAGCTTCACCACGTCAGAGATGAGCAAGGTGGATCAGAAATCATAAACCGCCATGATCCGAATTTTCGAGTCCCGGATCGTCCTGCGATTGCGGTTGTCGCGGGGTATGATCTCGAGCTGTTTGAAATTTTCGCAAAGCTGACACAAGAAGGTTTCAAAGGGTGGGTTGTGACGCCGGCGACATTGTCGGTGCCCGACTGGCAAAGCTATCTGCTCAATCAGGAAAATCTAAATCCCCCCGGCGTTCAATATCAATGCCTCGCATTCGCCGAACCCGACCCCGCAGTGAGCCGTACTTTTCATAACAATCTCAACCACTATGATTTTCTGACTGTCACCAGTTCCCAACTTGTGTTTCGGGATGATTTTGGCTCTCCAGCTCGAAGTCGGTTCAATGCGCTTGAGCAGGAAGTCTACAGATCAATTGAGCCAAATTATATTTCGGCGCTGTGTTTTGATTGCATGCGTGTCATTCAGGCCTGTTTTCGGATGCAACTGATGCGTTTCCGCTCACTGGAAGAAATTGCGGATGAAATTGTGAACGACCCCGGCCCATTCGGAGGATGGGACTATGTTGCAGGCAACGGCTACAGCTTCTTCAAGCCTAATGCGCCCCTCAACACCCAGCGCGTGAGCCGCTTGTGAGCACTCAAGGGTCATTGCAGCGGGCTCCGGTGTTGTTTTTGGGCGCCGCCTCTTCCAACGTACCCGAGCCATCACGGGGTGAATATCAAAGCTATGTAAAAGAGTTGGTCAGAATTTTGGCGGACTTTGAAGTGTTGGGTGGGGTAACAACGCCGGCGCCGATTGATCGCAGCAAAGATCTCAGATCTGACGACAAACGATTATATCAGTGGTATCGCGACCAGATATTGTCAGCGGACTTGTTTTTGGCGGAGATGACACACCCTTCGTTCGGTCTTGGAATTGAGCTTGAAATTGCCGCCGAAGGGAACGTACCCATCATTGTGACAAGCGTTTCACATTCTGCAAACGCTCGCATTTCCAGAATGGTGCTGGGTTTGCCCGGAATTGCGCACATCATTTCTTATTCAAGCTATCAAAAAGCATTGGCGGGTGTGCCGCGCGATTTGGCCGAGCGGCTTGCCACGCTAAGCTCATAAATTGTGAGCGCAGCGTTTGTCTCGTCGTCCGCCAAGTTTGTATTTTTCGGGAGGATGGCTCCCCGGGCCGGATTCGAACCAGCGACCGAGCGGTTAACAGCCGCTTGCTCTACCACTGAGCTACCGAGGATCACCGTCTTCAGGCAGGGCCAAGCCCCGCAACTGAGGTTGCGTGTATAGCAAAAGCGGTCTTGAAAAAACAAGCGGTTCTTTCGGGTTTTTTCCGGCGACAAAACTGCGCAGGGCGATGGCGCAAAGGCACAAAGCTGCTTACCTTCCCCTCATGGCACCCAAGATCACATTTGCTGGACGAAAGTTTCATTTGCCCGGCCGGCGCATCTACCGGCTGGGGCTCGGCATTGTGCTGATCATTGGCGGCATTTTGGGATTTTTGCCCGTGCTGGGTTTCTGGATGATCCCGCTGGGGGTGCTGGTTCTGTCCTATGACTTCCACACCATCCGGCGCGGCCGCCGCCGCTTTGCCGTCTGGTGGGGCAAGAAATTCCGCAAGTCCCAGGGTCAGGCCCAAGACGAGGTTTAGGGAACAAGCACAAGCTTGCCCGCAATTTCTCCCACACCGAGCCGTTCGTGGGCGCGGGCTGCGTCTTGCAATGGGACGCGGTCGGCCACTTGGGGGTTGAGTTTGTCCAGTGCCAGCAGCTCAAACAGGTTTTCCAGATCAGCCCGGTACCAATCGGGCCGGGCATGGCTGAGCCGCCAGACATCATAGCCCGCAAAACTCTGGTTCTTTTCCATCAGCTTGAGACCCGACGGCTTGGGCTGCTTCAACATGCCTTTGATGGCAGAGGGCATGTGCCGCCGCCCATTCTTGAAGGCCGCAGAAAAACCGTAGGCGACAAGCCGGCCGCCATCGCGCAGGGCCGCGAAAGACCGGTTCCAGTGATCCCCGCCAATGGCGTCAAAGACGGCATCGGCGCCGCCGGCATCCTGCATTGCGGCGACAAAATCAGTGGAACGATAATCAATCGCGGTGGCGTCGCGCGCCTCGACCAGCGCGCGTTTGGCGGGTGAAACAGTGGCCCAGGCTTCAAGGTCGAGCAATCGGGCGCATTCGAGCAGTGCGGTCCCAACCCCGCCACCGCCGCCATGCACCAGAATGCGCTCGCCTGCGGCGACACGCGCGGTGCGGGTGAGCATTTGCCAGGCGGTCAGATAGTTCAAAATGAGCGAGACGGCCTGTGCGGCATCCACTTTTGCGGGGCAGCGCGCCACGCGGGCGGCGGGCAGGGCAATGTGGCTGGCGTAGGAGCCGGTGCGGGTCAGCGCGCCGACCCGGTCGCCGATTTTGAGGTCTGAAACCGAATCACCCAGTGCCACAATATGGCCGACACAGTCATATCCCGGCACAAAGGGGAAGGGCGGGGCTTCGGGATAAAGGCCCTCCCGCATGACAATATCGGCAAAGGCGACCCCGGCGGCCTCGATCTCCACCACCACATCTTGGGGCCCCGGATGGGGCATGGCAGCCTGATGGGGGCTCAAAACGCCCGGTCCGCCGCGCTTTTCATAGCGAATTGTGGTGATGGTTTCGGTCATGCTCTGTCCCCCGATTATCCCGTAAATCTGGCGGTTTTTGCACATTTTACAAGCGCGGGGCGCTCAAAATGCCGAGAAATTGGAGGCCACGCCCGGAATCGAACCGGGGTATACGGATTTGCAATCCGCTGCGTCACCACTCCGCCACGTGGCCAGTCCACTTCTCATCGGAAGGACGCGCTATTTAACAGAGAGGTGACACTTGTGCAACGCGGCGGAATGGCCTTTGCGAAAAATTGTGAACAGCGGTATAAACCGCTGGAAATGTGGGCTTCTCTTGGAGGAGTCCGTCAGCCCCAAGGGTGCGGAGCGGCAATGTCGGACTTTTTACAACAACGTAATTCAATGGTTGATGGCCAGATCAGGCCCAACGGTGTGACCGATCCGCGGATCACGGACCGCATGCGCGCTGTTCCGCGTGAATTTTTTGTGCCCAAGCAAAAGCAGGCCATCGCCTATATGGACGAGGTGATCGAGATCGCGCCGGGCCGCTTTGCGATGGAGCCGATGTTTCTGGCCAAGCTTATCCAGGCGCTTGATGTTGAGCCGACCGACAGCGTGCTGATCATTGGCGCAGGGCTCGGATACAGCGCCGCGGTTCTGGGCGGGCTGTGCGATACGGTCATCGGCCTTGAAGAGGATGAGGCGCTCGCCCAGGCGGCCAGCGATGGGTTGCCCGAACGCGGTGTGGACAATGCCGCCATCGTAACCGGGCCTTTGGTGGACGGCTTTGCCAGCCAGGCGCCCTATGATGTCATTATGATCGATGGCGCTTATGAAACAGTTCCCGATAGTTTGCTTGAGCAATTGGCCGAGGATGGCCGGCTGGGCGGTATTCGGGTGGATGGCCGGTCTGGCCAGGCTGAGATCTACGTCAAGTCTGACGGGGTTGTGTCGAAACGTGTGGCGTTTGATGCCGTCGTCCCGGTTCTGCCGGGATTTGATGCGCCGCGCAGTTTTGTTCTTTGAGGAATTCGGAAGAGGGGGTGCCATTATGGCTTATCTGACGAAGAAATCCCGGCCGGTGCAGGCGCTGGGTATTATGGGTGCGGCCCTGTTGTGGACCGCTCCGGCGAGCGCGGACATGACGCTCGATGAGGTTCTGGCGATCGCCTATACCAACAATCCGACCATTCAGGCCCAGCGGGAGCAGGTGCGTTCTGCCGATGAGCAGATCGCCGAAGCGTTTGCAAGCTTCCTGCCCAGCGTTGAGGTGACCGGTACGATCACCAAAGCGTGGACCCACAACAGCAAGGGCAAAATCAAAACCGGTGATTTTGGTTTTCCCGGCTTCAACATTCCGATCCCGAGCTCGGATTCAGAAAGCAATCCCCGCGCGCTGACCACCACGATTGATCAGCCGATCTTTACCGGCGGCCGCAATATCAACGCGATGAAACAGGTGCGCGCCTCGGTGCAGGGCAATCGTGCGCAGCTGACCGATGTTGAGCAGCAGATTTTCTTGCAGACGGTCGCAGCCTATATGGACGTGATCGCCAACCAGTCGGTTGTTGAGCTCAATGAAAACAATGTCAAAGTGCTTGACCAGCAGCGCACGGCGACGCAAGACCGCTTTGATGTCGGCGAATTGACCCGGACCGACGTGGCCCAGGCCGAAGCCCGACTGTCGGGTGTGCAATCACGCCTGATCGCCGCTGAAGCGGATCTGCGCGGTGCAGAGGCTGCGCTGGCCAAGCTGATTGGTGCCGAAGTGGATGCGCTCACCGATCCGGCCACCTTGCCCGCGACCCCTGAAACAGAAGACACCGCCCAGGAGCTGGCGCGCGATCTGTCGCCGCAAGTTATTGCCGCCCGTGCTTTCGCCGAAGCGGCTAAAAGCGCCATCAAGGTGGCGGGCGGCGAATGGCTGCCCACCGTGTCGGTGCGCGCGCAGCTTGAATATTCGCGGGACACTTCCGCGCTTTCGAGCATTTTCAACCAGACGACTTGGACGCGCTCTGTGTCGGGTGTGCTGAACTGGAAGTTCTTCCAGGGCGGCGCGGTCCTGTCGCGGATGCGTCAGGCGCAGTTTGATGCCGCCCGCGCGCGCACCCAGATTTCGGAAGCCGAACGCGCGTCAGCCGAAGCGGTCACCAATGCCTGGACCGGCCTGAAAGCCGCCAAAGCAACCATCCGCGCGTCGCAAGCGGCTGTGGACGCCAACGAAATCGCGCTTGAAGGTGTGCGTCAGGAAGCCGATGTCGGGGCCCGGACCACGCTGGATGTGCTTGATGCCGAGCAGGAATTGCTGGATTCGCGCGTGACACTCGTTCAGGCGCGCCGCAACGAAGTTGTGGCCACCTATCAGCTTCTGGCCGCGACCGGCCAGCTGACGGCCGGATATCTTGATCTGCCGGTTGAGCAGGCGGTTGTCACCAATCGCGCCGATGGCCTGTTCAACTTCTCGTCTGCGTCAGACGC
The DNA here is from genome assembly GCA_965227065.1 of Alphaproteobacteria bacterium. Lineage (GTDB taxonomy): Bacteria > Pseudomonadota > Alphaproteobacteria > SPJN01 > SPJN01 > CBDDFN01. Next base: position 471,247 of record CBDDFN010000020.1, read on the forward strand.
AAGCGAGTAAAGCCCGCCATGAGCACCGAGCCCGAGGCCAGCGTCGAAGACATTCTCGCGTCGATCCGCAAGATCATCGCGGAGGATGACGCGCGCGAGGCTGGCCAGCAATCCGGGCCCGATGCTCACGCGCCTCAGGCCGATGGTGCGCCCGGGCACGCCAATGGGGGCGAGGCGGAGATGGAACCGTCAGCTCCGCAGGGGCGGCCGTCTGATTTTCAGGCGAGTGCCCCGCCACCACCTTTGCCGCGCTCCAACGGGGATGTGCTGACACTGACGCGCATGGTTCGCGACGATGGATCGATTGAGGAGCTGGCCGCTCAGAAGGTGGACCAATCGCCTGTCGATGAGACCGGACAGGTTGAAGAGGCGTTGGGCTATGTCGAACAGGCCGCCCCGGCGTCTGAAGACATCGCCAATGATTTCAATGACGGGCTGATTGATCCTGATGCGGCGCAGTCGGTCACTGTTTCCTTTGCGAGCCTTGAGGCGGCCATGGCCGATCAGCTGGGTGCCGATGTCGGCAACGACCAGATTGAACTGATTGCCCGGCCGATGATTAAAGACTGGCTCGACGCCAATCTGCCCGGGCTGGTAGAACGCGTCGTACGCGAAGAAGTTGAACGCCTGGCGCGCCGCCGTTAAACCCTTATCCAACCTTTTCCACGTGGCGCGCTTCTCAGCACAGAATGCGCGAGTTCCACCCTATTTGAGTGACTGCAATGCTTGAAAAAACTTTCGATCCGGCCGGTGTTGAAGAACGGCTTTATGACGCCTGGGAAGAGGCGGGGGCCTTCAAGGCCGGCGCTGGTGCCGATGCGGGGGCTGAGACCTATTCGATCGTCATTCCTCCGCCCAATGTCACCGGCTCGCTTCATATGGGCCATGCGCTCAACAATACGCTTCAGGATGTGCTGATCCGTTACAATCGTATGTTGGGCAAGGATGTGTTGTGGCAGCCGGGTATGGACCATGCCGGCATCGCGACCCAGATGGTCGTGGAACGCAATCTGGCCCAACAGGGCGGGCCGGGCCGTCGTGATATGGGGGCGTGAAAAGTTTCTTGAGACCGTGTGGGAATGGAAGGCTGAGTCGGGCGGTACCATCACCCGGCAATTGCGCCGTCTGGGTGCCAGTTGCGACTGGAGCCGTGAACGCTTCACCATGGATGAAGGGCTGTCCGAAGCGGTTTTGAAAGTCTTTGTCGAGCTTTACCGGCAAGGGCTGATCTATCGTGACAAGCGGCTGGTCAATTGGGACCCCAAGCTGCTCACTGCGATTTCCGATCTTGAAGTGGTCAATAAGGAAGTGCAGGGCCGGATGTGGCACTTCCGCTATCCGCTGACCGACGGCTCGGGCCACATCGTGGTGGCCACCACCCGGCCTGAAACGATGCTGGGTGACAGCGCGGTCGCCGTTCACCCTGAAGATGAGCGCTACAAGGCGCTGATCGGCAAGACCGTCACCCTGCCGCTGGTCGGCCGGGAGATTCCCATTGTGGGCGATGAGTATGCCGATCCCGAACAGGGCTCCGGCGCGGTCAAAATCACGCCCGCCCATGACTTTAATGACTTTGAAGTCGGCAAGCGGCACGATCTGCCCCCAGATCAATATTTTTGACGAGCATGCCCATCTGAATGATGAGGTGCCTGAGGACTATCGCGGGCTGGAGCGGTTTGAAGCCCGCCGCCGCGTGGTCACCGAAATTGAGGCGCTGGGACTGCTTGAAAAAATTGATGAGCATACGCTGCAAGTGCCCTATGGCGACCGTTCCGACGTCGTCATTGAGCCCTGGCTGACCGATCAATGGTATGTCGATGCCGAGACGCTCGCCAAACAGGCGATCACCGCGGTTGAGGATGGCACCACCGCCTTTGTTCCCAAAAACTGGGAGAAGACTTATTTTGAATGGATGCGCAACATCCAGCCCTGGTGCGTGTCGCGCCAGCTGTGGTGGGGGCATCAAATTCCCGCCTGGTATGGCCCCGATGGCGAAGTCTTCGTTGCCTACACCGAAGACGAGGCGCGCGCCGAAGCGGAAAAGACGCTGGGCGCGGGGGTTGCGCTGACGCGCGATGACGATGTGCTCGACACCTGGTTTTCATCGGCTCTGTGGCCTTTTTCAACACTTGGCTGGCCTGATGAGACCGAAGAACTCAAACGTTACTATCCGACTTCGGTTCTGGTGACGGGCTTTGACATTATCTTTTTCTGGGTCGCCCGCATGATGATGCAGGGCCTGCACTTCATGGACGAAAAGCCCTTCGACACGGTCTATGTCCACGCGCTGGTGCGCGATGCGCAGGGCCAGAAAATGTCGAAGTCCAAAGGCAATATCATTGACCCCTTGGAACTGATCGGTGAGTTCGGCGCCGATGCGCTGCGTTTCACCCTGACGGCGATGGCAGCCCAGGGCCGCGACATCAAATTGTCGGGCGAGCGCGTGGCGGGCTACCGCAATTTCGGCACCAAATTGTGGAACGCTGCCCGCTTCTGCGAGATGAATGAATGCAACCCGGTTGACGGTTTTGACCCGGCATCCGCGCAAGAGCCGGTCAACCGCTGGATTGCCGCCGAGCTGAAACAGGCGGCGGCGACCGTGGCGCAAGGCATTGAAGCCTTCAAGTTCGACGAAGCAGCCGGTGGCATTTACCGCTTTGTGTGGAATATTTTCTGTGACTGGTATCTCGAATTCGCCAAACCGCTTTTGAATGGCGAGGATGAAGCCGCCAAGGCCGAAACCCGGGCCATGGCCGCTTATGTGCTTGATCAGATCCTCAAGGTTCTGCACCCGGTGATGCCCTTCCTGACCGAAGAGCTGTGGCAGCAGATCGGCATGCGTACAGGCGGGCGCGATCAGCTGTTGATCCTGACCCGCTGGCCTGAACTGGCTTATGAGACCGATGAAACCGCGCGCAGCGAAATGGACTGGGTGATCCGGCTGGTGAGTGAAATCCGCTCGGTCCGCTCGGAAATGAATGTCCCGGCGGGCGCGCAAGTGCCCTTGATGATCAAGGACGCGGCCGCCGCGACACAGCAGGCCGCGCAAAAGCACGCGCCCCTGATTGAGCGGTTGGCTCGTGTCAAGGACATCAGCTTCACCGACACCGATGTCAAAGGCGCAATTCAGACCGTGGTGGACGAGGCGGTCTTGTTCCTGCCGCTGGCGGGCATTATGGACCTAGATGCCGAACGCGCCCGGCTGGAAAAAGAAATCGACAAGCTTGATGGTCTGGTCAAACGGATCGACGGCAAACTCGCCAATGAGAAATTCACCGCCAACGCCCCGGCCGAGGTGGTTGAAAAAGAACGTGAAAAGAAAGACGACTTGCTGCGCACCCGCGAGAAACTGGCCGACGCCTTGACGCGTCTCAGTTCAGCAGCGTGAGGAGAGGACTGAGCCATGGATAAGAAGACTTTCGACAAATCTCATCTGCCGAGCCGTCATGTTTCGGTCGGCCCCAAAAGCGCGCCGCACCGCTCTTACTATTATGCCATGGGCATGACCGAGGAAGAGATTGAGCGTCCCTTTGTCGGCGTCGTGTCGGCCTGGAACGAAGCCGCGCCGTGCAACATTGCACTGATGCGTCAGGCTCAAAGCGCCAAAAAAGGCGTCACGCAAGGCGGCGCGACCCCGCGTGAGTTCTGCACCATCACGGTCACTGACGGCATCGCCATGGGCCATGAGGGGATGAAAAGCTCGCTTGTCAGTCGCGAAGTCATCGCCGATTCCATCGAGCTGACCGTGCGCGGCCATTGCTATGACGCGCTGGTTGGGCTGGCCGGGTGCGACAAGAGCCTGCCGGGCATGATGATGGCGATGCTGCGCCTCAATGTGCCGTCGGTTTTCATGTATGGCGGCTCGATCCTGCCGGGCCACTATAAGGGCCGCGACCTGACGGTTCAGGATGTGTTTGAAGCGGTCGGCCAGCATTCGGCGGGCAATATGGATGATGAAGAGCTGCACGCCATTGAATGTGTCGCGTGTCCGTCAGCGGGCGCATGCGGCGGGCAGTTCACCGCCAACACCATGGCGTGCGTGTCCGAAGCGATTGGCCTTGCGCTGCCCAACAGTTCGGGCGCCCCGGCACCTTATGAGGATCGCGACGCCTATGCGGTCGCCTCGGGTGAGGCGGTGGCGCGGCTGATCGCCGACAATATCCGCCCGCGCGATATTGTGACCCGCAAGGCGCTTGAGAATGCCGCCGTGGTGGTTGCCGCCACCGGCGGGTCAACCAATGGCGCGCTGCATCTGCCGGCCATGGCCAATGAATGCGGTATTGAGTTTGATCTGTTTGACGTGGCTGAAATCTTCAAGAAGACGCCCTACATCGCTGACCTCAAACCCGGCGGACAGTATGTCGCTAAGGACATGTATGAGGCGGGCGGGGTTCCCATGCTGCTGAAAACCTTGATGGAGGGTGGCTATCTGCATGGCGATTGCCTGACCGTCACCGGCAAGACGCTCGCGGAAAACCTTGAAGAGATCAGCTTTGATGAAACCCAGAAAGTGATCCGTCCGATCACCAATCCGATAACGCCGACCGGCGGGGTTGTCGGCCTGCAGGGCAATCTGGCGCCTGATGGGGCGATTGTGAAAGTGGCGGGGCTTGAAAAGCTGCAATTCACCGGCACCGCGCGCGTCTTTGAATGTGAAGAAGACGCCTTCGCCGCCGTTGAGGCCGAGGACTATAAGGAAGGCGAGGTTCTTGTCATCCGCAATGAAGGCCCCAAAGGCGGTCCCGGCATGCGCGAAATGCTCGCCACCACGGCGGCCATTTACGGCCAGGGCATGGGCGACAAGGTGGCCTTGATCACCGATGGCCGCTTTTCGGGCGCAACGCGCGGTTTCTGCATCGGCCATGTTGGTCCTGAAGCCGCTGATGGCGGCCCCATTGGCCTGCTGAAAGACGGCGATATCATCTCGATTGATGCCGAGGCGGGCACCATCAGCGTTGATCTCTCCGATGAAGAGCTTGAGAAACGCCGCGCCGGCTGGAAACCGCGCGACAATGGCTTTGGCTCCGGCACGCTGTGGCGCTACGCCCAGACCGTCGGCAAGGCCCGGTACGGGGCGGTGACGCATCCCGGTGGCAAAGCCGAGCAAAAGTGCTACGCTGACATTTAATCATTGAAGCAGCCATCTGGGGGGAGGCTCGATTGCGGTTTTTGGCGGTTGTTGCAGGTGTGTTGGTGGCGCTGGCCCTGGGGCTGGGGTCGGCAGGCTATGCCGGATACCGGGCGTTTACCGACGCCTCAATCGCCAACGGGCCGTGGCGGGTCTTGCTCAGTGCCGGCAATCAGGACGCCGGGATTTATGAGCGCACCGCCGTGGCGCTGGGCGGGTTGTTCGCGCTTAGCCGCACCGAAACGCTGTATTATTCAGCCATGACCGACCAATCGGGCCTGCGCCTGTCGGAGAAGTGCGATTACCGCATTGTCGGCGACGAGCCTGACACACGGTGGTGGAGCCTGACGGCCTATGCGGCCGACAATTATCTGATCCGCAATGGCGATGGCCATCATGCCCTGGCCCAGACCACGGTGGAGCGCGACGCCGATGGCGGTTTTGTCATCCATGTCTCACCCGAACGCGCGGACACAAACTGGATCAGCAACAAGGATGGTGGCGCCTTCATTCTGATGCTGCGCCTCTATAATCCGGGCAAAAGCGTCTATGACGCGCCTGCCACGGCCGCCTTGCCGCGTATTGAGCGGGGGGCATGCCGATGAAGGGCTTCGCAAAATGGCTGGTCTGGGTATTGATCGGGGCCGGCATCGTTCATTTCCTTGCCGTGTGGTTTGCGCCCACGCTCATCATGGCGATTGCAGTCGGCCGGATGGAAGAGCGTGCGGGTGCGGTCAATACGCTGTTTCATGCGCCCCGCATTACCGAAGAGGCGCGCGATGTGGTTCGTCCGGCCCCCGATCTGGCCTATTCGATCTGCGCTTATGATGTCAGCGAGGGGCCGGTGCGGCTGGTGCTGCCCAAGACACAAAGCTACTCGTCCGTGTCCTTGTTTGATGACGCGACCAACAATTTCTTCGCGTTGAATGACCGCGATGTCGAGGGGGAAGCCCAGGAAATCTGGGTGACGTCGCTTGATGCAGACCGTCCGGTCGCGCCTGCGCCGATTATTGTGGTCAGCGCGCCGTCGCGTCAGGGCATGGTGATGTTCCGCCGGATCATTCCCGCACCCGACGCGTGGCCGCAAGTGGATGCAGCCCGGCGCAAGGCGGTGTGTGAGCCTTTGGCGCAGTAACATCATTCCAGGAAGGCCGTCAGGCCTTGCCCGGAATCTGGCGGCACTGAATTTCATCCGGCGATGCCCCGGATTTTGAAACCGGAATGACGAAGTCACCATCGCGGAGCGAAAAGGGCTGGCGCGCCATCGCGCCTAGTCAGCCAACTGACACCAGACCGGCACATGGTCTGAGGGCTTGTCCTCGCCACGGGTATATTTGTCGATCCCGGCAGCCTCAAGCCGGTCGGCGGCTTCGGGCGACAGCAGCATATGATCAATGCGGATGCCATTGTCCTTGGCCCAGGCCCCGGCCTGATAATCCCAGAAGGTGTAGCGGTGGCGCTTGGCGGAACAGGCCCGGTAGGCGTCGGTCAGCCCCTTGGCGATCAGCGCGCGGAATGCCGTCCGGCTTTCAGGCCGGATGAGGGAGTCCCCCGCCCATGCTTCGGCATCATGGACGTCATCATCGTCGGGGATGACATTATAGTCGCCCAGCATCACAAACGGGATTTCGTCTTCCAGCAGCGCATCGGCGCGGGCATCGAGCCGCTTCATCCAGCCAAGCTTATAGTCGAATTTCTCTCCCGGTGCGGGATTGCCATTGGGCAGGTAAAGCCCGGCCACCCGCACCGGCCGCGCGCCGGGGATGGTGGCTTCGATATAGCGCGCCTGTTCGTCTCCCTCATCGCCGGGCAGGCCGCGCATGACGTCTGTCAGGCCCGGTTTCGACAGGATGGCGACGCCATTATAGGTTTTCTGGCCGTGGGTCTCGACGGTGTAGCCGCGTTCTTCAATCTCGGTGCGCGGAAAGTTTTCATCGATGGATTTGATTTCCTGCAGCACAAGGACATCGGGATTTTGCGCGTCCAGATACTCAAGCAGGCGGGGCAGGCGCACCTTGATCGAGTTCACATTCCAGCTCGCGATTTTCATCAGATCGAAAAGCTCGTGCCACAGCCGCAGGATGACGAGGCATTGGGATTGTTGATCTTGAAGCTCTGGCCGATCAGATCATCGACAAAGTCGATTTCCGAGCCATCCATATAGGCGATCGATACCGCATCGATCAGCACGCGGACCCCGTCGCGCTCAATCACCAGATCATCATCGGCCTGATCATCGGCAAAGGCGAACTGATAGGAAAAGCCCGAACAGCCGCCGCCTTCCACAGAAACACGCAAAACCGGGCTCGCCCCCTCGCGGTCGGCAAGCTTCTGGATGCGGCGCAGGGCGCTGTCGGTGACATTGATTTGAACCGGCTGTGTCATAGCTTCGATATAGTCTCTTTTTGCGGCACAAAAAAGGGGGCGAAGCCGCTTCCAATCGGCGCGCCGCCGCGTTATGGCAAGCCCATGAGTTTGAAATCCAACAGCACCGCGCCTTTTGCGTCCGACCCCGCCAGATCCCGGGGGCGGCTTCATGCCGAACCCGAAAGCCGCAGCCGGTCTGTATTTCAGCGCGACCGCGACCGGATCATCCATTCGACCGCCTTTCGCCGCCTGCAATACAAGACCCAAGTCTTTGTCTATCATGAAGGCGATTATTACCGCACAAGGCTGACCCATTCGCTGGAAGTCGCCCAGATTGCGCGTTCGATCAGCCGGACGCTGGGGCTCGATGAGGATCTGGCCGAAGCGCTCGCGCTCGCCCATGATCTGGGCCACCCGCCCTTTGCCCATGCGGGCGAAGATGCGCTGACGGCTGTGATGGCGCCGTTTGGCGGTTTTGATCACAATGCCCAGTCGCTCAAGATCGTCACCCGGCTTGAACAGCGCTATGGGCTGTTTGACGGGCTTAACCTCACCTGGGAAACCCTTGAAGGGCTGGTGAAACATAATGGCCCGCTTTTGGGGGAGCCGCCCGTGGTGATTGCCGATTATGTCGCGGCGCATGATCTTGAACTCACCACCTTTGCCAGTGCCGAGGCGCAGGTTGCGGCGCTGAGCGATGACATTGCCTACAACAATCACGATATTGACGATGGCGTGCGCGCCGGGCTGTTTGATCTTGATGATCTGATGAAACTGCCGCGCGTCGGCGATGTGGTGCGCGAGGTCAAGGCAGCTTACCCCGAGGCGGGCCAGTCCCGGCTGGTTCATGAAACCATTCGCCGTCTGATCGATCAGATGATCCGCGATCTGGTGACCGAAAGCCAGGCGCGCATTGCGCGGGTCGCCCCGCAATCGGTGGAAGAGGTGCGGGCGCTCGGTGAGCCGCTGATCGCCTTTTCCAACGAGATGATCGAAACCGATCAGGCGCTGCGCGGCTTTCTGATGGAACACATGTACCGCCATTACAAGGTTAACCGGATGACCAGCAAGGCCCGGCGTATTGTCACCAGCCTGTTTGAGCTTTATATGGCGGAGCCCGGCATCCTTCCATCCGAATGGCGGGCCAAGGCCGAAGGCAATTCGCGCGCCGAGGCGGCCGCCTCGATCTGTGATTTTATCGCCGGGATGACCGACCGTTTCGCCATTGAAGAACATAAGCGCCTGTTTGATTTGAGTCTCTGATTGATGAATATTTTCAATATTTTCCTCGATCACCTTCATGTGGTGATCAAAGACCTTCAAGCCGATGGAACCTTGCCTGAGGCGCTGCAATTGGGCGGTGTGCAGGTGGAACCGCCGCGCGACCCCTCCCATGGTGATCTGGCGTCCAACGCCGCGCTGGTGCTGGCCAAGCAGGCCAAGATGAAGCCGCGCGATCTGGCTGAAAAGCTGGCGGAGAAATTACACGCAATTGACGGTGTGACGGCGGTTGAGATTGCTGGACCCGGCTTTCTTAATCTCCGCCTCGACAGCACCATTTGGCACGATGTGCTCAAAGCCGCCCTCAAAGCGGGCAACCGCTTTGGTGACACGGATTTGGGGCAGGGTGTGAAGGTCAATGTCGAATATGTCTCGGCCAATCCGACCGGACCGATGCATGTTGGCCATTGCCGGGGCGCGGTGTTCGGTGATGCCTTGGCGGCACTGCTTGAAAAAGCGGGTCATGAGGTGCACCGGGAATATTATATCAATGATGCGGGCAGCCAGATCGACACGCTGGCCCGGTCGGCCTTTTTGCGCTATCGCGAGGCGTGCGGCGAAGATATCGGGGAAATCCCCGAAGGGCTCTACCCCGGCGATTATCTCAAGCCGGTGGGCGAGGCACTCAAGGCCGGGCATGGTGAAGATCTGTTGCGCGCTGAGGAGGCCGAGTGGTTGCCGCGCGTCAAGGATTTTGCCATCGATGCGATGATGGCGCTGATCCGCGAGGACCTCGCCGCCCTTGGCATTACCCATGAAACCTTCTTTTCCGAACGGCGTCTGCATGAAGACGGATTGATTGATGCAGCACTTGAAGCTTTGGTTGATAAGGGGTTGATTTATGAGGGGGTTTTGGAGCCGCCCAAAGGCAAGCTACCCGATGATTGGGAAGCCCGGCCCCAGACCTTGTTCAAAGCTTCGGAATTTGGTGATGACACCGACCGGGCGCTGAAAAAATCAGACGGGGCCTACACCTATTTTGCCGCCGACATTGCTTATCACTATGACAAGTACCGCCGCGGCTATGCCGAGATGATCGATATTCTGGGCGCCGATCATGGCGGCTATGTCAAACGCATGAAGGCGGCAACCACGGCGATTTCAGGCGGGGCTGCGACGCTTGACATCAAGCTTGTGCAGATGGTGTCGCTGTTCCGCAATGGCGAGCCGGAGGCCATGTCCAAGCGGGCAGGCACCTTTGTGACCTTGCGCGAAGTGGTGGATGAGGTTGGCAAGGATGTAACCCGCTTCATCATGCTGTTCCGCAAAAACGATGCGGCGCTGGAGTTCGACTTTGCCAAGGTGCTCGAACAGTCCAAGGACAATCCGGTTTTCTACGTCCAATATGCCCATGCCCGCATCTGCTCGGTGCTGCGCAATGCTGCTGAGGCGCTGCCGGATACGGATTTGAGTGATGCGGCGCTGTCCGACGTCGATTTGTCGGTGATTGCCGACGAGGCGGAGCTTCAGCTGGCCCAGATTGTGGGGGCTTTCCCGCGTCTGGTGGAGCAGGCGGCAGTGGCCCATGAACCCCACCGGATCGCCTTTTACCTCTATGATCTGGCGACAGGCTTCCACCAATTGTGGAACAAGGGCAAGGATGATCCGGGTTTGCGGTTCATTCTGACCGGCGATGATGAGCTCGCCCCCGACGAAGCCAGGCGTGTTACCATGGCGCGGCTTGCCCTGATTCGCAGCGTGGCGGTGACGCTCGCGGCGGGGCTTTCTGTATTGGGGGTGGAACCGGTCAGCGAAATGCGCTGAGCGGCGGACCGTAAAGGAGCCACGTAATGGCACGCGATGATGACCGGTTGGCACCGGAACAAGGCGGCAAGCTTTTGCCCCGGATCGTTCTGCTGACCGCCCTGTTTCTGGTGGTGATGGGCATTGCCCTGATTGTTTTCCTGTCGATGGACCGGGGTATCGGCCCGGTTGAGGGGCAGGTTCCGGTGGTCAAGGCCGATGATGGGCCAATCAAGCTGCCCCCCACCGATCCCGGCGGGCTGTCGGTCCCCCATCAGGACAAGCTGGTTTATGGTGATGAGGAAGAAGATGTCGAACATCTTCTGCCCAGCCATGAAGAGCCGGTGAAACGCGACGAGATCGCCGAACTGATTGAAAATCAGGGCGTGGTTGAGCCTGACCCTGCGCCACAAGCCAAAGCAGAGCCTCAAGCTGATCCCAAGCCCGAATCCAAACCGGAGCCCAAGCCAGAGCCCAAACCAGAGCCCAAACCGGAGCCCAAGCCCGAACCCAAGCCCGAACCCAAAGCTGAACCAAAGCCGGTTCCCAAAAGCCTGTCGGTGCCGTCTTCAAGCTGGAAGCTGCAACTCGCCAGCTTCAAGACCCGTGAGGGGGCCGAGCAGGCCTGGGTAAAGCTGCAGCGCAACCGCGCCGCCATTTTGGGCGATCTGGGGGCTGATTATCAAACGGTCGATCTGGGCGCCAAAGGCACCTATCATCGGCTGCGCGTGGGGCCCTTTTCCTCGCGCGGCGACGCCGAAGCGCGCTGCGTGAAACTCAAGGCGGCTGGTCAGGATTGCCTGATCGTGGCGCCCAATAAGTAAACGAAACAAACCTGATGACCCAAACCGGGGGCGAAACGCCCGAAGCCGAACAAGACGAGCCCTTGACGCTGGAAGAGTTTGAAAGCGTCGAGGCGGGCATTGTCGAGGTTGATCGCGGCCTCACCGAAGAAGCGCTGATCGTCCGGCTTGAAGCCTATGAAGGCCCGCTGGATGTCTTGCTGACGCTGGCACGCGCCCAGAAGGTGGATCTGAAGCAGATTTCGATCCTCGACCTGGCCGAGCAATATCTTGCCTTCATTGCCGAGGCGCGCAAAGTGCGGCTTGAACTGGCGGCTGATTATCTGGTGATGGCCGCCTGGCTTGCCTTCCTCAAATCACGCATGATCCTGCCGGCCGACGAAGAAGAGGGCGATGAGCCTACCGGCGAAGAGCTCGCAGCCCGTCTCGCCTTTCGGCTGCAACGCCTTGAAGCCATGCGCAAATCCGCCTCCCGCCTGTTTGGCCGCGACCGGCTGGGCCGGGACTTTTTCTTCCGCGGGGCGCCTGAAGGCATCCGCGTGATCCGCACCACCAGCTATGATTGCTCTTTGTTCGAGCTGCTCAAAGCCTATGGCGATCAGACCGGCAAGGTCGGGCTTTCTGATTACAAGCCTGAAAAACCGCCGGTCTTTTCGATGGATATGGCGCTCAAGCGGCTTGCGATGCTGGTTGGCACGGTGCCCGACTGGACGATTCTTTCCAGTTTCCTGCCCCCCGACTGGACCGGCTCGAAGCGCGAATTGCGTTCTGCTCTCGCCGGGACATTTGCAGCCAGTCTTGAGATGGTGCGTGAAGGCCATTTGGAACTGCAGCAAAACGAAACCTATGGGCAGATTTTCTTGCGCAGCCGGCCAAAACAAGAGCCGGTGAAAAAGGACGACGACAATGAATGACGACACCGAGATCAAACAGGCCGAAGCGTCCGAGGCGGTTGAAGAGGCGCAAGCCGATGAGCAAGAGGCACCCGACTTTGCCCATCTGCGCATGGCCGAAGCCTTGCTGTTTGCTGCCGCCGAGCCGCTTGATGTCAAAAGCCTCGCCAGCCGCATGCCCGACGGGGTCGATATTCCCGCCGTGTTGGAGGCGCTTAAAGCTCAATATGAAAATCGCGGTGTCGAGTTGATGCAGTTCGGCAAGCGCTGGGCGTTCCGCACTGCGCCGGATTTGAGCTTCCTGATGGAGAAGGAACGCGAAGACACCCGCCGGTTGAGCCGTGCCGCGGTCGAAACGCTCGCCATCATTGCCTATCACCAGCCCGTCACCCGCGCCGAGATTGAAGAAATTCGCGGCGTGGCCGTGTCCAAAGGCACGCTTGATGTCCTGCTTGAAACCGAATGGGTCAAGATGCGCGGGCGCCGCCGCACGCCGGGACGTCCCGTGACCTATGGGGTGACAGACCAGTTCATGCAGCATTTCGGGCTTGAAAACATTAGCGATCTGCCCGGTATGGAAGAGCTGAAGGCCGCTGGTCTGCTTGATTCGCGCTTGCCGCCGGGCTTTGAGCTGTCGGGGCCGCAATTGGGTGAGGATGAAGACCCGCTGGAGGATGACGAAGGTGATGTCTCCGACATGCTCGCCTCGACCCTTGATCCCAACGCTGAGGGCTGAGCCTGTTGTATCGCAGGCCATGCCGGGTTACATAAGCTTGAGAATGTTTCTCAATTTCAGGCGAAATTCTTGACCCAGACTGCACCCAACACAGAACCAAGCGCGCGACCGGCTGCTCCCGGCAGGCTGGTGCTGAGCGATATTTTGTGCCGTTTTGACGGTGTTCCGGCGGTCAACGGGGTGAGCCTGTCGGTCGCCGGCGGGGAACTGGTCTGCCTGCTGGGCCCGTCGGGGTGCGGCAAGACCACGACTTTGCGCGCGGCGGCGGGGATTGAACGGCCCCAGTCGGGCGAAATTCGCATTGATGGCGAACTGGCCTGCGGGCCGCACACATTCCTGGCACCAGAAGAGCGCAAAGTCGGCCTGATGTTTCAGGACTATGCGCTGTTTCCGCATTTGAGCGTTGCCGACAATGTCATGTTTGGTCTGAAAGGCTTGAGCCGGAAGGACAAGCGCGCGCGGGCGCGCGCCATGCTCGCCCTTGTGCATATGGACCGGTTTGAGAACGCCTATCCCCACACGCTGTCGGGTGGGGAACAACAGCGTGTGGCGCTCGCCCGTGCGCTTGCACCTGAACCCGCCATCATGCTGATGGATGAGCCGTTTTCGGGCCTCGACAAGGGTTTGAAGGAACAGGTGCGGGGCCACACGCTCAAGGCGCTGGCCGAAACCGGCACGGCGACCTTGATGGTGACCCATGACCCTGAAGAGGCGATGCGCATGGCCGACAAGATTGCGGTGATGCGGGCGGGTGAAATCGTCCAGTTCGATACGCCCGATCAGATTTATCATCATCCCGCTGATCAATATGTGGCTGGCTTGTTTGGCGATGTGAATATCCTGCATTCAACCGTCGCGCAGGGCGAGGCACCCACACCGCTGGGCCGGTTTCCCGCCGCCCATATTGCTGATGGAACGCGGGTCGAGGTGCTGGTGCGGCCCCATGATTTGCGGCTGGGCGGGGGCGCGGATGCCCGGGTGGCGTCATCGCGGCTGGTTGGCCCGATTGCCGAAATGGATCTTGTCATTGATGCCACGGGCGAACATGTCACCGTGCGGACCCCGCGTGGTGATGCCCCCAGGGCGGGCGAGGCGGTGGCGGTCTATCTGTCGAGCCCCGACAGCCTTGTTTTTCCTTGCATGAAACGGGGTTAACCCCTCCCCACGAGGTGGTTGCGGAACCATGGCGCTCCATGCCAGATTGACGCTCGAAAAAGGCGGCGTTCCGGGGTGGCACGCGCCGATAAGGAGTACACAATGAGTCCCAGCATTTGGCAGATCCTGATTGTCGTCGTTATTGCGCTGCTTTTGTTCGGCGGCCGCGGCAAGATCTCCTCGATCATGGGCGATGTCGGCAAAGGCATTCGCAGCTTCCGCAAAGGCCTTGATGAGGATACGAGCACCGCATCCAAATCAGAAGAAGCCGAACCCAAAGCCATCGGATCGCAGACAACGGCGCAAACCGATCAGAGCGCGACCAAAGAAACCGCGCAAAACAACTAAGCCTCAACCAGGGCCACACTTATGTTCGATCTCGGGCTCACAGAGCTTTTGCTGCTGGCGATTGTCGCCGTGGTCGTGGTCGGCCCCAAAGAGCTGCCCGTGATGATGCGCACGGTCGGCCGGTGGGTCGGTCAGGCGCGTGACCTGACGCGCCAGTTCCAGGGCGCGATTGAAGATGCTGCCCGGCAAACCGAAATTGATGAGCTAAAAAAACAACTGGCCGAGCAGAATGAGCGCATCGAAAAGATCGGTGGCCATGAAGTCTTCATGGAAGAGGCCGATGATGAAATCGACTATGGCGCCGATGCGCCGCCCCCCAAGGGAGGCGATGCACCGTGAGCGATCCGTCGATGGAAGATGAGGTTGACCTCAGCCGCGCCCCTCTGGTCGATCATTTGATCGAACTTCGCAAGCGTGTGATCTATTCCATGATCGCGCTGGCGCTCGGTTTCGCGGTTGCCTTTTTCTTTGTTCAGGAAATTTTTGATTTTTTGCTGGTCCCTTATCAGAAGGCGGCGGGCCCTGAGGGCGATTACCGGGTGATCGGTACATCCCTGCAGGAATTCTTCTTCACCGATATCAAGCTGGCGCTGTGGGCGGGCTTTATCGGCGCATTCCCGATTATCGCCTGGCAGTTTTATGCCTTTGTCGCGCCGGGCCTGTACAAGACCGAGCGCAAGGCCTTTGCGCCCTATCTGGTGGCGACGCCCGTTTTGTTCCTGATGGGCGGCGCGCTGGTTTATTATGTCATTGCCCCGCTGGCCTTTGATTTCTTCCTCGAATGGGAGCAATCCAAAACCGCTGCATCGGGCCTGGTCTACAAGGTTGAGCAGCGGGCGAGCGAGTATCTGAGCCTGATGACCAAGTTCATCTTCGCTTTTGGCTTGTGCTTCCAACTGCCTGTTGCTGTTACGCTTTTGGCGCGAGTGGGTATTGTCGATTCCGATATGCTCAAACGCTTCCGGCGCTATGCCATTGTTGGCACCTTTGCGATCGCTGCTTTTTTGACCCCGCCCGATCCGTTCAGCCAGCTGGGTTTGGCAATCCCGATCCTGCTGCTTTACGAGATTTCGGTCTATCTGGCGCGCATGGTTGAGCGGGAGCAGGAACGTCTGATGGCCGAAGAGGACGCGTAAGGCTTTTCTCAGCCGCGCGGGTTTGCTACGCCAAGGCAGACACATCCTCTCGTTTGCGGACCCCGACATGTTCGACCTTAAAGCCTTGCGCGATAATCCCGATCTTTTTGATGCGGGATGGAAAAAACGCGGTCTCGAGCCTCAGGCCCAGGCCATCCTTGCAGCCGATGAAGAATTGCGCGCGCTCAAAACGCGTCTTCAGGAAGCCCAGGCCGAACGCAATGATGCCTCAAAGAAAATCGGGCAGGCCAAAGCCAGCGGCAATGATGCCGAAGCCGAGGTGCTGATCGCCGAGGTTGCCGATCTCAAATCTGAAATCCAGATGGGTGAGGATCGCGCACGCGATGCTGAGGCTGACCTCGATTATAAGCTTTCCGCGCTGCCCAATCTGCCCGCCGATGATGTGCCGGTCGGTGAGGATGAGGCCGCCAATATTGAAGTACGCCGCCATGGCGAGCCCAAGGCCTTCAACTTTGAGGCGCGCGAACATTTTGATCTCGGGGAAGCGCTGGGGCTGATGGATTTTGAGCGGGCGGCGGCCTTGTCGGGTGCCCGCTTTGTCGTGTTGCGCGGGGCGCTGGCGAGGCTTGAACGGGCGCTGGCCCAGTTCATGCTCGACCTGCACACCGAGGAATTTGGTTATGAAGAGGTCAATCCGCCTTTTCTGGTGCGCGGCGAGGCGGTCTATGGCGTCGGCCAATTGCCCAAATTTGAAGAAGATCTGTTCAAGACCACCAATGATTTTTATCTGATCTCGACCTCGGAAGTGCCGCTGACCAATCTCGTGCGCGAAACGATTGTGGAGGAAAACGAGCTTCCCAAGCGCTTTACCGCCCACACGCCGTGTTTCCGCTCCGAGGCCGGATCGGCGGGCCGCGACACGCGCGGCATGATCCGCCAGCATCAATTTACCAAGGTTGAGCTTGTGTCGATCACCACGCCTGATGAAGGCGAGGCCGAGTTGGAACGCAAAACCGCCTGCGCCGAAGACGTGCTCAAGCGGCTGGGGCTTGCCTACCGGGTGATGAAACTCTCCAGCGGTGATATGGGGTTTTCAGCGCGCCGCACCTATGACATTGAGGTCTGGCTGCCCGGCCAGAACCAGTATCGCGAGATTTCGTCCTGTTCCTGGTGTGGTGATTTCCAGGCCCGCCGCATGAAGGCGCGCTATCGGGCCGAGGGCGAAAAAGGCACGCGCTTTGTCCATACGTTGAACGGATCGGGGCTCGCCATTGGCCGCTGCCTGATTGCCGTGATGGAAACCTACCAGCAGGAGGATGGCTCGATTGCCATTCCCGAAGCACTGCAGCCCTATATGGGCGGTCTGAAGGAGATCAAGGCGTGACCGATTATCCCCCAAGTACCGCCGGCAAGCGCATCCTGATTACCAATGATGACGGCATTCATGCGCCGGGCCTTAAAGTGCTGGAAGCGATTGCGGTAGGCCTGTCCGATGATGTCTGGGTGGTCGCCCCTGAATCTGAACAATCAGGTGCGGGCCATTCGCTGACCTTGGCTGACCCCTTGCGTCTGCGCCAGATTGAAGAGAAGCGCTTTGCAGTCAAAGGCACGCCGACCGATTGTGTGATGATGGCGGTCAAGCATTTGCTCAAAGACAAGGGCCCTGATCTTGTTTTGTCGGGCGTTAACCGCGGCGCCAATATTGCCGACGATGTCACCTATTCGGGCACCATTGCGGGCGCCATGGAAGGCACGCAGCTTGGCATTCCCTCGATTGCCCTGTCACAAGCTTACGGCATGGATGGTCGTGACAAGGTGAAATGGCAATGCGCAGAGACCCATGGCGCTGCCATTGTGGCCGATCTCGTCAAGGCCGGCTGGCCCGAACATGTGCTGATCAATGTCAATTTCCCCGATGTGGAACCCGGCGCAGTGACGGATCTGGTTGTGACCAGCCAGGGCAAGCGGGATGAATCGACCCTGTTCATTGACGAGCGCCGCGATGGCCGCAACCAGCCTTATTACTGGCTCGCCTTTCAACGCAAATTGTCGAACCCCGCGCAAGGCACGGATTTGCGCGCCATCTATGATGGTCATATTTCTGTGACACCGCTGCATTTGAATCTGACCGAACGCACTGTCCTTGATCATTTGGGTGAGAGTGTGAAAGACACGCTGAAAGGCTGAAACCGAAAGGGTGGGGGATGAGCGAGGGCGAAGAGGCAGACTTCCGCAAGATTGAGCTCATCATGGCGTTGCGCGCGCAAGGGCTGCGCGATGCGCGGGTTCTCTCGGCGATTGAGCGGGTGCCGCGCGAGCTGTTCATATCAGGGGCCTTTACCGAGCAGGCCTATGACGACACGGCTTTGCCCATCGAATGCGGCCAGACCATTTCGCAGCCCTATATTGTTGCTTATATGACCGAGCGCTTGCGGATCGAGCCGCGCCACAAGGTGCTCGAAATCGGCACAGGCTCAGGCTATCAGGCGGCTGTTCTGGCCCAGCTGTGCCGCCGGGTCTATACGATGGAGCGCTACAAGCCCTTGCTCAAACAGGCCGAAGCGCGCTTTCAGGCACTTGATCTCGACAATATCACCACCCTGTGGGGGGATGGCCTCAAAGGCTGGCCTGAACAGGCGCCGTTTGAGCGAATCATGGTCACGGCGGCCGGCTATGATCTACCCTCTGGTCTGGCCGACCAATTGGCGCCGGGCGGGATCATGATTGTGCCGCTTGGCCATGCCGGGGATCAGATGATCGTAGAGGTCCGACGCACTGATGAGGGCTTTGAGACCGAGCATTTGTTACCCGTCCGGTTTGTGCCGCTGGTGGAAGGGATCGCGCAGGAGCGCGCATGACCAAGAAGAACGGGAGGGGCCGCACGGCCTTAACCCGGTTTGCCCTGATCGTTGTGGCCGGGCTGGCCTTGTCAGCCTGCGGCTCGTCTTTGCCGCCGTCGTCAAGCGGCGGAACGGGTGTTGTCGTGCGCAAGGGCGACACCGTCTATGCGATTTCACGCCGCTATGGTGTGTCCCCGCGCGGCATTATCGAAGCCAATGGCTTGCGTCCGCCTTACACACTGTATCCCGGCGACCGGCTCCGGCTGCCTGCGCCGCGCGCGCACCGGGTGCGCAAGGGTGAAACCGTCTACGGCATTGCGCGCAACTATGGGGTGGATATGCGGACGCTGGCGGCCATCAATTCTATTCGTGCGCCCTATGTGATCGAGGTCGGCCAAAAGCTCGTCATCCCCGCCAAAGGCCAACGGGTTGCAAGCGCGGCCCCTGCCAAATCGCAACCCGCCCGCAAGGCTGTTGCAAACCCCGCACCCAAGGCCAAACCACGCAAACCGGCAAAGCCCTTGCCCGCGCCGCCGCCGCGGACCTCCAGCCGATTTCTGTGGCCCGCCAAAGGCCCGGTTCTGTCGAGCTACGGCCCCAAATCCAACGGGCTGCACAATGACGGTATCAATATAGCGCTGGCCGCCGGAACGCCGGTCAAAGCCGCTGAATCAGGCGTCGTCGCCTATGCCGGCAATGAACTTCGCGGCTACGGCAATCTGGTTCTGATCCGCCATGCAGGCGGGTGGACCAGCGCTTATGCCCACAATCTGTCGCTTTCGGTGAAGCGCGGCCAGAAAGTTAAAAAGGGGGAGGTGATTGCGCGGTCCGGCCAAACCGGCGGGGTGGCCCAGCCGCAACTGCATTTTGAGTTGCGCAAGGGGACCCAGGCCGTCGATCCCAAACGTTATCTGGGCGGTTAGAAAATCGTCATTCTGAAGGAGGCTCCTCAAAGCCGAAATTCAGAAACTTGTGGGTATAGCCACCATCGATAAGGTGCCGAATCAAGTTCGGCATGACGGTTAGGGGGAAACCGCTTTTCCCAACCGCCCGGCCAGATCCTGAATGAACTGCCACGCCACCCGGCCAGAGCGTGCGCCGCGCGTCGTTGCCCATTCGAGTGCTTGATGGTGCACCTCCTCGCGCGGCGCATCGAGCCCATAGGCCGCGCAATAGCGGTCAATCATGGCGAGATAGTCATCTTGACTGCAAGCATGGAACCCAAGCCACAAGCCGAACCGGTCCGACAGGGAGACCTTTTCTTCCACTGCTTCAGACGGGTTGATCGCGGTGGAGCGTTCATTTTCCATCATGTCGCGGGGCATCAGATGCCGCCGGTTTGAGGTTGCATATAAGATGACATTGCCCGGCCGGCCTTCAATGCCGCCTTCGAGCACTGCTTTGAGCGATTTGTAGCTTGTGTCGTCGGTGTCAAAGCTCAGATCATCGCAAAACAGGATGAAGCGGGCTTTCGCGCCGCGCAGCCGGTCCATCAGCTGGGGCAGGGCGGCGATGTCCTCGCGATGGATTTCAATCAGCACCAGCGGCACTTTCGCTTTTGGGGCGATTTCGGCGTGAACGGCTTTGACCAGCGAGCTTTTGCCCATGCCGCGTGCGCCCCATAATAGCGCATTATTGGCACCATATCCGGCGGCAAAGCGTTCGGTATTGCCGATCAGAATATCGCGCACATGATCAATGCCGGTCAGCATGGGCAGACCGATATGGGCCACGCTTGCCACCGGTTTCAGCGCAAATGGCGGGGCAAACACATAGGCGCCTGCCTTGGGTTTGAAAGGTTTTGTGTCACGCGGGGCGGGCGACAACCGGTCCAGCGCGTCGGCAATCCGCTCCAAAAGGGCGTTTTGGTCCTTGATCTTGCTCATAAGGCCGCTCATATCACGTCTTTGGGGGTCAGGGCAGCCTTTGTCGGTGCCTCAGCCATTGCATTCCGGTTCGCCGTGATTATAGTCCGGCCAATTCGCGAGAGGAGCTTTTCATGTTTATTTCTCAGGCTTACGCCCAGGCGGCCGGTGCGCCGGCGGGTGGCGGTCCCGACTTTTCATTCCTGATCATGATCGTGCTGATGTTTGCGGTGATGTATTTCCTCATCATCCGCCCGCAGAGCAAGCGCCAGAAGGCCCATCAGGCCATGATCGGCGCCGTGCGCCGCGGCGACACGGTCGTCACCTCCGGCGGCATTGTCGGCAAGGTGGCCAAAGTGATCGATGACGCCGAAGTCGATGTCGATATTGCCGATGGCGTGCGTGTGCGCGTGATCAAGGCAACCATCGCCGACGTCCGCTCGAAGACCGAACCGGCAAACGACGACTAGGCCTGATCTGAATGCTCAACTTCGCCCCGTGGAAAACCGCTCTCATCCTGCTCGTCTCTTTGGGCGGGTTGTGGCTTGCCTCACCCAATCTGTTCCCCGCCGGGTCCATTCCCGGTGTGTTGCCGTCCCAGCAAATCAGCCTGGGGCTTGATCTGCGTGGCGGGGCGCATCTTCTGGTCGAAGTTGATATTGACGCCATCGTGCAAGAGCGGCTTGAAACGCTGGAAGACGATGTCCGCAATTCCCTGCGCAGTTCCGACAATGGCACTCGTATCGGTTATCGCGGCCTTGGGGTGCGCGACGATCATGTTTCGGTCCGCATCCGCGACGCGGGCCAGATGGACGAGGCCTTCAAGCGGCTGTCTGACTTGAGCCAGCCGGTCAATGCCGGATTGCTCGGCGGGGGTGGGGGCGCCAGCCTTGATGTGACCCGCGTGGGCACCGATGCCATTGAGCTTCGGCTGACCGATCAGGCGATTGATGCCGCCAAGCGCTCGGCCGTGTCGCAATCGCTTGAAATAGTCCGGGTGCGGATTGACGAGATGGGGACGCGCGAAGCGTCCATCCAGCGTCAGGGTGAAGACCGTATTCTCATTCAGGTGCCGGGTCTTGATGATCCCGCTGCGCTCAAACGCATTCTGGGCACAACAGCGAAAATGACTTTCCATCTGGTGGATCATTCGGTCACCCAGTCGGACCTGTTGGCAGGCCGCACACCGCCGGGCACCGATATACTGGAGTATCGTCAGGCGCCCGGCGATGAGACCCCGCCGCAGCTTGATGCGATCAAGCGCCGTGTGATGGTATCGGGTGAAGATCTGGTTGATGCTCAGCCCGGTTTTGATGGCCGGACCAATGAACCGGTGGTCAATTTCCGCTTCAATTTCTCCGGCGCGAAAAAGTTCGCCAAAGTGACGACCGACCATGTCGGAAAACGCTTCGCCATCGTACTGGACGGCAAGGTGATCACCGCGCCGACAATCCGGGAGCCGATCACTGGCGGGTCAGGCCAGATTTCGGGAAGCTTCACGGTTGAAAGCGCCAATGAAACGGCCATCCTGCTGCGCGCGGGGGCACTGCCTGCGCCGCTGACCATCATTGAGGAGCGCACGGTCGGCCCCGAGCTTGGGGCCGATTCGATTGAGGCGGGCCGGATTGCCAGTCTCATCGCCTTTGGCGGTGTGATCGTCTTCATGGTGCTGATGTATGGTCTGTTCGGGGCGTTCGCCAATGTGGCGCTGATCGTCAATCTGGGCCTGATCCTGGGGTTGTTGTCGGCCTTGCAGGCCACGCTGACCCTGCCGGGCATTGCCGGGATTGTGCTGACCATCGGTATGGCGGTGGACGCGAATGTGCTGATCTTTGAGCGCATCCGCGAAGAACTGCGGGCAGGTAAAACCGCACTCAATGCCGTCGATACCGGCTATCAACGCGCACTCGGCACGATTTTGGACGCCAATATCACCACCTTCATCGCCGCTGCGATCCTTTATTCCATGGGCTCTGGCCCGGTGAAGGGCTTCGCCGTGACACTCGCCATCGGCATTGTCACCTCGGTCTTCACTGCCTTTGTCCTCACCCGGCTGTTTGTCGCGCTTTGGATTAAAGCGCGCCGGCCCAAAGCCCTTTCCATATAGGAGACGACCCATGCCCCTTCGTCTCGTCCCGCAAGACACCCATATCCGCTTCATCAAGCTGCGCATGATCGCCTTTGTGGTGTCGGGCCTGCTGGCCATTGCCTCGCTTGGCCTGTTCTTCACCAAGGGCCTCAATTACGGCATCGACTTTCAGGGCGGCACGATGATCGAGGTGGCGACACCCGGTCCAGCCGATTTGAATGAAATGCGCCCGCTTCTGTCAGGGCTTGGCCTGGGCGATGTGCAGATCCAGACCTTCGGCGCGCCCAATGATGTGCTGATCCGTGTGCAGGAACAAGCAGGTGGCGATGAAGCCCAGCAAGAGGTGGTCGCCACGGTGAAGGCGGCTTTGTCGGAAGCCATTCCGGGCATTTCCTACCGCCGGGTTGAGGTGGTGGGTCCGAAAGTGTCCGGCGAGCTGATCCAGGCGGGCATCATGGCGGTCCTCGCGGCGGTGTTTGCCGTGCTGGTCTATATCTGGTTCCGCTTTGAATGGCAGTTCTCGGCGGGGGCGGTGGCCGCGCTGGTGCACGATGTGATTTTGACCATCGGGGTGTTTTCGCTGCTGTCGCTTGAGTTCAACCTGTCGATCATTGCCGCGATCCTGACCATTGTGGGCTATTCGCTCAACGATACGGTTGTTGTGTTTGACCGGGTGCGGGAGAATTTGCGGAAATTTAAGAAGAAGCCTTTGGAAGAGCTTCTCGATGTTTCGATCAATGAAACCCTGTCGCGGACGGTGATGACGTCAATGACGACTCTGCTGGCCCTTGGCGCACTGTATGTTTTCGGCGGGGAGGTCATTCGCGGCTTCACCTTTGCGATGATCTGGGGCGTTGTGGTCGGGACCTATTCGTCGATCTTTATCGGCTCGCCCATCCTGCTGCTGACCGGCGTCAAGCGCGACTGGAGCGGGGAGGCTGCCCAGGCCAGGCCCTAGATGGAATTCTCGCCGATCCATTTCAGCGACAAGGTCCACCTCACCGGCTATGGCCCCGGCGGGTTCCAGCTCAGCGGGGAGGAGCGTGTCAAAGGGAGCCTGATGCTGTTGCCCCAAGGGCTTGAGCGCTGGGCTGCCACAGCAGCCGGAGAAATGAGCCTTGAAGACGCGCAAGCGGTTCTGGAGCAGCGATCGGGTTTCGACATTTTGTTGATTGGAACCGGGGATGCCATTGCGCCCCTGCCCAAGCCGGTGAGGCAGCTTTTTGAGGAACAGGAGCTCTATTACGACCTGATGGACACGGGCGCTGCGTGCCGGACCTTCAATGTGCTTCTGGCCGAAGAGCGCCGGGTGGCGGTCTTGCTGATCGCCTTGCCGGAGGCGGCATGAGTGCGGGCTTCGGCCCGCTGGCCGATGAGCTGCACGCGCGTGATCCCGACCGTTTTCTGACCGTTCTGTTCGCCCCGCCCGAGCAGCGTGATGGTTTGGTGGCGCTTTATCACTTCAACACCGAAATTGCAGGGGCGCGTCACCGGGTGTCCGAGCCGATGATCGGCGAGATCCGCCTGCAATGGTGGCGCGAGGCGCTGGATGAAATTTATAGCGGCGGGCCGGTGCGCGCCCATCCCACGGTGGAGGCATTGGCGGCGGCCATCAAAACCCACACCTTGCCGCGCGCGCCTTTTGAGGCGCTGATCGATGCGCGCGCGCTTGATCTTTATGACGAGCCCATTGAGGACATTGATCAATATCTTCGGGACACGTCGTCAACGCTGATGCAGCTTGCTTCGCTGGTGTGCGGCGGCGATGGGGCGGTTGAGCCGCTGGGGCTGCTGACCGGCACGCTCAATCTTTATACCGCCGCGCCCTTGCTGCGCGCGCACGGACCTTATCCCTTTGCCGAACTGACAGCGGATTTCGAGACGCTCAACGCCGCGGTGCGCCGGGAACTTGAAAGCGCTTTGAATGAGAGTGCCGGGACACGGCTTCCCAAAGCGGGCCGGGCTGCCTTTTTGCCCGCCGTGCTGGCGCGTGCCAAGGCACGTCATCTCCTCAAGGGAGAACCGGCTGCGCCGCAACCGCCATTGCCCAATTTCAGGCAGCAACTGGCATTGATGCGCGCCAAATTGGCCGGCCGGGTCTGATTATTCTGCCGCGAGCGGGGTTGCCCCCAACCATTGATCAAACGCGTCGCGTGCCGCGCGGGCCATGATGCGCTTTCGTTCAAAGCCGCGCGCCTTGCCTTTGAGCCTGTTGCCGTCGCTGTCAAAGCGCGGCGCATCAATCGGCGGGAACAGGCCGAAATTGACATTCATGGGCTGGAATGTGTCGGCATTGGCCGCCCCGGTGATGTGACCCAGAAGCGAGCCATGGGCGCTTTGTGCCGGGGGTGGCGCAAGCGGTGTGCCGAGCCGGTCGGCAGCGGCCAACCGTCCGGCCAGTCCGCCCATGGCCGCACTTTCCACATAGCCTTCAACGCCGGTGATTTGTCCGGCAAAGCGCAGTCGCGGTTCGGCTTTCAGTCGCATTTGAGTGTCGAGCAGCTTGGGCGAATTGATGAACGTGTTGCGATGGATGCCGCCCAGCCGGGCAAACTCACAATTCTCCAGCCCCGGAATGGTGCGGAAGATACGGGTCTGCTCGCCATGTTTGAGCTTGGTTTGGAAGCCGACCAGATTATAAAGCGTGCCGCTTTGATTGTCCTGGCGCAGCTGAACAACCGCATGAGGCCAGCGGCCCGTGCGCGGGTCGGTCAGCCCGACGGGCTTCATCGGGCCAAAGCGCAGCGTCTCTCGTCCCCGTTCGGCCATCACTTCGATCGGCAGGCAGCCTTCAAAATAAGGCGTGTCCTTTTCCCAGTCCTTGAACTCGGTTTTGCCGCCCTCAAGAATGGCATCAATGAAGGCTTCATATTGCGCTTCATCCATCGGGCAATTGAGGTAATCCTTGCCGGTACCGCCGGGGCCGGGCTTGTCATAGCGCGACTGCGCCCAGACCACATCCATATCGATGGAATGGGTATGCACAATCGGCGCGATGGCATCAAAAAAGGCGAGCGCGTCTTCCCCCGTCAGGCCCAGAATGGCCTGGGCGAGCTTTTCAGACGTGAGCGGGCCGGTGGCGATGATCACGCTCGACCATTCCGCCGGGGGCAGGCCGGCAATTTCGCCGCGCTCCACAGTGATGAGGGGCTCTGCCGCGATTTTTTCTTCAACAAAGGCCGACAGGCCTTCACGGTCTACCGCAAGCGCGGAGCCTGCGGGAACCTGATTGGCGTCGGCCGCCTGCATGATGAGAGAGCCCGCCGCCCGCATCTCGGCATGGAGCACGCCGACCGCATTGGTCTCGGCATCGTCGGATCGCAGCGAATTGGAACAGACCAGTTCGGCAAGGCCGCCGGTCTTGTGAGCAAAGGTTTCGACATGGGGGCGCATCTCGTGGATGACACATGGTACGCCCGCGCGCGCGCAGGCCCAGGCGGCATCGCTGCCCGCCAGCCCGCCGCCAATAATATGGATCGGTTCAGTCATGACCCCGCTTTAGCGCCGTGCCGGGCGGCCTGCAAGTCACATCCAGTGCTTCGGCCTGCGACCAATCCACGGCATCTCGTCTTCAAGCTGAGCGGCCAGGCGGAACAAGGTGGCCTCATCGCCATACCGCGCGGTGACCATCACCCCGATGGGCAGGCCCGTCGAAGACTGACCCAGTGGCAAGGACATGGAGGGTTGGCCGGTAATATTGAAAGGCGGCGTGAAGGGATACAGACCGCCCTGGCGTTTGTTGACGATTTTGGGCTCAAGCCCGACGGGATCGACAAAGCCGATTTCGGCGGGCGGCGCGGTCATCACCGGGGTAATATAGGCGTCATAGCGGCCCAGCTGGCGCAGAATATCGGAGGAGAAATTGAACAGGCTGCGGGTGGCTTCCCCCACCATTTCGCCGGTGATCATTTTGGACGCTTCGAGGATCGACCAGGTCAGCGGTTCAAGCTCATCCTCTTTCGGCTCGCGTCCCAGCGTCTTGATGCGGTGCTGCATCTCGGCGGAAAAATGGGCGGCTGACTTGATAGCCTGGGCGCCGTAAAAGGTCCGCCAGTCGATTTCGAGATCCTTGTCTTCGACATAGTGGCCCATGGCTTCCAGCACGCGGGCGACCTGATCAATCGTCATTTGCACATCGGGATCAACTGGCTTGCCATTGGGTGTGGCGGTTGAAAAGGCAATGCGCAACCGGCCCGGCGCGACGTTCAGTTCCTTCAGGAAAGGCCGGTCCTTGGGCGGGGAAGGGGCGGGCAATAACGGTTCACGATAGTCGGTGGCATCAAGCAGGGCGGCACTGTCGCGCACGGTGCGCGAGACCACATGCTGGCACACAAAGCCGTGGCTCGCCTCACGATAATTGGGCGCCATCGGCGTCCGGTCGCGGGTGGGTTTCAATCCAAACAGCCCGCAACAGGCTGCCGGAATACGGATTGAGCCAAGCCCGTCGGACGCATGCGCCATGGGTACCATGCCCGATGCGACCGCAGCGGCGGCGCCGCCTGAACTGCCGCCCGATGAATGATTTTCGTTCCACGGATTGCGGCACGGCCCCAGATGGCCGCTTTCGGTTGTCCCGGTGATGCCGAATTCAGGCGTGTTGGTGGTGCCGAGAAAATTAAGCCCCGCATCGCGGTAGCGGCTGGTCAATTCTGAATCGATTTCGTTGCGATTGTCTTTGGTGAACCGTGAGCCGTTTGACTGCGGCCAGCCCGCCACTTTGAGATCAAGGTCCTTGATGAGAAACGGCACACCGCCGAACGGACCGTCAAACCCATCGTCAGTCAGCTCAAGCGCCTCATCGAAAGCTTTATGCATCACCGCATTGAGTGTGGGATTAAGCGCCTCGATCCGCTCAATTGCAGCCTGGGTCACTTCTCGCGCAGAGACCTCACCTTTGCGGATCAGCTCTGCCAGACCCAGTGCGTCATAATCGGAATAATCATCAAAGCTCATGGCTTTCCCCCGCAGATTTTGGGGGTGAGTTTAGGCGCGGGCCTTGCGCTTTGTCACGGCCCGCTTTTTCACTGTTTTCTTGACGGCCTTCTTCGCAGCCTTTTTGACGGTTTTTTTGATGGTTTTTTTCTGGGCGCGCTTGGGAACCGATCTGCCTTTCAAGAACGGCGCCAGATAATGGGCGGTGTAAGACCGTTTCTCGCCCAAAATATCTTCGGGCGCGCCTTCGGCGACAATCTCGCCGCCGCCATCGCCGCCTTCGGGACCCAGATCAACAATCCAGTCGGCTGTTTTAATGACCTCAAGATTGTGTTCAATCACCACTACCGTGTTGCCGGTATCAACCAGGCGGTGCAGCACTTCGAGCAGTTTTTTCACATCGTGAAAGTGAAGGCCGGTGGTCGGCTCATCCAGGATATAGAGCGTCCGGCCGGTGGCCCTTTTGGACAGCTCCTTGGCAAGCTTGACCCGCTGGGCTTCGCCACCCGACAGGGTTGTGGCCTGCTGGCCAACCTTGATATAGCCAAGCCCGACTTCGTTCAGCGTCACCAGCTTGTCGCGGATGGACGGCACGGCGGAGAAAAACTCACACGCATCTTCGACCGTCATGTCGAGCACATCGGCAATCGACTTTCCTTTAAATTCGACTTCCAGCGTTTCGCGATTATAGCGGCGACCATCACAAACATCGCAGGTGACATAGACATCGGGCAAAAAGTGCATCTCGATCTTGATGACACCATCGCCCTGACACGCTTCGCAGCGCCCGCCTTTGACGTTGAAGGAAAAGCGGCCGGGCTTGTAGCCGCGCGCCTTGGCTTCGGGCAGGCCGGCATACCAGTCGCGGATGGGTGTGAAGGCACCTGTGTAGGTGGCGGGGTTTGACCGCGGTGTCCGCCCGATGGGGGACTGATCAATATCGATCACCTTGTCAAGATGGCCCAGCCCTTCGATGCGGTCATGATCGGCGGGCAGCTCGCGGGCGCGGTTCAATTTGCGGGCAGCGGCCTTGTAGAGCGTCTCAATGGTCAGTGTTGACTTGCCGCCGCCCGACACGCCGGTGATACAGGTAAAGGTGCCAAGCGGAATATGGGCGGTGACATTCTTAAGATTGTTACCGCGTGCGCCAATGACGGAAACCATGCGGTTTTCATCCACCGCGCGGCGTTCGGCGGGAACGGGAATCTGTTCCAGCCCGACCAGATATTTGCCCGTCAGGCTGGTGGCGGATGCCTGAATTTCAGCCGGTGTGCCATGGGCAACAACCTCGCCGCCATGGACGCCTGCGCCGGGGCCCATATCGATGACATGATCGGCGGTGCGGATGGCGTCTTCATCATGTTCAACGACGATCACGGTATTGCCGAGGTCACGCAGGCGCACAAGGGTTTGCAACAGCCGGTCATTGTCGCGTTGGTGTAGCCCGATTGAAGGTTCATCGAGCACATAAAGCACGCCGGTCAGCCCCGATCCGATCTGGCTGGCCAGCCGGATGCGCTGGCTTTCCCCGCCCGACAGCGTGCCGGAGGAGCGCGACAGGGTGAGATAATCAAGCCCGACATTGTTGAGGAAGCCCAGACGCTCGTTAATCTCGCGCAACACCCGGTCGGCGATTTCAAGCTGCTTATTGGTGAGTTTTTTGTCGAGACTGCCGAACCAGTCCACCGCATTGCGGATTGAAAATTCGGTCAGCTGGGAAATGTTGAGCCCGTTGACCTTGACCGCCAGCGCTTCGGGGCGCAGGCGCATCCCGTCGCACGCCTCGCACGGGGCCTTGCGCTGGAAACGGTCAAGCTCCTCGCGCACCCAGGCGGAATCGGTTTCGCGCCAGCGCCGGGTTAAATTGGGCAGCACGCCTTCAAACGCCTTGCGTGTTTCATAGCGGCGCACGCCATCATCATAGATGAAGGTGACTTCGGTTTTGCCCGATCCGTTCAGGATCGCATCGCGGGTTTTTTCGGGCAGCTCTTCAAACGGCTCCCGCATGGAGCCTCCAAACTTCTTCACCACCGCTTCGAGCGTCTGGCGGTAATAGGGTGAGGTGGTCTTGGCCCAGGGCGCGACTGCACCGTCTTCAAGGCTCAGGCTCTCATCAGGCACCACAAGGCCCGCATCAAACTGCATCTCGAAACCAAGCCCGTCACAGGCCGGGCAGGCCCCTGACGGCGCATTGAACGAAAACAGGCGCGGCTCGATCTCTTCAATGGTGAAACCTGATACCGGGCAGGCGAACTTGGCTGAAAAGATCAGCCGCTCACCACTGTCGGCCAGCTCGACAAAGGCAATGTCGTCGGCCAGTTGAAGCGCGGTTTCAAAACTGTCGGCCAGGCGTTGTTCCAGTCCGTCCCGGACCACAAGCCGATCGATGACGATTTCAATCGTATGTTTTTTCTTTTTGTCGAGGGTCGGCGTGTCGCTGATTTCGTAGAATTCACCATCGACTTTAACGCGCTGGAAGCCGCGCTTTTGCAGCTCGGCAAGTTCCTTGCGATACTCACCCTTGCGTTCACGCACGATGGGGGCGAGCAGATAAAAGCGCGTTCCCTCATCCAGCGCCATCACCCGGTCAACCATCTGGCTTACCGTCTGGCTTTCAATCGGCAGGCCGGTGGCAGGCGAATAAGGCACCCCGATGCGGGCGAACAAAAGCCGCAAATAATCATAGATTTCGGTGACCGTGCCGACGGTCGATCGCGGGTTGCGGCTGGTCGTCTTTTGCTCAATCGAAATGGCCGGCGACAGCCCTTCAATGTGATCAACGTCGGGCTTTTGCATCAGTTCCAGAAACTGGCGCGCATAGGCCGACAGGCTTTCGACATAGCGCCGTTGGCCCTCCGCATAGATCGTGTCGAAGGCGAGCGAGCTTTTGCCCGAACCCGACAGGCCGGTAATCACCACCAGCTTGTCGCGCGGCAGATCGACATTGACGCTTTTCAAATTGTGCTCGCGCGCACCGCGCACCTGGATTTCAGTCAGCATGAAACGGGGACCCCCGGAAAGCCCCGATCAAAAGGGGCTTGGCAAATGGAACAAATTGAGTACATATTACAGTGAGTCGGTCGGGCTGGCACGTCCTTTGTACGGCTGATAGGCTCCGGCAAGATCATACGATTCGAGAGGGGATATTCCATGGCGGGCAGCGTCAACAAGGTCATTTTGGTGGGCAATCTGGGTGCAGATCCTGAAGTCCGCCATACTCAGAATGGCGATCCGATTGTCAATTTGCGTCTTGCCACGTCCGAGACCTGGAAGGACCGCAATTCCGGCGAGCGCCGGGAGCGGACCGAATGGCACCGCGTGGTGATTTTCAATGAAAATCTCGGCAAGGTGGCGGAGCAATATCTGAAAAAAGGCTCCAAGGTTTATATTGAGGGCCAGCTTCAGACCCGCAAATGGCAGGACCAATCGGGTCAGGACCGCTATTCAACCGAAGTCGTGTTGCAGCGCTATCGCGGTGAACTCACCATGCTCGACACGCGCGGTGGCGGCGGGGGCGGCGGCTCCGACTATGGCCGGGGCGGCGATGATGAGTTCTCGGCCGGCGGCGGCGGTGGCTCGTCGGGTGGCGGCTTTGACGACGAAATCCCGTTCTAGGGGGAAGGCCCCCCCGGCCTTTTTCGCTCCGCGAAGGAAGGCGGGTGATCCGGTATGGACGATCTTGAGCTTCTGATCGACTTTCACCGCGATGGTGAGCGGCAAGGGCCCGGCGGCGCGGCTGAAACAGAGCGCGCCCTTGATTTGGCCGGGCTGCGCGGTCAGGCGGGCCTCACTATTGCCGACATAGGGTGCGGCACGGGCGCCTCAACGCGCGTGCTGGCGACCGCGCTCGATGCGCAAATCACTGCGGTTGATCTGTTTCCGCAATTTCTTGAGCGTCTCAAAGACAGTGACCCGCGGATCACCACGCTTAACGCCTCAATGGACGCTTTGCCGTTTGAAGAGGCTTCGCTGGATGTGATCTGGTCGGAAGGGGCGATCTACAATTTGGGATTTGAAACCGGCGTTCGGGACTGGCGGCGTTTTCTCAAACCCGGCGGCGTACTGGCGGTATCGGAGCTGATCTGGTTCACCCAAGACCGGCCCCATGCGCTGACCCAACATTGGCACGCCCAGTATCCCGAAGTTGATACCGCCGCAGCCAAGTTCAAAATTCTGGAAAAGCACGGCTATGCGCTGATGGGTTATTTTCCGCTGCCGCCGCACTGCTGGCTGGGGAATTATTACGGTCCCATGCTGGCGCGTATGGAGGGATTTCTGGCGCGCCACGCCAACTCAGAGGCTGCCTTGGCCATTGTTGAGGCCGAACGGGCTGAAATCGCCCTTTATGAGCGCGACAGCGCCTATTTCGGCTATGGATTTTACATCGCCCGCAAAATCGAAGATTGAACCGCTGTAAACCTCTGAAAATAAACGGGAATTACTCCGCCTGCACAGATTCGGGGCGGGGGTAGAATCAGCTCTGTTTGGACAAAAATAAACCATTGAAATTATTGGGAAAATGCGCCTTGTGACAGCGCCGTGACATGGGGTGGCGCGGAAGGCTATAAAACGGGGAGCATCTTTTAGTTTCGGGCCGTCCGCAAGCGGCCTGTGACGCACCAAAAAACGGACAAGTTTGTGAGCGACCCTCAAGAGCCCGGCGCGCCGGCCCCCAGCGCCCCCGATACTGAAATCAAACCGGTTACCATCGAACATGAGATGCGCACCGCCTATCTCGATTACGCGATGAGCGTGATTGTTTCCCGCGCGCTGCCCGATGTGCGCGATGGGTTGAAGCCGGTGCACCGGCGCATCCTGTTCTCGATGAGCGAGGATGGCTACACCCACGATAAGGCCTATCGCAAATCCGCCCGTGTTGTCGGTTCGGTCATCGGTAAATATCACCCCCATGGCGATCAGGCGATTTATGACGCGTTGGTGCGGCTGGCCCAGGATTTCTCGCTGCGGGTTCCGCTTCTGGACGGGCAGGGCAATTTCGGTTCGATGGACGGCGATCCACCGGCCGCCATGCGGTATACCGAAGTGCGGATGGAAAAGGTCGCCACCGCAATCCTTGAGGATCTCGACAAGGACACGGTCGATTTCCAGCCCAACTATGATGAAAGCGAAAGCGAGCCCAAGGTTCTGCCCGCGCGCTTCCCCAATATTCTCGTCAATGGCGCGGGCGGAATTGCCGTCGGCATGGCCACCAATATTCCGCCGCACAATCTGGGCGAGGTGATTGATGGCTGTACCGCGCTGATCGACAATCCCGAATTGACCGAAGAAGAGCTGCTGGAGATTGTGCCGGGGCCTGACTTTCCCACCGGCGCGCTTATTCTGGGCCGTGCAGGATGCCGGTCCGCCGCGCTCACAGGACGCGGCTCTATCGTCATGCGGGCCAAGACCGAGATTGAGATCGATGCCAAGGGCAAGGCCGCGATCATCGTTCATGAAATCCCCTATCAGGTGAACAAGGCCTCGATGATTGAGCGTATGGCCGAGCTGGTGCGCGACAAACGCGTTGAGGGCATTTCCGATCTTCGCGATGAAAGTGACCGGCACGGCGTGCGCGTGGTCATCGAGCTGAAGCGCGGCGCGGTGCCCGATGTGGTGTTGAACCAGCTTTATCGCTTTACCCAACTGCAAACCTCGTTCGGGGCCAACATGCTGGCGCTCAATGGCGGGCGGCCTGAACTGATGAATTTGCGCGCCATGCTGCGCGCCTTCATTGTCTTCCGGGAAGAGGTGATCACCCGGCGGACGAAATATCTGCTTAACAAGGCGCGGGACCGCGCCCATGTCTTGGTCGGCCTTGTGACGGCTGTGGCCAATATTGATGAGGTCATCCGGCTTATCCGCGCAGCCCCCAATCCAGGCGTGGCGCGGGAGCAGTTGATGGACCGCGACTGGCCCGCCGAAGATATCTTGCCGCTGATCAAGCTGGTCGATGATCCCCGCCATGTGGTGCGTGAAACAGATGGCGGCGTCACCTACCGCATGTCCGAAGAGCAGGCGCGCGCCATTCTTGATTTGCGCCTTAATCGTCTGACCGCACTGGGCCGCGACGAGATCGGTGATGAGTTGAAAAAGCTCGGCCTCGAGATCGAGGATTATCTCGACATTCTTTCAAGCCGCGTCCGCCTTTATTCCATTCTGCGGGCTGAACTGGTGGCGGTCCGCGAAGAATTTGCCACCCCGCGCCGCTCGGAAATCACCGACAGCGATGCGGATATGGAAGATGAAGACCTGATCCAGCGCGAAGATATGGTCGTTACTGTTTCAAGCGGCGGCTATATCAAGCGCGTGCCGCTGTCGACCTACCGGGCGCAAAAGCGCGGTGGCAAGGGCCGCTCGGGCATGGCGACCAAGGATGAGGATTTTGTTGCCCGCATCTTTGTGGCCAACACCCACACGCCGATCCTGTTCTTCTCCAGCCGGGGCATGGTTTACAAGCTCAAGGTCTGGCGTCTGCCCCAGGCCAATCCGCAAAGCCGGGGCCGGCCGATGATCAATCTGCTGCCGCTCGAACAGGGTGAAACCATTCAGACCATCATGCCGCTGCCTGAAGATGAGAGCCAGTGGGACGATCTGTTTGTGATGTTTGCCACCGCCAGCGGCAATGTCCGGCGCAACCGCCTGTCTGATTTCACCAATGTCATGGCCAATGGCAAAATCGCCATGAAGCTGGATGAGGGTGATCAGATCGTGGCGGTGAAGATTGCGCGTGAGGATGACGATGTGCTGCTTGCCACCGCGCTCGGCAAATGTATCCGCTTCAAGGTTGATGATGTCCGCGTGTTTGCAGGCCGCACCTCAACAGGCGTGCGCGGCGTCAAGCTGGCTGATCAGGACCGGGTGATTTCAAGCTCCATTTTGCATGGCGTCAGCATCGACACGGATGAGCGCGACGCTTATCTGCGTCATGCGGGGGCGGCCCGCCGCGCCCAGGATGGGGAAGCCGGCGAAGCCGCCGACGAGGCGGGTACCGCATTGTCGGTTGAACGCTATGCCGAGCTTGGCGCCGCGGAGGAATTTGTGCTCACCATCACCGCTGATGGCTATGGCAAGCGCAGTTCGTCTTACGAATATCGTCAGACGGGCCGGGGCGGACAAGGCATTGTCGCGATCGACATTTCCCGCCGTGACACCGAAGTGGTCGGTGCCTTCCCGGTGCGCGATGGTGACGAGATCATGCTGGTTACCAATGGCGGCAAGCTGATCCGCATGGGGGTCGGCGATGTCCGTATAGCGGGCCGCAACACCCAGGGCGTCATCTTGTTCCGCACCGACAAGGATGAGCGTGTCGTTTCCGCCGAGCATCTCGATGATCAAGGTGAGAGCGATGATGACGGCGAGGCCGAAGCGGAAGCTGGGGACGATACCGAGGCCTAGGGTGGAAACTCCGGCGCAAAGCCGGTAGAAGCTGTCACCAGCCAGTCACCAGAGCTTAAGGGGAACGTCATGGAACGGGTCGGGCTTTATCCGGGGACCTTCGATCCCATCACCAACGGTCATATTGATATTATCCTGCGCGCCAGCAAGATCGTTGATCGGCTGGTGGTCGGCGTGGCGATCAATGAAGGCAAGGGCCCTTTGTTCAATCTTGAAGAGCGGGTCGAGATGGTGCTGGAAGAAACCCAGGCGCTGTCGGGGACCGGGCTGTACGGCAAGATCGAAGCGCAGCCCTTTACCGGCCTGTTGATGCATTTTGCCGAAAGCCTGGGGGCGCAGGTGATTGTGCGCGGCCTGCGCGCCGTGTCGGATTTTGAGTATGAGTTTCAGATGGTGGGCATGAACCAGAAGCTTAATCCCGATATTGAAACCGTGTTTTTCATGGCTGAGCCGTCAAAACAGGCGATTGCCTCCAAGCTTGTCAAAGAAATTGCAATTTTGGGGGGGGATATCACTCCGTTTTTGACGCCGAGTGTGGCCGAACGCGTCCACGCCAAGCTCGCTGAACGCAACAAGGACAAAGACTGATGAGAATGACATTTGCTGCTGCCCTGATGGGGCTAATGATGGTGGTGCTGGCCCCTCAGCCCGCGCAGGCGCAAGGCCCGCTTGATCTGGAAAACACGCTTTACCTGCAAATTCCCTATGGCCGGGTCACAATTGCCATGCGCCCTGATCTTGCGCCCAATCATGTGGAGCGCATCAAGACGCTGGTCCGCCGGAAATTTTATGATGGTGTGCCGTTCCACCGCGTCATTCGCGGTTTCATGGCCCAGACGGGTGATCCCACCGGCACCGGCATGGGCGGATCGGGCCGGAACATTGATGCGGAATTCACCGACACGTTGCATGTGCGCGGCACGGTCTCGATGGCACGCAGTGGCGATCCCGATAGTGCTGATTCCCAGTTTTTCATTTGCTTTGAACGCGCCCCGCATCTGAACGGCCAATATACCGTGTGGGGCAAGGTGGTTGATGGCATGAACCTAGTCGACAAGATCAAAAAGGGCCATCGCCGTGATGGTCAGGTGGAAGAGCCGGACCGGGTGATTGCCATCCGCGTGGCGGCTGATGTTGAAAACGGCACCGAAGAATTACCGACAGACTATTATCAGTAGGAGAAGATCATGGCTGATACCCTTAAAATGGAACTGAAAGACGGCACGGTCACGATCAAGCTGCGCCCCGATCTCGCACCGGGTCATGTGGCCCGTATCACTGAACTTGTCGAAGACGGCTTTTATGACGGGCTGGTCTTTCACCGAGTGATTGAGGGTTTCATGGCGCAAGCGGGTTGCCCGCGCGGCGATGGCACGGGCGGCACCGATGTGCGTCTCAAGGCCGAGTTTTCGGCTGAACCGCACAAGCGCGGGACCTGCTCCATGGCGCGTGCGGCCGATCCTGATTCAGCGTCCAGCCAGTTTTTCATATGCTTCGATGATGCCCCGCATCTGAACGGCCAATACACCGTCTGGGGTGAAGTGACCGAAGGCATGGACCTTGTCGACAAGATCAAGCGCGGCGGTGGCGGCAACGGCATGGTGTCCGATCCCGACGCGATCCTCTCGATCAAAACCGCGTAAGTCTGCCGCTCGTGCGCGTTGATCTGTTTGACTTTGATCTGCCGCGCGAGCGCATTGCGCTTCGGCCCGTCAGTCCGCGCGACAGCGCGCGGATGCTTCATGTCCAAGCGGGCGGCGGATTGGGTGATCAGATTGTACGTGATCTTCCGCAATTGCTGCGGGCTGGTGATCTTCTGGTCGTCAATGACAGCAAGGTGATACCCGCACGGCTTGCAGGACGCCGGCGTCCCCGGCCGGGCAGTGCGGGGGAGGGCGCAGCGGTAGAAGCGACCCTCATCAAGCGGCTCAGCGATCAGGACTGGCTGAGCTTCATGAAAAATTCAAAACGCGTGCGGGAAGGTGACGAGGTCCGTTTTGCGCCCACCCTGTCAGCGCGCGTCTTGTCGGTGGGCGCGGGCGGAGAAGTCGCCCTGAGCTTCAACCGTTCCGGCACCGATCTTGATCTGGCGGTCAGCCAGTCCGGCACCATGCCGCTGCCGCCTTATATTGCCAGTCAGCGCGGCGTTGATGATCAGGACAATCACGATTATCAAACCCGCTTTGCCACCTATGATGGCTCCGTCGCGGCCCCCACGGCGGGGCTTCATTTTACCGATGCATTGCTGGAAACCCTGTCAGACAAAGGCATTGGGCTCGGCCGAGTGACGCTGCATGTCGGGCCTGGCACCTTCTTGCCGGTCAAGGTGGACGACACGTCCGAACATCAGATGCATGCTGAATGGGGTGAGGTGAGTGCACAGCTGGCCGACCGGATTGCCGAGACCAAGGCGCAAGGCGGCCGGGTCATCGCGGTTGGGACCACCAGCTTGCGGCTGTTGGAAAGTGCGGCGCGGGCCACCGGCAAGGTCGCGCCATGGATCGGTGAAACCGATATTTTCATCACACCGGGATTTGAATTCCGGGCCGCCGATCTGCTGATGACCAATTTTCACCTGCCCCGTTCAACCCTGTTTATGCTGGTATCGGCCTTCGCCGGGCTTGATGTGATGCAGGCGGCTTATTCCCATGCCATTCAGTCGGGCTACCGTTTTTATTCGTATGGCGATGCCAGCCTGTTGGAGCGTGCCGCATGACCGCATTGCGCTTTAAAGTCAAAACAACCGACGGGGCGGCGCGCACCGGCAAGGTCATCACGACCCGCGGGGCGATCCGCACACCTGCCTTCATGCCGGTGGGGACGCAAGCCACGGTCAAGGCGATGTTGCCCGAACAGGTACGTGATACCGGAGCTGATATTGTGCTGGCCAACACCTATCACCTGATGTTGCGGCCTGGTGATGAGCGGGTGGCGCGTCTGGGGGGCTTGCACAATTTCATGAACTGGCCGCGGCCGATCCTGACCGATTCAGGCGGGTTCCAGGTCATGTCGCTCGCCAATTTGCGCAAGATCAGTGAAGAAGGTGTGCGGTTCCAGTCCCATATTGATGGCTCAAAGCATCATCTGACGCCCGAACGCTCCATGCAGATCCAGCACAATCTGGGTTCCGACATTGTGATGGCCTTTGATGAATGCACGCCCTATCCGGCGACCCATGCGGAGGCCAAGGCCTCGATGGAATTGTCCATGCGCTGGGCCAAACGGTCCAAGGACGCGTTCGGCACTCCGGACCGGCAGGCTTTGTTCGGCATTGTCCAGGGTGGAACCTTTGAGGATTTGCGGCGTCAGTCCGTTGATGCACTCACCGCAATTGGTTTTGATGGCTATGCGATTGGCGGTTTGGCGGTGGGTGAGGGCCAGGCGTTGATGTTCGATGTGCTCGACTACACCACGCCGCTGCTGCCGCAGGACCGCCCGCGCTATCTGATGGGGGTCGGGACGCCGTCGGACCTGGTGGGCGCTGTGGCGCGCGGGGTCGACATGTTTGATTGCGTTCTGCCCACACGCAATGCCCGCCGGGGACATGCCTTTACCCGGCGCGGGGCGGTCAACCTCAAAAATGCGCGGCATGCAGAAGACCCCCGGCCGCTTGACCCGGAATGTCTGTGCGTGGCGTGTCGAAGCTATTCACGCGCCTATCTGCATCATTTGATCAAGGCTGGCGAGCTGCTTGCGCATAGTTTGGTGACAGCCCACAATTTGCACTATTTTCAGGAGCTGATGGGCGGCATGCGCACAGCCATTGCACAAGGCGCCTTTCAGGACTTCAGAACGCGCTTTGCGGCCCAGCAAGCGCAAGGCGATTTGCCCGAATTGCATTAACCATGGGTTGTGCGGGGTGATTTTCCTCTCTTTTGGGCTGAGAAGTGGCGTAAATGCGACACAAATGCCCCTGAAAAACAGTCATTTTGACATCAATTGTTGTGGAATTGAAAATTGGCTCCAGTACACTTGTGAACGTCGCAAACGGAGTGCGACGTTAATCATATTGGGGTGTTCTCATGGGCTTTTTGCGCAATGTTTCCAAGACTGTCGTGAAGACGGTCGAACAAATCACCGATCCGATCCTGGATCAGGCGCCGGATAAACCGCTGCTGGTGCTCGACGCTTATCTCGATCCGATCTTTATGGGTCTTGCCGAAGTGCTGCGTGACGTCCGTCACATTGTTGACGACGTTCTGCGCGCGCTGAAAGAGCCGAGCTTTAGCGGTGATCTCACCGAAACGCTCACCGGCATCTATTATGATGGTCTGGGCGGTCTGAGCGATGATCTCGACATGGATATCGACAAGCTGGTCGAAGATGTCGTTGATCTGGTCGACGCGATTGCGCCGAACCTCGAGCCGGTCGGTACCATTCAGTACAATCTTTTGTTCCCGCTGACCGACCAGGTCGAAGCTTATGAGCTTGGCTCACGCGTTGTGGACATTCTCGAAGGTGCCGGCCTTGATGGCCAGCCGTTCGATGGTCCCGAAGCGGGCGACGGCGTTCTGTTCCTGGCCAATGGCGTCTTGAACCTTCTCGAAGGCGATGGCGAACTGACCGGCCCCGAAGTGGCGCTGGCGCTTGGCCTGACCTTTGTTGGTCTGGGCAACACGCTGACCGAGGCGGTCGAAGCCCTCGGCTAATCGCGCTTTTCGCGCAGCGAAGACGTAATAAAGCCCGGCACTGGGTTCGCTCGAGGGGAGCGGATCCGGTGCTAGGGCTTTTTTGTTTTTGGGTGATATGCTCGTCCGGCGTCGAAACGGGGAGACCGCCAAGCGATGACACGCCGTAAACCGGGGCGTCCAGCCAGCAGTGATGATACCGTCCTAGCGGATCATGTGGTGCTGGATTGTGTGTTGAGCACATTTGGCGATCACGGCTTTGAAGCCACCTCGGTGCGCGAAATCGGGCGCCGTCTCGGCATCAGTCACAATCTCATTCCTCAGCGCTATGGCACGAAGCAAAAGCTGTGGTACGCGGCGGTGGATTTCGGCTTTGAGCAGCTCGCCGCAGCGCTTGATGCTTCATCGAAGGCGCTTGATCCCGATGATTTGGTGCAATTGCGCGGACTGATTGTGCGCTTTATTGAAATCAACGCCCAAAACCCAGCCTTGATGCGGATTATCACGCAGGAAGCCACGGCACCGGGTCCGCGCCTTGACTATCTGTTTGAAACCTATATCGACCCGGTCCGAAAAATGGGGGAAGCGTGGCTGGACAAGCTCGTTGCAGAAGGCCGTATCACGCACAGTTCGGTGACGCTGATGTATTTTTTTATGACCCATGGGGCCGGGGGCTTTGTTGCCTTGCCCGCCTTGACCGAACGGTTTGGGGAAATCATTCCCGATGGCGACCCCGATGCGGTCCATGACTGGGCCGAACGCGCGGTTTCCATCTTGTTTGAGGGCCTGATCCCGCGCGAAGCGCAGTAAACGCCGGACGGCAATCCCATAAATTGACAGTTGTCACATTTTTGGTAGTCTGTCCCTGGACACAGAGCGGAGGCGAAGGCCATGCGTGCGCTGAAACAGCAAATCATCAAGCAACTGGAACTTGTGGGTGGGCGCCACGACGAATGCGCAATCTATGGCGGACCGGCGGGCGACCCCGGTTTGGCGGGCGGCCCGGACAGTCTTTCCTGGCGCATCAATGGGGATATGGCCTCGGTCGGGCTGGCGGGGTCTGCTGCGATCCTGATGGAAGTTTTGCACCCCTCGGTCATGCATGGGGTGTTCACCCAGTCTTCGTACAAGACAGATCCCTACACCCGGGCCAAAAACACACTCGGCTATGTTCTGCGCACGACATTCGGCAATACCGAAGCTGCAACCCGGGTGATCGAACAGGTGAAAATGGTGCACAGCCGGATCGGGGGCGTCCGGGCCGACGGACTTGCCTATCAGGCGTTGGAGCCTGAATTGATCGGCTGGGTGCACACCTGCATACCCTGGGCGATCATGATGGCGTATGAGCGGTACAATCAACCGCTCAGCGCGGCACAGAAAGATCAGTATCTGAAAGAACAAGCGGTGATTGGCCGGATGGGCGGAGCGGACTGGGTGCCAGAAAGCGTTGCTGAGCTGACAGATTATGTTGAGCAGATGCGCCCGCATATGGCGTTCAACGATCAGACGCTGCAATTCCTTGATTTTTTGCTTGGCCGGTCCAACGAGATGATGACGACACGGCGGCAACGCTTTGATGCGATGATGGGGGTGCGCGGCTCCATGATGATGATGCCCGACTGGGCGCGGCGGATGACGGGAACCTGGCAGCCGCGATGGCTGGACCAGGCCGTGTTTCGACCCAATGAACATCTCAAGGCAAAGCTTGTGCGCTGGGCGATCCCGGAATTG
Source organism: Alphaproteobacteria bacterium (assembly GCA_965227065.1). Lineage (GTDB taxonomy): Bacteria > Pseudomonadota > Alphaproteobacteria > SPJN01 > SPJN01 > CBDDFN01. The sequence goes on from CBDDFN010000020.1 coordinate 512,281, forward strand.
CCGTGCAAGTCATTGGCTCTGGCAAGAGTGAGGGGGGTGTCCCAAACACCGTTCCCCGACGCAGCTGCAGACGCTGTGGTGTCAGCCGCCTAGGCGGTTTTGGCCGCCACAATCAAAGGCGAAGGGCCAATATTTTTCCTGCCGCTCCACCCTCATTCCGGTTTGGGTCAACAGCGTGATCAAGGCCGCTGTCTCGTCTGCAGACCGGCTCATCGGGTTGGGCAGCCAGTGAGGTGGACTGGTGCCGTGGTCACGCAGAACAAGCACCTGGCGTCCACCGGGTTTAAGCGTTCGGGCTATTTCGCGGATGGCGCGCTCTGGGGTGGGCCAGAACTGAAAACAGTGAAGGGCGGCGACACCGTCAAACAGATTATCGCCCCATGGCAATGCGGCGACATCGCCCAGCCGCAAATCGGTTTGCCCATGAGGGGCAAGACGCTTTTGTGCCTGGTTCAGCATCAAGTGCGAAACTTCAATGCCGCAGATCGATATTGAGGGGTCTGCGCGCACCAGATGGCTGAGCAGTGCACCGGTGCCAAAGCCTATTTCGAGGACATGGCCGCCGCGCGGCAGCGACAGGGCTGATTGCGCGGCGCGATAAGCAGGTTGGTTGAGCCGTTCCATGACCGGCGCGAACAACCGTCCCATCATTCCGTGGGGATTTTGTGCCTGATGAACCATGGGGGACAGCATGAGCGTTTGAGCCGCCTGGATCAAAAGACAAAGGGTAACGAATTGTATCGGCTTGAAATGCAGCCTTCATCGAACTATATTAGTTAGGCAAACTAAATAACGGATATAGCGTGACGCGAACCATAGACCCCACAAGCCTGTTGATTGTCCAGATTTCCCGGCTGGCACGGCTGGCCGATCAATTGTTGAGCGATGAACTGGCGCCGCATGGATTGACGGTTCAGGAATTCCGCATTCTGGGACAGCTGATGGGCGAGGAGGGGATATCGCAGAAGGATCTTGCCGAACGTCTCTCGGTGCGCTCGGCAACCCTGTCACCGGTGCTGGAGGTCCTGCATAGCCGCGGCATCATCACCCGCCGCGCGTCCCCCGATGATGCGCGGGTGAAGTTGATTGCACTCGACCCGGACAAGACCAGCTTTGGCGCGGCCGTCACGCCGCTGGCGGCCCTTGAAAAGCGCACAATGTCGGGCCTGTCACGGAATGAGCGAAAACTTCTGGAGGGCTTGCTGGCCAGACTGACCGGCAATATTGAGGCTGCGATGGCCGCCCGTTCAACAAAAACAACCGAAGGGGGACGCCATGTGGCCTGATGTCAAATATCTGAAATTGTTTGTATTGATTGGCGCGGCGATCCCTTTGATCACCGGTCCGCTGTCCATGCTGGGCCTGCATGATCCTATTTATGGGATGACGCCGTCCGCCGATGATTCGATCCTGGACAGCAATACGCGGTTTTTCGGCGGCCTGTGGCTGGTCTGTGGTGTGGCGCTGCTGACCACACTGCGCACGCTTGATCAACCCAATCCGCTGTTCCGCTGGATCATGCTGGGGATCGTCGCAGGCGGTGTGGGCCGGTTGATTTCCATGGCCGCGCTTGCGGTCCCGCCCGCACCGTTCATTGCAGTGACGGTTCTGGAAATCGTGGTGATTCCAGCGGTGATTGTGTGGCAGGCCAAACTGGCCGGTACCGCGGTCAGCGTTTCACCATAAATCCGGGGGAGGAAATGGTGAGCCCGACAGGGGTCGAACCTGTGACAACCTGATTAAAAGTCAGGTGCTCTACCAACTGAGCTACGGGCCCACACTCTTGCGCCGAAGCGCTGTGGAAGCCGGAACATATTGATGTGACTGCGCCGGGTCAAGAAAGTGTCATGCACTTTTTTTCGCAAATTTGTCGCGGGGGACATTTGCTTGAACCCGCACGCGCGATTGCGCACCATGCGCGCGCGAAAGACCGATACTCAGACCGGGGAAAAGCAATGTCGCGCAAGGAAATTCATGGGGTGGCCGCACTTTTGCTGGTGATGGGCGGCTTGAGCTTTGTGTTTACAAGCTCGGTCGAGGGCGCGTTTGCAGGGCTTGGTCTGACCCTCGCAGCAGCCGGGGTGATGCTCTATGGCTCAACCCGGCCGCGCGATTAGATCGAATCAAGTCTTGTCTGCACCAGCCTTGTCCTTAAGTCTGGTCTGCGCCAGACATGTCTTTAAGTCTGGTCTGCGCCAGACATGGCCATCAACAATTCGCGGCTGTCTTTGCTGCGATATTTGCGGTCGATAACAATGCCTTTGGGCGTGGCATCAGCGGTGCCGTAATAGGCGGTGTTGAGCTTCTGGCGGGTCACAAAGGCCGAACCTTCGATTGATACACCGGCAAACGCACCGGCTTTGGTTTCGGCATAAAAGTAGATGTCTTTGAGTTCGGTCGTGGTCGAGAACTCAAAATCCTTGCCCAGATCACCGATCGTTGCCGAGGCATCTGCGCCGACTTCAAATTCGGTGTCGAGCGCGCCAATCAGCGCCTTGTCGCTCATGATGATCATGATGACCTGGCTGTCCTGGAAGCCGATTTGCAGGCCCCAGCTGCCCGAACCGGCCGAATAAAAGGCCGGGTCTGACCAGGAATTGTCGTCTTCACGGCCCATCAGCACGCCGGTGCCGCCTTCGCCGCCAAAGATGAAGCCACCCTTGAGCAGGCTGGGAAACGCCATGACGCCTTTACAATTCGCCATCAGCTGATTGATTTGCGCGCCATATTCGCCCCGGCGCATGCGCTTGATCATGCGGGCGGTGTCATCGACGATATCGAGCGCTTTTTCGCGCCGTTCCGCGGTATCGGCAAGAGCCGGTGCCGCCGTCATCGCGCCGGCGGCGGCACCCATGCCGAGCAGCATGCTGCGGCGGTTCAAATGTTTATTGATCGACATTTCCGTCTCTCCTTCACCCCTACGGGTCCCCAGAACTGAACATCCCGCGCCAAGCTTAGCTGCTCTCAGGCGAGAGCCAAGCTTTTTGGCGGGGTTGCCGGAATGATGCCCAGCCCGATGTGGCAAAAAAACGGCAGTGTTGGAGCGTTTTAAGGGAGAGTATGGCCGCGTTTTTCCGCTTCACGCCGATAGGTCGCGTAACGGGGCTGATCGATCGCAACCTTGTCGAGTGTGCTCGCCCACAAATGGGCCAGAAGCTGCGGGTCATCAAGGGCTGTTCCGCCCTTGCGGATCTTGGTGCACAGCTTGCGGTTGAGTGCATCGAGATCATCGCTATCGCTGTCGAGCAAGGCTTGCAGACGGGTGGTTTCGGCTTTTGCGCAGGCGGGAAAATGCGCCACTTCGCGCCGGGCGATGTCGAGCACATTGTTGATGATTCGCATCTGAAAGGCGTCAAAGCCCGACAGTTGCGGCGTGATTTTGTCGGTCAGGAATTCCTGCACCGCTTCAAGCAATTCGTTTACATGGGGGCGGTCCATCGCCATGTCAGCCTCCAATCAGGGTCAAAAGGTCAAGTTCGGCTTCCGACGCCCGCCGGCCAATGGCGGCGCGTTCGACCGAACGGTACGCGCCCGACAGATGCGCAAATGTCTGGATCTGGCAGATGACACCCCAGCGCAGCGTGCCGAACACTTCCCAATAATGCACACGTTTGGGATCGACACTGTGGCCGCTTTCGCGCTCATACCCCGCAAACAAATCCTCATATGAGCCAAAGCCGCCGACGGGATTGTCGAGCTGGCCGAACCGCCAGCTATTGACGCAAATCCAGCCCAGATCTTCCATCGGATCGCCGAAATGGCTGAGTTCCCAGTCAAGCACAGCCACAAGCCCAGCCTCATTGACCATGATATTGCCATTGCGGAAATCGCCATGCACCAGACAGGGTGCGGCGATATCGGGTGCATTGTCGTCGAGAAAGCGGAAGGCGAGCTCGAACACCGGATGGGGGTCATCAAATGTGTCGTAAAGATCGCGCAGGGCCCCAAGCTGGGCGCGGGCATCCTGGCGGGCAAGATCGGGCAGGCCTTCGGCAGGCACTGCATGGATGCGTGCCATAGCCGCCCCGCATTGATCGGCCAGCACGGTCCGCGCCTGGGCAAAGGCTTCATCGCGCAGAATTTTGCGCGCGATCGTTTCGCCTTCCAGCCGGTTCATCACATAGCCGGGGCCAAGTCCGTCTTCGGGGCTGAACACACAAATCACTTTGGGGACCGGCACGCCGCCTTCATGCGCGGCGCGCAGCAGGGCGGCCTCATGCGCCTTGGGGATGGATGTCGCGCTCAGTTCCTCATCGCCGCCGCCGGGAATGCGCCGGACAATCAGCTCAGCGGGCCCGTCCTCCAGGGTTGCGGTGAAGCTCCACATCTCCTGGCTGGCGCCGCCCGACAGGCGGGCAAGATTGGTGATGTCGCGTGCATTGGCGCGGGCGGCCATGACAGCTGCCAGCCGGTCGTGAAAATTATCGTCCATATCGTCCCCAATTTTTCGCCACACTGCCTTGATTGATGGTGCGGTGCAATAGAGGTCTTGCGCTGAACTGCATCCTCCCCCATCTTCGCAAATGGAAAGGATCACGCCCGATGTTTGGCCGTAAGAAAAAGCAAAAGGATGCCGATGCGGTATCGCTGCTTCAGCCCGCCGAAAAGGTGAGCGTGATGGCGCGCCTGCGCACCTATTTGCTGACCGGCGTTGTGGTCGCCATGCCGATCTGGATCACCATCTATGTCGCCATGGCCTTTGTCGGCTTTGTCGATGATGCGGTCGGCGCGCTGATCCCCGCGCGCTATCACCCTGATAATGTGCTGCCCTTGTCGGTGCCGGGCCTGGGACTGATCATTCTGGTGGTTGTGCTCACCCTTCTGGGCGCGATGACCGCCAATATTGTGGGCCGCGGCGTGATTTCGGCGGGTGACCGGCTGGTCAACCGGATGCCGGTGATCCGCTCCATCTATGGTGTGCTTAAACAGATTTTCGAGACCATCCTCAATCAGAAGGAACGCTCCTTCACCGAGGCGTGCTTGGTTGAATATCCCCGTCCGGGTCTTTGGGCGATCGGCTTCGTGTCGTCCGCCACCAAGGGCGAGGTGGCCGAAAAGCTGAGTGCGGATGGCGATCCGCTGATCAATATTTTCGTGCCGACCACACCCAACCCGACCAGCGGCTTTTTGCTGTTTGCCCGGCGAAGCGAGGTCAAGATACTCGACATGTCGGTGGAAGAGGCGGCCAAACTTGTGGTCTCCGCCGGTGTTGTGACCCCTGAAAAAATCGCGGACGACGACAATCAGGCCGAGCGGAAATAACGCGCGGCCTCATCGCGCTCAAACAGATAAAGCAGGATGCGCAACGCCGTGCCGCGTTCGGATTGAAGCTCGGGGTCTTTGTTGAGGATCAACACCGCATCATCGCGCGCCATGGCGAGCAAATCGGCATGGGCCGCCAGATCGGCCAGCTTGAATCGCGGCAATCCGCTTTGCTGGGTGCCGAGCAGATCACCGGCCCCCCTCAGCTTCAAATCCTCTTCGGCGATGCGGAAGCCGTCTTCGGATTCGCGCATGATGGCCAGCCGCCGTTTGGCTGTGTCCGACAAGGGCGTGTCATAAAGCAGAACACAGACCGAGCGTTTGTCCCCCCGGCCAACCCGGCCGCGCAACTGGTGAAGCTGGGCAAGGCCGAACCGTTCGGCATGTTCAATCACCATGATGGTGGCTTCGGGCACATCAACGCCGACTTCAATAACGGTTGTGGCCACCAGCAGTTTGAGCGTGCCGTCCTGAAAGGCCCGCATGGTCTGGTCTTTCTCAGCCGCCTTCATGCGGCCATGAACCAGTCCGACAGCATCACCGAAATGCTTCTTCAGCGCCTCAAACCGCTCCATCGCGGCGGCTAGTTGCAGTTCGGAATTTTCTTCCACCAGCGGGCAGACCCAATAGGCGCGTTCGCCCCGTTCGATGACGGTGTGAATGCGGGTGACAAGCTCGTCCATGCGCTCTGTCGGGATGGCAGCCGTGTCGATGGGCTGGCGCCCCGGCGGCTTTTCGGTGATGCGGGAGACATCCAGATCGCCATAGGCCGTCAGGGTGAGCGTGCGCGGAATGGGTGTGGCGGTCATCACCAGCACATCGACGGGACGCGCCGACTTGGCGGACAATTGCAGCCTTTGATGGACGCCGAAGCGGTGCTGTTCATCAATCACCGCAAGGCGCAGATTGGCGAAGGCGACATCATCTTGAAACAGCGCATGGGTGCCGATCACGATCTGCGCATCGCCGCTTTCGATCCGGCCCAGTTTCTCGCCGCGCGTCGCGCCTTTGTCGCGGCCGGTCAGAAGCTCGACCGAAATGCCGGCGGCGCGTGCCAGCTGGTCAATGCCGGCAAAATGCTGACGGGCGAGAATTTCCGTCGGGGCCATCAGTGCGGCCTGCCCACCCGCCTCGACGACGGCAGCCATAGTGAGCAGGGCGACAATGGTTTTACCCGATCCGACATCGCCTTGAACCAGCCGCATCATCCGGTTGGGGCTTTCAAGATCGGCGAGGCATTCGGTCAGCGTTTCAGCCTGGGACTTGGTCAGCGTGTAGGGCAGGGCGGCCTTGATCTTACTGCTCAGTACTCCGGTGGGGGTGACCGCCTCGCCCTTGGTAACCCGCATGGACCGGCGCACCAGCGCGAGCGCCAGCTGATTGGCGAGTAATTCATCATAGGCGAGCCGCGCGCGGGCGGGATCATCAGGCTCGAGCGCCTTGGCGGCTTGCGGGGCATGGGCGCGGGCGATGGCCTCATGCCAGCTTGGCCAACCCCGTTGCGCCACAAGGGCGGGGTCGAGCCATTCGGGCAAGGCCATGACGCGCGCCAGCGCCTGATCTATGGCGCGGCCCAGGCTTTTGGGGGCAAGCCCGGCTGTGAGCGGATAGGTGGGTTCCACCCGCATCACGCGGTCGGCTTCGCTGAGCGGGACGATATGGTCGGGATGCGAGATTTGCGGCTCACCCTGATAATAGTCCACCCGGCCTGATACCAGCCTTTGTTCTCCCACAGGCATCTGGCCTTCAAGCCATTTTTTGTCGCCGCGAAAGAAGGTCAGCGTGATCTGGCCGCTGTCATCATGGGCCAGCACCCGGGTCGGCTGGCGGGGGCTACGGCCTGGAATGTGCCGGTCGATGGTGAGCGTAAGCGAAACAATCTGCCCGTCGGGTGCTGATTTGACGCGCGGGGCGAAGCGGCGGTCAACCATGCCGCTGGGCATATGCCACAACAGGTCCGCAACCGTCCGAATGCCCAGCTTTTCAAGGCTTTCAGCGATTTTGGGGCCAACGCCTTTCAAGGTTTCGACGCCGGTGAACAGGGGATAGAGAATCTCTGGCCGCATGGTCTGCACACTGCAAGTGACGCGTATGGCTTGCAAGCCTTTCTGATGCACTCTAGGACACGGGGCCATGACGAACGATCCGCACCATACCCGCCGCAAGCGGCTGAAATTCCGCGCCTGGCACCGGGGCATGCAAGAAGCCGACCTGATCCTGGGCCGGTTTGCCAATGCGCGCCTGGCTGACATGACGGCTGATGAACTTGACCAGTTTGAAGCCCTGCTGGAAGAGGTTGATCAGGATATTCTCGATTGGTTGATGGGCCGCGCGCCGGTGCCCGCAGAGGCCGATAGCCCGTTGGTGCAGGAATTGCTGGTGTTTGATTTCAAGGACAGCGTCCCGCAGTGACCCCGTTGCTGCGTATCAAGAAGATCGAAGCAGCGATCACGGTCAGCGGGGTGCCCGATGGGGTCCAGCCCCAGCTTCTGGCCGAGCTTGTCCAGACGCTTGATGAGCCGGTCTTGTTTGTGGCGCGCGATGATGCCCGCGCCCATGCGCTGATTGATGAGCTGCAATTTTTTGCCCCTGATCTGGCACCGCTTTATTTTCCTGCCTGGGATTGTCTGCCTTATGACCGGGTGTCGCCCAACCACACATTGGTGGCCGAACGCATGGCGGTCCTGTCGGAGCTCACCCATGGGGCCTGTCCGCTTCTGATTACCACCATCAATGCGGTGACCCAGCGTGTGCCGCCCAAGGCACTGTTGGAAGAGGGCATGTTGGTGGCCCGGCCCGGCGATCATCTGGAGCGCGAGACGTTGATTTCCTTCCTGGAAAAGAACGGCTATGCGCGTGCCTCCACCGTGATGGAGCCGGGGGACTTTGCGGTTCGCGGCTCGCTGATTGATCTGTTTGCGCCGGGGCATGAGCATCCCTTGCGGCTGGACTTCTTTGGTGATGAGCTTGAAAGCGTGCGCGCCTTTGACGGGCTGACCCAGCGTACGTTGCATGATGCCGGGGCGCTTGAGCTTATGCCGGTGACCGAGTTCCTGCTTGATGCCGAAACGATCAGCCGGTTCCGGCAGGGCTATGTCGCCCGCTTCGGTGCGGTGACCGATGATGATCCGCTTTATGAAGCGGTCAGTGCGGGCCGCCGTCATCAGGGGATGGAACATTGGTTGCCTTTGTTTCATGACCGGCTGTCTACCTTGAGTGAATATCTGCCCGGCGCCCGGCTGGTGCTTGATCACCTTGCTGAGGAAGCGCGCGGTGAGCGGATGGAAACCATCGCTGACTATTTTGAGGCCCGGCAGGAATTTGATGCCGAGGGGACACAATTTTCAGGGCCTGCCTACAAGCCCTTGCCGCCCGACGCGCTCTATCTCACCGATGATGAATGGACCGCGCTGATCGATGCCCACGGGCTGGTGCGGTTCACCCCGTTTGGCGAGCCTGATAGCGCCCGATCGGTCAATTATGGTGGCAAGCTTGGCCGCAATTTTGCGCCCGAACGCACCCAGCCCGACCGCAATGTCTATGAGGCGTTGAAGTCCCACCTTGGTGATCTGCTCAAGGCGGGCAAGCGACCGCTGATTGCCAGTTTCTCTGAAGGCTCGCGCGACCGGTTGGGCCAGATTTTGCGCGACAGCAAGATTGAGCCGCTCGCGCTTGTGGATAATCTGACCGATGCGCTGGGCCAGCCCGCCGGAACCATTGGCCTGGGTGTGCTGCCCTTGGAGCATGGCGTTGAATGGGACAGTGTCGCCATCATTTCCGAACAGGATGTGCTGGGCGACCGGATGATCCGGCGCGCGCAAAAGCGCCGCAAAGCCGAAGATTTTATTTCCGATGCGGCCAGCCTGTCGGTTGGTGATCTGGTGGTTCATTCCGATCATGGCATCGGACGCTATGGCGGGCTGTTCACCATTGAGGCGGGCGGGGCGCCCCATGACTGTCTGCTTGTCACCTATCACAATGACGACAAGCTTTATCTGCCGGTTGAGAATATTGAGCTTCTGTCGCGCTATGGCGGTGACAGCGAGTTGGTTGAGCTTGACCGGCTGGGCGGCACCGCCTGGCAATCGCGCAAGGCCCGGCTGAAGAAAAAGCTGTTGGAGATGGCTGAAGAGCTGATCCGCATTGCGGCTGCGCGCGAGCTGAAGCACGCCGCTGAACTGGGCCTGCCCGAAGGGGCCTATGATGAGTTCTGCGCCCGCTTCCCCTATCACGAAACCGATGATCAGGCCCGCGCCATCGCCGATGTGATCGAAGATCTGGCGTCCGGCCGGCCCATGGACCGGCTGGTGTGCGGCGATGTCGGCTTCGGCAAGACCGAGGTGGCGCTGCGATCAGCCTTTGTGGCCGCCATGGCGGGCAAACAGGTGGCGATTGTCGTGCCGACCACCTTGCTTGCGCGCCAGCACACCAAGAATGTCACGGAACGCATGAAGGGCTTTCCCTTGCGCATCGGGCAGTTGTCCCGGTTGGTCAGCCAGAAGGATGCGGCGCTGACCAAAAACGAGATGGAAGAGGGCAAGATCGATATTGTCATCGGCACCCATGCGCTGTTGCAGAAGTCGATCAAGTTTCGCGATCTGGGCCTGTTGATTGTCGATGAGGAGCAGCATTTCGGCGTCAAGCACAAGGAACGGCTGAAGGAAATGAAGGCCGATGTCCATGTGCTGACCCTGACCGCAACGCCGATCCCGCGCACATTGCAACTGGCTATGACGGGCGTCCGCGATCTGTCGATCATCGCCACACCGCCGGTGGACCGGCTTGCGGTGCGCACCTTTGTGATGCCGTTTGATCCGGTGGTGGCGCGCGAAGCCATCCTGCGGGAACATTATCGTGGCGGACAAACCTTCTATGTCGCCCCGCGCATTGCCGATCTGCCGGAGCTTCAGGAGTTTCTGGAAACCCACGTGCCGGAAGTTCGGGTGGCGGTTGCTCACGGCCAGATGGCGCCGGGCGAGCTCGACCAGATCATGACCGCCTTTTATGACGGCCATTTTGATGTGCTGTTATCGACCACCATTGTGGAATCGGGCCTCGATATCCCGACCGCCAACACCATGCTGGTGCACCGGGCCGACATGTTCGGGCTCGCCCAGCTTTATCAATTGCGGGGCCGTATTGGCCGGTCAAAAACCCGCGCTTACGCCTATCTGACCGTGCCGCAGAACAAAAGCCTGACGGATGGGGCGGAAAAGCGGCTTAAGGTTTTGCAATCGCTCGACACGCTGGGGGCAGGCTTCACGCTGGCAAGCCATGATCTTGATTTGCGCGGGGCGGGCAATCTGCTCGGCGAAGAACAGTCGGGCCATATTCGCGAGGTCGGCTTTGAGCTTTACCGCGAGATGCTGGAAGACGCGATTGCGTCCTTGCGCGAAGGCGGAGGTGCTGATGTCGATGATGGCTGGTCACCGCAAATCAATATTGGTGCAGCGGTCCTGATCCCGGAAAATTATGTCCCGGACCTCAATGTGCGCCTGTCGCTCTATCGGCGCTTGTCGAGTGTTGATGGCTCGGAAGAAATGGACGGCTTTGCGGCTGAACTGATCGACCGGTTCGGGCCGCTGCCCGAAGAGGTTGATTTCCTGATGAAGATCGTCGCGATCAAGCAGCTGTGCCGTAAGGCTGGTGTTGCCAAGCTTGATGCCGGACCCAAGGGGGCAACCGTTGGCTTCCGCAAGGATGAGTTTGCCAATCCTGCTGGGCTGGTCGAATTTGTTCAGAACAGTGTCGGGACTGTCAAGCTGCGGCCCGATATGACGCTTGTCTATATGCGCGGCTGGTCGGACGTCGAGGCCAGACTTAAAGGCGCGCACAATCTGGTGCAGAAATTGGCGAAGCTTGCAGATTCAGCCTAGGCGTCTGCCGCTTTTTGCTCAAGCTTGCCTTTGATGCGCTTCAATAGATGCACAAAGGTTTCGGTGTCCTGCGCGCCGGTCAGCATGAACTGGCCATTGATCAGAAAACATGGCACGCCGGAGACGCCCATGCCGCGCGCGGTTTCATCTTCCTTCTGAACCAGTTCAACATCAGCCCCGCGATCAAGTAGCGTGCCGACAAGCTCCCCATCCATTCCCGATTGCTGTGCGACATCGACCAGCACGGCGCGGTCTGAAATATCGCGCGCCTGTTCAAAATAGGCGCGAAACAGATTTTCAACGACCGCATCCTGTTTACCGGTCGAATAGGCCCAGCGCACCAGCCTGTGGCTGTCGAGCGTGTTGGGCATTTTCTCGATTTTTTCAAAATCAAAGGCGATGCCGCACTCAGTGCCATTGTCGAGGATTGATTGATAGACCGGCGAGGATTTGCCGCCATGATCGGAGCCGAATTTCTGCCGCATATAGGTTCGGCGGTCCATGCCCTCGGCCGGCATGTCGGGATTAAGCTGAAAGGGCCGCCACATCACATCAAAGGTGATGTCGTCCAACTCCGCCATGGCCGCTTCCATCCGCTTCTTGCCGATGAAGCACCAGGGGCAGACCGTGTCGGAAATGATGTCGAGTTTCATATGCATGGGTTGAGCCTATCGCGAATGGTCCCAAACGCCAAGATTGACGCACGGGCCAGACTCACTAGGATCGCGCCATCGCTATTCTCATTGGAGTTCCCCCCATGTCCCTAACCCTGGATTTGAGCGGCAAAACGGCTTTTGTCACCGGTACCACCAGCGGGCTTGGCCGCCAGATGGCCATTGCGCTCGCCCGGGCAGGCGCCAAGGTCGCGATTACGGGCCGCCGCGCTGATCGGCTTGATGCGCTGAAAGCCGAGATTGAAAATGAGGGCGGCACGGTTTTTGCCCGACCCCTCGACGTTACCGACGAAGCCGATATCAAGGCGGCAATGGATGAGACCGAAGCCGCACTGGGCCCCATCGACATACTGGTCAACAATGCCGGCGTGAGCCTGGGCAAGCCGCTGCTCGATTATGAAGGCGCGGATTATGACTTCATCATGGATGTGAATACCAAGGCGGTGTTTCTGTGCGCCGTCGAAGTGGCCCGGCGCATGATCAAGAACGGCGCGGGGGGACGGATCATCAACATTTCGTCGATAGGCTCGCACACGGTTTTGCGTGGCAACACCGTCTATTGCATGTCCAAGGCCGCCGTCTCGACCATGACTGAAAATATGGCGCGGGAATGGGCGCGCCATGACATCAATGTCACCGCCATCGCACCGGGCTATATCGGCACCGAAATCAATGATGAGTGGTACAATACTGACCGCGGCCAGGCCCAGATCAAAAGCTTCCCCAAGCGCCGCCTTGGTCTGCCTGAAGACCTTGACGGCATTCTGGTGCTGCTATGCTCCGACCAGGGGCGGCTAATTTCCGGCGACACGATCACGGTCGATGACGCCCAATCAAAATCTGGAATTTAATACACACCATTGAAAGGATTTATCCATGGGACCGCTTCACGGGATCAAGATTGTTGAAATTGCAGGCATCGGGCCGGGACCGTTCTGCGCGATGATGCTCGCCGATATGGGCGCGGACATTATCCGCGTGGACCGCAAGGCCGCGGCCGGATCGGGGTCGGACAAGGACCCTTTGAACCGGGGCCGCCGGTCCATTGCGGTGGATTTGAAAAAGCCCGAAGGCGTCGAAGCCGTGCTCAAATTGTGCGAGCAGGCTGATGCGCTGATTGAAGGCTTCCGCCCCGGCGTTATGGAACGGCTGGGCCTTGGTCCTGATATCGTTCTTGCGCGCAATAAAAAGCTCGTCTTTGGCCGCATGACCGGCTGGGGTCAGTTTGGCCCGCTGGCCCATGCCGCCGGTCACGATATGAATTATATTTCGATCACCGGCGCGCTTCACGCGATTGGCCCCAAGAACGGCAAGCCTGCGGTTCCGCTCAATCTGGTGGGGGATTTTGGCGGCGGCGGCATGCTGCTCGCGTTCGGCATTGCGTGCGGCATTGTCGAGGCGCAACGCTCCGGCGAAGGTCAGGTGATTGATGCGGCGATGACTGATGGGTCTGCAATTCTGTCGGCGATGATGTATGGCTTTAAAGCGGCCGGTATTTGGACCAACAATCGCGAAGACAATATGCTCGACGGCGGGGCGCATTTTTACGACACCTATGAGACCAAAGACGGCAAATATGTCTCGATCGGCTCGATCGAACCGCAATTCTATGCGCTGTTGCGGGAGAAAACAGGGCTCGACAAAGACCCCGACTTTGACGCCCAGCATGACAAGAGCCAGTGGCCTGCTTTGAAAGCGAAGCTGCAAACGGTGTTGAAGGAAAAGACCCGTGATGAATGGTGTGCGCTGATGGAAGGCACCGATGTGTGTTTTGCCCCTATCCTCGATTGGGATGAGGCGATGGACCATCCCCACAATGTTGCGCGTGAAACCTTTGTCGAAGTTGGCGGCACCAAACAGCCTGCCCCTGCGCCGCGCTTTTCGCGTACCGCACCGCCGGTGCCGAACCCGGCCCCGCTGGCGGGTCAGAACACCGATGAGGCGCTCAGCGACTGGGGCTTTTCCGCCGACGAACTGGGCGCGCTGAAAGAGGCGGGCGCTATCTGATGGGCGCCTTACCCGATACGGAATGCCGGCGGCGCATCATTTTGATGCGCCACGGCCATGTCGATTATCTCGGCAATCTCGACAAGCATCATCCCAATGATGTGCCGTTGACCTCGCGCGGCGTGGGTGAGGCGCAGGCGTCGGGCCGGGCGCTCAAAGACATGGTGTTCGACCGGGCGATCTGTTCGGGTTATCCGCGCACGCGCCAGACGGCGGAGCATGTTCTGTCCCAGCTTGAAACCGCTGTGCCGGAACTGGAAGTCGAGCCGCGTTTTGTTGAAATCTCGGTGGGTGATCTTACGCAAGGTCACTTGCTGACCAGCCATTCGATTGCCGAAATGGAACGCGAGGCTTTCGCGCAAGCCGACAAGGGCGGGGCGTTTGGCGAGGGCGGTGAGCTGTTTGACGATGTGCTTGCCCGCATGGTTGAAGGCTTTGAGGCGCTGCTTGCCGACAAGGACTGGACCACCGCGCTGGTCGTCGCCCATGAAGGGGTCAACCGGGTCTTGCTGTCTTACCTGCTGGTCGGCTCGATGGCGGCAGTCGCTCCGCTTCAGCAGGACCTTGCCTGCATTAATGTGATTGATGTGGATGAACCTGCCGGGGGCTCGCCGGTCATTTTTGTCAAATCAGTCAATATCACGCCGGACAATCCCACCAAGCATGGGATGAACCGCACATCGCTGGAAGAAATTTTCCAGCCCTATGAGGACGAGGCATGAGCCATACGGTTGCTTTCATCGGTCTGGGTGTCATGGGCTATCCCATGGCCGGTCATCTCGCCAAAGCCGGTCACAGCGTGCGCGTCTATAATCGCAGCGCCGACAAGGCAGCGCGATTCGTGGCCGGGCATGGCGGCACAGCCCATCCCACACCGAAAGAGGCAGCCCAAGGCGCAGACTTTGTTTTCACCTGTGTCGGCAATGATGACGATGTGCGTGCCGTGACGCTTGCTGATGATGGCGCTTTGGTGGGGATGAGTGATGCGGCGATCCTGATCGATCACACCACCGCATCGGCGCAGCTGGCCCGTGATCTTTATGCCGCGGCCCGGGGCCGGTTTCTCGATGCGCCGGTATCGGGCGGCCAGGCGGGGGCCGAAAATGGCATTTTGACGGTCATGGTCGGTGGTGATCAGCCGGTGTTTGAGCAGGCCAAGCCCGTCATTGACTGTTTTGCGCGCGCATGCCGGCTGATGGGGCCTGCGGGTGCGGGGCAACTGACCAAGATGGTCAATCAGATTACCATTGCGGGCTTGCTGCAAAGCTTGAGCGAGGCGGTGCATTTTGCGCAGAAAGCCGGGCTTGATAGCGATGCGGTCTTTGATGTGATTTCCAAAGGCGCAGCCCAAAGCTGGCAGATGGACAATCGCGCCGCCACCATGTGCGCAGGCGAATTTGACTTCGGCTTCGCCGTTGACTGGATGCGCAAGGATCTGTCCATCGCTTTGAGTGAAGCGCGTACCAATGGGGCAAGTCTGCCGGTGGCCGCCCTGGTCGATCAATTCTACCGCGAGGTTCAGGCGATGGGCGGCGGCCGCTGGGATACGTCAAGCCTGGTGGCCCGGCTGAACCGCTTCACCGATTGATCACAGCCTCGTCACGCAGTGTGAATCGCCCCAAGCGCAAAGAAGCGGTTATGGTCTGCAGACGCTGACTGAGGGGAGCCTTGATCATGAACCCGTTTGAACATGCCACCATGCAGGCGCTCGACTATCTTTCGTCGCTCTTTGTTCTGGCGATGGGCCTGCTGGCGCTGGGCGTTGTCGTGATTTTTGTCATCGACATTGTGCAGTCCAAAGATGCCGTGCGGCGCAACTATCCGGTCATTGGCCGCTTCCGGGGCATTTTCTCAACCCTGGGTGAATTTTTCAGGCAATATTTCTTTGCGATGGATCGTGAGGAACTGCCGTTCAACCGGGCGGAGCGTGAATGGGTCTATAAATCGTGCCGCAATGAGGACAATACGGTCGCGTTTGGCTCCACCCGCAATCTCACGCCGGTGGGAACGCCAATCTTTGTGAATTGCCCGTTTCCCACCCTGGATGAAGAGGCGCTGGATGTGCCGCCCATGATGGTGGGGGAGGGCTGCCGCCATCCGTTTGAAGCCAAATCGCTGATCAACATTTCAGGCATGAGCTATGGGGCGCTGTCGAAGCCTGCCGTTCAGGCGCTGTCACGCGGGGCCGCGCTGGCGGGCTGTTGGCTCAACACCGGGGAAGGGGGCTTGTCGCCTTTTCATACCGGGTCTGGCTGTGATCTCGTCTTTCAGATCGGCACCGCCAAATATGGTGTGCGCGATGAGACCGGACAATTGAGCGATGAAAAGCTGCGCGAGATTGCAGCCCTTCGTCAGGTCAAAATGTTTGAAATCAAATTGAGCCAGGGTGCCAAGCCCGGCAAAGGCGGCATTCTGCCCGCCAGCAAGGTAACCGAAGAGATTGCCGCCATTCGCGGAATCCCGGCAGGTGAGGCGTCGATCTCGCCCAACCGGCATCCTGAAATTCATTCCGCCGCTGACCTGATTGATATGGTTGAGCATATTCGCGATGTGACCGGAAAGCCGGTCGGCTTCAAGCTGGTGATCGGGGCCTATGGCTGGATTGAGGAACTGTGTGAAGAGATCAACCGGCGTGGCGCACAGTCAGCTCCTGATTTCATCACCGTTGATTCCGGCGATGGCGGCACGGGAGCTGCCCCCATGCCCTTGATCGATAATGTCGGCCTGACGATCCGCGAGTCCTTGCCCATGCTGGTTGATATCTTGACCCGAAAGGGACTGCGAAAGCGGGTGCGGGTGATCGCGTCGGGCAAGCTGATCACGCCTGCCGAAGTGGCCTGGGCCTTGTGCGCGGGCGCGGATTTCATTGTTTCAGCGCGCGGCTTCATGTTCGCGCTGGGTTGCATTCAGGCGCTGAAATGCAACAAGAACACCTGCCCCACCGGCATCACGACCCATGACAAGCGGTTGCAGCGCGGGCTTGACCCGGAAGAAAAATCGGTGCGCGTCGCCAATTTTGTCAAAAAGCTCAATTACGGCGTGGGCATCATCGCCCATTCCTGTGGTGTGCCGCATGCCAGAGGCTTGCAGCGGTTTCATGTCCGGCTGGTGCAAGACAGCGGCAAGTCGGTTCCGCTTGATGAGCTTTATCCCAACCAGTCGCCGGGTGCGTCGTGTTAGCCCGGTTACACATTGTAACCTGAATGTTGTTGACCGTCGGTCATTTATGGCGTGAACTCCCGCAATCGCTTGTGCGGGGAGACGAAAGATGAGCTGGAGTGTCGATCAGATTAAAGATTTGTCGGGTAAAACCGTCATTGTAACCGGGGCCAATTCGGGGCTGGGCCTTGAAACGGCGCGGGTGTTGGCCGGGAAGGGTGCCAAGGTCATTATGGCGTGCCGCAACACCAACAAGGCGGGCGTGGCGGCTGAAGAAATCCGGCAATCAGTGCCCGGTGCGGATCTGGAAATCCGCCAGATTGATCTGGCTGATCTTGACTCGGTTCAGCGCTTTGCCGACGCTATCAAGGCTGACTATGCCCACATTGATATTCTGATCAATAATGCCGGTCTGATGGCGCTGCCTGAAGCGCGCACCGCGCAAGGTTTTGAAATGCAGTTCGGGACCAATCATCTGGGCCATTTTGCGTTGACCGCACAGCTTTTCGGCTTGGTTGAGGCGGCCGAAAAAGGCCGGATTGTCACCGTGGCGAGCCAGGCGCACCGGCCCGGCAAGATTGATCTTCACGACCCCAATTTCGAGACGCGCTCTTATCAGCGCTGGATTGCCTATGGGCAGGCCAAACTGTCGAACCTGGTGTTTGCGATTGAACTGGGGCGGCGCCTGTCAGCAGCCAACCGGGTGACGATTTCCGCCGCCGCCCATCCCGGTTATGCCGCGACTGAGCTTCAAGCCAAGGGTGCGAAGATCGAAGGGGCGAGCTTCAAGGAAAAAATCATGGATCTGGGCAACAAGATCTTTGCCCACTCGGCCTATGACGGCGCCTTGCCCAGCCTGCTCGCCGCCACGGCCGAGGGCGTCCAGAACGGCGACTATTACGGCCCCAAAGGTTTTCTGGAAATGCAGGGGCCGCCCATCAAAGTGACGGGTAAGAAAATGGCCTATGATGAGGCCCTCGCCAAAGGGCTGTGGGACAAGTCCGAAGAGTTGACCGGGATTAAATTTACCGTCTGACGTGGCGTCAACCTTGACAGAACACCCCCCGAGACGTTCAAGATAATTGAACAAAATATATGCTCTACCAAAACAGGGCTAGGGGATTGTTATGAAAAGTGCTGGATGGCGCCATCTGTGTGCCGCGTTGGTCTTGGGGTTTGCAACCGGACAGGCCCTCGCTCAGGAAAACGACGCGACAGCCGCGGCCGAGGATCAGGCCCAGGCCACCGCCCCTGAAAAGCCCAAAGGCCCTGCGCTTGATGAGATCATCGTGACGGCGCAAAAGCGCGCTGAGAATATTCAGGAAGTGCCGATTTCGATCTCCGCCATTGGCGGGGATGATATTCGCGAGAAAGGCATCACCGATATGCACAATCTCGCCACCCAGACCCCCAATATCGACATCACACCGGGCAGTGCGGGCCAGATCATCCGTATTCGCGGGCTTGGCTCGCTCGCCAATGACGGGTTTGAGCAATCGGTCGGCTTTTATATCGATGACATTTTTTATGGCCGCCAGTCCTATATCAGTCAGGGCTTTCTGGATCTGGACCGGGTTGAGGTGTTGCGCGGGCCCCAAGGCACGCTGTTTGGTAAGAACACGGTGGCCGGGGCCGTCAATCTTCACACCAAAAAGCCGATCTATGATTGGGAGGCATCGGGTGATGTCACGCTGGGGAATTTCGAGACGCGCAATTACACGCTGATCGGCAATGCGCCCATCATCGATGACAAGCTCGCCATCCGTATCGCTGGCACGCTGCAAAATCGCGACGGCTATATCTACAATTCGACCCGCGATCTCGACATTGCCCGGGTCGACAAAAAATTTATCCGCGGCAAGATCAAGTTTGATCCGATTGATAATCTCGAACTGGTTGCGAGCGGCTCCTACAATGAAGAACAGGATACAGGCGTCGGCTTTGAGCTGACCCAGGCCGCGCAATTTTCGCTGGTGTTGAGCCGGTTGAACGATCCGGCCAGTGAAGCCAAGGCTGATTGGCATGGCTCTACCGATGCGCCCGCGCGCACCGACCGCAACACCAAGACCGCCACCCTCAACGCGACCTATACGATGGGCGAGTATGATCTGTTGTTCGTCGGCGGGTGGAGCCGGTTTGAAGAACAGGCCGATATTGACGCTGACGGCATCGCGGTGCCGATCCTGCAATGGAACAATTATGACGAGTATGAGCAGATCAATGCCGAGTTGAGGCTGGTCTCGCCGGTTGGCGAATTTGAGTATGTGGCGGGCCTTCATTATTTCTACAATGAATATGTCGCCACAACCGATTTCCGTATCATCAATGCCGATAATGCGACCGGCCTGCTGATCAACATTCTGGAAAATCAGCTGCCCATTTTGCAGAACCTGACACCGGTTGTGTCGGCGCTGACCAATGCGCTTAACCTCAACCAGCCCGTCAGTCAGCTGGCGTCCGACCGGCTTGATCAGCTGTTCATTCAGGAAAGCCATTCCTTTGCCGCCTTTGGCCAGGCAACCTGGCGTCCGACCGACCGGCTTGCGCTGGTGCTGGGCGCGCGCGTTTCCTATGAGCTTAAAGACGCTTTCATTCAGCAGACTTATGTGAACACAGGATTGTTGCTGCGGGTCGGGCTCGGGCTTGAAGAATATATGCTCGAAGAACGCCGCACCGAGGTCGATATCTCCCCCAAGGTTTCGCTGAAATACAATATTCTCGATGATGTGATGGTGTTTGGCACGCTGGCATCGGGATACAAGGCCGGTGGTTTCAACCCGTTCGCGGAGAACCCGAGCCGGGCGCGCTTTGATGAAGAAACATCGGTGACGATGGAAGCGGGGGTGAAGGCCGAATTGCTGGATGGCCGCGTGCGGTCAAACGCAACATATTTCCACACCAAATTCTCAGACCTGCAAGTGTCGGTCGTTGGCGGCACAGGCTCCACCTTCCTGGTCACCAATGCCGCCGAAGCCACCACCCAGGGGGTGGAATGGGATTTGGAAGCGGTGGTGATTGAGGGCATCAATGCCCGTGTGGCGCTGGGCTATACAGATGCGGTGTTTGATTCTTATCCCAACTCGCCCTGCATGGCGAGCTTTGCCAATGTGCTCAGCGATCCCAATTCCTGCGATGCGTCGGGGCGTCCGCTGACCGAGACACCGAAATGGAATATTTCGGCCGGGGCCAATGCGGTTCTGCCGCTTCAGGCGCTTTGGCAGTCGGGCCCCAATATCGGCTTCTTGTTTGGCTTTGACATGCTTTATCAAAGCGCGACCTTCCTCAATCTCGACTATGATCCGGCAAGCTTCCGGGGCGCATTTGTGCGCTGGGATGCCCGCGCGGGTATTGTCGATATTGATGGCCGCTGGGCACTGATCGTGAACGGCACCAACCTGACCAACCGCAAAGTGCAGTTTTTGAGTGTTGATGCGCCCTTGCAGCCGGGCACCCATATTGGTGTGCTACAGCCGCCGCGCTTCATCACCGCGACTTTGCAAATCACGCTCTAGCTGCGGCAAAAAGCCAGTCCAAATGGGGGCGTTCGCAATTTCGCCACAGTGTTGTTGTGTATGGCTTTTTGTTATGTATACGCTGTAAACAATGCTTGAGCGGGTCTGCAAGACCGCCGGGCTTGGGTGCACGGGATGCCCATACGGGATGAAGGGGAGGAAACCCATGAAGAAGTTTTTTGTGGCGCTGTTTGCGCTTGTCATGCTGCCGAGCTTTGCCGGCGCAGAAGTTTTGAAGCCCGATGCGGGCTGGGAGCTTGAGAAGGACAAAAAAGGCGTCAAAGTCTATCTCAAGCAGGAAGAAGGCCGGAAAATCAAAAGTTTCTGGGCCGAAACCACCATCGACGCCCCGTTGGAAAAAGTGGTGAAGGCGCTCCAGGATATTGAGGACATGCCCAACTGGATGCCCAACTGCAAGGAAACCAAACTGCTTGAGCAGCCCAGCGAAACCGAGATTGTCTTCTACATGGTGCTTGATCTGCCCATGGTGGCCGACCGCGACTATGTTCAGCGCACCAATGGCGTGCTGCAGGACGATGGCAGCATCAAAATGACCGCCAAGGCGATCGAATATGATGCCAAGCCGCCGGTCGACGGCAAGGTCCGTATCACCGATGCCGAATTTTTGACCATGTTGACGCCGGTTGAAGGTGGAACCAAAACGGTCATTCAGCAAATCGGCTATACCGATCCGGGCAGCAATATGCCGGCATGGATCATCAATGGTCAGCTGACCGGCACGCCTTACAAAATGATGCGCAACCTGCATGAGCTGGTTGGCAGCTAAGCATCCTTGTTGTCAGGCAAGGCTCCGCCAATTGCCGTGAAACCCATATGGCACGCGCGTCGGCAGTTTCGCGCGTGCCACCGGGCCCGCAGCAAGGTTTTGCGCGTCCAGAATGACCAGGTCCGACAGATTGTCGGCCGCTTTATAGGTCAAGCTTAACAGCCAGCCATCGCCTTCGGGCGCATCGGCGCTGCGGGGCACGAAAACCGGCTCTTGCACCCATTCCCCGGCTCCGGGCGTCCATTCATCACATGACCCTGTTTTGAAATTGCGCGCGAGCAGCGTGTCAAACGGCCCGCCCGTCTCGGTTTCCCGGCGGCGTACGGCGAAAAAGCCGACACTGTGTTTTTTGCCCGCAAACCGTTCATCAAAGCGGGGAAACTCGCCATTGAAATCATCCAGCGCTTCTTCGCTATATGTGTCGGAATTGCCGGCCAGATCGAATGTCCAGCGGGTGAGGCGGCCCTCGGCACTGTCGATGCCTGATGTGTTGGTGCCGTCGGGGTCGGCAAACAGCGGGATACGCTCATACTGCATGACATCGGCAATGAGTTTACCGTCTTCTTCGTAAGCGTTGAGCGGGTGGTAGACATAGGAGGGATTGCCAGTGAACCAGCGAATGGCGCCGGCCCCTTCGGAGCGGTCGAAAATGCCGATGTGGTTGCCCTTGTCAGGTTCCCACGCAAAGAAGGGCTTTTGGCTGAGCATCCGTTCGATCGAGGCGGTGGCAGGCAAAACCGGCAATCCGACAAAGTTTTCGGTCACCAGAAAATCATGCACCATCGAGCAAAACGGTGCCTCGATCATTTCAGAGCGTGTCAGACCGCCCGATGCATCCGCCACATTGTAGGCAATCTGCGGCGAGCCGGGGCCCCCGGCCATATAGCCGAAAAAGACCATCTCGCCACTGTCAGGGTCCATTTTGGGGTGGGCCGTAAAGGGGCCGCCATAATCGCCCCCAAACGTCCATGGACCAATCGTGTCGAGCGTGTCGGCGTCAAGCTCCACGGGCGGGCTGCCTTCTTCCAGCGCGAGAAGCTTGCCGGCGTGATAGACCACATTGGTGTTGGCGACGTTGAGCGGAATGCCTTCAGATCGCGGATCGGCTTTTAGAATATCATCGAAATCGGTGGGCATCACGGCTTCGCCGAACCTTGCTTCGGCTTTGAACTTTTCGGTTTTCACCCAGCGGTTGCGGTAGCGCACCCGGCCGTTTTCGACAAACAGGGCGTGGATCATGCCGTCGCCGAGGAACCAGTGGTGATGCTCTGACCAGGGGGCATAGTGCGGATTGGGTCCGTTGCGATAAAGCACACCGGCCAGCCCTGCGGGAACCTCGCCCTCGATTTCGAGATCGGGGGCATCGGCCTCCATCCGAACCGGGCCGTAATTGCCCGTCAGATAAGGATTGGTGTCTGGAAATTGCGCCGCCATGATGGTCCCCCGTCCGTCAATTGAATGTCATCTGTTCGCTTTATCTGTGCGTAGTATGATGGTCGAGATGGTGCGCCTAAAACGGGAAATTTGAAACCCGTCCCGGCCACCCTAATTCCCAATTCTGCCGCATTTCGTCCCTATGACGCGCGCGGTGGTGGAAATCGTCTCTCAGACGTCCTAAGCACAGGGCGATGAGCAGACTTGCAAATCATAGCAGGAAACCCGTGCGGCGCATTCTGATCGGTTTCATGATGGGATTGGGGCTTGGTTTGCCCGCCCACGCCTATGATGTTGAAATATCAGGGCTATCTGATGAAAATCTGCGCGAAACCGCCAAGGCGATTTCGGTTTCCTGGACGGGCAGGGACGAAAAAGATGTCCGCCGCGCGGTGTTGTATCAACGCATGGAACGCGACCGGCAGGCCCTGACCGACCTTTTGGCGTCCGAAGGCTATTATGCGGCCAGGATCAATGCGCGGCTGAGCAAGTCCGGCATCATCATTCGCATTGTTGAAGGCCCCCGCTTTACATTCGGTGCCGCCGAAATACGGTTTGAGGATGCGCGGCCTGAGCGGTTCGCTTTTGATTTTGCCGCCCATGGCGTGAAAGCGGGTGAACCGGCCCGTGCCGGGCCCGTCAACAAGGCGCGCGCCGCCTTTGAAAATGCTATCGGTGATCTGGGCTATTACGGGGCAACCTATCCTTGCCGCGATCAGCGTGCGGATCATCGCAGCAACACCCTGACATTGACATGGTGCGTTCAAACGGGGCCGGTTCATCATGTCCGGGGCGTTACCGTCAAAGGTAGTGAAGATGTTAAAACGCCGTATGTGCTGACGGTTGCCAATGTTGAGGATGGCGCAGTTCTAACACCTGAACTGCAAACGCTGGCGGCGCGCAGACTGGCGCAGTCTGGTCTGTTCAAAACGATTGCGGTGGAGCCGCGTGTCATTGATCCCGCAACGGGTGACACCGAACTCGATATCGTTCTGGATGACGCCCATCACCGCACCGTCTCGCTGGGCGCACGCTATTCCACCAGCGAGGGCGCAGGCGTCACAGCCGCCTGGACCCACCGTAATTTTTTCGGGTCCGGTGAACGGCTCAAAATTGAAGCGACCGTGCTGCAATTGCTGCAGGGCCTGACCCTTGATTTCGCCAAACCCGCCTTTATGACCCGGACCCGCACGCTGACGTTTGCCACCGGCTATGAGCGCGAAGACACCGACGCCTTCAAGACCCGCCGGTTTGAAATCGGCAGCGGGGTTGAGCAGATTTTCAATGAAGACACCACCCTGTCGCTCGGGCTGACCTTTGAAACCCAGAAAGAACAACGTGACGAGGGCGACAACCGTTTGACGCTGGTTACGTTAACCGGCGGTGTCATTTATGACGGCCGCGATCATGTGCTGGACCCGACATCGGGGGTCCGGCTTGCGCTGACGGTGGCGCCCAGCCGGGGCATCATCCATTCCGATGGTCAGTTTGTGCGCGTGCGCGGCTCGGCCAGCGCTTATCAGAAATTCCACCTGTTCACCGATCATGTGCTGGCAGGACGGATCAATCTGGGCACTCTGCTGGGGGCTGACCGGGTCAATATTCCGTCCGACCGGCTGTTTTACGCCGGGGGCGGGGGATCGATCCGGGGCTTTAACTATCAGTCGGTTGGTCCTGAGGATGATGAGGGCAATCCCGCCGGTGGCCGCTCGCTGGTTGAAGCTGCGCTTGAGCTGCGCTCCCAGATCACAACGGATATCGGCATTGTCGGTTTTGTCGATGGCGGGGCGGTTAACCCGACCTTGTCACCTTTTCCGCCCGATGAGTTCCGCATGGGAACCGGTCTTGGCGTGCGCTACAAAACTCCGGCAGGTCCGATCCGGCTGGACCTCGCCACGCCGCTTGACCGGCGCGATAGCGAACCGCTGATCCAGCTTTATATCTCAATCGGGCAGGCGTTCTGATGCTGCGCCTGTTCAAAATACTCGGCTTTGGCGTGCTTGGCCTTGTGGGCCTGTTGGGTCTTGGGATCGGTGCGCTGCATTTTTCCGCCGTCGGCGACAAGATCGGCTCTGTTGTGGGTGAGGCTACCAATGGCGAAGCCACGCTTGAGGGCTTGCGCCTGTCAGGCGGCTTGAATGTCCGCATCGATCATGTGCGCTACCAGCCTCAAGGCGCCAAAGAGCCGATGGTTGAGGCGCGCAAGGTGGCCCTGGACTGGTCGCCACTTGCCTTGCTGGGCGGGACGGCCAAAATCAACACAATCCGCATTGCCCATCTGCGCTATGCCGATGTGGCGCTGCCGCCTGGGGAGCCTTCAGTTGAGGAGGCCGGCGAGGGCGGCTTGCCGCAGTTGCCGGTGTCGGTTGATCTCGACCAGTTTGAAATTGACGCGCTGGAACTGGCTGCGCCGAGCCTTGGCTTGCAAAGCCGCTACAGTCTTGCGGGTCAGGCCAGGGTGGATGCAGCCCTGCGCGAGGCCGTGGCAGACATCACCGGATCGCGGCAGGATGCCGAAGGCGCGCTGGCGATTTCAATCGATTATGGCGCGGACCGCGACCGCATTAAATTCTCCATCGAGTTTGAAGATGCCGACGGCGCGCCGCTGGCCGCCTTTACCGGCTTTGACGGCGGCGCGCTCAGCGTCAAGCTTGCGGGTGAGGGACCGCTTGAGAAGACCGATCAGAGCTTTGTGTTTGAGGTGGCCAAAGGTCCCAAAGCGCAAGGACAGTGGAGCCTGTCTTATGATGAAGCGCTCGGTATTGAAGGCCGCCTGAGGGTTGAACCGCGCGGCTTTGGCGGCCCGGACGTGGCGGCCTATGCCGGTGAAAGTGTGACGCTTTCCTTTGATGTCGGCCTTGTGGGGCAAGAGCTTGCGGCCCGTGTGAGCACCAGTCTTGCAGCCCCGCGGCTCCAAACCCGATTGGAGGTGCGTGCCAGCGGTTCGCTTGATGATGCGCTTGGCTTTGACGTGATGCTTGAAGATTTGCAGGCCGCCGATGTGCCACCGGAGTTTGCGCCGCTTCAGGCTGCCATCACAGGCCGCTTTGATCTGGGCAAGAATGCCCTCACGCTGGAGCCCAGCCGCATCACGACCGCCAATGAGCTGGCACTCACGCTTCAAGGTGATGTTCCGCTTGCGGGGCCTGTGGCGATGGCGCTTGAGCTTGATGCGCCGACCCTTCAAAAGGTTGCCCCCGGCGTTTTTGGCCAGGCCGCGATCAAGGCCGATATCAGCGCCGAACAGCTTGGCCTTCCAGCGCGCCTGTTATTGATAGGGACCGCATCGGTGGCGATGGAGGAGGGCGGGCCTCAAACACCTGTTGAAGTCAAACTCAAGGCCAGTGTGAGCGACGCGATGGCCATTGATGCCGTGCTTGATCTGGGCGTGGAAAGCCTTGATGGGATCGCGCCGGACCTTGAGGGCTCCTTCACCAGCAAGCTTGAAATCAAAGGCTCGGCCGATGCGGCGCAAGGTGTGTTGCATGCCCGCGCGACAAGCAAGGGCGAGGCGCTGCATGTTAAAGCGCCGTTTGGCTATGACGGGGCAACGCTCACCCTGACTGATTTGCGTCTTGATGGTCTGGGCGTTGAAGGTGCGGGCAATGGTGCCTTCGCACTCGACAGCGGCACACCGCAAGGCGCGCTTGATCTGGTGATTGCGGATCTGTCGGCGTTGGCCGCGCTGGCGGGAATGGACGCTGCGGGTGCGGTCCAGTTGAAAGCCAGGCTCAAGGCTGATGGAACGATGGCGGGCGAGGCTGTGGTGCAGTCCTTGTCTTTGCCTGCTGAAGGCATTGAGGTCAAAGCGCTTGAGGCTGTGATCACGCCCAAAGGCGAAGCGTTAGCATTCACGCTGAAAGCCGATGCGCAAGCGCCTGTCACCGCCGGGCTTGATGTGGCCGGTACGGCCTTGTTGGGCGATACGCTCACCATCCGGCTGGATCGTCTGGCGGGCATCGTCAATGACATTCCCCTCAAGCTGCTTGGGCCTGCTGAACTCCGGCAGGCGGGAGAAGAGCTGGCCGTCAAAGGCCTTAATCTCGCTGTGGCGGGCGGAAGCGTCGAGGGGGACGCGGCCCTCGGTGCTGATCAGATTGCCGCCGATATCAAGCTGATTGGGCTGACACCGCCCGACACTTACACAGGCGGGGTTAGCCTTCCCATTCATGCCCGATTGCGGGCAAGCGGTTCACGTGCCGCGCCACAAGTGCGGCTGCAGGCACAAACGCAGATTGCCCATGATGGGCTGGAAACCCCGGTGACGGCCTCCCTGGACGGACGCTATCTGGATCAGAAAGCAAAGGCCCTCATTGCACTTGAAGGCGGCGCATCGCAGTTTGAAGCCCGGCTGGACGCACCCTTTGCGCTTGATCTGGTTGCCATGACCGCGGAACTGACCGGCAAGGCTAACATCAAGGCTGACGGCAAAATCGCGCTCGCCACGTTAGAACCCTTCATGCTGGGTGACGGCTCACGCTTTACAGGCTTTGTCGGACTTGAAGCTGACGGAGTGGCGGATGAGGCCGAATGGTCGGCCAACGCCAAATTGTGCCTGACCGATGCAGGGGTCGATCTGGCCGCTACCGGCACTGTGGTGAAGGGCCTGAAGGGCTGTATTGCGCGTGCCGCAGACGGGAGCCTGTCGGGCGATATCAGCGCCAAGGATGCGGCCAAGGGCACCGTGTCGGCCAGGTTTGAGGGTTCAGTTTTGGGCCGCGCGCCTGATGCCATCAAGGCTGCCATTGCCTTGAAGGGCTTCCGGTTGATGGACAGTGATCTGGGCATTGTCGAAGCCTCCTCCAAGCTTACCCTCGATGCCCAGCTTGCCGATGGTTTGAAAGGCGGGATTGATGGCGTGGTGACCATCGACAAGGGCGATCTGATCATCCCGGGCAATCCCGGCCCGTCCTTTGAAACCATTGAGGTCCGCCATGTCGGCAGGCCCGGCGACGCCGAAGCCGTACAAGAGGATGTGATGGGTGCGCCGTTTGGCACCGATTTCAAGCTCGACATTGTGTTGAGCGTTCCGGGCAATTTCTTTGTGCGCGGCCGGGGGCTTGAAAGCGAATGGGAAGGCGGGATTGACGTGACAGGGACCGCTGCCGCGCCTCAGATTGATGGAACGATTGAACTTAAGAAAGGCTCCGCCAATACCGGGGTCAGCTCTCTTGAATTGACCCGCGGTGAAATCAGGCTGTTCACCCAAAAGCCGGGAACAGCCCCGGTGGTTCTAGTCCGGCTTGAAAGCGAATCCAATGTCGAGGGCACGATTGCCCGGATGGTGGTGGAAGGGCCGGTTGAAGACCCTGACGTGACCTTTTCGTCAAC
This sequence comes from Alphaproteobacteria bacterium, assembly GCA_965227065.1. Taxonomy (GTDB): domain Bacteria; phylum Pseudomonadota; class Alphaproteobacteria; order SPJN01; family SPJN01; genus CBDDFN01. Next base: position 540,323 of record CBDDFN010000020.1, read on the forward strand.
GCCCGAGCTTCCGCAGGATGAAATTCTGGCACGGCTGATTTTCGGTAAACCGGCCAGCGAACTTTCAGCGGTTGAAGCCGCTCAACTCGGCTCGGCCGCGTTGACCTTGTCGGGAGCGTTGGGCGGCGGACCGGGCGTGTTTGACAAGTTGCGGCGCGGGCTGGGGGTCGACCGGATCGCCTTTGATCCCTCGATCGACAATCCGGCCAGTTCGTCTGTGACGGTGGGTAAATATGTGACGCCGAAAGTCTATGTCTCGGTCAAACAGGATGCCAGCGGCGCTGCGCCGGGGATTGCCGTTGACTATGAGGTGACCCGCCGCGTGACCCTGTCGGCAGCCGACGATGGGGCAGGCGGCGAGTCCGCCGGTGTCAAATACGAGTTTGACTATTAGGCCGCCAGATCGACGGGCGGGAACATGGCGGCTTCCTCATCATAAGCGCCTTTGACGCTGGGCCGTTGCAGCATGGCGTCGAAATAAGCGGCAAGCTTGGGCCAGCGCGCCGCATCGATCACGCCACCTGCAAAGCGGAAATTGATCAGCTGGCAAACGATGGAGACATCGGCAATTGAAAAGGCCGACCCGACCAGGAATTCACCCTCAAGTTCGGCCTCAAGATAATCGAAAAAGGCGGGGCATTTGGTTTCCATGGTCTCGCGCGCGGTTGCGATGTCAGGGTCTTTGCCCTGCATACGGTTGAAGATGATGGGGCGGAACATGCCCAGCCCGATGGTGGCGGCCATCATGCTGTCGGCATATTCTTCAAACCACAGCGCCCGGCCTGCTTCAAAGGCGTCCGCAGGGATCAGCGGTGTGGCTTCAAATTTGCGGTCAAGATAGGCCAGAATTGCCGAGCTGTCGGCCAGTGTGCCGGCCTTGCCTTCGGTGCCGACCGCGCGGTCGCGGAAGGCGGGGATGCGGTTCAGCGGGCTGATTTCTTTGTACCAGTCGGGTGCGGGAAAGGGGGAGACGGTCTCAAAATCATAAGCAAGCCCCTTTTCGGCGAGTGCAATGAGCACCTTGCGGACAAAGGGGGAGCCTTTAAGGCCGTAAACAACAAGATCATTGGACATAAGAGTGCCTCCGTGCAGCTTTTTTGAACCGCTGCATGGTGACCGGGTGGACGCCGAAGTCAATGATGATCGGGGGCGGAATTACCGGGTTTTGGTCTGGGCTTCGATCTGGGCGACCTTTTCGGTCAGCACAAGGATCAGCCCATCAACGCCCTTGTCGCGCAGCGTGGCGTAAAAATCCGAGCGCCGCGTCGCCAGTTCGGAAACCTTGCCCGCAAGATAAATGTCAATCACCGACCAGCCTTCATCGGTTTCATGCATCAGATAGTTGATCGCGACTTTCTCGCCATCGGGTTTGACCAGGGCCGTCTTGATCAACAGCCTGCTTTCACCAAGCGCCTGTTCGCTTTCAGTGACGAATTTTTGACCCGAATAGCCTGAAAAGCGGTCGGCATAATTGGCGATGGTCAGGCGGCTGAAAATATCGATCAGGGTTGCGCGGTCCTGTTCGGTCATGCCCGTCCAGAACCGTCCGGTGGTCTTTTCGGTCATGTACCGCAGATCAAAGGTCTTCTCGACGGCGGGCTTGAGCTGGTCGCGGCGCGTGGCTTCGTCCGTCGTTTTGGCGGTTTTCATGATTGCGATCAAATCTTCATGGAACGCATCAATCGTCGTTTTTGCGCCTTCGGTGAATTGCGTTGCGGGCTGCGGCGCCGGTTCAACGGCCGCGGCGGGAGCAGCCGGTTCGGCATCCTGCGCGCGCAAGGGGGATGGCGCGGCGGCCATGGCCAGCGACAAGAGAGCGGTGGCGGCCAGTACGCCCAGCTTGATGTTTGTTGTTTTTTCTGTCGTCATCATCTTTGTTCCGTACCACCAAGGCCCGATTCGGGAGAAACGCTTTGTTCCATCACCAAGACGTGCTCGATCCGCGTCTTCAAAAGCCCTTGCCGTGTCTTCGTTCCCATTGCTAATCGATATGTGTATCACATACCGCAAAACTTCCTGTGAGCGGTCCTTCCGCCGGGGTGCCGATCGCAGTGCCGATTGGCATTGGTCGTAATTTCCGAATGAGGCGAACGTAAGATGATCGCGCAAATTTTAACCCGCCTCGTCCTCTTGTCGGCCTCCCATGCCCGACTGGTTATTGTGTTTTATCTGGCTCTGGCCAGTTTTTCAGCCTTCTACACGGTTAAAAACCTGGAAGTGAACACCAGTACTGAGTCGATGATTGATTCGACCCTGCCGCATCGCCAAAAAGCCCTGCAATTTAAAGCAGCGTTTCCCGACTTTCAGGACACATTCCTCATTATTGTCGATTCTGATGCGCCTGAACAATCTGATCTTATTGTTCAAGATCTGGTCAATCAGATGCAGGCGCAGCCCGAATTGTTCAAGAGTGTCTACTCGCCGCAGGTTAATCCGTTCTTTGATCGTTCTTCACTGCTTTATCTCTCAGCCCAGGAGCTTGAAAAGGTCACCAATCAATTGATTGTCGCCCAGCCGATGCTGGCCGTGATTTCCGATGATCCGACCTTGCGCGGCTTCTTTGATGTGCTGGGGCAGGGGCTGACTTCTGTTGCCGATAAAGGCGAGCCTAATCAAAGCCTTACTACCGTTCTTGAAGCTGTTGGACGAACAGTTGCGGCGCGCAATGCAGGCGAGGAACGGGTGCTGAGCTGGCAGCGGGTTTTTGCCGGGGAGAACAATGATTTTTCTTCGGCCCAGCGCTTCATTCATGTCCAGCCCCAGCTTGATTTCACCAAGCTGCAGCCGGCGGGACCGGGGCTCAAAGCCGCACGGGCGTTGCAGGCCGATTATCTCGAAACCGCGCCCAATGGCACCAATATCTGGATCACCGGGGAAGTCGCCATCAAAGCTGAGGAACTGAAAAGTGCGTCGTCGGGGGCTGAGTCGGCGGGACTGTTGTCGCTGATCCTGGTGTCTATCGTTCTGGGCTTTGGGGTGCGTTCGTTGCGCATGGTGGTAGCGACCTTGTTCACGCTGGTGATCGGCCTTGTGTGCACAGCCGGATTTGCCATTGCCGCGGTGGGTTATTTCAATCTGATCTCCATCGCCTTTGCGGTCCTGTTTATCGGGCTTGGGGTCGATTTCGCGATCCACTTCCTGCTGCGCTATCAAGAAGAGATTGAAAACGGCTTGAACCACAGGGATGCGTTGGCTGAAACCGGCAAGGGGGTGGGGCTTGCACTCTCGATCGCGGCACCAACCACTGCGATTGCCTTTTTTGCCTTCACGCCCACCGATTATGCCGGCCTGTCACAGCTGGGTCTGATTTCGGGCACCGGCATTGTGATTGCCTATATCTCCTCGCTGACCTTGCTGCCCGCACTGATGACGCTGATGCCGCTGAAAAAGAAGACCGACGGGCCGCTTAAAATGCGTGATGCCCATGCAGGCTTTGTCGAGCGGCACGCCAAACTGTGTCTGTGCGGCGCTCTGCTGGTTGCGATTGGCGCAGCGGTGTTTGCGCCTCAGGTACGGTTTGACGCCGACCCGCTCAATCTGAAAGACCCCAATACCGAGTCCATCCAGGCCATCAAGATGTTGCTGGAGGATGCCAAGACGTCTCCATATGCGGCGCAAGCGGCTGCACCGGATGCGCAAAGCGCGGCTGCGCTGGCCGAAAAAGCGCAGGCCTTGCCTGAAGTCAAACGCGCGCTGACCTTGGCAACGTTCGTCCCCAAAGACCAGGACGAGAAATTGTTCCTGATTGAAGATGCCGCCTTTCTGATGGGGCCGGTATTGTTCGCCAAGCCCGCGCCCAAGCCGGTCACCGACGAAGAACGCCGGGCGGCCATTGAAAGCTTCAAGGCCGCCTTGGGCGAGTTGGCCGCACGTGACGATCTGGGTGACACCGCCAAAATGGCGGATCAACTGCTCAATGATTTGAGCGCCTATAAGGGCGCACCCGCCGAGCTTGAAGCCGCGCTTCTGGGCTTTTTTGACCGCACATTCAACCGGCTGACCGCGGCGCTGCAAACCGGCCCGGTCAGCCTTGATACGCTGCCCGAAGAACTGGTCAGCCGCTATACCGGCAAGGATGGCGATATCCGGGTGTCGATCATTCCCGCCGCCGATATGGCCGACCCCGACGCGCTGGAAAAATTCGTGCTCGCCACCGACGATCTGGCACCCATCGTGACCGGCGATCCGGTGTCGGTGCTGCGTTCGGGCGAGACGGTCAAGGGCGCGATGGTTGAGGCGACGTCTTATGCCTTTATCGGTATCTTTTTGTTTCTGATGCTGATCTTGCGGCGGCTGGGCGACAGCCTGTTGGTGATCTTGCCCGTGCTTTATGCCGGGCTGGTCACGGCGGGCATCATGATTTTGATCTCGGTGCCGTTCAATTTTGCCAATGTGATCATTCTGCCTTTGCTGATCGGCATCGGTGTTGACAGCGGCGTTCACCTGATGATGCGCCGGCGTGAAGCGGGCGGCGGCGCTGAATTGCTTGCCAGCTCGACACCGAAGGCCGTGCTGTTGTCGGGGCTCACCACCATCGGCTCATTCTCAACGCTCGCGGTATCGAACCATCGGGGCACCGCCACCATGGGCGAGCTGCTGACCGTGTCGATCACGCTGACGCTTATTTCAACGCTCGTCATCTTGCCGAGCATTCTGTGCCTCCTGGACGAAAGACGAGACAATGGCTGATCCGGTTCTGCTGGTAGACAAAAAAGACGGCTATGCGGTTTTGACGCTGAACCGCCCCGACAAGATGAATTCGCTGAATGGCGCACTGCGCGCGGCACTGACCAAGGCCGTCACTGAGGCCGAAGCCGATCCGGATATCAGGGTTCTGGTGTTGACCGGGGCGGGAGAGCGGGCCTTCTGCGCCGGGCTTGACCTGAAGGAGATGGGCGCAGGCAACAGTTCGGTAGGGGATAGTGTTGCCGATGATCCGGTGCGTGCGCTGGGTAAATTTTCAGGCCCCATTGTGGGGGCGATCAACGGCGTTGCGATCACCGGCGGGTTTGAACTGGCACTGGGGTGTGATGTGCTGGTGGGCTGTGAAAACACCCGCTTTGCCGACACTCATGCCCGTGTCGGCATCATGCCCGGTTGGGGGTTGTCGCAAAAACTGTCGCGGCTGATCGGTATTTCGCGCGCCAAGGAATTGTCCTTCACGGGCAACTTTATCGGGGCTGAACAAGCCGAACGCTGGGGACTGATCAATTCGGTGGTGCCCAAGGACGAGCTTGTGGCGGCATGCGAAAAATTGGCCCAGGATATGCTGTCGGTCGATCCCGAAATGTTGCCCGTCTACAAGAAATTGATTGATGATGGCTTTGCACAAAGCTTTGATGAGGGGCTCAAGCTTGAAACAGAGCTTGCCAAGAAAAATGCCAATGTCTCGGCCGAAGAAGTCGAAGCCCGCCGCAAGGCGGTGCAGGAGCGGGGCAAAACACAAGTGAGCTGAAACTCACGCGAGAGGGGGAAGCATGAAGAAAATTGCGATTGCGCTGTCGGCGCTCATTCTGCTGGGCTGCGATGACGGGGCTGTTGAACAGTCTGAAGAAGACGTCGCGCCCACCGCACAAACCATCGCCGCCAATGAAGCGGTGGCAGGCGCGCTTTCCCTGCAAGACCAGGGCGATTTTGAAGCCGCCAACAAAGGCTTTGTCGCCAAAGATGAGCCGCTGGTTGTCAAGACCGCCGATGGCCGGATCGTCTGGGACCGCTCAACCTATGATTTTCTGGACGGTGCCGAGGCCCCCGACACGGCCAATCCCAGCCTGTGGCGGCAAGCCCAGCTCAACAATATTTATGGCCTGTTTAAAGTGGCCGAAGGCGTCTATCAGGTGCGCGGCTATGACCTCGCCAATATGACCGTGGTTGAAGGCGATAAAGGCCGCATCATAATCGACCCGCTGACCACGACGGAGACGGCGCGCGCCGCGCTTGATCTGGTGGAGCGTGAATTGGGCAAACGTCCTGTGACGGCGGTTCTGATCACCCACAGCCATATTGATCATTTCGGCGGGACCGCCGGGATTGTTGATCCCGAGGATGTCGCCTCGGGCAAGGTGCGCCTGATTGCGCCCAAAGGCTTTCTGGAAGAAGCGGCCAGCGAGAACATCATTGCCGGCATGGCGATGGGGCGGCGGGCCATGTACATGTATGGCATGCCGCTGCCGCGCGGGCCGAAGGGGCATTTGGGAACCGGACTGGGCAAAGAACCGACACGGGGAACCATCAGCCTTGTGCCGCCGACCGAGCATATCGACAAGACCGGCGAGACGCTGAGCATTGATGGCGTGGATTTCGTGTTTCAATACACACCTGAAGCCGAGGCGCCCGCGGAATTCATGTTCTTCCTGCCCGAAACCGGCGTATTTGGTGGCGCAGATGTGATTGTTCACACCATGCACAATCTCTACACATTGCGCGGGGCAAAGGTGCGCGATGCGCGCGCCTGGGCGGGCTATATCGATGAAGCCATCCGGCTGTTTGGGCAGGGGATCGAAGTTGTCACCTCAAGCCATAACTGGCCGGTCTGGGGCAATGAAGATACCATCGCCTATATGAAGCGCCAGCGCGATACCTTCTTGTTCATTCACGACCAGACCTTGCGTTTCGCCAATCAGGGCTTCACGCCGCGCGAGATTGCCGAACGGGTCACGCTGCCTGAAAGCCTGACCGGCGCGTTCAGCGCACGGGGCTATTACGGGACCGTCTCGCACAATGTGAAGGCCGTCTATCAGTTCTATTTCGGCTGGTTTGATGCCAATCCCGCCAATCTTAATCCGCTGCCGCCTGAAGATGAGGCGGTCAAGATGGTCGCCTTTATGGGCGGGGCTGATGCGGTGTTGAAAAAAGCGCAGGACGAGTTCGACAATGGCGATTATCGCTTTGTGGCCAGCGTGCTCAACCATCTGGTGTTTGCCGAGCCCGGCAACAAAGCCGCGCGCCGCCTGTTGGCGCGGACCTACCGGCAGTTGGGCTATCAGGCCGAAGCGGGCCCGTGGCGCGATTTTTATCTCACCGGAGCCCAGGATCTGACCGCCCCCAACAATGACAATGTTGCGCTGTCGCCCAAGGATATGAAGGGCATTCTGGCCCATGTGCCGATGGGCGAGTTTTTTGCGACCATGGCAACCCGGTTGAAAGCCGACAGTGCCGATGGCGAGCATATGGTGTTCAACTTCACCTTCACCGATGTTGGTGAAACCTATGTGCTGGAACTGGAAAATGCGGTCCTGCATCACCGCAAGGGCGAGCCCGACCCCGACGCCGACGCCAATGTGACGCTGACGCGGGCCTTGTGGCTCAAGCTCGTCACCGACAGCGCCGCCTTTGACGATATTGTCGGCAATGATGAGCTTCAGATTGAAGGCAGCCGGCTCAAGCTGGTCCGCTTCATCCGCAAGTTCGAGCTGCCCGACGCGACGCCTTTCAACATTGTCACACCCTGATCCGCGGCTTTTCCTTGAACTGAAGCCTCTGCTCGCTCATTCTTTTGCACATGCGAAGACGAGCGTGAGGAGCGGCTTTTGGAGTTACTGGGCGAGGCTTTGATCTATCTGGCTGCGGCAGTGATTGCCGTGCCGCTCGCCGACCGGCTGGGTCTGGGGTCCGTTCTGGGCTATCTGATTGCCGGTATTCTTGTTGGGCCGACCTTTGGCCTGATTGAGGATGATTCCAGCACCGTTCGTCAGTTTGGCGAATTCGGCGTCGTGATGATGCTGTTTTTGATCGGGCTTGAGCTTCAACCCTCCATGCTGTGGCGCATGCGGACCAAGCTAATCGGGCTTGGCGGGCTGCAATTGATCGGCACAACTGCGCTGATCGGCGGGATCGCCTATGGGCTTGGCCAAACCTGGCAGGTGTCGCTCGCCATCGGTTTGATCCTGGCCTTGTCTTCAACCGCGATCGTGCTGCAGACCCTGAGTGAAAAGGGGTTGATGCGAACGCCGGGGGGCGAAGGCGCATTTTCGGTCCTGCTGACCCAGGACATTGCCGTCATCCCGATCCTGGCGGCCCTGCCATTGCTTGCCGATCCTGAGCTTCTCGCCCATGCCGGCGGGCATGGATCGGGGGGCCATGGCCATGGCGCAGGCGCGCTGGCGGGTCTGTCGGGGCCCATGCAGGCGGCTGCCATTCTTGGGGTGATTGGGTTGATCGTGGCGCTGGGCCGGTTCGTCATGCGGCCTGCCTTCCGCTATATCGCCCATGCCAAGCTGCGGGAGATTTTTACCGCCGCCTCCCTGCTGCTGATTATCGGCACGACGGTTGGGATGGAGCTGGTCGGCCTGTCGCCTGCCCTGGGCGCTTTTCTGGCCGGGGTTGTTTTGTCGTCAAGCGAGTACCGGCACGAGCTGGAAAGCGATATTGCGCCCTTCAAGGGGCTGTTCCTTGGCCTGTTCTTCATCACGGTGGGCGCCGGCATTGATTTTGATCTGTTGTCGACTGAGCCCACGCTCATATTGGGGCTCGCCCTTGCGCTGATGCTGTCCAAGCTGATCGTGCTTTATCCGCTCGGCGCAGTGTTCAAGCTTGGCGGGTCAAACCGCTGGCTGTTTGCCCTGTCCCTGGCGCAAGCGGGGGAGTTCGGCTTTGTGCTGTTTGGCTTTGCCACAGGTGCGGGGGTGCTGGGGGAAGAACTCAGCGCCATTCTGGTGGCGGCTGTGGCGTTCTCAATGCTCGGTACGCCGCTACTGTTCATCCTGTTTGACCGGGCGGTCATGCCCCGCTTCGACAAGCCCGACCGGGAACCTGATGAGGTTGAAGACACCGGCACGGTAATCATCGCAGGTGTGGGCCGCTTCGGGCAGGTGGTGAATGAGCTGTTGCGGGCTTGTGACCATGAAACCGTCGTGCTCGACCATGATGCCGATCATATTGATGATCTGCGGCGCATGGGGGTCAAAGCCTATTATGGCGATGCGACCAGGCCTGAATTGCTGCACGCAGCGGGGATCGACAATGCCAAGGTGATTGTCGCCGCGCTTGATGACCGGACCCGGCAATTAACACTGGTGGAACATGTTCGCCGTCACCATCCGCATGTGCACATCATCGCGCGCGCCTTTGACCGCTTTCATGTCGAGGCGCTGGAAGAAGCGGGTGCCCATCACATCGTGCGCGAGCTGTTTGAAGCCTCGCTTGATGCGGGGCGTGAAGCCTTGCGGGTGTTGGGGATGACCGAATTTGGAGCCGATCAGATGGCGCGCGCCGCGTTGATTGATGACGCGCCGCGGCCGGACCGGGAAAAGAAGAAGCGCCGCCGCTAGGGGGGGGCTTTGACGCTAATTCTGGCCTTCCATGCGTTGGGCGACAATCTTCAAACCCACATGACGAATGGCCGAGCCGTTGATCACTTCCATCGTCGCCGGACGCGCAGGCCGGCCGGGCAATTGCAGTGCAAGACCAAAGCGCGCCGGGGTTAACGGGCGGACCTGATAGGCGCCTGATTGGGTCTTAGACTGGCCGGTGGCCGCGTCTGTCACCGTCATCACAAAACTGCCATCGCCATGATAGGTGACAACATTCTCAAGCGTCACTTCCCCGCGGCCGGGAAAGACCTGCTTGGTGACATAATACCAGCTGCCTTGAAGATAATTTTTGATCTCGCCCGGTGTCTTCAATGCGACCGGGACAGATTGGGCGTGTGCGGCTCCCACCACGAAGCTTGCCAGCGCCAGAACCATAACCCACCGAAACAGTTTCATTGTCTGTCCTCTCTGTTGCGGCGCCCAGCTTTGCGCCGAATCTTGAAGAAAGTGTGGCAAGCCTAAACCGAAATCCGTGACGAAGCGTTAACCTTTTTTCGCCATTGTGGGGGGAAAAGGAGTGGGACATGGCGATTGCCCTTGTGGATGACAGTGATGTTCACCGCAGCGCGGTGCACCATATACTGGCCCATGATGGCCATGGTGTGGCTGAGTTTGACTCAGGCCACGCTTTTTTAGACGCCGCAGAGCAGGAGGCGGCGAGCGGTGTGCTTAATTCGCGTTATGATGTGATCTTGCTTGATTACGACATGCCCGGTTTTGACGGTTTGGCGGTGCTACAACGCATTCGCAAGATTGACCCCGCCAATGCGGTTCCCGTTATCATGATGACCGCCCATGCCGAAGAGGTCGGGGTGGCCCGCGCGCTGGCGGCCGGTGCGTGTGACTACATTGCCAAGCCTGCCCGGCTGACCGAGTTGAAAGCGCGGGTGCACACTGCCACCCAGCTCAAGCGCGAACGCGACCGCGCCCGGATGCAAGCCCAGGAACTTGAGACCCTGAAATTTGAAGAGCCTGTGGAAGAGGGTGAAGCGGTCCGCCGTCTTGTCTTTTCCGGCGCAAGCCTGATGCGCGATGGCGATATCTTGCGCATCGCCGCCGATCTGGCCGCTGAATATCGGGTGGTTTTGGCTCCTGCCGGGCCGCGCAGTCTGGTGGTGGCGGGAGACGGTCACACGGTGTTGGAGCGCTTCACCGAAGCGCTCGCAACCAATGTTCCTGAACTGAGCCTTACGGTTGTGCCGCTGTCAGGCTGAAGCCCGAATAGTTCACGAAGATCGGGCTCGACCAGGCGCGCTGGGCTGAAGAGACGGTGCATTCCTCATCGCCTGAGCGGTAGTCGCCATGACAGGGATTGACCTTGATGCAATTGCCATCGGCATCAAACTCGCACCGCAGATTGCCCGCATTGATCACCTGGCTGGGCTCCTCAATCGCGCGGGCGTAATACAGCACGTCGCGTTCACCATCGAGAAAACCCTCATCGGTAAAGGAGACGGTGCAGCCTTCGGCGGAGCCTGAACAGGGCAGCACCTTCCAGGGGTCTTCAATCAGATTGGCCACCGGCTCTCCCTCATAGGATTGCGGGGCGGATCTTGATGATTTCGACCCGGTCAATCACCCGGCGTTCTTCAGACGGATTGTAGCACTCGTTCTGGCACACATAGGCGGTGCGTTCTGCCCCCAGCGCCTGGGTGACATTTTCCGGGCAGCCCGGCTTTTGCTTGAACGAGCCTGCCGCCCGTACGGTGAAGCGCGGCGCTTCATTCAGCGCGACTTCGCTGCCCATGGGGGCAAGCCCTTCGGGCCCGTTTTCAAGATCAAACCACAACAGAATGCGCGGGCCCGACGTGGCGTAGATTTCACGCTTGTCCATGGCGTCCCAGATGCCGTTGCGGGTGCGATTTTCCGAATGAACGGCAATCAGGCCACCCGACAGGAAGAAGCCTGCCTGACGTTCCGCCTCAAGCAGCTGGAAGGCGTTGGTCGTGGAATCAAACACCTCATCAACCGAGTTGAATGTTTGGGTTTCAACAAGCGGTGGTCCAAGTTCGGGACGCAGGGTTTGAAGATTGGCCTCGGTCATCGGGCCTGCGCCATCGGTCGTGCCGCGGCGATTGACTTCCTTATAGCCGGTACCGGGGCGGGCGGTGTGATTGTCCGACGAGCCCATGAAGCCGAATTTAAAGCGGCGGGGATTGTCGGGGGTCGTCAAAATTGGTCAGCGCCATAATATATTGCGCCGAACCGCCGGGCCGATAATTAAAGGCAGGCTGGAAACAATCCTGACATTGACCGGAATTGAGCCAGTCATCCATGGTTTCCCCTGACACGGTGACATGCCCGGCAGAGCCAGCGCGGGCATAGTCATTGCGCGCCTTGGCGGCCTTGGCCTCGCAATTGTCGAGGCCTTGCTCTTCACAGCGGGCGCGAATGATTTCGCCCGCGCGCCAGCACGACGACAGATAGCCTTCAACCGGCTCAGGACACACTGCGCTGGTGAGGTCTGCAGGATCGGTGAATTCAACCGCGCGCCAGTCGCGATACTCTTCGGAGTTGCCGTGGCCCGAATAGACCTCGATCATGGTTTGAATATCGGGATCGTGCATGGCGCCTTTGAGCTGCTTGTCCCATGAGGATGCGGGCGGCGTGTAAAAACCCCATGTCGTGCCATGCGGAATGACGACGGAGGCATGGCCCCAGTCGCGCAGCTTGCCGAACAATTCAGCCGGTGTTGCAGCGTCTTCATAGCATTGCGGGTTGGGCATTTCGCGCACGGCCGTGTCTTGCGGACAAGTGTCTAGATTGCGCCGCTCGGCCATGAATTTGGACATGGTGTAATAGCGGTCATCGCCATCAAGCAAAATACCTGCGGCCGAAAGCCAGCGCGGGGCGGACAAGGCGCGCGCCGACTGGCTGCGCGAGGCGATGGGACGGCTGGGAATATTGGCGTCATCTAGGTCGCGCAGGATCACATTCTTATGGCCGTAATGGGTGGTGGGGTCGGTGCCCACTTGCGTCCACTCCCAGCCCAGAAAGGCAACCAGATCGGGATTGTCGGGATCACCGGCAACCGCATTGCATTGCCGGACCGTGTCGACAATCTCGCTCCAGTGTCGGTAGGGCATGTTCTCGGCATGGTCAGTGTTGGAGTAAAAATCCAGCGCCGAGCAATAGCGGGCAAAATCACACGCATCCGCCGGCGGATGGGCGCCTATGCCGCCCATCAAGGGAAGGCTGGCGGCAAACGCGTCGGTGGAAAAGGTTGTGTGGACGTGAAAGTCGCCAAACAGGATCTGTTTTTGTGAGGGGGTGGACATCGCAGCGGCGGTGCGCGCCTGATCTGCCTCGCGGCTGGCGACAAGGGCGGGGTCAACCGCTGTGCCGATAATGGTTCCAGGCTCTTCATGGGCGCCGAAATAGCCCTCGACCATGGCGTAATAGGTGCCGTAAAGCGCAATGCCCAACGCCACAACAATCATGAATATCCAGCGCAACATGTGATCCCCCTGATCCCGCCTGAAAATTGCCTTGCCAGAACAAAGCTGACAATTTGTCGGTTTGGGGGTTACTTTACCCAAAATCGCCCCAAACTCAACAAGGATAGGTGATGCGGGACACGATCAAGGACTATGACGGGCTGGGGACACACTATTCCACCGTTCGCAAGGCAGATCGGGACATTCAAGCGCTGATCCATGCGCAACTGGGTGATGCGCGCACGGTTTTGAATATCGGCGCCGGGACCGGCAATTATGAGCCGCTGGACCGTTATGTCGTGGCGGTGGAGCCATCAATCCAGCAGCGCAGTCAAAGGCCGCGTCATCTGCCGCCGGCCCTGAACGGCACTGCCCAATCCCTTCCCTTTGATGACGGGGTGTTTGATGCCGCCATGGCGATCCTCACCGTCCATCATTGGCCTGACCCCGCTGCTGGGTTGCGTGAAGTGCGGCGCGTGACGCGTGGCCCCATTGTGGTGATGGCGTTTGACCCTGATGCCGATAGTGAATTCTGGCTTTATCACTATCTGCCCGAAATGCGTGATGTGGAGCGCAAACGCGACACCGCTTTCGATGTGATGATCGGGGCGATGGGCAGGCATTGTGAAATCATCCCGGTTCCGGTGCGGCGTGAGTGCACCGACCGGTTCCAGTCGGCCAATTACGCCCGGCCCGAAGAATTGCTGAAAGACGAGGTGCGCGCGGCGCAATCGTCCTGGGTGTTTTTGCCTGAGGGGGCCGAGGCGCGCTTTGTTGCCGCCTTGAGTGATGACCTCAAATCCGGCAAATGGGATGAACAATTCGGTCACATGCGTGACCAGCCTTCGATCGAGACGCAGCTTCGCCTCATCGTGTCCCGCCCCGTGTCTTAAGACAGAATAAGAGAGTTCCGCATGCGCCGCGATCATCGCCCCTTCTGGCTCAAAGAGCTTGATGGCCATCTAAACCGGGCCTATGTCCGCCATTTCATCAAGCCCCGTGTCGATGAATTGGGGGAGCCTGCGTTCATCGCCAATGCGCGCTATTTCGAACCGACGGGAAAGAATATCCGCATCGGGCCAAACCTTTATGCGGTTGGAATGCCCGACAAGCCGATCCGGGTGGCGGTCTTTCCCAACACCACGTTTGAAGACGCGCATATCACCATCGGCCGCAATGTCTTGTTGTCACCGGGAACGCGGATCACCGCGGCGCAATCGATCATCATTGAAGACAATGTGATGTTCGCCCAGCAAAGCTATGTTACCGACGCTGACTGGCACTTTCTGTATCACCGGGAATTGCCGCTGGGCGAAACCGGCCCCATCCGCATCAAGCAAAATGCCTGGATTGGAGACTGCGCGACGGTCTTGAAAGGTGTCACGGTTGGTGAAAATTCGGTTGTCGGCGCAGGCGCAGTTGTGACCAAGGACGTGCCGGACAATGTGGTCGTGGCGGGCAATCCTGCACGCATCGTGAAGGAGCTTGATCCCGAACGCGAGATGACCACGCGGGCCAATCTGTTTGACCGGCCTGATCTTGATTTTGGCCAGTGGGTCAAAGACCTCGACCGGCTGTCGCTGCACGGTAATACGGTCAGGGGCTGGTTGCGGGCGAAATTCTTCCCAAGGGTTGGCGACTAGCGTTCAATCGCCCGGGTCGATCCGATCAGCGACAGCGCAAACAAAAGTGCGGCACTGGCCACAATGGCCGGGCCGGTGGGAATGTCGACGGCAAAGCTTGCCCCCAATCCACCGGTCACTGCGACCATGCCGGTCAGCGCTGCGAAGATTGCCATCTGTTCAGGGCTGGAGGCAAAACGCCGGGCGGTGGCGGCGGGAATGACCAGCAGCGCATTTATCAAAAGCGCGCCAACGGCTTGCACGCCAATCGCCACGGTCGCCGCGATCAAGCCCATGAACAGCAAACGGGTCAAACCGCTTTCCAATCCTTCCGCGCGTGACAGTTCAGGATGCAGGGTCAGCGCGATCAGGCTGTTCCATTGTGACATCAGAACCCCAAGCCCGATCACAGCAAGTGCTGCAATCCCGGCCAGCCGAATCCAGCTTGTCGCCAGAATGTCGCCGAACAGATAAGCCTCAAGCCCGCCGGGAATTTTGGGGGTGAGGGCAATCAGAATGAGGCCCAGGGCAAAACCGGAATGTGAAATCACGCTCAAAATCGTGTCGCGGGCCAGGTGTGATGCCCCTTCAAGCGCCACAAATATTCCGGCAAAGCCGAACAGAATGACGATCAAGCCAAGCGGCGCACCGGCCCCAAGCGCAAGGCCCGCACCGATGCCCAGCAATGCAGTATGGGCCAGCGCATCGCCGAAAAATGCCATTTTGCGCCACACGACAAAACAGCCGAGCGGACCGGCCAGGGCGGCCACCGCAAGCCCGGTCAGCAAGGCGCGCTGGGCGAAGGGTTCTGTCAGTAGGTTCAGCATGGATGTGCGACGGCGCTTCAACTTGTCAGGTCTGGTGATGTTATATATTAACAATGCCTCGGAAAAGGGCGTGTCAGTGAAATTTCTTATCAAAATCAAATGGCTGTTGCCGGCGTTGATGATCATTGCCGGGCCGTTGCAGGCCGGGACCTTGAAGGTGGTTGCCTCCATCCCGCCTGTTCACTCCATCACAGCACAGGTGATGGAAGGGGCCGGCGTTCCCGCCTTGCTGATCAAGGCGCATCAGTCGCCGCATCATTTCAGTTTGAAACCCTCCACGGCCGCGGCGCTCAATCGCGCGGATGTTATCATCATTGTGCATCCGCATTTGGAAGAGGGGCTGGCACGCGCGCTGGAAGACAAGCAGGACGCGCTGGTCGTTCTGGTCGATCATGCCGGTGATCCGCATGCCTGGCTTGACCCGCTTGAAGGGGTGGCGATGGCCGCCAAGATTGCCGAAGCCTTGAGCACACGCGACCCCGCAAACGCCGCGCTCTATCAGGCCAATGCGCGGGCCTTGCAGGTCCGGCTTGGTGCGTTGAAAGATGTCATGGCTGCACAGGTGCGCGCGCATATCAAGGCGCACTATATTGTTGTGCATGATGGATTTGGCAGTTTTGAACGTGCCATGGGGATCAAGAATATGGGAGCGCTGGCGGCGGATGATCATGTGCCGGCCTCGGCACGCCGGATCACCGAATTGCGCAAGATGCTCATGGCGCATCCGGGTGCCTGCGTGTTTTCTGAACCGCAATTTCCCGTCGCTCAGGTGCGGTTGCTGACCAAGGGAACCGGTGCGCGCCAAGGCCGGCTTGATCCGCTGGGGGCCTCCTTCAGGCCGGGACCTGCCCTTTATGAAGCCATGCTGAAGGCGCTCGCAGAGGATTTCGCGGCCTGTTTTGAAGGCTAGCCGAAGCGGCGGGTCAGCCAGCCGATCATCAATTCGATGAGACGCTGGGGCTGCTCGGCCATGGTCCAGTGGCCGCAATCGTCAATCAGCGCCATTTCCAGATCATCGCAATGGGCTTTCATCGGCTCGGCCAGCCGGGGCGGCAAGAACAGATCATCGGCGGCACAGATTTGCAGGGCAGGCGTGGTGACACGATCAGGCAGGCCCTCGCTCAAGTGCCAATTGCGGCTCATATTGCGGTACCAGTTGATGGCCGGAGTGAAGCCGGTGCGTGCAAAGGCATCGGCATAGACGCGTGTGTCTTCCTCCGACAATAAAGCCTCGCCG
The DNA here is from genome assembly GCA_965227065.1 of Alphaproteobacteria bacterium. Taxonomy (GTDB): domain Bacteria; phylum Pseudomonadota; class Alphaproteobacteria; order SPJN01; family SPJN01; genus CBDDFN01. The sequence goes on from CBDDFN010000020.1 coordinate 556,757, forward strand.
GGCCAGCTTGCCTCATCAGCGAGGCTTTCCAGCATGCCCAGGGCCGGACCGCCGTCTTGGGGCTGTGAAGCGCGGACCTTGCGCATGAAAAAGCGCATGGTGCGCAGGGGATCGGCACCAAAGGCGGCATCGGCGATGCCGGGTTCCTGAAACAGGACGATATACATCTGATCGCCGAACACTTTGCGGTATAGCGCAATCGGGTCCATGTCCCAGCGCGGCTGGTACGGCGTGTTGACGCCGATATTGCCGGCCACCCGGTCAGGGTGAAAAACCGGCATGGCCCAGGTGACCAGACCGCCCCAGTCATGACCGGCAAAGACCGCCTTGTCATAGCCATACGCGGTGAGCAGGCCGCACAGATCGCCCGTAAGATGGGCGATGTCATAGGCATCAAGCGCGGCGGGGCAATCGGTCTGGCCATAGCCGCGCATATCAGGCGCAAGCACATGAAAGCCCGCATCGGCCAGCGCATGGATCTGGCTGCGCCAGCTATAGGCCAGTTCGGGAAAGCCATGGACCAGCACGACGGGGGGGCGGTCGGAACGGCTGCCGGTTTCATGGACGGCAAGGCGAATGCCGTTCGCTTCCACAAATGTGGCGCGGGGCCATCTCACAGCGTTTTCCACGCCGCCAACGCAAGAAGCGCCCAGCCGGTCAGAAACAGCAACCCGCCAATCGGTGTGACCATAACCAGCGCGCGGCTTTCAGTGATGCCATAGTGATAGAGCGTGCCGGAAAACAAGATCATGCCGGCCAGCATGGCCCAGCCCGCCCAATGGGCTGTCTGGCTCTGGCCGAGATGGATGAACAGCCCGATCCCCACCAGCGCCACCGCATGGATGAGGTGATAGTGTGCGGCGGTTTCAAAGGTGGCAAAGGCGCGGTCGGCCACCTTGCCTTGCAGCCCGTGGGCCCCGAATGCCCCCAGTGCGACGGCAAGAAAGCCGTTCACTGCCCCGATCAAAATCCACTGCGCCATGCACGCCTCCTTTGATAGTGTGTTGCCGACAATGGGCGAATCGGGCGAGCCAAGGCAAGCACCATGACCCAACAAAGCGATAAAAACGTACCGCGCAAAAGACGTATTCCGCGCAAGCCGTCCTATGACCGGCTCGAACGCGCAGCCTTTCACCACCTTGAACGCTTTGCCTGTTCGGAAAATCAGCTGCGCAAGGTGCTTGAACGCAAGGTCCGACGGGCTGTGCGGTTTCATGATGTTGATGAGGCCCAAGCCCAAGGCTGGATCGATCAAGTGCTCGCCAAGATGAAGCGGCTGGCGCTGATCGATGATGAAGATTTTGCCGATATGACCGCACGGTCGATGAACCGGCGGGGCAAGGCGGGCCGGGCTATTCGCTGGTCGCTGAAGCAAAAAGGCGTTGATGAGGCGGTGGCCGACAAGGCGCTTGAAGAGCTTGATGATGATCTGGGCAGCGCTGACATGATTGCGGCCATCACCCTTGTGCGCAAACGCAAGCTTGGGCCGCTGCGCCCGCACGAGCAGCGGGCGGAGTTGCGCGACAAAGATATGGGGGTGCTGGCCCGGTCAGGCTTTTCGCTTGATCTGGCGCGCCGCGTGCTTGAAGCCGACGATGAAGAGGCGCTTGAGACTATGCTGGATGAACTGGGTTAGGCACGTCTTCCGCCGGCCGTTCCATACCGATGGCCTGATCAAAACCTTCCTCACCAATATCAAGCCGGATGAGACCGAAATCATCCAGCACGGTGAAGAAGGCGGGCACCATAAACAGCACCATCAAGGTGGCGCTCGACAGGCCGAAGGCGAGCGAGACCACCAGCGGGATGAGGATTTGGGCCTGTACCGATGTTTCGGTCAGGATCGGCAGTAGGCCCATCACGGTGGTTGCGGTGGTGAGCAGCACGGGGCGGAAGCGGTCACGGGCCGCCCGCGCCGAGGCATCCGCCACGGTCCATCCCTCCGACATTCGGAAGCGGATGAAGGTGACAAGCAGGATTGAATTATTGACCACAACACCGGCTAGGCTCGCAAAGCCGACAATGGACGGCATGGAAATATCAAGCCCGGTGACCAGATGTCCGATCATCACGCCGATAAAGCTGAACGGAATGATCAGGATGACGACTATCGGTTCGAGATAGGACCGGAACTGGAAGGCCAGCAGCAGATAAACCGCAAACAGTCCGAGCAAGAAGCGCTGGGCAATTGACTTGCCCGAGGTTGCCGCTTCTTCCGCCGCGCCGCCGATCTTAAGGGCAAGCGTGGGGTAGGTCTGTGCCAGTTTCGGGATCACCTTCTGCGTCATCTCTGCGATGATTTCCTGGGCATTGGCCTGGCCAGTGACATCGCCGACAATCTTGACGGCGCGTTCACCGTCGAGCCGTTTAATATGCGCGTAAGAGCGGGTCTCACGCACTTCGGCGACTGTGGTCAGCGGCACAAAGGCGCCCTGGGGGGTGCGCACGGCAAAGTCATCGAGATCTTCAACGCCGTTGCGGTCCTCTTCAATCAGCTGAACATCAATCTCGAAAGATTCAGAGCCGACCTGCAGCTCTTGTGCGGTGGCGCCAAAGAATGCGGCGCGCAATTGATTGGCGATGTCGGCCGCCGTCAGGCCCATGGTCTGGGCATCAGGTTTGAGGGTGAGGGAGAATTCGGGCTTGCCGGGTCTGAGATCGTCAATCACATCGACCACGCCGACATAGGAAACAAGCTCGGCCTTGAACGCTTCGGACGCTGCTTTGAGTTCATCAATGGATAGGGCGGGCGCAATCAAGGTGAAGTCGAGGACATCGCCGCCGGGCCCGCCCTCAAGCTGGGTGATGGTCAAGGACTGAACATCGGGCAGCTCGCCGATTTTCTCGCGCCACATATCCTGAAATTCGCGCGCGGTGCCCACCCGGTCTTCCGAGCTTTTGAGTTCGAGAATGAGCGAGGCGACATGGGGGCCGCTTTCATTGGCGGCGCGGTGAAACCCGATTGAAGTGAACATGCCGACAATAACGCTTTGCTCGCCGGGCTGTTTGAGCCGGTAGACATCATCGGTGCGCCGGGCGGCATCCTTGATGCGCTCAATCACATCATGGGTCTGATGCACCGGGGTTCCCTGGGGCAGAATGAAACGCGCCTCAAACGTCGCGCCGTCCAGAATGGGGAAGGCCAGGAACTTGACAATGCCCCCGGCGAACATCGCCATGGCAAGGATCAGCAGGCCCACGACCGACCCTAAAAACAGATAGCGGTGATGCACGACCTGTTCGACGGCAGGCTGCACGCGCCGGTCACGGAATGTGTCGAGGCCCGCTTGCACCCGGCGTTTCAGGCCCTGCCATGGACCCCAGGACCAGTGGCCTTCATCGGCGACCATGGCAGATTTGAGGTGATGGGGCAGGATCAGGAAGGCTTCTACCAGCGACACCGTCAAAGTCATGATCAAAACCATCGGCATGACTCGCAAAATTGCGCCCATCTCACCCTCAATCAGGGTGAGCGGGCCAAAAATGCACAATGTCGTCAGAAAACTTGAGGCCACGCCGGGCAGCACTTGCCGTGTGCCTTCAATCGCTGCATCGACGGGAGATTTGCCGCGCGCATGATGGGTGGCGATATTTTCGGCAATGACGATTGCATCATCCATCAAAAGCCCGATGCCGATGAGCAGGCCGACAACGGAAATCATATCGAATGTCAGCCCGGTAACCGCCATGATGAAAAAGCAGCCGGCAAACGAGACCGGCAAGCCCATCGCCACCCAGAAGGAATAGCGCAGCGAAAAGAAAAGCCACATGGTCAAAAAGACGAGAAACAGGCCCTGAATGCCGTTTTTCGACAGCATGGTTAGCCGGTCTTCAACCACTTCGGCCAGATCGAAGGTGACGATATGCTCAATCGTATCGGGGGTTCGGGCGCGTTCGGCGGCAACGAAATCAAGCACCTCGCTGTAGACATCCAGCGCGTCATCGCCCCGGGCGCGTTTGACTTCCAGCATGGAGGCAGGCTTGTCGCCGAAATTGAAAACCAGATCTTCCTGATCCATCTGATCGGTGATTTCGGCAATGTCGCCCAGCGTGACGACCGTGCCGCCTTCGCCGCTGGTGATAATGATGTCTGCGAGTGAACCGATGGTGCGGCGCTCATCGGCAAAGCGCAGCAGAACCTCTTCATCATCGCTTTCGATGACACCGGCGGGCAGCTCAATGTTCTGGGACGAAATTGCGCGGGCGACATCATCGACAGAAAGGCCCAGCGCGCGGAGCGTTCCGCGCGGTACTTGAACTTTGAGCTGACGTTCGGTGAAACCGCGCACTTCGATAGCAGCGATCATCGGATTGGCCAGCAAGCGGCGGCGCACATCTTCGACATAGTCTTTCAGATGGCTGCGATTCATGTCGGCGGCGATGACGATACCCACCACATGGCGTTGCTGATTGGCGACCGAAACGATAGGCCGTTCGACAATGTCGGGAAAATCCGAAATCCGGTCGATGGCGTTTTGCACATCATTGGAGAATTTGGTGATGTCGCCTTCTTCGCGTTTGCGCACGCGCACCACGGCAATATTCTCGCGCGCGTCGCACACGGTTTCCTTGCGGTTGTCGACTTCGGCCACCGCATCTTCGGCCCGCGTGCAAATGGCGTTTTCAACCTCAATCGCTGTCGCGCCGGGATAGGGGATCGAAATCGTGACGTTCTTTTGCGGGATTTCGGGAAAGGTCGCGCGATTGATCTGCGGCAGGGAATAAACGCCCAGCGCGAGCCAGAACACCATCAACAGATTGGCGGCGGTGGGGTGGCGCGCGAAAAAGCCGATCATCCGCCCGCTCCCTCAAGCGGGGTGGCGCGGGTGATGGTACTGGCGGGCGGGCCTTCGGTCGCGGCCTCGCGCATGCGGTTGGCGAGCGTCTCGTCAAAATGCGGCACGATGAGCTGACCGTTTACAACCGGGGTGAGGTCGGAGACGACCACCTTGTCTCCGGCTTTGATGCCCGATTTGAGAACCGCGTAATTCTCGGCCGAAAAATCGACTTCCACCTTGGTGCGGGTGATGCGCATGTCTTCGCCCACCTTCAACAATTCAATCCCGTCGGTGAGCCGCGAAATGGCGACGCGGGGAACCACGACCTGGGGCTCACGCGGCGGTGACCATAGCTTGATCTTCACATAGGCATTGTTTGCCAAAGGCACCTGCGCGCACGGATCGGTTGCTGCCAGCACGATGATCAGGCCAATCATGCGGGAGCGCGCGTCGCGCGCTTCGGCCATGCGGTCAACCTTGGCGGCGCGGCAAATGTCTTCGCTGGTTTCGCCCACGCGCGCTTCAAGCGTGGTCAAGTCAACCGCATCGCCAGATTTGAGCGTGGAAAACCGTGCGGGATCCACCAAAGCGGTCACCTCAAAGGTGCCAAGCAAGTCTGCGACCACCAGCACCTGTCCGGGGGCGGCATACTGGTCTTGCTCCATCGAGACCTGTTGAATGCGGGCATCAAAGGGCAAGGTCAAAGTGGTGCGGTCCTGTTGCAGCCTGGCCTGATCAATTTGTGACTGAGCCGACTGGATCTGGCTGTTCAGCGCCTCGCGCTGGCTGGGGATCAGGCGCAACTGGTTTTCCAGATTGCGCACCGCCTGTTCGGCCTGAAGCTTGGTGCGCTCGGCCTGATCAAGCGAAGCCTGGGAGATCGTGCCTTTTTCGGCCAGTTCTTCACGGCGTTTGACATCGGCCTTGGCGAGGGTGAGATCTTTGCGTGCCAAAGACAGCGATGAACGCAAATTGCGTTCGGTCGCGTTGATTTCAGCGAGGCGCGATTGCGCCCCTTGCATGTCGGCCTGGGCGCGGTCGGCCGCTACATCATAGTCCGCCGGGTCAATCCGAAACAAAACGGTGCCTGCGGGCAAGACGGCGCCGGCATCCAGCTTGGGATGTTTTTCGACCACCCGGCCGGCCACCTGGGCCACGCCACGCCAGCTTTTGGCAGCGCGGACCGTGCCATAGGCGATGGCCGATGCGCGCACCGGCAATTCGATCGCATCCACGGTCCGAACGTGGATGGCGCGTTCTGAAATCGTGTCCTGAACCGGTGCTTCCTTATTGGCGACCAGCGACATCAACACCGCGATGGCTGCCAGGATCGGGACAAAAAACAACAGCTTTTTTGCCAGACCAGGACGATCCGATTTCTGATCGGTCATGCCCGAGAACTCCCTGAATTTGGTTTTGTCTTTGTTTTGTCTTGTGGGGCGGAAGTTTTACAACCCATGCCCCTGAAATCAATCTGGAAGAGAGGCGCCACTCTCCGCCAGCCGGCTGACATAGGCGAGCGCTTTGTGGGCCACCTCATCGCTGCGGGCCAGCACGGCGCTCATCCATGCCGAATTTTCCGGGTAAAAGGCTTTACGCACCGCCCGCTTGATTGGACCGGCTTCGGCGGCAAGCGGGTCGCCATTGGTGTAAAGCCAATTGTCCTGTCGCAGCGCCCAAAAGACCTCGGGGCTCGATACCGTACCGAATTCAAGCGCAATTGGCGTCACATGGGCCGGTGCGAGTGTATGGATCACGGCGTCATCGATCGTTCCGGCCAGGGCGGCAGACACGCTGTCACCTGACAGGGTGGCGGCGGGCTCTCCGGGCCAGATCATTGTTGCCCGCTCATAGGCAGGATGATCAGTGTCGCCTTCAATGATGATTTCGCCGATGCCGAATTCGCCAAGCCCTGTGTGAATGTCGATAAAGACGGCTTCAAGCAGGCCCGGCCGCATCGCTTCAAGCACGGCGTGAAGGGCCTTGTTTGACCAACTGGCCGCCTTGCCGCCATAGAAGACGCCGTCGGGACGGTCATACTGGCCCTTGGTCAGGGTTTCTTGAAAAGCGTGCGCGCCTTCGGTGCGGCTATAGTGCGCCAGGGTCTGATTTGCAGCGTCCAGCGCGGCGGGATCAAGCGAGTGCGGGTTGATCGCGTCGGCAAGCCGCCGATAGCCCGGATTGGGAGGGTAGGCACCGCGAGCGTGATCCACAAAATTGCGGTTGAGGTCGATATTGTCTTCGTTGACGCGCCGGCCATGGGAAAACCCCCAAGGGTTGAGCGCATGAATGAAACTGACGCCCACTTCGGCAGGCAGATCAAGAAAGGCGCCCGACTGCAGCAGCCGTGATTGGCACGCTGACCCGCAATAGCCCTCAATGCCATGGGTGCCCGAACAGAATATCAGCCGGTAGGCCGGGTCGGGATTGCCCAGATGGGCAAGATCAATGGCAGTGGTTTCGCCGTCAATGCCCGGCAGAGGATGGGGGATGGTTTCAAGACGCGCGGCGACGAGGCCGGCCGAGGCGAGAAAATGTTCCCGCGCCTCGGCATAGCTCTTCGAGAAGTGCGCGTCCGCACTCATGCCTTATTGTGCAGGCTCAGCAGGGGCTTGGGCCTCTGCATCAGCGTCAGCGGGCTTGGAGTATTTTTTCAAGAACGCGATCACATTGGCGCGGTCTTGAGGTTTGCGCAAACCTGCATAAGACATTTTGGTGCCCTTCACATAGGTGCGCGGCTTTTCAAGATATTCAAACAGGATCTCTTCGGTCCAAACCAGACCTTCTTCACCCATTTTGGCCATGCCTTTGGAATATTTGTAATCCTCAAGCGAACCTGCCGTGCGGCCGATCAGATCGTTGAGGTGGGGGCCGACCTTGTGCTTGGCGCCTTCGCCGACAGCGTGACAGGCCGCACAGGCCTTGAATTTCTTCTCGCCCTTTTCGGCATCACCCTCGGGCATGTCGGCTGCATAGGCCGGGATGGCCAGCAGCATCGCGGCAACAAGACCCATCCGGGTCAGTGTGGTGCTCTTCATTTTACGCATCCTTCAATTCAGTCCTCGTGACGCCCCCGTCTACGCGCTGCAGACCCTAAGCCGCTCACCGCGCCGCCGTGACAAGGCAAGATGCCGCATCAGACACAAGTCGAAGGGCGTCAGTTGGCCAAGTCTGCGCAACGATCTTGACTTGAACAAGGCACCAAGGGGGGGTAGTCCAGAGGTTAAGAAGAGCGGGCCAAGTGAGGGGACAGTGGCTCAAGCCGAAGCGATCATTGAACAAAATGGCGATGCGTTTCAAATCGTTGCGCGCGGTTCGTGGACTATTGATCATGCGGCGCAGCTCTATGAGACCTTGTCGGGTCTTGCGGCCAAACGGCCTGCGCGCCTTCATTTTGACCTGCGCGGGATCGAAGCGCTCGATACCACAGGCGCGATGCTGGTGGCGCGGACGCTGACCCGTGCGGGATGTTCGGGAGAAGCCGGGCTCGTCGAAACCGCTTCGCCACGTCATCAAAGCTTGATTGATACGGTGCGCGAACCCTGTGCGGCTGAACCCGCGCTCGACAAGCGCGCATCGCCGATCGACCGCTTCCTCGCCAATGTCGGCGCAGCCGTGATTGATGTTGGTCAGGAAACCAAGGCCGTGCTCGGCTTTATTGGTCTTGTAATGACCCGTGGCTTTGCCATGGCGGTCACACCGTGGCGCTTCCGGTTCACGTCCATGGTGCGGCACATGGAAGAATCGGGCGTGAACGCGGTTCCCATCGTTGCGTTGATCTCGTTTCTGGTCGGTGTGGTGTTTGCCTATCAAGGCGCGTTCCAGTTGCGTCAGTTCGGGGCTGAAGTGTTTGTGGTTGATCTGCTCACCCTGTCGGTGTTGCGCGAGGTTGGCGTGCTGTTGACCGCCATCATGGTGGCGGGACGCTCAGGCTCCGCCTTTACCGCAGAAATCGGGGCGATGAAGGTGCGCGAGGAGCTTGATGCCATGCGCACCATCGGGCTCGACATTGTTGATGTGTTGGTATTGCCGCGCTTTGTGGCGCTGATCATCATGCTGCCCTTGCTGACCTTTGTGGCCGATTTTGCCGGCATGTTTGGCGGAATGCTGATGGCGTGGATCGAGCTTGGCATCACGCCGGGCGCGTTCATGGCCCGGTTTTCGGAAGTCGCCGACCCGTGGCATTTCTTCACCGGCCTGATCAAGGCGCCGTTTTTTGCCTTCATCATTGCGCTGATTGGCTGTTTTGAAGGCTTGCAGGTGGAAGGCTCGGCTGAATCGGTTGGCCGGCTGACGACACGGGCGGTGGTCGAAGCGGTGTTTCTGGTCATTGTGACCGACGGCATCTTCTCGGTCTTCTTTGCGCTGGTGGGGGTGTGATCATGACCAGCCAAATTCACCCCGAAACCGTTATTGAAGTGCGCGATCTGGTGACCGGATTTGGCAAGCAGATCGTGCATGACGGCCTCGACCTTGATGTTTATCGCGGCGAAATTCTCGGCGTGGTGGGCGGGTCGGGCACCGGCAAATCGGTCTTGATGCGCACGATCCTGGGCCTCAATCCCAAGCGGGCAGGGGACATTGCCGTTTTCGGCCATGACCGCGATACAATCAATCGCGATGACCAGCGCAAGATTGACCGCCGCATGGGTGTTTTGTTTCAGGATGGCGCGCTGTTTTCGGCGCTGACCGTTGCTGAGAATATTCAGGTGCCGCTGCGCGAGCATTTCGATATGCCGCAAGGCTTGATGGATGATATTGCTGCGCTGAAGATCGCGCTGGTCGGTCTGCCTGAAGAGGCAGGCGCAAAATACCCATCCGAGCTTTCAGGCGGTATGCGCAAGCGGGCGGGACTGGCGCGTGCGCTGGCGCTTGATCCTGAAGTGGTGTTTCTGGACGAGCCGACGGCAGGTCTTGATCCCATCGGGGCGGCGCGTTTCGACAGTCTGATTTTGAATTTGCGCGACAGTCTGGGCTTTACGGTGTTCATGGTGACCCATGATCTCGATTCGCTTCATGCGATTTGCGACCGGATTGCGGTCCTGGCCGAGCATACAGTGATCGTTCATGGTGATATGGATGTGATGCTTGGTTTTGATCATCCCTGGGTGCGCGATTATTTTCACGGTCCCCGGTCGCGTGCAGCGGGCGTGGACAGTGTCACACGGGAAGGAGTGTGAGCAATGGAAACACGGGCGTCCCATATATTGATCGGCGCGTTCACTTTGTTTGTGGGCGCCTTGCTGATCGCCTTCATTCTGTGGCTGGTCAAGTCAGAGGTCGACAAGGAATTCGACACTTACAACATCTTGTTTGAAGGGGCGGTGTCGGGCCTGGGTGATGCCTCGACCGTTCAATACAAAGGTGTGAAGGTCGGCGAGATTTCCTCAATCGGGATTTACGACAAGGACCCTTCGCAAATTCTGGTGCGTGTGCGGGTCGACGCATTGACGCCGGTCTTCAAGGACACGGTTGCCAAGATCGAGTATCAGGGCGTCACGGGCGTGGGCTATATCCAGATCCTTGGCGGCGATCCCAAGAGTGGGGAGCCGGGCCGTGTCGCGGGTTTGCAGCACCCGGTGATCAAGTCCGAAGCCTCCGACATTGCCCAGCTTTTGTCGAGTGCGCCGGCGATCAGCGCGCAGGTCCTGCAAATCCTGCAGGAGATGCAAAAGATTTTGAGCCCTGAGAATGTCGCGGCCATCTCGGCGGTGTTCGGCGATATTTCGGCGGTGACGGGCGAGGTAGCCGACAAAGCCCCTGAAATCGGCAAGATGATCGCGAATTTCAACGCCATGGCTGAGAACCTTAATGCGGTTTCCAAACAGGTGGCCGATCTGACCTCCGAAGACGGTCCGATGGGGTCCCAGATCGATCAGATCATCGAACAGATGGTCGCCTTGTCGCGCAATTATGCCGAGCTTGGCGAAACCCTGACCGAAACCATCGAAGCCGCCCAGCCGGGTGTGAATTCCGGTGCCGCCGAAATGGGGGCGCTTGTGGTCGAGTTGCGCGCGCTGGTCGGGTCGCTCGACCGGACGATTTCGCGCATGGAAGACAATCCCAGCCGCTATCTGCTGAAAGGCAGTGAGGGCGGCGAATACAAGCCGCGCTGAGGAGAGCAAGATGTTCAAATTTGTGAAGCCTGCCGCACTGATACTGGCCGCCCTGCTGGGGCTGTCGGGGTGCACCTCGCTCATCACCGGCGGCGATGCCGAGCTTTATGATCTCACGGCGGTCAAAAGCTTTGATGGATTGACGCCGGTCGAGGCCCGGCTGCTGATCGGCGAGCCGATGGCCAAGCGCGCGCTTGATACCGACCGCATGGCGGTCCGGCCCCGGCCGCAGGAATATCAATATCTTGCTGATGCGCGTTTTGCCGACCGGGTGCCCAGCCTGATGCAATCGCTTCTGGTTGAAAGCTTTGAGAATTCCAACGCCTTTACCGCAGTCGCCCGGACCGCCATGGGCATTCAGGGCGAGTATGTTCTCAAAGCTGAAATCCGCGCATTTGAAGCAGCGTTTTATGAGGATGAGGAACGCCCCAGTGTCACCGCGCGGCTCGCAGTGGCGCTGGTCAAGCTGCCATCTTTGAGTATCGTGGCGAGCCGGTCGTTTGAAGCCACCGCCAAAGCCGACGGCAATGACACCGCCCAGATTGTCTCGACCTATGACATGGCCGCAAAGATGGTCATCAAGGAAGTGGTCGGCTGGAGCGTTAAAGCCATCACCCAAAACCGGAATGCGGGCCAATAAACGGGATGGTTTGATTAACCAATTCGCGCTAAACTGTTCAAACACAATAAGATTCGCCCGCGCGAAAGCAGGACTTTTCTGAATGGCACAGCTTGATCCGGCCGCCGCAGCCAATGCCAACCTTGGGGGTTTGCCCACCGAGGAACAACGCGTTTATCTCGAACGCGGCTTGCATCAGCCTGGCGGTAAGCTTCCCCTGTTTGATCGTGACGGTCAGGAAGTCGATGCCGAGACGGTAAAAGCCTGCATTGCACAAGGCTGGGCGGAACCCTGGTTCATCAATCCGATCAAACCTGACTGGCTGGTCGCCAAGCTGACACGCCAGGGGTACGACATTTTGGGAGCGACGCCGCCGCACGCCTGACAACCGCAACAGGGCGTTGATGCGGCTTTTGGGGAGGGCCTGACATGGTGCTGCTTGCAGCCGCTGCGGCGGGATTCATTTTCATTCACATCGGTGTGGCCGGCACGACGCTGCGAGACGGGATTGTCGGGGCAATTGGCGAGAAAGCCTTTCAGGGCGTTTTTTCGCTCGCGTCATTGGGGCTGATCTGGCTGACCATTCAAGGCTACAACGCAGCGCCTTACCAGGATTTGTGGGGCCATCAGGAATGGGCGCGCCATCTGGTTTGGCTGCTGATGTTCCCGGCCGTATTTTTCATGATCATCGGGCTGACCACCCCCAACCCCACCAGCGTGGCGCAGGATGGCAAGCTGGCTGAGGACGAACCAGCCAAAGGCATTGTCCGTATCACGCGTCATCCCTTTTTGTGGGCGGTGATGTTGTGGGGGCTGACCCATATGCTGATCAATGGTGATCTGGCATCTGTGGTTTTGTTCGGGGCGATGGCGCTGACAGCGGCGCTTGGCACCACATCGATCGACAAGAAGCGCGCCCGCAAGGACCCTGAAAACTGGCAACGCTTTGCTGCGGTGACGTCGAATGTTCCCTTCGGGGCTATAATTGGCGGACGCAATTCCCTCAAAATCGGTGAGCTGGGCTGGTGGCGGATTGTGCTTGCGTTGGTCACCTATGGTGCAATCCTGCATTTCCACGGGGCGGTATTCGGGGTTGCGGCGGTTTAATCCGGCTTGGTCATTACCTGAAAGGTAATGGCGCTGATTACCGGCATGGATAGTATGACCTCCGAGAAGGAGAGCATTGATGTCGAGCCGTACCGAACTTGCCCCATCACCCCTTGGGTCCATGATGCGTGAATGGCGCGCCCTGCGCGGGGTCAGCCAGCTTTCGCTGGGGCTGACGGCCGGGGTATCGGCCCGTCATATCAGCTTCATTGAAACCGGCCGGGCCAAACCCAGCCGGTCGATGGTGCTGACGCTTGCCGATGCGCTTGATATGCCGTTGCGGGCGCGCAATACGCTGCTGGAACATGCCGGTTTCGCCCATGTTTATGGTCATCGCCCGCTTGATCATCCCGATATGCGCCAGGCCCGCCGGGCCATCGATGTCGTACTCAAAAGTCATGAACCGTGGGCGGCCTTTGCCTTTGATCCGTGCTGGGATCTGATCGATATGAACCCGCCGGCGCTCAAAATGCTGCGCCTGATGGGCGCGGACCCTGAACAGGGCGGCAATAATCTCGCCCGGCTGGTGATGGGCGATGGCGTCATGCGCGCCCTCATCGCCAATTGGCAGGAAGTGGCCCATCACATGTTGTTGCGGCTCAGGGTCGAGGCGCGCGGCGGATCGCTGGCGGATCGCGCGCAGGACCTGATTGAAGAGTTGCAAGGCAAGGCCGATGTTGCGGAACTGAGTTTCGCGCCGGACAATGAGCCCGAACCGGTTCTGCCCCTCAAGCTCAATCTCGGTGATCAGATCGTGACACTGATTACGGTCGTTTCGACCATCGGAACGGCGCAGGATGTCGGCTTGAGCGAGCTGCGCATTGAAACCTTTGTGCCGGCCGACGAGGCATCGGAAATGATTGTGCGCGATCTGCTCGCTTAATCGCCGGGGGTCTCTTTGAGTGCCTCTGCCGCCTTTTTGACCTTTTGGGCCTGGTCCCGGTGGACGACCAGAAGGGCGTCTTCGGTTTCAATGACCACAAGGTCTTCCACGCCGATCAGGGCAACCGGTTTGGTCGCCGACACCAGCGAGTTGGTGGCATTGTCCCAATGGACCTTGGCGCGCGACAACGCGACATTGCCATCGTCGCCGGTATCCGCCAGCGCCTGTACCGCATCCCATGCACCAATATCGGACCAGCCTGCACCATCAAGCGGAACGATGGCGCCCTTGCGCGTTGGCTCCATCACCGCATAGTCGACGGAAATAGACGGGGCTTCACCAAAGGCGGTCCCATCAAGCAGAACGCCATCGGGTGAGACTTGCGCGGCATCCAAAGCTGATTGAGCGGCACGAACACAGTCAGGTTCGTATAATTGAAGCTCTTCAAGCACCGCATCGGCGCGCCACAGGAACATGCCGGAGTTCCACCAATAGGCCCCGCTGTCGAGATAGCTTTGGGCAGTCAGGGCATCGGGCTTTTCGACAAAGGCTTCGATGGCAAAGATACCATCGCCCAACGGCGCGGCCTTTTTGATGTAGCCATAGCCGGTATGCGGCCGGTCCGGCACAATCCCGAATGTGACCAGCCGCCCATTGCGCGCAATGTCCCGCGCAGCCGCGATGGCATCGAGGAAGACCGGCACAGTGTCGATAACATGATCGGCGGGGAGAACCAGCATGAGTGCATCGCCGCCCTCGGACTGAAGAAGATCAAGCGCAGCGGCGGCAATTGCGGGCGCGGTGTTGCGCGCCATGGGTTCAAGCAGGATTTGCGCCGGTGATTTGTTGACGGCGTGCAATTGCTCGCGGACCAGGGCGCCATGGGCCTGATTGGCAATGACGCGCGGGGCGGCGAAGCCGTGCTGAAAGCGCAAGGCCGTGTCTTGAATGAGCGTGTGCGCACCGTGCAGCGCGTGAAACTGCTTGGGATGTTCAGGCGTCGACAGGGGCCACAGGCGCGAGCCCGCGCCGCCCGACAAAATGACCGGATGGATCATGAGGAGCGGTCGTCAAAAACGTCAAATTCGTGGGCGATGAACCATTCAACCATGGGCCGCCAGATGGTTTCGGCAAGCCCGGCATCCCCGCCATTGGCGATCAGCGCGGCGCGCGCCTTGTCGATGACATCTTGCACCCGGTCCTCATCGCGCACGGCGTCGCGCGATTGTTTGACCACACCGGCCTGTTCAACATAGCGCTGGCGTTCAGCGATCAGGCAGCCGAGCGCCCGGTCGATGGCGTCAATGCCCTGGCGAATTTCAGCCATGCTGGTACACGAGGAGGGCGAGACACAGGCTTCGTCCAGCAGGCGCTGGGCCACTTCTCCGGGCGTCAGTTCAGGCTTTTTCACAGGGCGGTCCATAGGCTAAGAATGGTGTGGCGCAGGCTAGCGCGCAACGGACGTAAAGTCACAGTCTCAGAAGGCCCTTTCATGCATCATGCGGTGATTGATGAGCTGCCGGTTTGGCTCTCACCCTCGTTCCAATCTGTTTTACCCCCGCTTGAAGAGGCGTGGCGGGCCGATCGCGGCTATTTTGCGGTTCCAAGCCCCGATTTTACGGACACAGCCCAGACACAAGCGGGGCAAAACGCAGCTCACACGGCCCTGACATGCGAGGAATTTCCCAGTTTTCTGCCGCTCTTATGGGGGGCACTGGCCGATTGGGTGCTGACGCAATCGGATGAACCCGGTTTTGTCTGCGTGGCGGGCATGACCGCAATCCGGGTCGAACTGGGGGCTGATATGCCCACTGATCCTGAATGGGCGGGCCACGTGCTGACCGAGCCGCTTCTTGGCCTCGCTTCGGTGGGGATTGCCCGCGGGGTGGGCGTGGCGGGTGCAGCCTCGCCCATGGCCTGGCCCGGCGTTGCTGATGCTATTGCCGCTTACGGTAAAACCGCCCTTGAGGGGGCGGTTGCGGCCTTCGACTGGGCGCTCAAAATTCAGGGGCCTTACGCCAAGACCGACTATGGACCTGCGACCGGCCCGTTCGCCGATGCGCTGGGTGAGGTGCCGGTGGTGAGCAAAATGGCCCATCTTGATCCTGAAGAAACCTGGGACGCGCTGGCACCGGGCGCCCGCGTAGCAAGTGAGGCACGTCAGGCAGGCCGGGTCTATGCAGGCGCCTTGTCACTGCGTGGCCGGGGCCGGGTGATCGGCGCGCTGGACCCCAATCCGCTGATGCGGTTCCGCGCCTCGCAATGGCGGTAAGGAATAGGGTGACCCTACCCATCACGAGTGACTTGCCTCCAGCCATATTTTCCGACATTTTCGTGTTCAATCTCGGGAGGGTCTGATGGGTTTTTACGACAAATATATTCTGCCGCGTTTTCTGGATTTCGCCTGCTCCATGAGCTCGATTTCCAAGCAGCGCGAAAAGGTCGTGCCGCTGGCGCAAGGCCGGGTCCTGGAAATCGGCATGGGCTCGGGCCTCAACCTGCCATATTACGACTATTCCAAAGTTGAAAAACTGTGGGGGCTCGAACCCGAAGAAGCGATGCGCAAACGCGCCGAACCCAAGCTGAAAGACATGCCGTGCGAGTTTGAGTTTCTGGGTCTGAAAGGTGAAGACATCCCGCTTGAAGACAAATCCGTGGATACGGTGTTGAGCACGTTCACCATGTGCACCATTCCCGAAGTCATGGTTGCGCTTGATCAGATGAAGCGCGTGTTGAAGCCCGGCGGCGTGATGGTGTTTTCAGAACATGGCAAGGCGCCCGATGCGGCGGTCGAAAAATGGCAAAGCCGCATCAATCCCACCTGGAACAAGCTGGCGGGGGGCTGCAATTTGAATCGCGAAATTGACCGGCTGGTCACCGATGCGGGGTTTGATTTTGTCGAGCTGAACCACGACTATGTGCCGGGCCCCAAGATTGCGTCCTACATGTATTGGGGCGTTGCCAAGGCGCGCTAGGACAGTTTCACGCTTTTCAGCAACAGTCGTCCGCCCGGCGTATGCGTGATTGCATATGGCGCGCCGGGGCGGGGGTGAAACACCCAGCCTTGCCGGGCAAAGATGCGGGCCAGCCACAGGGTTGTGAACACCGCGATCAGCCCGCCTGCGAAAATATCGCTGAGATAATGCGCGCCAATGGCGACGCGGGAATAGCCGATGACGCAACCGATAATCAGCAAAGGTGCACGGTACCGCGGCACGATCAGCCCCAGCGCCAGCGTCATGGCAATGGCGGTGTTGGCGTGGCCTGAAGGAAAGCTTTGCAGCGCATAGCTGGTGCCGGGCGGATCAAAGCCGAACATCGCATCATTGATCATCAGTTTGGGGCGCGCCCGGCCAACCGCCATCTTGATCAGATTGATCACGATGCCGGAGACGGCGATGCTGGTGAAAAAGAACAGGCTGGCTTCGGCCACAAAGCGCGCCATCGCCCGCGTCGTCCGCCAGAAAGCACGCTTTGAAATCACCAGCGCAACCAAACCCACAATGGCGCTGTTGACCAGAAGATAGCCCGAATCAGCAAAATGGGTCAGCCACTGGAAAAAATCGGTGAACCATTCAGGCATGCGCTTCATCAGGCCAAGCAAGGGCGCATCGGCGATGAACATCAGCATGACAAGCCCGGCCATGCCGATCAGAAGATCATGCAACGGGACGCGGGGGCGCAAATCCCAGATGGACGGGCGATAGCTGCTCATTATCGTTTGAGCCTGTACAGCCCGATCTCCATCTCCCGGCCTTTGGAATAGTTGAAGCCGGCCACGCTGTCGGCGGCCTCAACCCGAATGGATTGGGCGAGCGCAACCGCGCCGAACGCCGCCCGCTCGCGGATGTCGACCAGAGCAAACGCACATGGCGAATTCTGATCGCGCAAGAATTCGGCCGCGCCGCGCGCGTCGGTCAACAGGGTTTGGGTGCCAAGCTCAAACACCAGGCTCGGCTCATGATAACCCGCCGAGGCAATCGCAACTTCTGTACAGCGCCGAGGCGTATGGGTGGCGATCATCGCTTCGATGCGGGGCGATAGCCATAGCGGAGACAAAGACGGCAGGATGGTGCCAAAGCCAATGCCGTACAGCACAAAACTCGAGACCAGCAGTGCGGAGAGGGTTTGCGTGCCGCTCCATTCATGCCAGCCACGCACCAGCGTATAGGCGGCAACCGCGCCTGCGGCGAGCAGAACAAGCGAAAGCACAAAATTGCCCGGCACGTCATTGCCGGCGGGCCAGGCGTTCCACGAATAGGCCGGCGCAAAGGCCAGCATGAGCGCAACGGCAATGGCGACCAGCGCGGCGAGCGATGAAGCGACGCGCCGCCACACCGTCCAGCTGCGATTGTCCATGGCGGTGAAGCCCGCCACCCCGGCAATGATCAAAGCCGGGAACAATGGCAGCGTGTAGTGGGGCAGTTTGGTGGGGGTGAGTTCAAAGGCGATCCAGGCAGGCAGCACCCAGGCAATCAGAAAACGCACCCGGTCATCCTTGCGGTGCTTCCACAGGAACGGCAGGGCAAAACCCAACAGCGCAACGCCGGGCCACAAAAAGGCCCAGACCGTGCCGAGATAGGTGCCCGGCGGGGCGCCATGACTTTCCTTGCCTTCGGCAATCTTGCCCAGCAGGTCCTTGCCGACGGCTTCGGCAAAGAAGCCGCCATCGGTGGTGATGGTGATCGCGATATACCAGGGCAGGGCGATCAGCGCGAACAGGGCCATGCCGCGCGCGCTCCACAAGGGGCGGAAGCGTTCAAAACTGCGGTCGGCCGCAATCAATCCTGCAATGGTAAGCCCGGTGACCATGACAATGATCGGGCCCTTGATCAGCACGCCCGCGCCCATGGCGGCCCAGAAGACAAGCGGGGCATGTCTGCGTTCCCACTGTTCAGGATGGCGCACATAAAGCCGGACAAGGGCGGCCTGAGCGGCCAGAATGGTAAACAGCAACATCGCGTCTGTCTTGGCCTGACGGGCCTCATAGCCAAGCCCGAAACTGGCGGCCATCAACAGGCCCGCCGCGAGCCCCACGGTACGGCCAAACAGCATTGCCCCGATCACGCCGGTCATCAAGGCTGCGCCGATGGCGCCCAGCAGGGAGGGCAGGCGGTAGCTTTGGATCGTGTCGCCCAACAGTTTGGCTGAGCCCGCCTGAAGCCAGTAAATGCCGACGGGCTTTTTGTGCCGGGCTTCGTCCTGAAACCGGATGTCGATCAGATCGCCCGAGGTGAGCATCTGGCGGCTGGCTTGGGCAAAGCGGGCCTCATCGCGGTCCACCACCGGCAAGGATTGAAAGCCCGGCAGGAAAAAAACGAGCGCCACCGCAACAATCAAAAACGCATCACGGATGGAAAGGGGGGTGCGGGCGGCGTCAGTCATTGATCCCTGCTTTGGATTCAGTGGCGTGTGGCGGCATTAGGCAGATTGGGCGAGAGGAGCGCAAGGGGCCTGTTTTTCATTCGTCATTCCGGTTTGCGCGTATGCGCAAGACCGGAATCTGATGGTTATGCGTTTCCGCAGATCGGTATTGTGCCGGATTAGGCTTAGTGCCTACAGATTCCGGGCAAGGCGTTCCGCCTTCCCGGAATGATGGTGGGGACTAGCGGTTCAACTCCCGCATGCCTTCATCCAGACCGCCCAAGGTCAGGGGATACATACGGTTCGACGACAATTGCCGGATCAGATCGATTGAAGGCGTATATTCCCAATGCTGGCGCGATACGGGGTTGAGCCAGACGGCATGCTCATAGATCTGGAAAACACGGGCGAGCCATTCGGCGCCCGGCTCTTCATTCCAATGTTCGACCGACCCGCCTGCATAGGTCACCTCATAAGGCGACATGGTGGCATCGCCGACAAAGATCACCTTGTAGTCGGACCCATATTTGTGGAGCACATCCCAGGTCGACATCGTCTCTTGATGGCGGCGGCGATTGTCCTTCCACACTTTCTCGTACAGGCAATTGTGGAAGTAGAAATATTCCATGTGCTTGAACTCGGTGCGGGCCGCTGAAAACAGCTCCTCACAGACCTTGATATGGGCGTCCATCGAGCCGCCGACATCAAAAAAGATCAGCACTTTGATCTTGTTCTTCCGCTCAGGCACCATCTTGATATCGAGATAGCCGCGATGGGCGGTTGAACGGATCGTGTCATCAAGATCAAGCTCGGTCTCGGCACCTTCGCGGGCGAATTTGCGCAGACGGCGCAGCGCGACCTTGATATTGCGGGTGCCAAGCTCAACCCCGTCATCGAGGTTCTGATACTCGCGCTTTTCCCACACTTTGGCGGCTTTGCCGTGCTTGCCTTCTTTCTTGCCGATCTTGACGCCTTCGGGATTGTAGCCCGAATGGCCAAAGGGTGAGGTGCCTTTGGTGCCGATCCATTTATTGCCGCCCTCATGGCGTTTTTTCTGCTCTTCGAGGCGCTTTTGCAGCGTCTCCATCAGCTTCTCAAACCCGCCCAGGCTTTCGATCTTCTCCATCTCTTCGGGCGTGAGATATTTCTCCGCCATGGCTTTGAGCCATTCTTCGGGAATGTCCGGCACAAGCTCCATATCGACCGCTTCAAAGCCCTCAAAGTAGGACCCGAACACCTTGTCGAACTTGTCGAGATTGCGCTCGTCCTTAATCAGGGCGGTGCGGGCGAGATAATAGAACTCATCCATCGAAAAGCGCGCGAGGCCCGCCTTCAGCGCCTCCATCCAGGTGAGATATTCCTTGATGGTGACGGGCAGGTTTGCGCCTTTGAGCTCATAAAAGAAATCGACAAACATGGTTTGTCCTTTCTGTTAGCCCCGTTCGCGGCGGGCCAGGAACGCCAGACGTTCAAACAGATGCACATCCTGCTCGTTCTTCAGCAGCGCGCCATGCAGCGGCGGGATGAGCTTGTTGGGGTCTCGCTCGCGCAGCATGTCCGGGCCAATGTCCTCGACCATCAGAAGCTTGAGCCAGTCGAGCAGTTCCGACGTTGACGGCTTTTTCTTCAGCCCCGGCACGTCGCGAACATCATAGAAGATTTTCATCGCTTCGGCGACCAGATCGCCTTTGATGTTGTCATAGTGGACATCAACGATTTCGCGCATCGTGTCGGGCTCTGGGAATTTGATATAGTGGAAGAAGCAGCGGCGCAGAAAAGCGTCGGGCAGCTCTTTTTCATTGTTTGAGGTGATGATCACGATGGGCCGCGTCTCGGCCTTGATCGTCTCGCCGGTTTCGTAAACGAAGAATTCCATCCGGTCGAGTTCGAGCAACAGGTCGTTGGGAAATTCAATATCGGCCTTGTCGATTTCATCGATCAGCAGCACGGCGCGTTTGCCCGCTTCAAAGCCTTCCCACAATTTGCCCTTCTTGATGTAGTTCTTGATGTCCTTGACGCGCTCATCGCCCAACTGGCTGTCGCGCAGACGGGTCACCGCATCATACTCATAAAGACCTTGCTGGGCCTTGGTGGTTGATTTGATGTGCCAGGTGATGAGTTCGGCATCCAGCGCCTTGGCAACCTCTTCGGCCAGCACGGTCTTGCCGGTGCCCGGCTCCCCCTTCACCAGAAGCGGACGTTGCAGAGTGATTGACGCATTGACCGCCATGGTGAGGTCGTCGGTCGAGACATAGGTTTCGGTGCCTTCAAAGCGCATGGGCGTGGCCTTCCCGTCAAAGTGATGAAATGTCAGTTAGGCTGACATTAGGGGAGTGGGGGGGGCCAATCAAGTCAGAGCGAGCCGAACAGGGCCTGTTTGACGCACATCACATCTATTTTAACATTGAGGGGTTGTAAATTAAGCGAGAAACATATATCAAAAATACATGTTTTATTCGCGACCTTGATCTTAGGAAGAACCAGGCCATGACCAACCCCGATGTGAAAGCCTTCTTCGACGAAGAAACCTTCACCGTCTCCTATGTGGTGACGGACCCTGAAACCAAGCATGCGGCGATTGTCGATTCCGTCCTCGACTATGCCTACAATTCGGGGCGGACGAGTACAAAGTCAGCCGATGACGTGATCGCCTATGTGAAGGCACACGGGCTGACGGTTGATTGGTTGCTTGAAACCCATGCCCATGCCGATCATTTGTCGGCAGCGCCTTACCTCAAAGACCAGCTGGGCGGCACCATCGGTATTGGCAGCAATATAAAGCGGGTGCAGACGGTGTTTGGCCAGGTGTTTAATGCCGAGCCGGAATTTTGCCGTGATGGCAGCCAGTTTGATCATCTGTTCGAGGATGGCGAAACCTTCAAGATCGGCACTCTGGAAGGCCGCGCCATGCACACGCCGGGCCATACGCCGGCCTGCATGACCTATGTGATCGGCGATGCCGGCTTTGTCGGTGACACGCTGTTCATGCCCGATTACGGCACCGCGCGGTGCGACTTTCCCGGCGGAGATGCCCGTGTGCTGTACCAGTCGATCCAGAAGATTTTCGCGCTGCCCGGCGAGACGCGGCTGTTCATGTGCCATGACTATAAGGCGCCGGGCCGGGATGAGTATCGCTGGGAGACCACGGTCGCTGAGGAACGCGAAAACAACATCCATGTCGGCCATGGCAAGTCTGAGGACGAGTTTGTTGAAATGCGCACGACGCGGGACGCCACGCTCGACATGCCGCGTCTGATCCTGCCTTCGGTGCAAGTCAATATGCGGGCCGGTCACATGCCGCCCGCCGAAGACAATGGCGTGACCTATCTCAAAATACCGCTCAACGCGGTCTAAGCGCCCCCTCTCTCGGGCGTGTCAAAGCGGCCGGACGGTGTCCCCCCAACTCCCCCAAAACCGTCCGGCCGTTCATTGAAAACACATATCAGCAGGGATGTTTGTCATGGATGTGAAGCAGGTCACCCCGTTTCTGTCAGTTTCCCCCCAAATCAGCACCGCCGATCTGGCCGTTCTGAAATCGCAAGGCTTTCAGACGATCATCAGCAACCGGCCTGATGATGAAGAGGATCGTCAGCCTTCCGCTGCGGCGCTCAAGGCGGCTGCGGAGGCCCAGGGGCTGACCTATATTCATCAGCCCATCATTCCCGGCCAGATTTCCGAAGATGATATCGCCGCGTTTTCCAGCGTGATGAACAGTGTGCAGGGCCCGGTGCTCGCCTTTTGCCGGACCGGCACGCGGGCGATCTCGCTATGGGCTTTGTCGGAAGCCTGGCATCTCGACCCGGCAAGCTTGCTCGAAACCGCCAAAGGGGCGGGCTATGATTTGAGCGGTTTGGCAGAGCGGCTTTCGGGCCGGGCGGCGAGTTCGTCCAGCCATGCCCCCCGTCCGGTGACGGCTGCCCGCGCGCGCTATGACGTGGTGATCGTCGGTGGCGGGGCCGGTGGTATTTCAGCGGCATCCAGTCTTCTCAAACGCCGCCCTGATCTTGACATTGCGCTCATTGAACCGCGTGACAGTCATTACTACCAGCCCGGCTGGACATTGGTCGGCGGCGGGGTTTTTGACCGGCGCATGACCGAACGCCCCATGGCCGATGTCATGCCCGATGATGTGCATTGGGTTCGCACCGCAGTGGCCGGGTTTGAGCCTGAAGACAGTGCGGTCGTGCTCGAAGATGGCGAGCGGCTGTTTTACAAAATTCTGATCACCGCGCCGGGCCTCAAGCTCGACTGGGGCAGGATTGAAGGGCTGGGCGAAACGCTTGGCAAAAACGGTGTCACCTCAAACTATCTGTACGGCATGGCGCCTTATACGTGGGAATTGGTGCAGGGCCTGAGAGAAGGCCGCGCGCTGTTTAGCCAGCCGCCCATGCCCATCAAATGCGCAGGCGCGCCGCAAAAGGCCATGTATCTGGCGTGTGATCATTGGAAACGCACAAATGTGCTGTCCGACATTGATGTCAGCTTCCACAATGCCGGTGGTGTGCTGTTTGGCGTGAAGGATTATGTTCCGGCGCTTGAAAGCTATGTGGACCGTTACGGTATCGGGCTGAACTTCAACCGGACATTGGTGGCGGTCGATGGCCCCGGCCGCACCGCCACCTTTACAGAATCTGACGGGGAGGGGGGAACCCGCCAAACCTCGGAACGGTTTGATATGATCCACGTGGTGCCACCACAATGCGCGCCTGACTTCATTGCGCAAAGCGCGCTGGCCGGTGAGACGGGCTGGGTGGACGTCAACGCGGAAAGCCTGCGCCACACACGCTTTGGCAATGTCTTTGCGCTGGGGGATGTGTGTTCGGCACCCAATGCCAAGACCGCGGCGGCAGTGCGCAAACAGGCACCTGTGGTGGCGGAAAATGCGCTCGCTGTGCTCGACGGCAAAACCCCGCGCGCAATCTATGACGGCTATGGCTCCTGTCCGTTGACCGTGGAGCGCGGCAAGATCGTGCTGGCCGAGTTTGGTTATGGCGGCAAGCTGCTACCGACCTTCCCAAGCTGGATTGTTGACGGCACAAAACCCTCAGGGCTTTCATGGTTCCTGAAAGAAAAAATGCTGCCTGCCATTTACTGGCGGCTGATGCTGAAGGGCCATGAATGGTTGGCCGGGGCCGATCATTTACCCCATGAAGCACCGGGCTTTGAAGCGCTTGACGCGCATAAAGGATAGATGATGGGGGGGCTCAAACGCTACTTCCCGATCCTTGATTGGGGACGCAGCTACACCAGGGATACGCTGCTTGATGATGGCTTGGCCGCCATCATCGTGACCATCATGTTGATCCCGCAATCGCTGGCCTATGCCATGCTGGCGGGGTTGCCGCCTGAGATCGGGCTTTATGCGTCGATCCTGCCTTTGGTGGCCTATGCGATTTTCGGCACAAGCCGGGCTTTGGCGGTGGGGCCGGTTGCGGTCGTTTCGCTGATGACGGCCGCGGCGGTGGGCCAGATGGCCGCCCAGGGCACGCCAGAATATCTGGGCGCGGCCATGTTGCTCGCGGGCCTGTCGGGGCTGATGCTGACAGCCATGGGGATTTTCCGGCTTGGCTTTTTGTCGAATTTTTTGAGCCATCCGGTGATCTCGGGCTTCATCACCGCGTCGGGTCTTTTGATTGCCACCAGTCAGCTCAAACATATTTTCGGCGTTCCGGCGCATGGCCATACGCTGATCGAAATCATCGGCTCGCTGGCCGGTCATGTTGGGGAAATCAATGTCCCCACACTGATCATTGGTGCGGCTGCGACGGGCTTTCTGTTCTGGGTGCGCAGCGGACTGAAACCCTTATTGCTCCGGCTGGGGCTTGGCGCGCGCCTGGCGGACATTGCCACCAAAACCGGGCCTGTGATGGCGGTTGCAGTGTCGATCCTGACGGTTGCAGGGTTTGGGCTTGACGCCAAAGGCGTGGCGATTGTCGGCGCAATCCCTGTTGGCCTGCCTGATATCGGCTTGCCACCGCTTGATTTTGAACTGGCGAGTTCGCTGGCTTTGTCGGCGGCGCTGATCAGTGTCATCGGTTTTGTCGAAAGCGTGTCGGTGGCCCAGACCCTGGCTGCCAAGCGGCGTCAGCGTATCGATCCTGATCAGGAACTGATCGGGCTTGGCAGCGCCAATCTGGCGGCGAGCTTTTCGGGCGGCTATCCGGTGACGGGGGGCTTTGCGCGTTCCGTCGTGAATTTTGATGCCGGGGCGCAAACACCCGCTGCGGGGGCGTTTACTGCCATTGGCATTGCGCTGGCGACCTTGTTTTTGACGCCGCTTCTGTTCTTGCTGCCCAAGGCGGTTCTGGCTGCGACCATCATTGTTGCGGTGCTGTCGCTGGTGGATCTTGGGGCGGTGCGCCGGACCTTCCGCTATTCCAAATCCGACGGTTTGGCGATGGCGGGAACCATTGCCGTGACGCTCACCGCCGGTGTCGAGATCGGGGTGACGACAGGCGTGGTGTTGTCGATCGCCATGCATCTTTATCGGACGAGCCGTCCCCATATCGCCATGGTGGGGCTTGTCGAAGGCACGGAGCATTTCCGCAATGTCAAACGCCATGAAGTGCGGACCAGCAACTGTCTGGTCACCATGCGGCCCGATGAGAGCCTTTATTTTGCAAATGCGCGCTATCTGGAAGATCAGGTGCTCAACCTGCTTGCGGAGCGCCCCGGCCTTCAGCACTTCATCCTGATGTGTCCCGCGATCAACGAAATCGATTCCTCCGGGCTTGAAAGTCTTGAGGCGATCAACCACCGGCTGGAAGAAGCGGGCGTGACCTTCCATCTGTCGGAAGTGAAGGGGCCGGTGATGGACCGGCTGAAGAAAACCGATTTTCTGGAACATCTGACGGGCGAGGTTTTTCTCAGCCAGTTTGCAGCCCTTGCCAAGCTTGATCCGATTTGTGCGGGCGGGCGCGATGGCGCGCAATCTGTTCCGCATCGGGAAAGCGTCTAGCGCGCTGCTTGCCCGGAATCTTGCGGCACTGGATTTGATCCGGCACGGCCTTGCTCTGTGGAAACACATCACCATCAGATTCCGGTCTTCCGCCCGCTAAAAGGGGTTTGGCGGGCGAAAACCGGAATGACGGATAGATTGAAAAAGGGCGCCGGTTGGACGGCGCCCTTTGGGTTTTGATGGGTCCGATTATCAGGACACCGATGTCAGCCGCAGATAGGGGCGGATCTCATCCCACCCTTGCGGGAAGATGTCTTTGGCATCATCGTTTGCGATGCTCGGCGGGATGATGACCTTGTCGCCGGGCCGCCAGTCGGCGGGGGTGGCGATGCGGTTTTTATCGCCGGTTTGAAGCGCATCGATGACGCGCAGGATTTCATCAAAGTTCCGGCCGACACTCATCGGATAGGTCATGATGAGGCGGATTTTCTTGTCGGGATCGATGATGAAGACCGACCGCACGGCTGCCGTCTCGCTCTCGCCGGGATGGATCATCTCGTAGAGCTCAGAGATTTTGTAATCCTCATCGGCAACGATGGGGAAGGTGAGGCAGGTGTTTTGGGTGTCGTTCACATCCTCAATCCATTTGAGATGTTCTTCCACCGAGTCGGTCGACAGTCCAAGCGGCTTGGTGTTGCGCTTGGAGAACTCGTCGGCAAGCTGCGCGGTGCGGCCCATTTCAGTGGTGCAGACCGGGGTGAAGTCGGCCGGATGGCTGAAGAAGAACACCCAGCTGTCGCCGGACCAGTCGTGAAAATCAATCTCGCCAGTGGTTGTGGCAATTTTAAAATTGGGGGCTGTTTCGCCAAGTTTGAGACCCATGACAGGCTCCTTTCGAGGGGGGAGAGGGCATATGCCCCTTCAGGAGAGAACAAATTCACTATAATATTGTGTGGAAATAGATGGAAATGATTTAAATCAATCAGTTAGATCGAAAATTTCAATCATTTAGGACATCGTTGGCCAAGCGCCAGCGCCAAAAAAAGGGCGCTGCCTGTACAGCGCCCTTCCTTCGCGGAGCGAACCCTTCAGAAGCGGGCTCGCCTTGCTTGCCGTACCCTTATTTGCCGTACATGGTCACCACGCAGGCGCCACCCAGGCCAAGATTGTGCTGAAGCGCGATGTTGGCGCCGTCTACCTGGCGGTCGCCGGCGGTGCCGCGCAGATGCCACACAAGCTCGGTACACTGCGCAAGGCCGGTTGCGCCCAGCGGATGGCCTTTCGACAACAGTCCGCCTGAGGGATTGGTGACGACCTTGCCGCCATAGGTGTTGTCGCCATCAAGAATGAATTTCTCGGCCGTGCCTTCTGCGGTCAGCCCGATTGCTTCATAGGTGATGACCTCATTGGCGGTGAAGCAGTCATGCAGTTCGACCACATCAACCTCGTCAGGACCAATGCCGGCCTTTTCATAGACCCGGTCGGCGGCCACTTTGGCCATATCATACCCAACCAGCTTCATCATCGATTTCTCATCGAAAGTTGAGGAGAAGTCGGTAGTCATTTCCTGGGCGAGCACCTTGATGGGGTTTTCAACGCCGTTCTTCTTGGCAAACTCTTCGGAGCAGACGACAGCTGCAGCCGCGCCGCAGGTCGGCGGGCAGCACTGATAGCGGGTCAGCGGGCCGAAAATATGCGGGCTTTGCAAAATGTCATGCACCGAAAGCTCGTCGCGGAAAATCGCGAAGGGGTTTTTGGCGGCGTGTTTGCGCGCTTTGGCCGAAACATGGGCGAAAGTCTCGGTCGCCATGCCATATTTGTTTTGATACTCAACACCCGCGCCGCCGAAATATTGCGCCGCAAAGGGGGCGTTTTTGTCGATGCCCTGAATTTCGACCAGCAACTGGCCGCCGCGCTGCATCGGATTGGGACGATCATTATAGACGCTCGCCAACGCGCCGGGGACCATCTGTTCAAACCCAAGGGCGAGTGCACAATCCACCATGCCGCTTTCCACCGCCTGGCGGGCCAGGAACAAGGCCGAACTTCCGGTCGAGCAATTATTGTTCACATTGACAATCGGAATACCGGTCAGGCCAATGCCGTACACAGCCGCCTGGCCGCAGGTGGAATCACCATAAACATAGCCGACATAGGCTTGTTCGATCTTGTCATAATCAAGACCGGAGTCTTTGAGGGCAAGCTTGCCTGCCTCTTCGCCCATCTTGTCATAGGTTTCCGATTTGCCGGGCTTGGCAAAAGGGATCATGCCGACGCCGGCAATCACGGTTTTCTGGGTCATGGATTTCTCCCTGTAATGTTAGACGAAAGCACACTATCGCGGCCTTGAGAGGCGCGCAAAGATCAATTCCGGGCTTGCAACATAAAGGGGGAAAGGCAGGATACCCCCCTATACCACAGTGGGGGTGCGACATGGGTCACGATGCACAAGGCAATCCGGTTTCCATCGACAATCCATCGGCGATTGAAGCCTATGACGAGGCGTTGCGGCGGCTCAACCGGCTGACCGGCAATCCGATCAAGGCGATTGAACCAGCGCTGGCCGAATGCCCTGATTTCGTCATGGGCCATCTGTTCAAGGCGGCCGGCCTCATGGGCGTGTGGGAGCCGAAATTTGCACCCGGATTGCTCAAGACCCTGGACGAGCTTGGCCCCCTGCTTGAAAGCGCGGAGACCCGCGAACGCGCCCATGCCGCTGCCATACGCGCCTTTTGCACCGGCGAGTGGGAGCGGATGCGGCGCATCTACAGCGATATTTTGGCCGACTATCCCGGCGATCTTCTGGCGCTGCAGATTGTGCACAATGCTGATTTTTATTGCGGCGATGCGGTTATGTTGCGCGACCGGCCGTTAGCGGCGCTGAAAGAAGTGGCGTCTGATCTGCCCGGCCGGTCTTATATGCAAGGTATGCTGGCTTTCGGTCTGGAAGAATGCGGGGATTATGGCGCGGCTGAGGATGTGGGGCGCGCGGCCATCGCGGCAGACCCCGGCGATTGCTGGGCGCAACATGCGGTCGCCCATGTGATGGAAATGCAAGGCCGGGCTGAAGAAGGCGCGCAATGGCAGGAAAGCCGGGCTGCGCACTGGGGCAGTGAAGACAACAGCTTTGCCCGTCACAATAGCTGGCACTGGGCCCTGTTTCTGGCCGATGAGACCCGCTTTGAAGACGCGCTTGGGGTTTATGACAAACGCGTCTGGCCCAGCCCGTCCAAGTTGCAAATTGATCTGCTCGATGCCGCCTCTTTCCTGTGGCGGTTGACACTCATGGGACAAGAGGTCGGCGACCGCTGGCAGCCTGTGGCCGAGCTTTACGCCAAATTGTCGGATTTCGGCACCTATGCGTTCAATGATCTGCACGCCGCCTTTGCTTTCATTGCGGTGGGCGAGCCAGAGCAGCTTTCTGATATTCGCGCCAGAATGGAAGCGGCGGCGGCGGGGGAAGGCAGCAATGCGATGATGAGCCGGATGGTCGGTCTGCCCGCGCTGGACGGGCTGATCCACTTTGCACGGGGGGATTATGCGTTCGCCGCTGATTCGCTCCTGGCGCTTAAAGGTGTTGCGCATCTGGCGGGGGGCAGCCATGCCCAGCGCGATATTTTGGAGCGGACAGCCCTTGAAGCAGCCATTCGCGCCCGCAATGTCAGTCAGGCGCGCCAGATCCTCGACATGCGCGCGGGGCTCAAGCCTGGCTGCGCCTATGTCAAATCCCAGCGCTCCCGCCTCGCGGCCTGATCTCAATTCCGCAATTTCCGGCCATTCAACGCTTGACGCAACGCGCGCGGTCGATATATTCCGCGCGCATTCGCCGGACTTGGCCGCCCGGAATGACGGGGGTGGGGGAGCTTCCCCGGGCGCCAATCGGAAAAGGAGCGTCGCCAATGGGGGTTAGACTCCCGAAAAATTATCGGCCGTCGCAAGACGAGCCCT
This sequence comes from Alphaproteobacteria bacterium, assembly GCA_965227065.1. Classification (GTDB taxonomy): domain Bacteria; phylum Pseudomonadota; class Alphaproteobacteria; order SPJN01; family SPJN01; genus CBDDFN01. The sequence continues at coordinate 586,470 of CBDDFN010000020.1, forward strand.
TCATGAACAAGCGCCAGCGCGAATATTTCCGCCGCAAGCTCGAAGAGTGGAAAAACGATATTCTCGAAAGCAATCGGGAAACGCTTCAGCATTTGCAGGAAGAAAGTTTGCAACAGCCTGATCTGACCGACCGGGCCACCGCTGAGACCGACCGCGCGCTTGAACTGAGGACAAGGGACCGTCAGCGTAAGCTGATCTCGAAGATCGAACTGGCGTTAAGCCGGATCGAGGACGGGACTTACGGCTATTGTGAAGAAACGGGTGAACCGATCTCGGTTCAGCGGCTCGATGCTCGGCCGATTGCGACCTTGAGCCTTGAAGCGCAGGAACGGCATGAACGCCGGGAGCGCGTTTATCGCGACGAGTAAGCGCTTTTTGGACCAGGCCCCGCGTGTGGCGCGCGGGGTTTTTGGTTAAGCGCTTGGCAAGCCTCACTCACCCAGAAGAGAATCAACGCCGATCGGTTGGCAATGCACGCTGCGGCAGCTTGCCATGATGGCAAACGGGTCGCGTTCAAGCGTGGCGGGTGCGCGCCGGTCGGTGGGTGAAAGCTCATTCAGCCTTTGTTTTTGTGTTTTTATCGGGCTCATTTTGGTGTCCTCCTAACACCCTGACTGTACACCAACAATGTGGCAAAACACGGTTAACAATCGGTAAAATAAGGATGAATTGGGATCAAAACGGGGCGGTCCTGACGTTTCGTTAAGAAAATTCGCGCCAGACTGGCAAGGAAGTTTAAGGGCGGGGCTTTGTTGACAAGCCCGCCCATGTCACAGTCGAAAGGTGCTTTCCGATGGGATTGATGATGGCGGAAATTGACTGGTCGCAAGACGCCAATTCCGGCCAGGGCGTGGATGAGCCCTGGCGCATGATGTCGGACGCCCCTGTCGGTATCCTGATTGTGGGCGTTGACGGCGGTGTGCGCTGGGCCAACCCCTGCGCGGCCAATCTGGCGGGTGGCACGCCCATCGGCCGGCCCTTGTCGACCGTCATGGATGGCGCCGGTACAAGCCTTGTGGCGCGGGTTCTGGCGCGCGGCCGCCGCGCGTCCGATGAGGATCAAATCGATCCGGTTGCGGTCAGCTTTGGCGATGCGCGCACACCGTGCGAGCTTCATATCGGCCCGTTTGATGCCGCTGGAGGGCTGACACTCTATCTGCTTGATTTGACCCGGCATCGCCAGCTGGAACTGCAATATAACCAGTCCCAGAAAATGCAGGCGATCGGCCAGCTGGCGGGTGGGGTGGCCCATGATTTCAACAATCTGCTGACCGCCATTCTGGGCTATTGCGATTTGTTGCTTGACCGGCACGCGCCGGGTGACCCGAGTTTCCCTGACATTGTCCAGGTCAAGCAAAACGCCAATCGGGCGGCCAATCTGGTGCGCCAATTGCTCGCCTTCTCGCGCCAGCAGACCTTGAAGCCCAGTGTTATCAATATCGACGAAGTGGTTGATGATATTTCGAAATTGCTGCGCCGCTTGATTGGCGAGCAGATTGATATGTCGATGAAGGTGGGCGAAACGCTCTATCCCATTCGCGCCGACCGGGGCCAGCTTGAGCAGGTCATTATCAATCTGGCGGTCAATGCGCGTGATGCCATGCCCGAAGGCGGGCGGCTGTCGGTCCGGGTTGATAATGTCAGCCTCGCCAACACGCTGGGTCACCGCTTCGGCCCGGTTCCGGCAGGCGATTATGTCCGGCTGACGGTGGAAGATAATGGCACCGGCATTGAACCAGAGCATCTAGACAAGATTTTTGAGCCCTTCTTCACCACCAAACCGCTGGGCCGCGGCACGGGGCTGGGGCTTGCCACCGTTTACGGCATTATTGAACAGACTGGCGGCACGATCCTGGCCGATTCGGTGCCGGGCCAGGGAACGACCTTCTCAATCTATCTGCCGCGCTTTGAAGGCGAGATTGAAGAAGAGGTCGAAGACAATGATCCGATTGAACCGCTCAGCCCGCGTGAAGCCGGAGAGGCGACGATCCTTCTGGTGGAGGATGAGGCGGCAGTGCGCAAACTTGCCAGCCGGGCGCTGGAAAAGCGCGGCTTCAAGGTATTGGAGGCCGAAGATGGCGAAGACGCCATCGAGATCCTCAATGCCGTGCGCACGGTTGATCTCGTCATCACTGATGTTGTCATGCCCAATATGGACGGCCCCACACTGGTCCGCCAGATTGAGCGCGACTTCGGCAAGGTCCGCACCATCTATATTTCCGGCTATGCCGAGGATGATTTGCGCCGCTCCATGGGACTTGAAGCCCAGGATGGGCCCGCCTTCTTGTCCAAGCCCTTCACGCTGAAAGCGCTTGCCCGTGCTGTTGAAGCCCAATTGGGGCCCGCCAAGGCCGACTGATTCGGCTCCCTTTATCGCCCAGCTTTCTAGAAAAACAGCGCCTAGATCTGTTTGATCTCATTTTGTTCTTGCCAAAATGAGAACATTAATGGTACATCAAACGTCAATTGCATGGCGCGATGGCGCGTGAAATAAGGAGGGTGACGACGATGGCTCAGACGGCATTGCGCCTTGTAGGCGAAGAGAAACGCGACATGGATAAGGAAAAGGCGCTCGAAGCAGCGCTCAGTCAGATTGACCGTGCTTTTGGCAAGGGCTCCGTGATGAAGCTCGGCCAGCGCGAAACCGCGATTGATCTGGAATCGATTTCAACCGGCTCAATTTCGCTCGATATTGCGCTTGGCATTGGTGGTCTGCCCAAAGGCCGGATCATTGAGATTTTTGGCCCGGAAAGCTCGGGCAAAACCACGCTGGCGCTGCACACAGTGGCTGAATGCCAGAAGGCGGGCGGGGTTGCAGCCTTTATTGACGCTGAACATGCGCTTGATCCGTCTTATGCCAGAAAGCTGGGCGTTGATTTGAATGAGTTGTTGATTTCCCAGCCCGATACCGGCGAACAGGCGCTTGAGATTGCCGATACGCTGGTGCGTTCGGGCGCGGTCGATATTCTGGTGATCGACTCGGTGGCGGCCCTGACCCCGCGGGCCGAACTTGAAGGTGAAATGGGCGATGCCCATGTCGGCCTGCAGGCCCGGCTGATGAGCCAGGCGCTCAGAAAACTGACCGGTTCAATTTCCAAATCAAACTGCATGGTTGTGTTCATCAACCAGATTCGGATGAAGATCGGCGTGATGTTCGGCAATCCCGAAACCACCACCGGCGGTAATGCACTCAAATTCTACGCCTCTGTGCGGCTTGATATACGCCGTATTGGTCAGATCAAGGACCGGGACGAAGTGGTCGGCAACCAGACCCGTGTGAAAGTGGTCAAGAACAAGGTTGCCCCGCCTTTCAAAGTGGTCGAATTCGACATTATGTATGGCGAAGGCATCTCCAAGCTTGGCGAATTGCTCGATCTGGGCGTGAAGGCCGGCGTGGTCGAAAAATCAGGCTCCTGGTTCTCGGTCGGCGATCAGCGGATTGGTCAGGGCCGGGAAAATGCCAAGGGCTTTTTGCGCGAAAATCCTGATCTCGCCATGCAGGTTGAAAACGCCATTTATGAAAATGCCGGTATCGTGCGCGAGCAGATCCTGGCCGACATGACCGGCGAGGGTGAGGACGGCGACGACAGCGAAGAGAAGTGACATTTCGCGTCGCTGGACTTGTTAAGACCTGAGCGATAGACATGTAAAGTCGTGAGCGGGGCGTGTGCCATAAGGCACGCGCCCGGTTTGCGCTTTTGGCCTTTTAGCCGGGTTAACCGGCCTGTCGACTGTGAGTGTTTCGATGGCGTCCTTGAACGAGATCCGCACGGGTTTTCTTGATTATTTCAAACGGCAGGACCATGCGCTTGTGCCGTCGGCCCCGCTTGTGCCGCTCAATGATCCCACGCTGATGTTCACCAATGCGGGCATGGTGCCGTTTAAAAATGTCTTCACCGGTGCCGAGAAACGCGATTATGTCCGCGCGACAAGCTCGCAAAAATGTGTGCGCGCAGGCGGCAAGCACAATGATCTCGACAATGTCGGCTATACGGCGCGCCATCACACCTTTTTTGAGATGCTGGGCAATTTTTCGTTCGGTGACTATTTCAAGGATGATGCGATTGCCTTTGCGTGGGAATTGATCACCAAGGATTATGCGATTGATCCGGGCCGGTTGACCGTCACCGTCTATGCCGAAGATGAAGAGGCCCCGGTGATCTGGAAAAAGGTCGCCGGACTGTCTGATGACCGCATCATCAAAATTGCTACTTCGGATAATTTCTGGTCGATGGGCGATACCGGGCCGTGCGGGCCGTGTTCAGAAATCTTTTTTGATCATGGCGATCACATTCCCGGCGGCCCTCCAGGGTCTCCCGATGAAGATGGCGACCGGTTTGTTGAGATCTGGAACCTGGTGTTCATGCAGTTCGACCAGCAGGCCGATGGCACCAGGGTCGAGCTTCCCAAACCCTCGATCGACACCGGCATGGGGTTGGAGCGGATTGCAGCCGTGTTGCAAGGCACCCATGACAATTACCGCACCGATTTGATGCGGCGGCTGATTGAACTGGTGGCCGATCTGACCTCGGTTGACGCCGATGGGGATCAGTCGGCCAGCCACCGGGTGATTGCTGATCATCTGCGCTCGTCGGCTTTCTTGATTGCCGATGGGGTTCTGCCGGCCAAGGACGGCCGGGGCTATGTGCTGCGCCGGATTATGCGCCGGGCGATGCGGCATGCCCATTTGCTGGGTGCGCAAGACCCGCTGATGTACCGGCTGGTGCCCGAACTGACCGCCTTGATGGCGTCGGCTTATCCTGAGCTGACCCGCGCAGAGGCGCTGATCACCGAAACTCTCAAGCATGAGGAAACGCGCTTCAAGCAGACGCTGGAGCGCGGGCTTAAATTGCTGGATGAGGAAACCGAGACCCTCAAAACCGGCGACAGCCTGCCCGGCGAAGTTGCTTTCAAGCTTTATGACACTTACGGCTTTCCGCTCGATTTGACCGAAGATGCCCTGCGCGCGCGCGATCTGGGTGTGGACCATGACGGTTTTAATGATGCAATGGCACGCCAGAAGGCCGAGGCCCGCGCCAATTGGGCGGGGTCGGGTGATGCGGCCACTGAAACGCTGTGGTTTGAGCTGCGTGATGAATTGGGCGCGACCGACTTTCTGGGCTATGAGGCCGAGCAGGCCGAGGGCGTTGTCACCGCCATTGTCAAAGACGGGGCGCGTGTTGAGACGCTGGGTCCGGGCGAGGATGGCCTCATCGTCACCAACCAGACGCCGTTCTATGGCGAGTCGGGTGGCCAGGTCGGTGATCAGGGTGCATTGAGTGGTGATGGTCTGTCCGCCCTTGTGACCGATACGGCCAAGAAGCTTGGCGATCTTCATGTTCACGCGGTGACCGTTCAGTCGGGCGCGATCAAAATGGGTCAAGTGCTCGACATGCTCGTCGATCATGACAAGCGCTGTCAGACCCGGTCGAACCATTCGGCTACCCATGTTTTGCACGAAGCGCTGCGTCGGGTTCTCGGCAATCACGTCGCGCAAAAAGGCTCGCTGGTGTCACCGGAGCGGCTGCGCTTTGATTTTGCCCATCCCAAGCCGGTTGCACCTGATGAAATTGCCGCGATTGAAGCGGATGTAAACCGCATCATCCGTCAGAACGCAGCGGTGGAAACCCGATTGATGACGCCTGATGAGGCGATCGAGGCCGGGGCACTGGCGCTGTTTGGTGAAAAATATGGTGATGAGGTGCGGGTCTTGTCGATGGGCGATGACGCCCAGGCGTCCAGCCGTCAGGGCCATTATTCGGTTGAACTGTGCGGCGGCACCCATGTCCGGCGGCTGGGGGATATCGGCTTGCTCAAGATTGTGTCGGAAGGTGCTGTGGCATCCGGCGTACGGCGCATCGAGGCGCTGACCGGCGAGGCGGCACGGGCCTATCTCAGCGGACAGGAAGCGTTGGCGTTAGAAGCCGCCCAGGCGCTCAAGATTGCGCCGGCTGATTTGCCTGCGCGTGTGACCGCATTGATGGAAGAGCGCAAAAAGCTTGAGCGTGAATTGTCCGACACCAAAAAGAAGCTGGCGCTGGCCGGGGATGGCGGCGCGAAGAAGGCTGAAGACGAGGTGCGCGAGATTGCCGGTGTCAAAGTGCTGGCGCGCCTGTTTGACGGGCTGAACCCCAAGGATTTGCGCGGTCTTGTTGATGACGCCAAAAAACAGCTGGGGTCGGGCGCGGTGGCCTTTGTGGCGGTCAATGACGGCAAGGCGGCCCTGGCCGCAGGCGTGACATCCGATCTGACAGACAAGGTCTCAGCGGTTGATATGGTGCGCGCGGGCGCGGAAGCCTGTGGCGGCAAGGGCGGTGGCGGCCGCCCTGATATGGCCCAGGCGGGCGGGCCTGATGGCACCAAGGGCGATGAAGCGCTCAAGGCCATGACTGGTGTGATCGGCTAAGCCAAAACGTGATCACATCTGCCATTTTTCGGCCCTAATCCCTTGTCACAAAACCCGATCACTCGGGGGAGTGCGGCTCGTAAAAGCTGAAAGAGGGCCTTATGCAGACATTTTTGAAACAGCTGACAGTGGTGGCGATTGCCGGTCTGGCAGCAGCCTGTACCAACAACACAACCTCCTATATCGATCCTGATTTTCAGGCGGGCTTGCCTGGAGAGTGGCGCATGGTGGCCGATGGCACCAATATGGATATGAAGACCGAGGCTGCGCTGATCGAAGAAGCCAAAAAAGAACTGGGCAAGATCGGCCAGACCGCGCTTAGCGCCACCGAAATCATTCCGCCGACCCGGGATGAAGAGGTGACGGGGGAAGACCGGCTGAAAGCCTTTGGTGCCGCCGGTGGTGAGGCTGTGCTTGAAATCACCCGCCTGTCCAAGGAAACCAGCCAGCGCTATTCCAGCGGCGTGGGCGGTTTTTACGGCACCGGCGGGGCAAGCTCGACCACCGTGGTCCGCGAACGCGGCCTGTTGCAGGACGGCCAGATTGTGTCAGACCGCACAACGGTTGTGAGCTCCTACTATCCCGCCTTTTATCATGACAGCTTTTATGCGACGAACCGCACCGACGCGGCCTATCGCGCCCGGCTGATTGATGTGAAATCGGGCAAAGTGATCTGGCAGGCCGATAGCAAGGTCAGCCGGTCCACCAATCGCGACACTGCGCTTGTCCGGGAAGCGGTTGAGGAGTTTGTCGATCAATTGGTTGAAGATGGTGTGATTCGAGACCGGTCCAACTAAAGGGCTGGTTTGACCGGACAAGGGGGCGGCCCATGGCTGTCCCCTTTTTTGGTTCAAGTTTTGGTTGAAATGGCGGTTTTCTGCGACAAGTCGCGCAAACCTGAGCAAAATCATAAACTTATTAAGAAAATTGTAAAATTCTCCTCGAAAATCGCGGATAACGGCACAAACCTGCCGTTTGTTCTATTGGGCTTGGCCGTGAATTTTTCGTATGTCCCTTGCCAGATTTGGTTAACAGATGGCCGCGCTTCTCGCTTAACGGGAATGAGGAGCGGTCCGGCGATCGGGGGACAAAAGCATGGCAAGCGCTTCACTCGACAGATATCTCGACGCACTGATTGCTTCGGGCAACCAGTCGCAGGCCGACCGCATTCTGGATGCGCTCGACAAATCCCAAAGCGGTGAAGCCAACCCCAATGGTTCACCGGTCACCGCTACATGGTTTGGCGGTGACGGTGACGAGTATTATGTCGGCTATGGCTATGCAGAGGCCCTTTATGGCGGCATCGGCGCCGACAATATCGACGGCAAGGGCGGCGATGATAATATTTGGGGCGGCGAAGGCGATGACCTCCTCAAAGGTGATGGCGGCCAGGACGAAGTCTGGGGCGGCGCGGGCAATGACTGGGTGCGCGGTGGCAGCGGCGACGATGATGTCTTTGGCGGCGAGGGCGATGATTTTGTCGATGGCGAAGATGGCCAGGATAAGGTGCTTGGTGGTGCCGGTGCTGACAATCTTTATGGCGGCAATGGCGATGATGTGGTCCTTGGCGGCACCGGCAATGACGGTCTGTGGGGCGGCAACAATAATGATGTGCTGCTGGGCGAGGAAGGCGACGATCTTCTGCGCGGCGAGGCCGGCGATGATCTGATTTATGGCGGCATTGGCGCTGACACGCTTGAGGGTGGTTACAACAATGACCGGCTTTATGGCGATGAGGGTGATGATTATATCGCCGGCAATGACGGTGATGATCTGATCGAGGGTGGCGACGGCGATGACACCGCCAATGGCGATGAGGGCCAGGACCGTCTTTATGGCCAGGCGGGCAATGACACGCTGCTTGGTGATGGCGGCAACGACCAGATCTATGGTGGTGACGGCGATGATTTCCTGCGCGGCCATACCGGATTTGACTTCATCTATGGCGGCATTGGCGCCGACACGATTGAAGGCAATCAGGACAATGATCAGCTTTATGGCGGCGAAGGCGATGACTATCTGTCGGGTGGTGATGGCTTTGATCTGATCGAGGGTGGCGACGGTGACGACACCGCCAATGGCGATGACGGCAATGATCGCATGTTCGGTCAGCTCGGCAATGACACGCTGTTGGGCGATGGCGGGGAAGACGAGCTTTATGGCGATGAGGGCGATGATTTCCTGCGCGGCCATACTGGCCGTGATCGTCTCTATGGTGGCATTGGTGCCGATTCCCTTGTCGGTGACGAGGATGACGATCAGCTTTACGGCGGCGAGGGAAACGACATTGTGTCCGGCGGTTCAGGCAATGACCGGATTGAGGGCGGTGAAGGCTGTGACCGCGTCAATGGCGATGAAGGCGAAGACCAGATCTATGGCCAGAACGGCAATGATATTCTGTCCGGCGATGGCGGCCGTGACCGGATTGATGGTGGCGCGGGCGATGATCTGCTGAAAGGCGGCGGCGACGAAGACACGCTCTATGGCGGCGACGGCATGGATATCCTTGAAGGCGGCTGGGAAAATGATCAGCTGTTCGGTGGCCGGGATGATGACGTGCTCGAAGGCGATGGCGGTGATGATCAGCTGCATGGCGACGATGGCTGTGACGTCATGATGGGCGGCGACGGCCTTGATTCGCTTTATGGCGGCAATGGCCGGGACCGCATGCATGGCGATCGCAACAATGACACGCTGGTTGGCGGTGCAGGCAATGATGATCTGTTCGGCGGCGAAGGTGCGGATTACCTCGATGGCGGCTCCGACACTGACTTCCTGTATGGCGGCACCGAAAACGACACGCTGTTTGGCGGCGGGTCGAGCGACTGGCTGTATGGCGGTGACGGCGAGGACACGCTGCATGGCGATGACGGCTATGACCGGCTGTATGGCGAACGCGGCAATGACACGATCTATGCCGGTACTGGTGGCGATGATCTCTATGGCGGTGACGGCAATGACACGCTGGTCGGCTCCAGCGAATATGACTGGCTGTTTGGCGAACGCGGCGATGATCTGCTGATGGCCGGCGGCGGCCCCGACAAAGTGTGGGGCGGCGATGGCAATGACACCATTCTGGGTGAAGACGGCAATGACACGCTGTGGGGTGAACGCGGCAACGACGTGGTGAGCGGTGGCGCAGGCGATGACTATGTCTATGGCGGTGAAGGGGCCGACACGCTGGACGGCAATGACGGGTCTGACTGTGTCGAAGGCGGGCTTGGCGATGATACGCTGGCCGGTGGCGCGGGCAATGACTGGGTCTATGGCGGCGATGGCATTGACGTGGTCAATGGCAATGATGGCGAGGACCTGATCTGGGGCGAACGCGGCGATGATACGCTGGTCGGTGATGCGGGCAATGACACGATCTGGGGCGGTGAAGGCCGCGACACGATCCTGGGCAGCGCCGGTGATGATCTGATCTATGGCGAAAGCGGCGACGACGTGCTTGAAGGCGGCACAGGCGGCGACACGATCGAAGGCGGCCTTGGTGCCGATGTGGTCGATGGCGATAGCGGCAATGACTGGCTCTATGCCGGTAGTGGCGCGGATGTGCTGACCGGCGGTGCGGGCGATGACCGGCTTTATGGCGGCGCAGGCGAAGACGGGCTGTGGGGCGGCGTCGGCAATGACGTGCTTGAAGGCGGTTCGGGTGCGGATACCTTCTATCTCGATGCGCTGATCACCACCGATTGGGGAACCGCCCATACTTATGTGGATGGCGAAGGCGTGATCGACTGGGACGCGGTTTATGCGACCGGCAACTACCAGAAACTCTGGGTCGGCACGGACACGATCCTCGATTTCTCTCACGCCGATGGCGATCATATTGCGGTGCGTGGCTCGGGCATCGGGGCCGAGATCAGCTATGTGAACGACATTTCAGTGGTCGAGCTGTTCTATACCGACAATCCCAATCAAACGATTGGCAGCTTCGAGGTGCATGGTGACCAGGTGACGGCGGCTGATCTCACCATCGAAAACAATCTCGGCACCGGCTATGGCGCGTTCTATACGGTCAGCGAGTTTGAAGCAGGCTTCTAAGACCAGCCTCCAGCATCAATAAAAAGGCTCCTCAGTGAGGAGCCTTTTTTCATATGCGAGTCATGGGCTGAATGTGCCGGCTGGACGGTCAGGCCGAATGGGCCAGCGAATGCTGCAAGCGCCGGTCAAGGGCGGACAGGAACTCATTGGTGGTCAGCCAGCGTTGGCCGGGCCCGACCAGAAGCGCCAGATCCTTGGTCATCTCACCCGATTCCACCGCTTCGATGCACACCGTTTCAAGCGTGTGGGCGAAAGCGGTCAGCGCGCGGTTATTGTCGAGTTTGGCCCTGTGGGCGAGGCCCCGCGTCCAGGCAAAGATTGACGCGATCGGGTTGGTCGAAGTTTCCTCGCCACGCTGGTGGGCGCGATAGTGGCGCGTCACGGTGCCGTGGGCGGCTTCGGCCTCAACGGTTTTGCCATCGGGCGTCATCAGGACCGATGTCATCAGGCCCAGCGAGCCAAAGCCCTGCGCGACCGTGTCGGACTGGACATCACCATCATAGTTCTTACACGCCCAGATGAACGAGCCCGACCATTTGAGTGCTGAGGCGACCATGTCGTCAATCAGACGATGTTCATAGGTGATTTTGAGTTCTTCGAAGCGGTCCTTGAATTCAGCGTCGAACACTTCCTGGAACAGATCCTTGAAGCGGCCATCATAGGCTTTCATGATCGTGTTCTTGGTCGACAGATAGACCGGCCATTTGCGGTTGATGCCGTAATTGAAGCTGGCGCGCGCAAAATCCCGGATCGAATCATCGAGATTGTACATGCCCATGGCGACGCCCGAGCCGGGGAATTTGAAGATTTCATATTCCTGGGGTTCAGAGCCGTCTTCGGGCTCGAAAATCATTTTCAGCGTGCCTTTGCCGGGCACCAGAAAGTCGGTGGCGCGATATTGATCGCCAAAAGCGTGGCGTCCGATCACGATGGGCGAGGTCCAGCCCGGCACAAGGCGGGGAATGTTGGAGCAGATGATCGGCTCGCGAAACACCGTGCCGCCCAGAATGTTGCGGATGGTGCCATTGGGCGAGCGCCACATTTTTTTGAGGTCGAATTCCTCAACGCGGGCTTCGTCAGGTGTGATGGTCGCGCATTTGATGCCGACACCGTGCTTTTTGATCGCTTCGGCGGCGTCAATAGTGACCTGATCGTCGGTTTCATCGCGATATTGGATACCCAGATCGTAATATTCGATGTTGAGATCGACGTAAGGCAGGATCAGGCGTTCTTTAATGAACTCCCAGATGATCCGTGTCATCTCATCGCCGTCTAGTTCGACAACGGGATTTTCGACTTTAATTCGATCCATTTGTACCCCTCCACGCGGGCTGCTGCGAGGTCATTGGGCGGGCTCCTCGCGCATGGTCTTGGGTGCGACGCGCACCGGCCCCAAGAAAGTTGCGCCGGAACATAGCAGCCTTGCCCAAAAGGTCAATGAGCGGAACGTGAACGCTGTCAGTCATGCGTTAAATGCTCCATGAGCGTATCAATGTCGGCGATTTCGGTTACAAGTCCAAGACTGGTGGGATGGGCGAAGCCTTCGGTGATGAAATGCTCCATCAGCGCCAGAAAAGGCCGCCAATAGGCGTGATCGCCCATCAGATAGATGGGTTTGGCATGAAGCCCCAATTGACGCCATGTGATGGCTTCGGCAAGCTCGTCCAGCGTGCCAAGCCCGCCGGGAAGGGCGATGAAGGCGTCAGAGCGTTCAATCATGGCGCGCTTGCGCTGGTGCATGTCTTCCACCAGCACGCATTCGGTCAGCCCCTTGTGACCGACTTCCAACTCGTCCAGAAAACCGGGGATGATGCCGGTCGCCTGACCGCCAGCCTCAAGACAGGCACTGGCCACCAACCCCATCATGCCGATGGAGCCGCCGCCATAAACCAGTTCAATCCCGCGCTGACCCAGCCTTTGTCCCAGACTTTGGGCGAGGGCGGCATGATCGGCCCGTTCACCGCTTCGAGAGCCGCAATAGACGCAAACAGAGCGCACCGGGGCAGCCGCACGGGCCGCATGTTCGGTGGGAAAGGGAAAGTCGCGCAGTGGGGACACGGAAGAACGTCCTGAATTGATATGAAGGGTAAAATCGCAACCCTGTGCGTGCTGTGCAAGTGGTTTCGGCTGGAAGCGGACGCCAAACTGCGCCACTGTGCAAACACATCAACTGAGGGGGCGATGATATGCGAATGATATGGATGATGAGTGCGGCGGTGGCGGCATTGCTGACAACGGCACCGGTGTGGGGTGAAGCAAGCAGCGCATCGTCTGCGGTGAGTGCGACAGCGGCCCCTGCTGCGGCAGCCGATCAGGACCACAGCGACAATCAGGACCAGGATCAGGATTTGAGCGGTGAGCCCACGATGAACCCCGCTTTGAGCGCTCCCAAGGATGACGAAGCTGAAAATCCCGCACCGGGCGCGGCGCAAGGATTTACGGGTACCAATCCGATGGACAATCCCTATCAGGCCCTGGTGGAGCAACGCCAGAACGTGCAAAAGCGCTGGCCCTCCGACATGGAGGCAATTGCTGAGTGGCTGACCGCACCGGCAACATTTTCCATCAAGGCGCTGACCGGCGCGGGGATCATGAAAGGGATCGCGAAAAGCATGCCCAACATGTTCCCCGAAGAAACCAAGCCGTCCAGCACGTTTGTCAGTAATTCCAAGGCAAGCCCCGCCATTTGGGAAAAGCCAGAGCGTTTTGCCGAATTGTCCAAATCGCTTGAAGACGCCGCAACCGGGATGCTCAATGGATTGCAGGCCATGGATGTGGCGGCGGTTAAGGCTGCACATGGCGCTGCCCAGGCTGCCTGCGACGCCTGCCATGCGGAATTTGTGATCTCGGACTAGCGGGATTGGCTTGATCTGGGGGGAACTCCACGTTAAAAGCGCGTTTGAAAATCATTCGCAACAAATGCGAAGTTTTGTCCTGCGCTTTGGGAGCCCCCATGTTTTCGACTTTGAAATCTCCGCTCAAGCCCCTTGTGATCGGTACAGCTCTGTTGGGTCTTGCCGGTCCAGCCCTGGCCGATGAGGTCAATGTTTACAGCTATCGCCAGCCCCAGCTGATTGAGCCCTTGCTGAACGCCTTTACCGCCGAAACCGGCATTGAGGTGAACACATTGTTTGCCAAAAAAGGGATGGCGGAAAAACTGGCCGCAGAGGGCGAGCAAAGCCCCGCCGACGTGATCTTGACCGTTGATATCGGCCGGTTGATGGAAGTGAAAGACAAGGGCCTGGTCCAGCCAGTTCAGTCCGAAATCATTGCGGACAATGTTCCGGCCAATTATCGCGATCCTGAGAATGAATGGTTTGCGCTGACCTACCGCACGCGGCTGTTTTATGTCTCAAACCGCGTCGAAAAAGGCACCATCGCCTCTTATGAGGACCTGGCCGACCCCAAGCTGAAGGGCAGGGTTTGCACCCGTCCGGGCAGCCATTCCTACAATCTGGCGCTGATCGCTTCAAAAATCGCCCATGATGGTGAGGAAAAGACGCAAGCCTGGCTGGAAGGCGTCAAAGCCAATCTGGCGCGCAAGCCCCAGGGCAATGACCGCGCGCAGGTCAAGGCGGTGGCCGATGGTGTGTGCGATGTGGCGGTTGGGAACAATTATTACTACGCCAAAATGCTCAAGAATGATGAGCAAAAAGCCTGGGCCGAAGCCGTCTATCTGGTCTTTCCCAATCAGGAAGATCGCGGCGCCCACGTCAATATTTCAGGCATGGCGATGGCCAAATATGCGCCCAACAAAGAGGCGGCCCTCAAGCTGATGGAGTTTTTGACATCGGACAAGGCACAAGCCATTTATGCGGCGGATAATTATGAGTATCCCGTCAAGCCCGGTGTCGCCTGGTCGGAGCTTGTGGAAAGCTGGGGCCGTTTCAAGGCTGATGAGATTGACCTTGCCGCGATTGCCGAAGCCCGGTCCAAAGCGCTGGTGCTGGTCAACACGGTTGGCTTTGACAATTAAAAAGGCCATAGGAGGCGTATGAGCAGCCTCGAGACATTGGAGCCAGATCAGGGCGCGGCGGATCATTCGCTGCGCCCTCCGCGTTTGGGTGGCAGCGCAAAGCTTGGCCTGGCCGCCATGGCGATTGCCGCGCTTCTGGCTGTGCCGATTGGCGCGGTGGCGGTTCTGGCCTTTGCGGATACCGGTGAAATCTGGCCCCAGCTCGCCGGGACGGTACTGCCGCTTTACATTCAGAACACGCTTTTGTTGATGGCAGGCGTCGGCGCGGTGGTGTTTGCCATGGGCGTCGGGGCGGCCTGGTGCGTGGCAATGTATGAGTTTCCCGGCCGCAAACTGTTCGATTGGGCGTTGCTGATGCCGCTGGCCATGCCCGCCTATGTGGTGGCATACGCCTATACCGACTTTCTTGATCACGCAGGGCCCGTGCAGCAGGGGCTCCATGCGCTGTTCGGGGCCCCTGTGGCATTTCCTGAAATCCGCTCGCTCGGCGGGGCGATCTTCGTCATGGGCGTGGTTCTTTACCCTTATGTGTATATGAGCGCGCGGGCGGCCTTTCTTGCCCAAACGCGCGGCCAGTTGGAAGTTGCCCGAACTTTGGGAACCGGTCCGTGGGGTGTGTTTTTCCGTATCGGTCTGCCCATGGCCCGGCCCGCCATCGTGGTTGGCATGGCGCTGGCCTTGATGGAATGCCTCAATGATTTCGGCACGGTCGATTTCTTCGCCGTTCGGACGCTGGCGGCGGGTCTGTATGATGTCTGGCTGTCCATGGGCTCGCTGGGCGGGGCCGCCCAGATTGCCGTGTCGATGATGGGCTTTGTGGTTTTGCTGATTACCATCGAAAGGCTGGGCCGCCGGGGGCAGCATTATCATGCGCTGGGTGGCAAGCTTGAACCGCCGTCGCGCATTTTGGTGCGGGGCGTGCGGGGATGGGCGATGACGGGCCTGATGATGGTGCCCATCCTGTTTGGCTTGATCATTCCGGTTTGGGTGTTGATCGGGTTGAGCCTGCAGACAAAAACCGGGGGAACCGTCGCTGACTTTTTCCTCAGTGCTAGCCATTCGACCAGCCTGGCGGCGCTTGCGGCCCTGACCACGGTGGGGCTGGGCCTGGTGCTGGCCTATGGCGGGCGGCTCGCGGGCCGCGGTCGGATCGGTCAGGGCGCGCGGGCGGCTGGTAAAATCGCCAGCCTGGGCTATGCCATTCCCGGCGCGGTGCTTGCGGTCGGCCTGCTTGTGCCGCTTGGTCATGTTGATCAGGCGCTGAATGATCTCAGCGATGCGCTGTTTGATTTCAAACCCGGCGCTGTTCTGGGCGGTACCTTGTTCGCGCTGGTTGCCGCCTATACGGTACGCTTTATGGCGCTGGGCCATGGGGCGGTGGAAACCGGACTTGACCGGGTGACGCCCAATATGGACATGGCCGCCCGGACCTTGGGGGCGGGGCCGTTTTCGATTTTGCGCCGGGTTCACCTGCCATTGATTCGCGGCTCTTTGCTGACCGGCGGGGTTCTGATCTTTGTTGATGTGATGAAAGAACTGCCCGCAACCTTGCTGCTCAGGCCCTTCAATTATGAGACATTGGCGACACTGACTTACACCTATGCATCGCTGGAACAGCTTGAAGATGCGGCGCTTCCGGCACTGGCGATTGCCGCCTTCGGGCTCATTCCGGTGATCGTGATGAGCCGTCAGATGATCCGCGACCGGCGCGCGTGAACCTTGTGATTGACGCGGCACGCTTGTACCGTGACGCCAAACAAGCTCAATTTTGGGGATCGAGCTCATGCGCACCATATTGCCCATTGCCATCGGATTGGCGGCCATCGCCGCCGCGATTTTCGTCTATTTCGAAAAACCTGAATGGATCGGGCTTGCAGATAAGCCCGCCATGTCCGGGCAATCGGGTGAGCCGGGCATGGATGCGCCCGGCGCGGTTGAACTTTTGCCCGCCTTTGACATTGTCCGTATTTCTGAAGACTCAACCGCCGTCATTGCCGGGCGCGCGGTGCCAGGCTCTACCGTTACAGTCCTGCGCGATGGTGAGCCGCTGGGGGAATTGACTGCCGATGATCGGGGCGAATGGGTGCTGACGCTCGACAAGCCGCTCAAGTCGGGGGCAAGTCAGCTGACGCTCAAGTCGGTCCGGCCCGATGGTACGATTTCGATTTCAGTCAGCGAAGTGGCGATCACCATTCCCGAAGGGGCGGGCGAGGCCTTTGCCGTCCTGTTGCGGCCCGGTGAACCCTCCATCGTTCTGCAAGGTCTCAAAGGCGATGCCAAGCGCCTCGTCACCATCGAGACCATTGATTATGACCAGGACGGCAATGTGATCATCGCCGGCCGGGGCATTCCCGGCCACACTGCGCGGGTCTATCTCAACAACACCCCCATCGGGGATGCCTTGGTGGATGAGGATGGCCGCTGGGTGCTGCGCCCTGAAGGTGAAATTGATGCGGGGATCTATGATTTGCGTGCCGATCTTCTATCACCTGATGGCACGATTGCTGAACGCGCCCAGGTGCCCTTCAAGCGTGAGTCCGTTGACCGGCTGGTGTTCCGTGATGGCCGGGTCGTGATCCAGCCGGGCAATACGCTGTGGCGCGTGGCGCGCGAGGTTTATGGTACAGGCTTTTCCTATACTGTCATTTATCAGGCCAATGATGATCAGATCAGGGACCCTGATCTGATTTATCCGGGCCAGATTTTTGCGCTACCCAGCGAGACAATCAACGCGGACACCCCCTAAATGCGAGAATTTGCGTCGCCGCCGCCGGATGATCAGGCGGCGCAATGGCGTGTGCTGAACACGCTTGTGCCCTGGTTGTGGCCCCATGATCGCGCAGATCTGAAACGCCGGGTGGCCCTTGCGCTGATGGCGCTTGTCGCGGCCAAGGCGATATCGGTGGTTGCACCATTTTTCTACAAGGCCGCCGTTGACGGGCTGGGCGGGGGCGCAGTCGATCTGTGGGGCCTGCCCGAATTTGCTCTGGTGCCGATCGCGATGGTGATCGCTTATGGCGTGGCCCGCATTTTGACCATCGGTCTTGGTCAGTTACGAGATGGTCTGTTTGCCAAGGTCGGCAATCACGCCCAGGCCGAGATTGCGGTTTCGACCTTTGCCCATATGCATTCCCTGTCGCTTGGTTTTCATCTGGAGCGGCGGACAGGCGGGCTGGCCCGTGTCATTGACCGGGGCATCAAGGGCATTGATTTCCTGCTGCGCTTCTCGCTGTTCAACGTCATTCCGACACTGCTTGAGATTTTGATGGTGACGGCGATCTTCTGGATCAATTTTGGTCCCGTGTTCGCTGCAATCACACTGGTGACCGTGGGCAGCTATGTCTGGTTCACCTTCTCGGTCACCGAATGGCGGGTGACTATCCGCCGGCGGATGAATGACAGCGATACCGACGCCAATGTGAAGGCGGTGGACAGTCTGCTTAATTTCGAGACCGTCAAATATTTCTCCAATGAAGAGCATGAGACCAACCGCTACCGCACCAGCATGATCCGCTATGCAACCGCAGCCGAACGCTCGCAAACCTCGCTCAGCTGGCTGAACACGGGTCAGGTGCTGGTGACGTCAGTTGGATTGATTGTGTTGATGGGGCTGACCGCGCGCGGCGTTGCCGATGGCCGCTATACGGTTGGCGATTTTGTGATGGTCAATGCCTTTCTCATCCAGCTTTATCAGCCGCTTGGTTTTCTCGGCACCGTTTATCGCGAGATCAAACAGGCGCTGACCGATATGGAAACGCTGTTTGGCATGATGGCGGTGGCTCCGGGGATTGATGATGCGCCCGATGCGGAACCGCTGCATTGTGATGGTGGCGCAATCGCGTTTGAGGCTGTGGATTTCGGCTATGGCGCGGACCGGCAAATTCTCAAACGGGTCAGCTTTGCGGTTCCGGCCGGAAAGACCGTGGCGCTGGTCGGCCCATCAGGGGCGGGCAAATCGACCATCTCCCGGCTGCTCTACCGGTTTTATGATGTTTGGGACGGGGCGATTTTCATCGACGGGCAGGATTTGCGTGGTGTCACCCAGAAAAGTCTGCGCGCCCAGATCGGCATCGTGCCGCAAGATACGGTGCTGTTTAACGACACGATTGGCTACAATATCGCCTATGGCCGCCCTGATGCCAGTCAGGCCGAGATTGAGGAAGCCGCGCGGCTGGCCCAGATTGACCGTTTCGTGGCGAGCCTGCCGGAGGGTTACAAGACACGGGTGGGGGAGCGTGGGCTCAAACTGTCGGGCGGGGAGAAACAGCGTGTCGCCATTGCCCGGACGATCCTGAAAAACCCGCCCATTCTGCTGCTTGATGAAGCGACCAGCGCGCTTGATACCCAGACCGAGCGGGATATTCAGTCTGCCCTGAAAGAGATTTCGAAAGACCGGACAACCCTGATCATCGCCCACCGGCTGTCGACCATTGTTGAGGCTGACGAGATTTTGGTTCTGCGCGGTGGTGAGATTGTCGAGCGCGGCACCCATATGGGTCTGATTGCGCAAGACGGTCTTTACGCCAACATGTGGGCCCAGCAGCAGTCCCAACAGCAATTAGGGCAACAATTTGCGGATGAGGAGGGGCAGGATAATGTTTGAGGGCCGCGGGTTCATTCCACCCCTGCATCCAGAAGGGCGCGGCATCGCCGCCGCGAGTTTGCTTGCGGCAGTGGTGTTGAGCCTGTGGTCCACGGGCCTGGCGCTGATTGCTGTTGGCGGTGCTGTTTGGGCGTGGCGGGTTTATGCCACTCCATCGCGGGTTGCGCCCGACGCGCAGCCGGGTTTGGTGATCGCCCCGGCTGACGGAACGGTTGCCGAGATTGGTGAGGGGTTTGCGCCTGTTGAGCTGGACATGGGCGATCAGCCGCTGATGCGCGTCACCGTGGTGAGTGGAGTGTTTGACAGCCATGTTGTGCGCAGTCCCGCTGAGGGCGTGATTGAACGGGTTGAGTTTCGCGGTGGCCGGTTGGGTGATGCTTTGGCGCCCGCCGCCGTGCTGGAGCATGAGCGCAATGGTTTGCGGGTCAGGCTGGACACGGGGGCCGCGCTCGGCGTCGTGCAAATCTCGGGCCGGGCCTTGCCGCGGCTGAGCTGGAGTGTGGTGGAGAACCAGCGTATCGAGGCGGGGCGTATTTACGGAGTGTCGCGACTGGGGGGGCGTGTTGATCTTTATCTGCCCGCTGGTAGCACTCTCACTGTCCGTCCGGGCCAGAAAATGGTTGCGGGCGAGACCATGCTCGCCCGCATACCCTAATTTCCGTCAAGTAGACTTATTCGGCGGGTTGTTGCGCGCCGGTGCCGCCTGATTTTTTTGAGCCGAAGCGCTCTCGCAAAACCGTTGGCATGGCAATCAGGCACGGCGTCACGATCAGCGTCAGGATGGTGGCAAAACCCAGTCCAAAGACGATGGCGGTGGCCATCTGCACCCACCATTCCCCGGTGGGCGCACCGGTGGTGAGCTCACGGGTGAAGAAGTCGATGTTCCAGCCATAGGCCATCGGCAAGATACCGCAAATCGTGGTGATCGTGGTCAGCATCACAGGCCGCAAACGCTGCGCGCCGGTCCGTACGATCGCATCAACCGGCCCTTCGCCCTGCTTTCGCAGATACTGATATGTATCCACCAGAACGATATTATTGTTCACCACAATTCCGGCGAGCGCAATGATCCCCGTACCGGTCAGAATGATCGAGAAGGACTGATCCCGCAGCAACAGGCCCAGCAACGCCCCGATGGTCGACAGGATGATCGCCGACAGGATCAGGATGGCGTGGTAGAAATTGTTGAACTGGGTGATCAGGATGATGCCCATCAGGAACAGCGATACCATCATCGCGCCGGACAGGAACTCAGCACTTTCCTTCTGTTCTTCATTCGCGCCGCGATAGACCAGCGTAACCCCTTCGGGCAGGCCTTCGCGTTCAATCAGCGCCTGGATTTCAGGCACCAGATCGTTCGACAGATAGCCCGGTGCGGGGTTTGCCTTGATGTTCATATTGCGGACGCCGTCAAACCGGTTGATTTCGTTCACCCGTTCCACCGGAACGCGCTCAACAAAGTTGGTGATGGGAACCGCGCCTTGCGGTGTGGCAATCCGCAAGCGGTCCAGCGCCTCAATCGAGCGGTAGTCGGAATCAAAGCGGGCGCGAATATCCACCTCTTCGGTGGCATCATCGGGCCGGTATTCGCCAACCAGAAGACCGTTGGTCATCAGCTGCACGACGCCGCCAACCGTGGTGATGTCGAGGCCAAAGCGCGCGGCATCCTCCCGGTTAATCTTCAGTTCCCAGTCAATGCCGGGGACGGGGCGGGTGTCTTCAAGATCGACCAGGCCGGTGATCTCATCCTCAATCAGCAGGCGGAAGCGGCCCACGGTTGCTTCGAGCAAATCAATGTCATGCGAGGCGAATTGCAGGTCGATTTCCTTTTGCGGAACCGGGCCCTGATGGCGCTCCTGCACCGAGACGGTGATGCCCGACAGTTGCGATGTCCGCTCGCGGATCGAGGTCAGGATATCGCGGGCTTTGCGCCGCGTGTGCCAGTCGGTGAACTCGACATTGATGGTCCCGATCGTGTCTTTGGGCAAATCCATGCCGCGGTCACCCAGCTCGGTTCCCACCTCGGTAAAGGCGATTTCGATCCCAGGCTCGGAAATCACAATGTCCTCGACATCGCGCACAAGCTCTTCAGCGCGGTGCGGGCCAAGATTACCCCGCGCGCCGACAAAGACGACGGCCTCGTCAGGCTGGCTGGCGCTGAAATAGACAACGCCGGCGCCAAACTTGCCATAGCCCCACAAGATTCCTCCCAGAATGACGATGGTGGCGGTCACCACCAGGCCCGGCCGGACAACCAGATAGGCCAGTGCACGGGTGTAAACACCGGTAATGCCGCCGAGCTGGCGCACATCGCCATGTTCGGACACGGACAGTGCCTTGAGCGTGTCGGGGTTCACGATAGAGTTGGGCTTGCCGAAGAACGAGCCGAACACCGGCAGGAAGATCATCGCAACCACGAGCGAGGCGCTCAAAATGATGATCAGCGTGCGCGGCAGGTAGGACATGAACTCACCCGATACGCCGGGCCAGAACAGAAGCGGCAGGAACGCGGCCAGCGTGGTCGCCGTCGATGAAATGATCGGCCAGGCCATGCGTTTCGCGGCGATGCCGTAGGCTTCCTTCCGGTCGATGCCTTCGGCCATCTTCCGGTCGGCGAGTTCCACCACAACAATCGCGCCGTCAACCAGCAGGCCGACAGACAACACCAGGCCGAACATCACCATCATATTAATGGTCTCGCCCATAATGCCCAGCAGCATGAAGCCGACCATGAAGCTTGCCGGGATGGCGAAACCAACCAGCAAGCCCGATCGCAAGCCAAGCGCGGCCACAACAATGATCATCACAAGCACAATGGCGGTCGAGACGGCGGCTTGCAGTTCGGTTTGCGTCTGATTGACGAAGGTCGACTGATCATTGGTGTAGTTGATTTCAATGCCGGCGGGCAGTTGCGGTTCAAGCTGGCGGACAACCTCACGCACGGCTTCGGTGGCGAGAACGGCATTTTCGCTGAGCCGTTTGACCGCCCACACCGCAACAGCGGGCTGGCCGTTCACACGGGCGCGGCTTTGCACATCCTTGAAGGTCCGGCGAATGTCGGCAATGTCGCCAAGCGTCACGACGCCATCACCGCTGGCCTTGATGGGCAGGCCAAGAACGTCCTGGCGGGTTTCAAACAGGCCGGGCACTTTGACGGCAAAACGCGACTGATCGGTTTGCACCGCACCGGCTGGAATGAGCCGGTTATTGAGCGAGGCCGCCCGCGTCAGCTCTTCCAGCGAGACATTGTAGGTTTCGAGTTTCGCCGGATCGATGACGATTTCCAGCAATTCCTCTCGGCTGCCCACAATGGTGGCTTTGAGGATCATCGGCAGGGCTTTGACATGCTCTTCCACCAGTTCGGCGGCTTCACGCAATGTCCGTTCGGGGACCGAACCGGACAGGGTGACGCCGATCACCGGGAACAGCGAGGCGTTAAACTCGTCGATCACAGGTTCTTCAGCGTCGGCGGGAAATTCAGGCTCGGCCAGATCAACTTTCGAGCGGACATTTTCCCGGGCCTTGTCAGGATCAAATGACGCGTCGAATTCCAGAATGACATAGGCGTAATTCTCGGCCGAAATCGACCGCATTTCCTTAAGCCCTTCAACGGCTCGCAATTCCTGTTCTAACGGTTTGACGAGCAGACGCTCGGCGTCTTCCGGCGAAATGCCTTCCAGCACGACACGGATGCCGATGAAGGGAATGGCGATGTCAGGATCGGCTTCCTTGGGAAGCTGAATATAGGACAGCGTCCCGACAATGATCGCGACGATAAACGCCGTGACGACCGTCCGTGAGCGGTGGAGCGCGGAATCAATCAGGGAATTCATGTGCCGCTTCCTTCAAGCTGGGCGTCGGCTGCACGGCTGTCGGGCTCGTTCAAACCATCGGCATCGACCTTGTCACCGGCCAGGACAAATTCCTGACCCACCGTGATCAGGCGGACTTCTTCGGGCAGGCCGGTGACGTAAATGCCGTCGGCGGCCTGATCAATCACAGCCACTTCCACAAATTCGACCGTCTGGTCAGGCTCAACCACCTTCAGGCCGATCTGACCCGCATCATTCAGCGTCAGAATGTCGGAGGTGACCTTGTGGGCAAACTGCTCGCCGGCCTGAACGGTGATGTTGGCGGTCATGCCTTCACGCAGGCGCCGTTCGGGATTGGGGATCTGGATTTCGGTCAGGAAAGTGCGGGTGACCTGGTCTGATGATTTGGCGATGAAGCGGATTTTGCCTTTGTGAATTGAGCCATCAACCAGCTGAACCGTGGCCTGATCGCCTTCTTTCAGCATGGTGACTTCGCGTTCGGACAATTGCGCGGTCACGAGGAAGGGGTCTTCATCAACCAGCACCGCACACAGCGCGCCATTTTGCAGGTACGAGCCAAACTTGTTGGGCAAATCTTCAATCACGCCGTCAAACGGTGCGCGGATATAGGTGTTGTTAAGGTCAACCTGAATGCGGCGCAGCCCGGCGGCAGCACTGTCATAATTGGCTTGCGCACTTGCGACAGCGGTTTGCGACCGGTGACCTTTGCTTTTCAGGGCCTTGGCCTGATCAAGCTCAAGTTTACGGGCGCGCATCTGTGCTTTGGCTTCGGCAAGCCGGGCACCCCGGTCCTGGGGGTCAAGCTGGCACAAAAGATCGCCTTGTTCGACCTGCTGGCCCTTGTCGGGCGGCAGCGAGATGATGCGGCCGGTGGTTTCAGCTTTGACCTGCACTTTGCGCAGCGCCTCGGTCCGGCCGCGCAAGACAACATCAGCTGTATGTGGGACAGCCTTGGAGATGCGGGTGCGCACCTTTTGCAGCTTGATCTTCTCGTTTTGCTCGGCAATCGAAACCGCAGGCGCGTTCTGTTCGGTCGTGTCGCGCAATTGCCCCGACAACAGCCAGCCGCCGATGATGCCGGCGATGACAATCGCAATGATATAGGATTTAGACATGAGCTGATTTCCTTATTCGGCGGCCATTTCTTTGGGCAAGCCGGTGGCACGCACACCTTCAAGATAGGCAAGCGCGGCATTGACGACATGTTCGCCGTACCGGCGGACAAAAGTGCTGGCAGGGCGGGTGTCGGCATTGGTGCCCCGCACCTGTTCAAGATCGTCCCGCAGACGCATGATCTGGCGGTCGAGAAGGGCTGTAATCTTTTCTTCGGGCAGACGGTCGGCAAACATCATCATGGCCAGAAAGTCCGACCGGAACCGGTCTTCAGGCGGGATCATGCCGGCCAGACGGTCATCAAAATGGGCAATGCCTTCATCGGTAATGGCATAGATCTTGCGCTCGGGCCGGCCATTGCCCTGCTCGGTCCGGCAGCTGACAAAACCCTGGCTCTCAAGCTTGGCCAGTGCGGGATAGATCGCGCCATAGCTTGCATCGAAGAAATGACCGAATGCGCCATCCTCGAAATTTTTGCGGATTTCGTAACCCGTAGCTTCACCCAGGCTAAGCAGCCCCAGTGAAATTGTGGCGACATCCATGCCCAATCTCCCCGTATAAGGTATCGGGGTTATATATCGGGGCGATATATCAGTCTGTCAGACATTTGGCCGCATTCGAAATTCGAATGAAACTTTTAATAATTCGCGTCATGGTTGAAATTAACTATTTTTCCGCCGGTTTTGGCGGCATAAGGGCGGCTGGTGTGAAATCTTGTTCACCAAGATGCTCGGCGAGCCAATTGACCGGTTCCTGGTCATTTTTTAAACCGCTGACATAAATTCGCTTCTGTTCGAGATCATGCACGGTTTCAGCGGCAATCATGCAAACAGGTACTGAATAATAGTTCAGAATGTGGGCTTCCTGGACGCGCCAGATCTGACCCTGGGCGTCATAAATGTCGGCGTGCAGGATCGTCCAGCTGTCTTCGTCGATATAAAACACCCGCCGGGGATAAAGATGGCGCTCCCCGCGCTTGAGGACGCCATCGACAATCCACACCCGGTGTTTTTCGTAACGCAGATGCGCGCTGGCGAGGTGCCCCGCGCTGATCAAGTCGGTGTAGCTGAGCTTGGGGCTGGCCAGCGGATAGCTGTTATACGGCACGTAGAGTTCGCGCTTGCCGACCAGCGTCCAGTCATAGCGGTCGGGTGCGCCATTGAACATGTCATACTGATCAACGGTCGATAGCTGATCCGACATGCTTTGGGGCGCGTCATAGCCCAGCACCGGCGCGCGCACGACGCGTTTGATGGCGGGGTTATAACGCCAGGCCCGGCGCGGCTGGCGGGTTTTGTCGAGCGTGTCATGGACAAGGGTGACAATCCCGGCAAGCGGTTCGGGGGCGAGCGTTTCTTGCGTGAACAACACCGAAACGGGGCTATCGGCTTGCGTCGGATCAACAGAGGGATTGGCGTAGCGAAACAAGACCCGGTCGCGAATGATCACCGGCACAATGTCGCCCGAGATGGTGGGCGTGATGGTGGCGAAGCTGCGCTCGATCTTGTAGCCGCGAAATCGCAACAGATGGTTCCACACCACTTCGGCCCCCGATGTGGGAACCGGAAAGGGGATGCCCAGATGGGCGCCGCGCACGCCGGCACCATCGTCGGTCAGTCTGGCGCTCACCGCATTTTTCAAGGCGGCCAGAGACACATGGGTTGGCTGGGTGCAGGAGCGGCGAGAGGGATAAACCTTGAAGCTGTGCTCGGGATAGGTTTCAAGCAACGCAATCTGGCCGGGCGCAAGATAGGCCCGATGCGCATCAAGATTCGCGGCATTGATTTCAAACAATGGCTCGTCGGCGCCAAACGGATCAACGGGATGGCCGCGCGGATCAACACCTTGGGGCGGTGCGGTCAGGCCGCCTTCCCAGGCGGGGATGGAGCCATCATCATTGCCCAGCCGTTCCGCGCCAAGTGGTGTCAGCTCCGGTGCAATTGGTTCCTGGGCGAGAGCGGACGTCCCGCAACAAGCAGTCAGGATGAGCAGCGCAAGAAATTTCATAGACCGGTCCCGTGGCGTGTCGTGTCATATCGGTCCGCACAGTGTTGACCAAAATGACGGCAAACGCCACGGGGCGCGCGTGGATTATCCCATGCGGGCCAGAACAGGTGAGTTTTCGAAATAATCAAGCGCGATTTGGGTATCGGCCTCGATGTTCGGGTCGTATTTTTTCGAGAACCAGCGTTTGGTCGACGCGGTCACCCAGCCAATACCGGGAAGCAGGCCGCGCTTGGCCGCTGCACGCCACTGAAGGACGAACCAGCCGGTTCCGCTGTAGCTCTTGTCTGCTTTGCGGAGTGCGCGGTTGGCGCGATAGATCGCAAAGTAAAAGCCGGGCAGGGTACGCAACATACCCCGGATCAGCGCGCCCCGCTTGCCGCCGGTCATATGAAGCGCAAGGTCATAGGCGACATTGCGATGCTCGATCTCTTCGGCGCAATGCCAGCGAAAAAGATCAAGCATGGTCGGGTCCGCGCCCGCTTCTTCGAGTTTTGAATGCTCAAACAGCCAAACCGACAGAACGCATGTGAAATGCTCGATCGCGGCAATGACGGCGAGTTTCTCGTTCAACCACCACCGCTTCATGCGATCGGATTTCGGTGTGAACAGGCCAAACACCTTGTCTCCAAGGATCGTGTTGAATTCTTTCTCAACGATCGCGGTGGTGGGGCGGGTCTCAAGCCCGACCTCCGCAAAATAGGCCTGCACGGCCTGATGGGCGCGCGAATGCATGGCTTCCTGGCGCATAAAGCCGATGACGTCACGTTTGAGCTCAGGCGCGTCGTCCAGAAACGGAAGAGTTTCGGCATAGACCTTGCAGAACCAGTTCTCACCGGCCGGCAGAAGAATATGCAGCGCGTTGATGCCGTGGCTGGCAAAGGGTTCATTGGGGATGAAGTGTGCCGGTACGCCCTTCCAGTCAAATTCGACTTTGCGCGGCGTGATGGTGATCTCGTCTCGGGGCTGGGTCTGCAGGTGGGACATCACAGAGGCCTCTTAATCGGGTTGGCGCATGGGGATCTTGGCAATCTGGCGGCCAAGGCTGGGGAAAAATCGCTGAATTGCACGGATGACATAGGCTTCGGTACCGATCAGTGCGATCGGCTTGTTCTTTACGACCGCCTTGAGAATGGACTGGGCCACCTGTTCGGGCGTAAAGGCGCGGCGCTTGTACATTTTATCGGCGCTGTCGCGTTGGGCCTTTTGTTCATCGGTCGAGCTGCCGACATATTCAGTCGCCTGGGCAATGCCGGTATCGACAAAACCGGGGCAAGCGGCGGTAACACCGATCTTATGTTCGGCCAACTCGCCACGCAGGCTTTCGGTTTGCATCAAAGCGGCGGCTTTGGATACGGCATAGGCGGGGAACATGCGGGTGGGCGCAAAAGCCGACGCCGACACAACATTGACAATGTGGCCGCCTGAGCGGGCGGCAACCATGCGTGAGCCAAACAGGCGGGAGCCTTCGATCACCCCGCCAAGATTGATGCCCAAAATGCGGTCCCAGGCCTCACGCGTCATCTCAAGCTGGCTGCCGGCCATGCCGATCCCGGCATTGTTGACGACGAGATCAATGGGGCCTGCCTCTTCATCGACAAAGCGGGCAAGCGCGTCCATATCGTCGTGGCTGGCTACATTGGCGACAAAGACTCTGGCTTCAACACCCAGTTCGCGGATCAGGCGTGCGGTTTCTTCCGCGGCCGCAGGGTTGATATCACTGACGATCACGTCGGCGCCTTCGCGGGCAAACGCAAGCGCGGTTTGACGGCCAATGCCGCCGCCTGCGCCGGTGATCAGCAGTTGGCGGCCGCCAAACTTGCCTTTCGGCGGACGGGCGCGTTTGCGGGCGCGGGCCAATGCGGGGGTTTCAGGTGCGCCTTCCATATGAAGCACGAATTCCCGGATATGACTGGCGAGCAGCGCAGGGTCCTTGAAGGGCAGCCAGTGCGGGACGGCCAGATCACGCCGCCACAGCCGGTCGAGGAAAGTGCCGTGATCACAAAACAGGGCAGGCGAGACAAACGGATCTTCGGTCAGCACCAGGATCTGGATGGGCAAGTCGATGGGCTTGGGATCGGGCCGCAGGAAATGGCGGAACAGGTTGGCCCGGTAAAGTTTGATGCCATTGCGGCCATCGCTCAACTGGTGGGGGTTGAGCGGCACGCGGGATTTTTCGCGCCGTCCCAGAAGCTTGTGCCAGTTCTTGCCCATGAAAGGCGTCCACATGACATGGCCAAAGCCGGGGATTTGAAAGGCGAACATATACCAGCTTTTGAGCATCTGGCGCATGGCCGCGCCAACATGGCCTTGTTTGACGCGGGTGCGCAGCCATTCACCGGCGTGATCAAAGCTCAAACCCGACAGCGAGGTGTAGGACACCACCCGGTCGGTAATGCGCGGGTCCATAATGGCGTTCCAGGTCTGGATGGAGCCCCAGTCATGCGCGACGAGGTGCACTTTCTCATCAGGCAGAACCTGCTCAAGCACCGCCAGCTGATCCTCGATCAGCCGTTCCATCCGGTAGGCCGACACTTTTTTCGGGATGTCGGATTTGCCCGCCCCGCGCACATCATAGGTCGCAATGTGGAAATCGGCGCGCAGTTCGGCAATGGTGGCGTCCCAGCAATGGGAATTGTCGGGATAGCCATGGACGAACAGCAGGGCGGGCTTGCCCGGATTGGGATAGACCGTGGCTGAAAGCGTGACATCACCGGAGGTGACCGAAATATCCTGCGGCGGGGCAAGGGCGGTTTCAAACGACATGAGGCAGACTCCAGACATGCGCCGACTGATTGATTTGCATTTTATGACTTTAGGGTCATAAATGGGAATTGAATGATCAGAGTCAAGAGTTTTTACAGTTTTGTCAGTGAGGTTTTTCAATGCCCCGGCTCAAACGGCCCAAAAGCGCGAAACCCCGGATTAAACGGGCGGAGCGGGAAGAACAGATCCTGTCCGAAGCCGAGGCTGAATTTTGCACGCATGGGGTGGCATCTGCGCGGATGGAAGATATTGCCGCCCGCTGCGGGGTGACCAAACCGCTGCTTTATTCCTATTTCGGCTCAAAAAAGGGGCTGTTTACAGCGGTTTTGGAACGCTATTCCGAAGCATTGTCCTCACGTCTGATTGCGGTCGCTGAACGATCGCTCGACCCCGATCAGATGGAAGCGGCCCTGTTTGATCTGATGCAGTTCATTCAACAAAATGGCAGGTTATTGCGCACCTTGCCTGTGGGACTGCGCGATGATCCCGACTTTGGTCATATTGTGCGCAAGCATCAGGCACGCACCGAGCAGGAATTGTTGAAAGTCGTCGCGAAACTTTATCGGTGTGGTTTGCCAGAAGCGCAGGTGATGGAAATTGCCTCGCCTTACGTGTTTGCCCTGTTAGGCGCTGCGGAGGGAGGCTTGCAATGGTGGGGACTGCGGCCCCATGTGAGGGCCGATGAGGCCCAACGCCTGACCCGCCGTGTCCTAAGTGCCATGCTTGCCTTGATCGCCGAAGACCTTCAGCGCGCCTGTACTGAAAAATCCGCAATCAGTTGAGCGAGCGGCCCGGGCTGGTCGAGGGATGCAAACGCCCAGCAATCCTCAATCAGTTTTAGTTCGGCCGCGGGAAACAGGCTGGCCATGCGTTCGGCGTTTTTGCGGCTGAACATGCCGCCATCGCCCCACGCCAGCAGGACCGGCTGGTGAACGGACGGGAAATGAGCGGCGACCTCGTTGGTGATCTTTGTGTCGATGCCGGAAAGGCATTTGATGATATCGCGGCGGATGAGGCGATTGTCTGCGGCAGCCCCGGCAAAGCGCTTTAGAATATCGGGCGCAACGGCGTGTTTGACGGCGCGGCCTGCGCGTAAAGTGAGGTTGAAAAAACCCGGCGAGCGGATCAGGTGACTGAGCATCCAGGTCAGTCCCGGCACATGGGGTAGCAATTTCAGGAATTTAAATTCAACCGGCGGGAACTGATCGAAGCTGTCACATGGCGTCAAGATCAGTTTGCCGACTTGCTCGCTATGGTGAACAACCAGCAATTGGCTCACCGCACCGCCCGTATCATTAGCAATTACGGTGGGCTGGCTCAGCGACAGCCGCTCTATCAACTCGGCCAAAAGACGCGCCAGACCGAAGGGGGTGAGATCGGCATCTGTCCGTGCCGGGGTGAGATGGGAGCCCAGCGGCAATTCAGGCACCACACAGTCAAAACGATCCGACAATTGATCAACCACATCGCCCCACAAATCACCGCTTACCAGCACACCGTGCACAAAGAACAGGGTGGGGCCTGTCCCGGCCCGCCGGTACTGCAAGGCACCTGCGCTGGTTTCAATTGTCTGGCGGGGAAGATCGGCAAATCGGGTCATCACAAAACTCCATCAAAGATGGCGTCAGTCTGTCTGTTGAGGGAAGCAAAGCAATTATCCGGCAGGTAAGGGGCTGGATTGCCTCTTTACCAGACCGATCGTTCTGTTATTATGCCGCCATGAGCAGACACAAAAGTTATGACCGCGCCGCGGTAACCGAAGCGGCAATGATGCAGTTCTGGCATCACGGTTTTTACGCAACTTCGATAGCCGACCTTGTTTCGGTGACAGGTGTCGCCAAGCATGGGCTTTATGCCGAGTTTGGGGACAAGCACGGCATGTTTGCTTCGGCGATGGAGGCTTATTTTGAACAGGTGGTCACACCGGCCTTTGCGCGGGTGGAGGCCACGGGCGCAGGGCTTGCCGAAATCGCGGACTATTTCGAAGCCCAGATCAGCCTGGCCGAACAGGGCGGGTTGCCGGGGCCGGGCTGTCTGGTCGCCAACACGATGGTGGAGGCCGGGCCCCATGAGGATCGCTTCGCGCAATTTGTCGCCCGTCATCTCGACCGTCTGACCGCAGGCTTTGCCAATGCGCTCAAACCGCTCGCACCGCTTGGTTTTGATGTCGGGGACGAGGCGCGCTTTCTTACCATTTCCACCCAGGGCCTGTGGTCGGTCTCGCGCACGGTGCGCGATGGCGCGGAGCTGCGGGCCTATGTTGAGCGCTTGCTCAAACCCTATCAGGAGGCGCTTTCCCCATGACCGACTTTACCACCATGCCGCCGCGCCCTGTTCCGGTTCGCGCTTTGATCCTGTCGGGTCTGTTTGCCACCTTATGGATCAATGCATCCGAGGTTTTCCGCTATTTCGTCTTTGTCATGCCGATGGTGCGGGAAGACCTCGCCATGGTTCCCAATGTGGCACCGATGAATTGGGGCATCTTTGCGATTTGGGGGGCGTGGGACACGCTGCTCACCATCATGGTGGTGGTAATGACGTGGCTGGTTTCTGAACGGTTCGGCCCGACCCTGAAATCAGCCTTGTGGGCGGGCTTTGCCAGCTGGTGTTTCCTGTTCGTGCTGTTCTGGATTGCGCAATTCAATATGAATTTGGCAAGCCCGGCTATCGTGCTGACCGCCTTGCCGCTGGCCTTACTGGAAATGCTGGTGGCGAGTGTGATTGTCATGTGGGGCCTGAAGCGTTTCGCAACCTGACCGCACCTCTTGCATCCGACTCCTTGATCGGCTTGGCTGATAAGAAAGGGGGGACTAAAGATGCGGCTCTTGCGGAAAACAGCGCTGTGGCTCACAGGGCTTTGTTTGGTGATTGCGCTGGTGGCGGCGGGGGCGTTTGTGTGGATGACGCCGCGCCCGCCGGTTGCCCAGCTTTTCTATAATGGCACCATCCTGACCATGGATGACACCGTCCCCGAAGCGGCGGCGGTATTGATCGTTGGCGACACGATTACCGCGGTGGGCGATGAGGCCGAGCTTGCAGCGCGCGCACCAGAGGGGACTGAGCGTCACGATCTGTCGGGCAAGGTTCTGATGCCCGGGTTTATTGATGCGCATGGACATTTTCCCGGCTGGGGCGTGATGGCGGTGGCCGTTGACCTGAACAGCCCGCCGATTGGCGAGGTCCGTACCATGGCCGACATCAAAGCCCGCATCGCGGCCAAGGCGCGTGACATCGGTCCCGGCGCGTTGATCCTCGGCATGGGCTATGACGACACGCTGCTGGCTGAAAAGCGTCACCCCACGCGGCATGATCTGGACGAGGTCGCCCCCGACAATCCCGTCATTCTCAATCATGTGTCGGGTCATATGCAGGTGGGCAATTCGGTTGTGCTTGCCACACATTCCATCACGTCTGACACGCCTGATCCGCCCGGCGGTGAAATCATCCGCGATGCTGAGGGCGTGCCGACCGGCCTGTTAAAGGAAACCGCAGGAGAGCCGCTTCTGGCACAGGCATTGGCATTCAGTCCGCCGCAAATGCTCACCATGTTGCGGGCGGGCGTGGCAGATTATCTGAGCAAAGGCGTGACCCTGGCGCAAAGCGGCTATGCGGAGGCGTCTTTCTTTGCACCCATGGGCTGGGCCGCGCGGCTTCACCTCATTCCCCTGCGCCTCAGCCTGCTGGTCGAAGCCAATCACGCGTTTGCGCGGGCAGAGCATGGGACGCTGAATGACTTCCAGTCCGACATGTTTCACATCGCCGGTATCAAGCTCATCACCGATGGGTCGATCCAGGGCTATACCGGCTATTTGCGGGACCCCTATGCGGTTGCGCCCAAAGGTTATGATCCGGCCTATCGTGGCTATCCGATCTATGATCCCGAAACGCTGCAAGGGCTGGTCGATCAAGCCTATGCGCTCGGCATCCGGCCTTATCTGCACGGCAATGGGGATGCGTCGATTGATATGATCCTGGATGCGGTCGAGGCCGCGCAAATGCGCCATCCGGGCCGGGAGGATCTGTGGCCGGTCATCATCCATGCCCAGATGATGCAGCCTGATCAGATGGCGCGAGCAGTATCACTCAAGGTCACTCCAAGCTTCTTTAACGCCCATGTCTTTTATTGGGGGGACCGGCATGTGGCACTGTTCATGGGACGCGAGCGCGCCCGGCGGATGAGCCCGATGGCCGAAGCGAAGGCGGCCGGATTGCCCTTTACGCTTCATCTCGACACGCCGGTGGTGCCGATGGACCCCTGGCTGATGGTGTGGAGTGCGGTGGCGCGCGAAACCTCATCCGGGAAACTGCTGGGCGCTGATCAGGCGATTTCGGTCATGGATGCGCTCAAGGCCACAACGATCACAGCGGCCTGGCAGATCGGGCTTGCCGACAAGACAGGTTCAATCACACCGGGCAAATGGGCCGACCTGATTGTCATTGATCGCGACCCGCGCGCAGCGCCGGTTGAGACGCTGCGCGATATTGTGGTGCTCAAAACCATCGTCGGCGGGGTTGAGCGTTATGCAAAGGATTAAGCTTTGGCCGACGGCCGGGCGGAAATACCCTCATGCCAGCGTTTGAGATTGGGGTGATCATCGCCGGGCTGGGCCTTGACCCAGGCGGCGAAGTCATAGGCGATCAGCAGGTCGATATCGCAGATGGTCATCCGGTCCAGCGCAACAAAATCCTTGCCTTCAAGACTTGCTTCCATGCCTTCAAAGAACCGGCCAAGGCGGGTGCGGCCCCGTTCGGCCAGCTCAGGGATTTGCTCATAACCGTCGGGGCCGGTGATGGCACGGCCAGCCATGCCCTTGGCGGAGTTGCGCAGCACTTCAGCAATCGCCATGAAACCCCCCATCATGATGCCCATATGGGCTGAATAGACGAGGCCTTTCTCCGCCGGAGTTGTGCCGGTCAGATTGGGCTCGGGTTGTGTGGCTTCGCCCCAGGCAATGATGCCTTCATTGTCGGTGATGATCGTCCCGTCGTCGAGCTTGAGCGCGGGCACCGTACAGGCGGGGTTGATCGCCTTATAGGCATCGCCCAACTGTTCAGCCGTGCCGATATCGACCTGAACACATTCAAAGTCGATACCCTTTTCGGCAAGATAAACCCGTGCGCGGCGCGGGCTTGGGGCTGCGGTGTAATCATAAAGCGTGATGGCCATGTGGCGTCCTCCCAAAGTGTCTGTGGAGGGAGCCTAGCGAACTGACATGACAAGACAAGCAACCCGTTTGGGGGGCTAGTTCAAAACGCAGTGAACGCCGCCGGGGTTTTTGATCATTGCCGCGCAGCGGTTGCAGTGGGTGCAGCCATTGACATATTGCCCCCGCTGGAGGGCAAGAGTGTTGACCATGGCGGGGTCTTTGATCAGCGCCCGGCCAAGCTGCACAAAGTCGAATTCGGCCATGGCTTCTTCGAGCGCTTCGACCGTTGACACCCCGCCAATATAGCACAGCTTGGCGTTTTTCATGGCATCGCGCACGCGCTTGGAGCCTTCCATGAAATAAAGCTCATGATAGGGATAGGCCTTGAAAATCTTGTTCCCCATACGCTTGAGGATAAAGCGCATCAGCGGGTTCTTTTCATATTCGAGCATGCCCGGCGCAAGACTGTCGCCGCGGAACAAAAGCATCGGATTGAAGCTTGAAGTGCCGCCCGAGGGGATCACTGCGTCAATACCCGCCTTGTCCAGCAGGCTGGCAACCTCGATGGCCTCATCTATTTCAAGTCCGCCTTTGACACCGTCGCGCAGATTGATTTTGCCGAGTAGCGGGAAGTCCTCGCCAACTGCGCCGCGCACCGCTTCAAGAACGCGCAAGGGAAGCCGCATGCGGTTGATCAAGGTGCCGCCATACTGATCAGATCGTTTGTTGGTTTTGGGAGAGATGAACTGGCTCAAGCCATAGCCATGGCCGAAATGAATTTCGAGCGCATCAAAGCCAACCCGTTTCATCAATGTCGATGCGTCGACATAGTTCTGAATGAGGGGGTCCATGTCGGCCTCAGTCATAGCGCCTGCAAAGGGCAGGCCCGCCGGAATGCCTGAAAAATTAATGCCGCGATTGGGACCTTTGGGGCGCTTGCCCTGAAAGGCCTCGTTCTGAGAAAAGTTTCCGCAATGAGTCAGCTGGCCCGACAGGGTGGAGCCGGCGGCGTGCACGTCTGAGGCAATGGCGGAGAGCTTGTCGGCAATCGCTTCATGGATATACATCATCTCCTTCATCACCCGGCCATCGGCTTCCACGGCGCAATAGGCCAGTGTGGTCATGGCGGTCCCGCCCTGGGCTATGGTGCGGTGAAAATCGCGCAGACTGTCCTTGGGGGCGCCGTCGGTGGCGCGGCCCTCAAAGGTGGCTGCCTTGAAGATGCGGTTGCGGACGGTCAAGCCGTTCAGTGTGGCTGGTGATAAGGCTTTGTCGAGCA
Organism: Alphaproteobacteria bacterium; assembly: GCA_965227065.1. Taxonomy (GTDB): domain Bacteria; phylum Pseudomonadota; class Alphaproteobacteria; order SPJN01; family SPJN01; genus CBDDFN01. The sequence continues at coordinate 621,644 of CBDDFN010000020.1, forward strand.
GGTCCACAAACTTCCCCCCTGATGATCCCGTGCGGGTTTGTGCCGCGTTGCCGGTCATTGTGCCTCCCGTCTTAATGCTCCTTTGTTGCGTAGTCCAGAAGGTGGGTGATGAACGCCAATCATGCCGAAATTCGCAGCGCGGGCGGGGCACAAAGTCACGACCCGATCCGCTTTGCCGAGCATGCCGACCGGGATTTGATCCACAATGAGGTTCATGCTCGACCGCCGCTGGCGATCTTTCCGCCGCTGACGGTGTCGCATATGGCGTTTAAATGCGGTGAGCATCGCTTCGACGAAGATTTCAATCATTTGTGCGCCTTGATGGACAAAGAGGGGCTCAAGCGGCCCGAACCTGGCGCGCGCCACGCTGTGTTTCATCTCGGCGATGCGCTGATCAAATGGGAACGGCATACCGAATTTCTGGCTCTCACCATTATCCGCCCTTTGGGGGAGTGCAGCATCGATTCGGTCGGGGCGCTCAAAGTTTTGCCGCAAGACTGGCTTGAGGCCATTGATGGTCCCCTGATGGCGGGCATGCATATCGTATTTTTGGGTGATCAGGACGACCGCGACCTGTATGGCTGGCAGGAATTGTTGTTTGGCCGCCGCCGGTTGTTTGGCGCGCGCGTTGATGATGAACAAGCCCGCGTATGGACCGATTTTGATCTACACGCTGACCGCTTTGGCCGCATCCTGATCCAGTCGGGACAGCATCGGGGCTTCCGTGCCGGCCGTCTTCTGAAATGGCTGCTTGAGATTGAAACCTACCGGGTGCTCGCCATGATGGGCTTGCCCAAGGTGGGGAGCGCACGGCCCCGCGTGTCGGAACTGGAACAAAGCCTGCGAGCGTTGATTGATGAACTCAATGACACGCAATCAACTGCCTCAGACCAGGAATTGCTGCACCGGCTGACCGATCTGGCGGCCGGTCTTGAAGAGCAATGGGCGGCGCTGCGCTACCGGATTGCCGCCAGCCGGGCCTATTACGCCATTGTGCGCCGCAGGCTCGACCGGCTGCGTGAAGTCCCGCTCGATGATTTGCAAACCCTCACGGGTTTTGTCGATCACCGGCTTGCGCCCGCGCTCGACACAATCGATGCGGTGGAAAAGCGCCTTGTCGTGTTGGGTGAGGCGATTGAGCGGACCACCGGCATGATCCGCACGCGGGTTGATATTGCACTGGAAGAGCAGAACCAGCAGATCCTGCGATCCATGGACGCGCGCGGCAAACAGCAATTGTTGCTGAATTCGGCGGTTGAGAATTTTTCCGTAGCGGCCATTTCCTACTACGTCGCCATGCTGTTCAACACGCTGGTCAAAGGCGCGGTGCCCGAAGGGCTGATCAAGCCTTATACGGTGACTGCCATCGCGCTGCCCTTTATCGTCTTTGGTGTCTGGTGGGGCGTGCGCCGCACCCGTAAGGGCATTGAAGGGCTGATGGATTAGACTGCTACCAGCCCCCGCCGCCGCCGCCGCCAAAGCCGCCGCCACCGCCTGAAAACCCTCCACCCGATGAAAACCCGCCGGAGCTTGAGCTTTTGGGCATCGAGGCCGAAGAGGCGGTCGCCACCGAAGACTGCAGGGCCGAGCCCAGCGCCATGCCGCCAAGCCGTGCGCGGTGGATGGAGCCAAGCCCTTGCGAGCGATCGGCAAAGTCGGGGATCTTGGCAATCAGCGCATCAAGCTTTTTGCTCCACGCTTCTTCAACGTCCAGCGCCACGGCATAGGCATAGGTTTCGCGCAGATGCTCCGGCGTTTGTTCCGGCGCGCCCATGGCATTGAGGCGATGCTCTTCGGCAACGCTGAGATATTGGCGCAGCCCCAAAATCTCTTCCATGGCCCGCGCCCCTTCATCGGTGGGGGCTTCCACCAACGCACGGAATAGGACCAGCATGGCCATATGGGCGGCGATGATGAAGGGCAAGGGACCCCATCCGCCCAGAAACGGCCAGACCGGATCAGGGCCGACAAAGAAGGCAAAAAACACAATGACACCGATCAGGTCGAGATGTTGTTTGATCTTGAAAGGCACATGCCGGTCGCGCCAGTCACGCCAGATGTCTGTGGCGCGGGCGAGCAGATAAAAAGGTGCTGCAATCACCGGGATCATGATGATGCCCATGGGCGCTTCCAGAACGGCGGGTTCGGTTGCGCCTTTGACGGTGGCAAAGATATAGGCGGCGACGCCGGCGACGACTGAGGCAATCGCGACCAGAAAAAAGACGGTGCGGTTGCGGCTGAAATAGCGTTCGGTGAAATGCCGGTCGAGATGGTTTTCAAAATCCTCCCGCATGGAATTGAAATCCGACAGTTTGCTTTTGTCCGAGCCGCGATTGGGCAGGACGTAAAAGTCGCGATAGGCAAGCATGTCGCCGAACAGGATGCTTTCACCGGCGCTCAACTGCTGGGATTTGTCATTGGTGTCGCGGACCGTCAGCGTGTCACCTTCGAGCCAGGAGCCATCGACATGATCAATCTCGACCCGGTTCTTGGCGATCAGGCTGGCAAAGGCGGCCGTCATGCAGCCGGGATCATAGCGGCGTTGCCAGATCATGCGCACCGCTGCGGGCGACAGGTCTTCAGGAGGGATGAACCGGGGGATGATTGCGCGGCGGGACGGGTCACGCCCAATCCACAGCCAGACAATGAACAGGATCAGTGCGCTGGCGGTGAGGATCGCGCCCCAGGCGGCAGTGTAGAGATTGTCTTCCACCCAGTGCATGGCGTTCGCGTCATCGGACAAAGGGGGCAGGGCACCTGCAGGCAGGCTGACCGCAAGGCCGATATCTTCGCCATTGCTTAAAGGCCGTGTGTTCTGGATCCGGACGCTGCCAGAGGCTGTCTGATCAATGACAAGCGAATTGGTGTGTCCCGGCATGCCTTCAAATGCCTCAATCGGGGTGAGAGCGGCGCCGTCATAACCCACCGTGGCGGTGACCGACTGGCGGACAAGGTTCCAGTCCCAGCCGCTGGCATACCAACGAAACAGGATTGACCCGTCGTCTTGTTCAATCAGGATGCGCCGCGCCTCATAAATGATTTCATAGCGGTGAGGACCGGGGTCCAGAAATACATTCGCATCGCCAATGCGGATGGAATAGTCCGAGCCAGAACTGCTGACCTGATAAGGCTCGTCCATGCCGTTGCGGCGCACCGACAGGACTTTAAGCCGGGCCGACACCCATGTGCCGTCGGGGGCCTCAAACCCTTTGGGGATGTTGCGGAAGATACCGCGCTTGATCACCCGGCTCTGGGCTGTGACGTGAATTTTCTCTGTCACCTGAACCGTACGGTCGGCCATGATCTGGGCATGGGCGGTGAACTGCGTGACCTGCTCCGCAGCGTGGAGCTGGCCGGCCCATAAGACGACAAGAAGACCGAGGATCAACCGCATCAGAAGCTGACCTGAGGCAGGGCGCGGGCGGCTTCATCAATTTCAAAAAACTCTTTCTTCTCAAATTTGAACTGACCGGCAATCAGATTTGAGGGGAAGCTGTCGATCGTGACATTCAGGTCGCGGACGGTGCCGTTATAATAACGCCGGGCCATTTCGATGGCTTGCTCAAGTTCCGACAATTCGCGCTGCAGATCGCCAAAACGCTGATCAGCTTTAAGATCGGGATAGGCTTCGGCAACCGCCATCAAACGGCCCAGAACACCACCCATCATAGTTTCAGCCTGGGCCTGGTCTTTCACTGAATTGGCCCCCAGACTGGCCGCCCGGGCATTGGCGAGATCCTCAAAAACCGATTGTTCGTGTGATGCGTAGCCTTTGACGGTCTCAACAAGGTTGGGGACCAGATTGGCGCGCTTCTTCAACTGCACATCGACCCCTGACCAGCCTTCTTCGGCCATGGTGCGCTGGCGTACAAGCTTGTTATAGATAGCGATGACATAGAGGACCAAAAGGGCGATGATGCCCAGACCAATCCAAGTTTCCATGATTTCATTCCCTCTGCGTGGCCTGAATGCAGCATGGCATGAACAGTGAAACTATGCACACAGTCTGCCCGGTGAGATTCCAGATGCGATTATTGTCCGGCGATCTTAGTGGCGCAATGCGAATAGACGATGAAACATGATGCGGATCATTGAAGTGACGGCCCCGGCGGGCCATGAATACAGCCTTGAAGCCATTGGCGAAATCCAGGGCGTGCGGGATGTCTGGCACACCCATGATCCTGATGGCGAGCGCTGCCTGGTCCGCTTTCTGGTTGATCGTCAGGCCCAGCAAGGTGTGGTCGATGCCTGTCAGACCCTGTTGAGCGGCACGCCCGACTGGCGGCTGGCCCTGTTGCCGGTTGAGGCGGTGGCACCGTTTCATCATTCGATCAAATCGGCGGACAAGCGCGGGCGCGGCTTTGGCATCACCACGCGCGAAGAGCTCTATCACGACATTTCCGAAGGGGCGGAAATCACCCGGGACTATTTGCTGTTTGTTATCTTGTCCACGATTGTCGCGGGCATCGGTCTGATCGAAGACAGTGTTGCGATTGTGATTGGCGCCATGGTGATCGCGCCGTTGCTGGGCCCCAATCTTGCTTTTGCTTTCGCCACTGTTCTGGGTGACCGGCCCTTGATGCTGCGGTCGGCCGGGACGGTTCTGATCGGGCTTTTTCTGGCCATAGGCATATCGGCTGTTTGGGGATTTTTTGGTGATGTGCCGCACACCAGTCTTGAAATCGCCAGCCGAAGCAATGTCGGCTATGGCGCGATTGTGCTGGCACTGGCATCGGGTGCGGCGGCGGTCTTGTCCTTATCGACGGGGGTAAGCTCGGCGCTGGTGGGGGTGATGGTGTCGGTCGCTTTGCTGCCACCGGCCGTCGTTCTGGGCTTTGATATTGGCGGTCAGAAATGGGCGGACGCGCAAGGCGCGGCCATCTTGTTGTCGGTTAATCTGGTCTCGGTCAATCTGGCATCGCAAGCGGTGTTCGTTTATCGCGGCATTCGCCCCCGCACCTATAAGGAGCGTAAGGGCGTGCGCGGCTCGGCCTGGCTGACATTCCTCATGTGGGTGTTGATGCTTGGCGCCCTGATTGTGCTGATCAGCCTTCGGGACGGTGCAGCATAAAATGGCCGACATCGGTGCGGCCGGAGGCAAAGCCTACCTCGCAATAGCTCAAGTAGAACTTCCACATGCGCTTGAACCGCTCATCAAATCCCATCAGGCGAATTTGCTCCCAGGCTTCGGCAAAGCGGTGATGCCAACTCGACAGAGTGCGGGCATAGGACTGGCCGAAATAATCAACGCCTGCGAAATCAAGACCGGCGCGGGCGGCCGCCTTGGTGATCTCGGCGGGTGAGGGGCAGATGCCGCCGGGGAAAATATAGCGCTGAATATAATCGACCGATTTGCGATAGTGCGGGAAGCGGTGATCCTCAATGGTGATTGCCTGAATGCCCGCCATGCCGCCGGGTTTCAGCGCGCTGTAAAGGGTGCTGAAATAATCAGGCCAGAACTTCTCTCCCACCGCTTCAATCATTTCGATCGAGGCGATGCGGTCAAAACGCTCGTCAATATCGCGATAATCCTGAAAGCGCAGCTCAACCTGATTGGCAAGCCCGGCTTTTTTCATCCGCTCTTGCGCATAGGCCAATTGTTCTTTCGAAATGGTGATGCCGACCACTTCGGCCCCGAAGTCTCGCGCTGCCACTTCAGCAAATCCGCCCCAGCCACAGCCGATCTCCAGCACGCGATGGCCCGGCTGAATGTTGAGCCGCTTGGCCAGCGCGCGATATTTTTCGGTCTGGGCTTCCTCAAGGGGCTGGTCATGCCGGGTAAAGATTGCCGAGGAATAGGTCATGGACGGGTCAAGCCAGGCCGAATAAAAGCGATTCCCCAGATCATAATGATAGGAAATATTCTTTTTCGATCCTGCCTTGGTGTTGGCGTTCATCATATGACGGATCCGCTTGAGCCATCGCAGCGGCCTCAGGCGCCCATGTTCAAGGCCAAGCGCGTGCTCATTCTCGACGGCCCAGCTAAACAGGGCGGTCAGATCGGGTGTGTCCCAGTATTCTTCAAGATAGCTTTCACCCAGCCCCAATGCGCCTTCGAACAGGATGGCGCGCGCCGCGCGTGGTGATTTGATGATCCATTCGGCATCGGTGCCGGGCTCGGTTCCGTCGTAGCGGCGCACATGGCCACCTGGATAATGGATGGTGATCGAGCCTTTCCTGGTGCGTGTGGCAAAGGCCGACACAATGTTGAGCCAAAGGCCCAACTTGCCGTGCTGTTCATCCCACACGGTCACCGATTTGTCGTTTCGGCCCGAAGCCTGTTTTTCATTCGTCATATTTCGCCTCCTCCCCAAGAAGCGCTGCCCCGGTCGAACCGGGTTCACTCAACAAGTGTATCAAATTTTGCGCGCCAATGTGAATTGGCGATGACGGCTGCCCGGATGGGCATGAATTGGAATGCGTTTGACCCACAATTTCGCGGCTTCAAACAGGATTGATCCCACAATTCGGAAACTTTGCAGTGGGTAGGCCAGCGCGGCCCCGACAAGCGCCTGATCGGTCAATTCACTGCCCTGGCCGGCCATGCGGGCGTAAAGGATAGGCTCGTCATGCTCATATTCGGTGATCGCGAAATGAACATCTGTCTCGCTAAGTTCAAGCACAAACCGGTATGTGTGGTTGAGACCCAAAAAGGGCGAGACATGAAATTCTTTTTGTGCGCTGTGAACCTGACGCGCCGCGCCCGGCGTGATGCGGTTGACATAATAATGGCGTTCACCGTGGAAATTACTGACCTCGAAAATACTGGCGGATGGCTCGTTCTTGCCGTCATGACAGACAAACACGCTGACCGGATTGAACGCATAGCCCAACAGGCGGGGCACCGTCAGCAGCAGGATTTTACCGCTGCAATCGGCCCCTGAACTCATGCCGCGGGCGCGGATGAGGTTAGCGAGATCTTCGCCTGACCCATGGTCGCGGGGCTGAAAGGAAAAAAGGCCGCGCCGGTTCATCCCAAACAGAAAGGTTGAGCGCTCCGCTTCAAGATCAAGCAACACATAGGCGACACGCGCCTTGAGGCTGTGACGCCGGGGCGAAAGCCTGCGATGGACAATTTTTGTATGAAAAAGCCGCGCCATTATTCAGCCGCCAGTCCGGCCAGACCCGTCAGAGGCCGCGCCGCACCGGGAACGCGGGAGTGGGCGGGGTCAACCGCCCAGGGCCGGGCCCAGCCAGTGATGGCTTCGGCCGCGGCAAGTCCCGATTCGATCCCGTCTTCATGGAAGCCATATCCCATCCATGCGCCGGCATAATAGATTTGGCCGCGACCCTGAAGGGTGCCCAGGCGGGTTTGACCTTCGATGGCGGCCCGGTCGAACACCGGATGCGCATAGCTGATTTCGGTCAGCACTTTGTCAGACGCAATCGGGCGGCAGGGATTGAGGGTGACGAACACCGGCGCGCCGGTGTCAAGCGGTTGCAGTGAGTTCATCCAGTAGGTGACAGACGGGCGGCCTTTGGTGGGGCCTTCGAGATAATTCCAGCTGGCCCAGGCGCGTTTGCGTTTGGGCATGAGGCTTGCATCGGTGTGAAGAACCGCAAGATTGTCATCGGTGCGGAACGCGCCGAGCACGGCGTCTTCATCCGCCGTTTTGTCGGCCAGCAAGCGGTGGGTTTGTGGTGCATGGCATGCCATAATGACGGCATCGTACAGCTCATAACTGCCGTCGGGCTCGGCGATCTGCACGCCGTTCATCGTCCGCCGGACCGATTGAACCTCACCCCGCAAACGCGGGCGGGCTTCGTTCATCAAGGCTGTGACATAGGATTTCGACCCGTTGATCACAGTGCGCCATTGCGGCCGTTCTCCCAGAGACAAAAGCCCGTGATTGGAAAAGAAACGTACAAAAGTCTCGGCCGGATAACGCCCCATATCAAGGCAGGGGCTCGACCAGATCGCGGCGGCCATGGGCAGCAAATGCTTGTCGGTGAAGTCCGATGAAAAGCCATGACGATCGAGAAACTCGCCCAAGGTCAGGTCGAGATCCCGTGCCTCGCTGATCAGATCAGGCGCTTGTTTATAAAAGCGGACAATGTCGCGAACCATGCGCCAGAAGCTGGGTGACAGCGCGTTGCGCCGCCGCGCGAAGAGACCGCCCAGACCGCTGCCGGAATATTCAAACCCGCCATCGGAGAACGAGGCGGAAAAGGACATGTCGGTTGCCGCTGTCTCGACCCCCAGCTCGCCAAACAGGCCCACAAGATTGGGGTAGTTTTGCTCGTTGTAGACAATAAAGCCGGTATCAACCGGACGGATCGTGCCGTCCCAATTTGCGTGGACCGTATTGGCATGGCCACCGATGCGCCCATCTTTTTCATAGAGCGTGACATCGGCCCCGGCACGGGCAAGCGCCCACACACTCGCCAAACCGGCCGCGCCGGAGCCGACGACGGCGACGCGAGCCTTGCGCCCGCCGCCGCCATGAGAAGTTCCATCATCAAGAAAACGCATCCGCCCGCTCTTGTCTAATACACACAATCGGAAGGCATTACGGCATGGTCTATCCCGCAGATCACCGGTTTCAGCCCGAAAATTGGGGATAATTATTTTTCGTTTTTCTTTGATCCGGGCATGAAACACCCCCGTAGGAGTGTCTGGTTGCGGCCTTCAGACCTCTTTGTCGCTTCCCCCCAACCCGTCCCCGAGGGCTGGGGGTCGCAACTCTAGATTTTGAGCGAGGGCGAAAAACAATGAAACAAATACTCGTTGATCTGTGCGAACGCGGTGTTGTTCCCGACAGCGTCACCCGGGCCGGCATGCGCCGCCTGATTGGTGGCCGTTTGGGCCAGGAAAGCGGCCAGGACGCAGCAGAGCGTTTGAACGCCTTTACGCAAGCCATTCAGGATGGACCGATCGCGATTGCCACCGATGATGCCAACAATCAGCATTATATGGTGCCTGATCAGTTTTTTGTCGAGGTTCTGGGCCCCCGCCTGAAATATTCTTCCTGCCTTTATCATCCCGGCGTGCGCGATCTGGCCCAGGCCGAGGAAACGATGTTGGCCGAGACCGTCAAGCGCGCTGAACTCGTCAATGGTATGGATATTCTGGAGCTTGGGTGTGGGTGGGGCTCGTTAAGTCTTTACATGGCCGAACGGCTTCCCAAGTCGACCATCTGGGCGGTGTCAAACTCCGCCAGCCAGCGCGAATATATTGAAGGTGTTGCGGCCCAGAATGGCCTGAAAAACCTCACCGTAGTGACCGCGAATGTGGCTGAATTGAGCCTGGACCGGCAATTCGACCGGGTTGTGTCGGTGGAGATGTTTGAGCATATGCGGAATTATCGCGCCCTGCTGAGCAACATTCACCTTTGGCTGCGCGACGAAGGCAAGCTGTTCGTTCATATTTTCTGCCACCGGGCGCATGGCTACACTTTTGAGGTCGGTGAGGGCACCGACTGGATGGCTGAGAATTTCTTTACCGGCGGCATCATGCCGAGCTTTGACGTGTTTGACCGCGTCGAAAGCCCGATGAACCTGGTGCAGGCCTGGTGGATCAATGGCCAGCATTATGAGCGCACGCTCAACAGCTGGCTTGAGAAACTCGACCAGCGCAGAGCCTTTGTCGAAAAGCTGTTCATGGATCATTACGGCGAAAGTCAGAGCGCGGCACGCCGCCGTATCCAAAAGTGGCGCATGTTCTTTATGGCGTCTGCTGAGCTGTTTGGCTTTGACGATGGTACCGAATGGGGCGTGGGCCATTATCTTCTGGAAAAGGGTCAGCTCTGATGCATTCGGTTTTGGTTCTTGGACGCTGGTGGTTGCGGCCGGCCTTTGGCATCGCCGGATCTGTGATGGCGCTGTTGCTGCTTGCGCTGCCGGTGAAAGCCGCTTCCCCGAGCTTTGAGGTCGAAGTTCACCGCGCCCAGGCGTTTGATCCCGATAGCGGGGCGCTGGTTTACAGTCAGGAACATCGGTATCTGGCGCGTAATGGCCGGCCCGTTAGCGCCGAAGTGGTGTATCACGACGCCGACGGCAAGCTTTATGCGCGTAAAACGCTTGATTTCAGTCAAAGCACCTATGCACCGTTTTTTGAAACCCGGGATGTGAAGAATCAATATCGCGAAGCCTTCGTGCCTGCAGCCAATAAGGGCGAAGGGACGCTGGTCTCGGGCTCTCTTGAGGGCGAAATTGAGTGCGGCAAAAGCTTTGAGCGCGATGCCGATATGGTGATCGATGCCGGGTTCAACTCATTTCTGGCCGATAATCTGGACACGATTGCGAGCGGCGAAACGGTGAAGTTCGACCTTTACCTCGCCAAGGCGTGCCGCGGGATTACGTTCCGCGCAAAGCTTGAAGCCCGCCAGGAAGGAAAGCTGATCGTGGCGATTGCCCCGTCGAACTTCATGTTCCGCATGGTTGTGGGTGAAACGGTTGCGGCGTATGACGCAAAAACCGGCCAGCTTCTCAGCTATGTCGGTCTGAGTGATCTGAACGATGCAGACGGTCGTAACCTGTCCGTGAAGATTGTGTTTGAGCCCGTTGAACGCAAAGCTGTTTCTCAAGCGCAAGCTGAGGAGTTGCGGGTTCGTGTCGGAGCTTTATGATCCAGTAGAGATGGTTCGATCATGCGCGAGGCTTTTGTGGATCTAGGGACGTCTCAGCCGGTGGCATCACCCCGGCCCGGCGATGAATGGGCGGGATACCTTGTCAGCATTGCTGGCAAGGATCGGGACGCGTTTGCCCATCTGTATGCGCACTTTGCGCCGCGGGTGAAGGGCTATCTGATGCGTCTCAATCTGTCAGAAGAGATGGCCGAAGAGGTGTCTCAGGAAGCCATGGTCAAAGTCTGGCGCAAGGCGCATTTGTTTGATCCTGCGAAAGCCAGTGCGTCTACGTGGATTTACACGATTGCGCGAAATCTGCGGATTGATCACGCGCGCCGGCAGAAGGTCCGTGATTTTGATCCCGATGCGGTCACCGTTCTGATGGAGGACCCTGAAACGCCCGATGCGGCCTTGTCAGGGGAACAGCGCGCCGAAGCAGTGCGTGCCGCCGTGGCACAGTTGCCGCCCAATCAGGCGGAGATCGTGCGGATGGCATTTTTTGAGGGCCTGACCCATCAGGTCATCGCGGCAGAACTCGACCTGCCGCTTGGTACAGTGAAGTCGAGGATCCGGCTGGCATTTGGCCGGATGAAAGATATGTTGGAGGAAGTAAAGTCATGATCCGGGGAGTGAACAAAACTCTGCCCGAAACCCATGGCAGTTATCAGGTCCATCATCACCCTTCCGAGGCCATGTTGATGGGCTACGCGCTCGGCAATTTGAGCGCAGGGTTTGCGTTGGCAGTTGAAACGCATCTGGTTTATTGCAGCCAGTGCCGCCGTGATGTCGCCTTGATGGCGGAGCTTGGCGGAACATTGATCGAAGAAACCAGGCCGCAGGCCATGTCAGAGGGGTCCTTTGATAATGTGCTGGCGTTGATCGAGGGCAATGATGCGTCCGAGCCGGTGGTGACCAAGCAAGCCTTCGGACCGTCATTTTATGGTGCCGACAAGCTGCCCGGCCCGCTGGGGGCGTTCGGTGATGGCCCCATGGAGCATTTGAATTTCAAACAGCGCGCACCGGGTATTGCGAATTATCCCATCATGCGGGAAGACGATGGAACCTTTTCGCGGCTGTTGCGCATTGAAGGCGGAAAATCGGTGCCGCATCACACCCATACGGGTGTCGAGCTGACTGTTCTATTGTCAGGGTCTTATCACGATGAAGTGGGGGTCTATGGACCCGGTGACTTTGTTGAGCATGACGATACGGTGCGTCACCAGCCGATCGCGGGTGCGGGTGAGGATTGTATCTGTCTGGGTGTGACCCAGGGCCCGCTGCGCTTTTCCAAAACAGTGTATAATCTCGCCAGACCGTTCTTTCCGGTCTGAGCCGGAACCGGTAGCGGACGTCTAGTCCTTGATATTTTGATAAGCCGCGAGCGCCGCCTCGCGGCTTTTTTTCAGATCAACCATCGGGCGGACCTCGCGGGTAAGCCAGCCCTTGCCGAGAAACCGTTCGCGATAGGTGCCTTTGGGATCAAATTTGTCGGCCTGGCTTTCAGGGTTGAAAATACGGAAATAGGGTGCCGCATCCGCGCCGGAGCCCGCCACCCATTGCCAGCCCAGCGTGTTGTTGGCGAGATCGGCATCAAACAGCGTGTCCCGGAACCAGGCAGCCCCTTCGCGCCAATGAATGCGGAGATTTTTTACCAGAAAGCTTGCGGTGATCATGCGCAACCGATTGTGCATGGTTCCGGTCTGCCACAATTCCTGCATGCCGGCGTCGACCAGCGAAAAGCCGGTCTCACCGCGCTGCCAGCGTTCAAGATCTGCGCCTGCCTCTTCGCCCTCGCGCCAGGAAAAGGCGTTGTAGCGAGGATTGAGCGGATCGTGAACCGTGTGCGGGAAGTGGTGCAGCAGAGCATGGGCAAAATCGCGCCAGCCGATTTCGGAAAAGAATTTTTCTTCATTGGCCCCCAATTCGCGGGCCGACCGGACAGCATGGATGATTTGCCGGGGGGTGATTTCGCCAAAATGAAGATGCGGCGACAGACGGGACGTCGAAGGGGCGGCGGGGATGTCGCGCTCGCCCTTATAGCGGTCCAGACCATCATCGAGAAACCGTGACAGCCGATCATGCGCTCCCTGTTCGCCGGGTTGCCATTGCGCGCCGAATTTGCGCGTCCACGGATGGTCGGGGACCAGCGCAAGCGCGTCGAGCGTGATGCCGCCGACGCCGTGGGGCGACAGGCGTGGCGCGGAGAGGGGCGCGCCCAGCTTATCAAGGGTGAGGCGGGCGAGCTTTTTCCAAAACGGTGTGAACACCTTGTATGGCGTGCCGTCGGCTTTGAGCGCCGCCATGGGCTCGATAATGACGCTGCCCGCAAAGCTTCTGGCGCTGACGCCCAGCGCATCGAGCGCCATGGAGACCTTTTCGTCGCGTTCGCTGATAGCGGGCTCATAAACGCGGTTCCAATAGACGAATTGGGCCCCGGTCTGCTGGACCAAATCGGTCAGGATCGTGGCTGAATCGCCCTTTGCAATAACGAGGGAAGATTGATTGTTTTCAAGGGCCTGGGACAGATGGTTAAGGCTTTTGTGTAGCCAAAGTGCTGTTGCTGCACCCGGTGCACCGGCGCCTTCTTCATGGGGTGCGTGGATATAGACCGGCACGACACGGTCACAGGCTTTCGCTGCTTCAAACAGGGCCCGATTGTCCGACAGCCGCAAATCGCGCCTTAGCCACACCAATGCCGTTTTCATGCCGGACCCTCGCAAATCATTCACCGCCAACGATCTCCATACGGGGGCGGGCGATGAAAAGATTAAGTGCCGCTTTTGTTTTAGGCAGAAATATTGCTAAGATTCGCGGGACGTTAGGAACCTGTGTGGCGCGCCGGCCTTGTGAGACTACGGTGTGCCGCCGATGACAAAGGAATGACCTCGTGTCGGAGGAGCAGCCCGCCAAGGGCGGCCGCCGGCGCCGCAGGCGCCGTTCCCGCAAAAAGTCGCGGAACGGCACGCCTGCTGCAACCGGGGTTGAGGCGGCAGCCGAGGCTGGCGCCATGCGAACCCCGGACGGCGGAGATGCGTCCGGTGCCGATCGCCCCAACGGGGGTGGCGACGGACAGTCTGTCCGTGGCTCAAACGGGCCGCGGACGCCCAAATCTCAATCCAAAGCCAATGGCAGTGCGCCGCACCGTCAGCGGGGCCGCTATGCCCATACATATGGCGCGATCGATCTTGGCACCAACAATTGCCGCCTGCTCGTCGCCCGGCCCACCAAAGACGGCTTTCGGGTGATTGATGCCTATTCGCGTATCGTCCGGCTGGGTGAAGGGGTGGGGCGCACCGGCGAATTGTCGGACGCTGCCATGGACCGGGCGATTGATGCGCTATCGGCCTGCGCGGACAAGATGGCCAAGCGCCAGGTGACGCGCTCATGGTCGATTGCCACTCAAGCCTGCCGGCTGGCCGGAAACGGCATTGATTTCCGCGATGCGGTGAAGGACAAGACCGGCATCACGCTTGATATTATCAGCCCCGAACGCGAGGCCCGGCTTGCGGTTGCAGGCTGTGAGCCGCTGATCGAACCCGATACCGATCGGGCGCTGGTGTTTGATATTGGCGGTGGCTCGACCGAACTGATCTGGCTTGAGATGGAAGACGGCCGGCCCCGCATCGCTGACTGGATTTCGCTGGGGCTGGGCGTGGTGACATTGGCCGAAAGCCATAATGGGCTGGAGGTCGATCCCGACGGCTATCAGGCGATGCTGTCACATGTTTCGAGCGAGATGGCGGGTTTCGTGGCCCGCTATGGCACCGCCAATGGCGCGCAAAGCCCTGCCAATCTGCAGGTATTGGGAACATCCGGCACGGTGACGACGCTGGCGGGTATGCATCTGGGACTAAAACGCTATGACCGGGCGCGGGTCGATGGCGTGTGGATGCCGCGCGTGGCGGTTCACGATCTGTCGGCCAAATTGGCGGCCATGCCCTATGAAGAACGGATCAAACAGCCTTGCATTGGTGAAGAGCGCGGCGATCTGGTGGTGGCCGGGTGCGCGATCCTGGAGGCGATCTGTCAGGCCTGGCCGACCGATGAACTCAGAGTGGCAGATCGTGGCCTGCGCGAAGGCATGCTGCTGAACTTGATGGAACGCGCCGACAAGGAAGCCCGCAACAAGCGCCGCCGCCGGGGTGGCCGGAACCGTCGCCGCAACCGCAAGCGGCAAGATCAGTCCCAACCCACCCAGACATCGACACAGCCGGTTGACCCCCGATAGAGCGACGAGCAGCCATGAGCAGCAAGAAAGATACCAAAGGCACTTCGGGCCGGGGCGAACGCAGCCTGAAAACGCGGGTGAAAACCGCCAAGGGACGCAAGAAAAGCTCGACCCGCTGGCTCGAACGCCAGCTCAATGACCCTTATGTAAAGCGCGCCAGGGCCGATGGCTATCGCAGCCGGGCGGCCTATAAGCTGATCGAAATTGACGAGCGGTTCCCGATTCTCAAGCGGGGGCAGGTGGTGATTGATCTGGGCTGCGCGCCCGGTGGCTGGTGTCAGGTCGCCCACAAGGCGGTTGGCCCTGACGGCAAGGTGATCGGCATCGATATTCAGGAAGTTCAACCCATTGAAGGGGTAGACCTGCTTCACCTTGATTTCATGGAGGACGAGGCCCCGGACCGTCTGAAAGAGCTTGCCGGTGGCCCTGTTGATCTCGTCATTTCCGATATGGCCGCCTTTGCCACCGGCCACAAGGCGACCGATCATCTGCGCATTATGGCCTTGTGCGAAACCGCCCTGTTTTTCGCACAGGAGATTTTGGCACCGGGCGGGCATTTTCTGTGCAAGGTTTTGCAAGGGGGGACCGAGCGCGATTTGCTGGACCAGATGAAGCGCGACTTTGCCGAGGTCAAGCATGTCAAACCCGACGCATCCCGCGCCGATTCGGCGGAAATGTATGTGCTGGCCATGGGCTTTCGGGGCGGGGCGGATAACGGCTAATCCGCCGCAGCCGGGCTCATTGACTCTGTTAAGAATCGTGGCATCATCCGCCGCCAACTCGCTACAGGAGGCTGGCCGTGAAGATTATCGAAGCACTCACTTTTGATGACGTGCTGCTTGTGCCGAAAGCCTCCAATGTGCTGCCCGCTCAGGTTGATGTGCACACACGGCTAACCAAGTCACTTTCCCTTGGAATTCCGCTGATTTCGGCCGCCATGGACACGGTGACCGAAGCACCCCTTGCCATCGCCATGGCGCAAGCGGGCGGCATTGGCATCATCCACAAAAATATGGATGCACAGGCGCAGGCCGAGCAGGTCCGCCAGGTGAAGAAATTTGAAAGCGGCATGGTGGTCAATCCGGTTACTATCGGCCCCGACGCCACCTTGTCGGACGCGCTCAACCTCATGCAATGGCACAAGATTTCCGGCATTCCGGTGGTCGAGCCCGACAGTGCCAAGCTGGTCGGCATTTTGACCAACCGGGATGTCCGCTTTGCTGCCAACCCCGATGAGCCGGTGCGCAATCTGATGACCCGCGAGGGGCTCGTCACGGTTCGCGACGGCGTCGATATGGAAGAGGCCAAGGCGCTTCTTCACAAACACCGGATCGAAAAGCTGCTGGTGGTGGATGAAGACTATCGCTGTATCGGGCTGATCACCGTCAAGGATATCGAAAAAGCCAAGCTCAATCCCAACGCCGCCAAGGATGCGGCGGGCCGCCTTCGGGTGGGGGCTGCCACCGGCGTTGGTCATGAAGGCATGGAACGCACGCTTATGCTGGTCGATGCCGGTGTTGATGCGGTGGTGGTTGATACCGCCCATGGCCATTCCGCTCGCGTGATTGAGGCAGTGTCGCAGATTAAAAAGACATCGAATGCGGTTCAGGTGATTGCCGGCAACGTCGCCACCGCTGATGCCGCCAAAGCGCTTGTGGATGCGGGCGCTGACGCGATCAAGGTCGGCATTGGCCCGGGCTCGATCTGCACCACGCGTGTTGTTGCGGGTGTGGGCGTGCCGCAATTGTCGGCGATTATGAATGTTGTTGAGGTCGCCAAAGCCTCCGACACGCCGGTCATTGCCGATGGTGGCATCAAGTTCTCCGGTGACTTTGCCAAGGCGATTGCCGCGGGTGCCGACTGCGCCATGATTGGCTCATTGCTTGCGGGAACCGATGAAAGCCCTGGCGAAGTCTTCCTCTATCAGGGCCGGTCTTACAAAAGCTATCGCGGCATGGGCTCTGTCGGGGCTATGGCGCGCGGCTCGGCCGACCGCTATTTCCAGGAAGAGGTTGGCGACACGCTCAAGCTGGTGCCCGAAGGCATTGAAGGCCGGGTGCCCTATAAGGGCGCGGCGTCCACCATCATCCATCAGTTGATCGGCGGGCTGCGCTCGTCCATGGGTTATACGGGCGCAGGCAATATCGACACTTTCCAGATGAATGCCGAATTTGTCCGCATTTCCAATGCGGGCCTGCGCGAAAGTCATGTCCATGATGTGTCTATCACGCGCGAGCCGCCCAACTATCCGATTTCGTCGAGCTAAGATCACAGACCGTGCGTGATCCCGCCCGCGTGCAAGCGGCCATCGACATTCTCGATCAATTGGCAACCACCGAGACCCCGGCTGACCGGGGGCTGAAAGGCTGGGCGCGCGCCAACCGCTATGCGGGGTCGAAAGACCGCCGGGCCATTGAAGCCCATGTTTATGCCGCGATCCGCCAGGCTCATTTTGCGCAGTGGCAGATGGGTGAGGGGACCGGCCGGGCCTTGATGATTGCCAGTCTTGCGCGGGACGGCGCTGATCTTGACGGTTTGTTTGACGGCTCCACCCATGCGCCGCAGCCATTGACGGAAGCCGAACGCGCCGCACTTTCAAGAGAAGGGGCGCCCTGGCATGCCATCTTGAATGTTCCGGCCTTTCTGATGGACGCGCTGGAGACGCGGTTTGGTAAGGAATTGGAAGCCGGTCTTGCCGCGCTCAATGACCGAGCACCGCTTGATCTCAGGGTCAATGCGCTCAAGGCCGAGCCCGATCGCGCCGTGACGCTGCTCACCCAGGAGGGATTTTCTCCCGAACCCATTGAAGGCTTGCCGCACGGTTTGCGCTTGCGCGCGGGCAATGTCTCAAATTCCAATCTCTACAAGACCGGCCTGATTGAAGTTCAGGATGCAGGTAGCCAATGGGCAAGCCTGTTTTGCGGAGCGCAACCAGGCAGTCAGGTGATTGATTATTGTGCCGGTGCGGGCGGCAAGGCACTCGCGCTTGCGGCATTGATGGACAATCACGGTCAGATTTACGCCTATGACAATGATGCGTCCAGGCTTGCTCGTCTGCGGCCGCGCGCCAACCGGGCCGGGGCGCATTCAATCCAGACGATTGAGGATAAGGAACAACTGCCTTTGGCCGATCTGGTTTTGGTTGATGCGCCCTGTTCAGGATCAGGCGCGTGGCGGCGCGGGCCCGAAACGCGTTGGCGGCTGACGCCGGACCGGCTTGATGAATTGCAGGCGTTGCAGGCTGCAATTCTGGGCGAGGCGGCCGGCAAGGTGAGGCCGGGCGGGGCGCTCGTTTATGTGACCTGCTCCATCCTGCCGGGCGAGAATGAAGATCAAATCAGTCAATTCTTAACCGATCACCCTGAATTTACTCTCAATTCCGCCACAATAGAGGCAAAAGGTGAGGTCGGAGGCAGGCTCAGCGGTACGGTTCAACTGGTGCCGCATCGTCATGATTGCGATGGCTTTTTCATGGCGCGTCTGCAAAAACAGGATGATGGTGACGGCTGACAGGCCCTGAGAGGGCATGCTATGCCCGGCAATAAGTGCGGAACTGGTGCGCACGGCAATGAGGATGACAATGCGTTTTTTGGCTCTTGTACTGACACTGATGGTGACCCCTGCGATGGCATTTGCAGGCAATGAACAACGGCTCGTCACCGAAGGGCAGGCCGCCTTGTCCTTGAACCAGCATGAAACAGCCCGCGCCCTGTTTGAACGCGCGCTGGTTGCCAATCCCAAAAGTGTTGACGCGCTGGTCGGTCTGGGCCGCGCCCATTTTGCCCAGGAACACAAGACCGCAGCGTCGAAATTCTACACCACCGCGCTTGCCATCAATCCCGACAGTCTGGGCGCATTGCTGGGGGCGGGCCTGGCTGATTTGTCGCTGAACCGCAAGGATGAAGCGCAAAAACGTCAGGAGCGCTTGTTGCGCCTGTGCGGCGCCTCTTGTGATGAGTATCGCCAGTTGCGGGCCGCAGTGCTGGCGTTTGAACCCCAGCAGGAAGCCAGCGCCCAACCCAAATCCGAAGAATAGGGCGCTCATGACGCGGGCGCATCTGCTTGCCAGAATCGAGCCCTCGCATTAGCGTCCGGCCTTTACTCCAAGGCCACGGATCGGACGCGCCATGACCGACACGGTTCTCATTATCGATTTTGGCTCTCAAGTCACCCAGCTGATTGCACGGCGGGTGCGCGAGGCGAGCGTTTATTGCGAAATCGTCCCGTTTCAAAGCGCCGATGCCGCGATCGACACACTCAAACCTAAAGCCATCATTCTGTCGGGCGGCCCGGCCAGCGTCACCGGGATCGGTACGCCGCGCGCGCCTGAGCGGGTGTTTGAGCTGGGTGTGCCGGTGCTGGGTATCTGTTATGGCGAACAGACCCTGGTGGCCCAGCAGGGCGGAGTGGTTGAGCCCGCCGATCATCGCGAATTTGGCCGCGCCGAAGTCGAAATCATTGATGAGTGTTTGCTGTTTGACGGGCTGTTCACCAAGGGCGACACCACCCAGGTGTGGATGAGCCATGGCGACCGCGTCGTTTCCGTCCCCAAACAGTTCCGCGTTGTGGCCAAGACCCCAAGCGCGCCTTTTGCGGCCATCGCCGATGATGAGCGGCGCTTTTATGGTGTGCAGTTCCACCCCGAAGTGGTCCACACGGTTGAGGGCGCGAAGCTTCTGTCGAACTTTGTACACAAGGTTGCGGGCCTCAAAGGTGACTGGACCATGGCGGCCTTCCGCGATGAGGAAATCGCCAAGATCCGCAAACAGGTCGGTGATGGCCAGGTGATTTGCGGCCTGTCGGGCGGCGTGGATAGTGCGGTGACGGCTGTTCTGATCCATGAAGCCATTGGCGATCAACTGACGTGCGTTTTTGTCGATACCGGCCTTTTGCGCATGAATGAGGCTGAAGAGGTCGTTTCGCTGTTCCGCGAGCATTACAATATCCCGCTGATCCATGTGGAGGCCGAGAGGCTGTTTATGGACAAGCTCGCCGGGGTCGATGATCCCGAACAAAAGCGCAAGATCATCGGTGCGACCTTCATTGATGTGTTCGATGATGAGGCGGGAAAGATTGAGGGCGCGGAGTTTCTCGCCCAAGGCACGCTTTACCCCGATGTGATCGAAAGCGTCAGCTTTACCGGCGGGCCTTCGGTGACGATCAAATCGCACCACAATGTGGGCGGCCTGCCCGAGCGGATGAAGCTCAAGCTGGTCGAGCCCTTGCGCGAGCTGTTCAAGGATGAGGTGCGGGTGCTTGGCCGTGAACTGGGCCTGCCCGATCATTTTGTCGACCGCCATCCTTTCCCCGGTCCGGGCCTTGCCATCCGCATTCCCGGCGCAGTGTCAAAAGACAAGGCCGATATTTTGCGCAAGGCCGATGCGGTCTATCTTGATGAGATCCGCAAGGCCGGGCTTTACAATGAAATCTGGCAGGCCTTTGCGGTGCTGCTGCCCGTCCGCACTGTGGGTGTTATGGGGGATGAGCGGTCTTACGATTATGCCTGCGCGCTCCGCGCCGTCACTTCAACCGATGGCATGACGGCGGATTTCTATCCCTTTGAGATGGAGTTTCTGGGCCGCGTCGCCACCCGCATCATCAATGAGGTCAAGGGCATCAACCGCGTGACCTATGATGTGACATCGAAGCCGCCCGGCACGATTGAATGGGAGTAGTTTGCGACGGTCGGCATAGCCGACCGGCAATTCTGTCCAGTGGACAGAATTGAGAAAACTACGCCCGAAGGCTGCGCCTGAGGGCCAAGGCGGCCGCCCATGGCGGTCAAAACAGTCCGGTGGACTGTTTTGAGGTGGCTACGCCGGAGAGCTATGCTCGCAGGCTTGCGGCTGTCCAGTGGACAGAATTGAGAAAACTACGCCCGAAGGCTGCGCCTGAGGGCCAAGGTGACCTCCTTTGGCGGCGGCGACGCGCTTTGATTGTCAAACAATCTTGAAGGCCAAGGCGGTATATCCAGTCTGGTAGTATTTGACGCGACCGATTGAGTTGGACAGTGATGAGTCGCGCAACGTGTCCATCTCAGAAAATTTGCGAATGGGCTTCAAAACAGTAAAACCCTGCTCTTGGGCAGCAGCTATAACGCCTTCCTCGGTTTTCGCCATTACAACGCGGTAAGCTCTCTCTGACATTCTATTCTCCCTTATTGAACGAGATCACTCGCATCCATCAATGACAGCTGGTGAAAGCATTGCGCAAATTCGGTCTTGCTTGTCTTGCCGGTGAAACAGTCGGCCTTGAGCCGCTCCGTAGGTGCAAGTTGGTCTCTGAGTGCAGACACGAATGTTGCGAGTTGCGTTGGATTTTTGGCCAATTTCTGACCTTGCGATGACCAGAATTCTTCAAACAAAGCGTCCCGCTCATTCTGAATGCCTGCGCCGGCCTTTTTGATGAGATTGAGTTTCTGGGTTGTCGCCAGGTCAATGTCAGCTTTGAGGAAGTTGGTGCATGTGTCGATGATCGATGCGCGCTGTTGTTGACCAGCGTCGTCTTTGGCCAAGGCGCCGAGCGTCTTCTGATCTCGAAGAATGCGCAAGCAAAACAGCATGACTTCGGTGCTGTCGGTAAAATTGTGAGAGACAATATTGTTCACAACGTCAGCGACGTCTTTGACATTCTGCGCTCCGCCAATCCGGTCAATGCCGCCCGGCGCCTTGGATGAGGCGCTGGTGACTGCGCTGACGCCGCCTGAGCGTGCGAGGAGAGCCAATTCTTGATGGGCTGCCGCTGCCTTCGCTGCCTTGCCCGTGGCGGTGGTAAGCTTGGCTTGGGCTTTGTCGCAAGCCTCAGCCTTTTCGTTCTTGCCTTCTGGAACCTCCTCTCCGGCTTCGCGCAATTCCTTGATCTCGTCGCATGGTTTTTTGTCCCCGTCAGTTGGCGGAGTGTTGACCTCGTCAAAATCCGATTGCGCCAGCACGAGGTTTTTTTGCGCCTTGTCATTTTCTTTGCGGGCATCATCAAGCCGGACAATGGCATCGCCGGTTGCGCCGGCTGAGGCGCTGGCGGTGTTTGCCAATATGACCGGCTTGGGGGCGACAACGCCGGTCAACTGTTCAATTGCCAGAATGGAGACCATCAGGCGTTGGTCGCGCACCGCCTGAACCGAAAGTTCCAACTCATCATAACCGCCACTCAGATACCGTTCGCAGGTTCGGAACATGAGTTCGCGCAGCATATTGATGGTCTGTGTGCGGGGAATGGTGGAGCCTTGTTCCGACGTGCTGAAAGCGGCTTTAAGCGCAGCTTCAATGGTTTTGGGATCTGGGGACTGACCGAAAGTACCCGTAATGCTCATCGCCTGGGCAATGACCGAAAAGACATCGGGGCTGGGTTCGGAACAAAAACGGCGCGTATCTTCAGTGATCGACCTGTGACTTTTTACTTTGCCATCGTGAGAAACAAAGGACCGCGTTGTTTCTTTCCGGTGAACAGCAGTTAAGATTGAGCGTTGTTTGGCGTCGACGGTGATTACGTGATCTCCGCCTTCATCAAGGGTTTGATTGCGATAAACAGTATTGTAATTGGCGCCACACCCTGTAAGTAACATCAGAAAAAGCGCAAATGATATATATTTTGTAAACAGATTCATTTTATCTCCCCCCGCAAAAAATCAATAAAAAATTTAAACACCAATTTGAATTCATTTAAAGGCTTTGAAATGAACGGAGCGATATTTGTTGCGACAAATTGTGGGTATTTTTGATTGAAGACCTGCCTATGTATGCGGGGAATTGAGGGGGAATGCATAGCAGTCCTCGCGGTGCTGTCTTGACTGGCGTATGGTGCGGCGGTGTTTGTCGATCAAGGAGGCGGAGATGCCCCGTCCGGCCGGGACTGAAAATTTTGTCCTCAATCAAACCATGTTGCGGGTCCGCGACCCGGAGGCGTCGGTCGCCTTTTATCGCGATGTGCTGGGCATGGATTTGATTGCCCAGCTTGATTTTCCGCCGATGAAATTCTCGCTCTACTTCATGGCCTATCTGGATGAGGGCGAAGTGGTGCCGGACGATCCGGCCCAGAAGGCGCATTTCATCTTTTCACGCGAAACCACGCTGGAGCTGACCCACAATTGGGGAACCGAAAGCGATCCTGATTTTGCGGGCTATCATTCCGGCAATGAGGAGCCGCGCGGGTTCGGCCATCTGGGCATTTCGGTGCCTGATGTGGCGGCCGCTTGTGCGCGGTTTGAAAAGCTCGGCGTACGGTTCATCAAGCGAATGGATGAGGGCGCGATGAAGACCATTGCCTTCATCGCCGACCCTGACGGCTATTGGATTGAAATCCTGTCGCCCAACGGCATGGAAGGCGCAATCCAGTTCGCTGAACAATTGGCGAAGGGGTAGGGGCTGACAGGTTCAGCTCAACGGCGCAGCAAAGGATCGAGCGGATCATTGGCGCGCCGCTTGTCTTGCGCGAGATCAGATTAGCCGGACGGGTCCATCCCGAAACCCTCTTGACCTTTATCCTGCGGTTCGGTCCCCGCGTCCGTGATCAAGTCGCGATTGGAGTGCGCGGGCTGTGCGGGGCGGTCATCTTTCATCAGGTTGGCATCATTGCGGGGATCGGTCATCAAATCTTGCCCGTCACCAGGGCGCTGTTCGGGCTGATGTTGGGCGCGTTCGGCCTGTTCGCGGTATCGTTCTGCCCGCTCGGGTCCAAGCCGGGCGCTGCGCCGGTCAAAGGCTTGTTCTTCCGGTGATTTGAGTGCGAAGGCTTTGAGGGTGCGCGCATCAACATCGAAATAATTGGTTGGACCGCCAACGCTCGGCGAGAGAGGATTTTTCTCAATAATCTCACCATTGCGATTTTCAAAGTGATCCCGATAGGCAACGCGCAACGAGCCATCTTCGCGGGTTGTGCCTTGGTAAGACCGGACAAGGATTGAGCCATCCTCCTGTTGGATTCTGGTTTTGACGCGCTTGTCTTCTGATCGGGCTAATTGTTTGAGCATCGCGTTTTTAGCCGGACCAGTAACCCGGCCATTCAAAAACGCGTCAGTGCCGCCAAAGATGACTTTGACGCCGTCCTGCTCGCCTTCGACCAGCCAGGTTGCGCCGATATTTATCTCGGCCCCAAGCGCAGTTTCAGCGCCGGAATAAACCAAGACCTTGCCATTGGTCCCCACAGACGCACCACCGGTCACGCCCCCAGACAATTGACCGCCGATAGAAGCGCCGGCAAATTCCTCGGGTGATCCTGTGAAAGCAAAGGCAAACAGCCCTCCGCTCCCTACCCCCAAGCTCGCCCCAATGGTCCCCTTAATTCCGCGGAAACGAGCGATCGTTTTCATCCCCGTTTTGTATCAACGCCGACAAAGGTTGTTATTTCGAATCCGATTCCAGCCCCGACTCCGGGTGTCCCGACGCCAACAGTCGTGGCAACACCTACAAATCTAGACGTTCTATGGTTCTCAAGGCGGGAATTCTGGACGAATTTGTGAATTTGGTCTGCTGACCAACCGGTTATGTTTGGTCCAGACCGATTTTGGCTGGCGATTTGATTGCGACGTTCACGATCATGGTTTGTTCTCATGCCAAAGGTGGCCTTTTCGAGGTTTGAGGATCGGGGTTAGGTGGTAAATTCTGGTTTGTTTCAAAAGTGCGTGAATTGAGAATAAGGAATAAATAAAAAAACTATAACGACAAATTGTATAATCCAGTATACTTTATGATCTAATATCGGAAATCCACTGAATTCTTTCTTCTTATGTAGTTGAAATTGAATAAATGATTTTTTGAGATGTAGATCGGCATCGCTGTTCTTCCACTTTTGATAGGCAGAAATTCGATATACCGCTGTCGGCAATATCAAAATGATCGCAGACGCCAAAAAGGGGATTTCAAGAAAGATCATCGGAACTGGTTCCTTGTCACGGTGATTCAAATGGGAAAAACAACACGAAAAACACGGCAAACTGAGCGACCCAGTACCGCCGGTATTTTTTTATAGGCAACCCGATTGCATCCTTTTTGCGATGAAGTTCGAATTGCAAAATGGTGCGCGCCGCCTGGGGGTCCATGTCACTGTTTTTCCAAATGTTGTAGGCAATGCTGCGATGAACCAGTGTGGGCAAAGCGAGAAGAAATATTGCGATAAACGGATTGATGCTTGTGATGATCAAAGGTTTGCTCCGTACCCGTCGAGAGGCGCGAACAAGAACGCGACGACGCCAAACTGTACAATCCAGAACGGCCAATGTTTTATGATGGGGAAGCCTAAAACTCTTCGCTGGTGCAAAAATTTATAATGTTAAAAGCTGCGAGGGACGCTTGGGTCTTGGTCGCTGCGTTTCCATTGTCTGTAATGATACACTGCATCGATAATTTTTGGCGCTACCAGCAAGAGGACAGAGATCAGCCCGGGAAGTTTGTGGAAAATCACGGTCGTCTCCTTTCATC
Organism: Alphaproteobacteria bacterium; assembly: GCA_965227065.1. Taxonomy (GTDB): domain Bacteria; phylum Pseudomonadota; class Alphaproteobacteria; order SPJN01; family SPJN01; genus CBDDFN01. The sequence goes on from CBDDFN010000020.1 coordinate 646,852, forward strand.
CTCCGTTTCCTGTTATAACAATAATAATAGTTATGCGTTCTGTCAATGTTCTTTTTCGGGTGGGGAAACTTATCGCCCCGAAAGTTTGCGTATCCCGGCTTTCACCATTGAGGTGCCCCATTCAGGATGTGCGGCCCTGGCCGCCCGGGCTGCGCGGCGCCAGGCTATTAAATCCTTGGGGGACGGCAGGCGCGGCGTACAGGTCAGTTCCCAATGGATTCCATTGATCGGGTCATCGAAAAACACCGCCGTGTAACCCGGCGCATAGAGTGGATAGCGCGCAGGCGGATCGGTGACTGTCACATCGTTTTTAACCAAAAAGTCAGTATGAAAGCGGGCAATCTCGCGGCGGCTTCTCGCCCACAGGGCGATATGGTGGATACCGGTCTGGCGGTCGGCATGGGCGAGCCTGCCGCCGCTTTGCGCCGGTTGAATGCCGATATAGGAATGGGGCAGGGGAAACCGCGCCATGTAATAGGTGGAGCGGTATCCCAGATCGAGCGACCAGAAGCTTTGATAGCCAAGCCATCCAAACATCTGGTCGTAAAAGGCGAGGGACGCGTCATAGTCAAGCACGGAGAACTCGACATGATGAACCCCGCGCCAGCGCATCGCTGTTACCCCGGCATTTCGTCAAAGGCGGGCAGGCCCTCGGCGGGTTTATCCCAGGCTTTGGCCGATTTGGCGTAGAAGCTGGCTGAGGGCTCATAGGCGCCGGTTTCATCAAATGCGCCCATTTTGAAGAATTTGAGGCCCGGCATGGCTTCAACCTCGGAATAAAGCGGGCAGCCGCAGTCAGGGCAGAAAAAGCGTGTCACCGACCGGCCGCTATCGGCCTGTTTCTGATAGGCTTTGGGCGTGCCTTCAATGCTGACCTGGGCATCGGCAAAGCCGGCCAGCGTGGCATGACCCGACCCGGTTGATTTCTGGCAATCGGTGCAATGGCAATAGGCGGCAATGGCGGTGTCGCCGGTGGCGCTGTAGCTGATCTGGCCGCACATGCAGCGGCCTTTGAAGTGACTGGACATGTGATCCCTCCCGATAAGATGATGGATCATAGCCTGTTCCCCGGCCGGCACAAATGCGCACCCGGTGGTGGGGCATGAATTTCCACTGATGGCGGCTACAAAAAAAGATATGCTGCGCTGCAACCTTGTGGCGGCGATGATTCTGCCCCACATAAGCTCCGCGCAAATGGGAGTTGGGACGTGAGCGAGCTGATCGAGCAGGCGCTCGAATGGATGAATGCGAATGAAGGCGTGCTGGCGGGAGTCGGTGTGCTCATTGCGCTTATCACCATCATGGTGCCCCGTTTCCGCGCGCTGTTAACGGGCCGTCCGGCTTTGCCCGGTTCGATCGACCCCAAACAATTGCCGCTGCACCCCGCCTATATTGCGGCCCTGACGGGAGAAAACAGCGAGGCTGAACACGCCCCGGCGGGCAGTTTCTTTGCGCCTAACCGGCGGGCCCGCGCGCGTGCGGTTCAGCGGCCCCATTATACTGATCCCGGCCGGGCGGCGGTGGCGATCTTTCCCTTTGATTGTGCGGTTGAGGGCAAGGGGCTCAACACGGCCGCGTCCGCCATTGCCGATGAAATTTCAACGGGCCTGACCGCTACCAATGGCTATGATGTGATTTCAGGCCGGGTGACGCGGGGCTTTGAGGGCTCGGTCTCTGACCTGGGCGCACGCTATCTGGTGGAAGGCACCTTGCGGCTGGTCTCCAACACCAAGCAGGGCGAATGTGTACGCATCATTGCGCGGCTGGTTGATGTCGGCACGGGCCGGCACGTCTGGGCCGAACGCTTTGAATGCCCGCTGGCCGAGTTCGACCATCAGGAAGATGAGATCGCAAGCCAGATCACCGCGGCGCTGATTGCCAATCTGCAAAATGCCGAGATTGAACGGGCAAGTCAGGCCGACCCCAAAAAGCTGGATGCCTGGTCCTTGTCGATGCTGGCTTTTTCCTCGATCACCGGGGCGGCAACGCGGGAGAATGTGTTGCAGGCTGAAAAGCTTGCCCGCCGCGCTGTCGAACGCGACGACAATTCAGGCTATGCCCATATGGTTCTGTCGGCGACGCTGGTGCAAAAGCGCGGCTTTGTCGGGGAGTTCAATTTGAAAGTGGATGAGGCTGAAATCCGCGAGCATGCTGAACGCGCGATTGAGCTTGCCCCGCGCGATTCCATGACATTGGCGCTATACGGCTTTGTCCGCACGAGCCTTGATGAGGCGATTGACGCCTTGCCCTATCTCGAACGCTCGGTTGAGGCGAGCCCGTCCAATGCGCGCGCCTGGGGGACCTATGGCCGGGCCTTGCGCAATGCCGGACGGGTCGATGAGGCGGTGCCGAAATTTGAACGCGCCATCCGGCTTGCGCCCAAGGATGTGATGGTGTCGCTGTGGTGGATCTGGCTGGCCAGCTGCTTCTTGTTGCAGGAGCGGTTTGAGGAGGCGATTGATTCTGCGCGCAAGGCGGTTACGCTCAACCGGTCGTTCTTCTGGGGCTGGCTGATCATGGCGGCAGCGCTGGGAAATCAGGGCCGCACGATTGAAGCCGAGGAAGCGATTGACGAGGTGCGGAGCTATTTCCCCGATCTCGACAAGCGGCCCATTCGCGAGCTGCTGGAAAGCTCGCTGGGCTCCAATGTTGATCTGAGCGTTCTGATCAAGGGGCTTGAAGGGGCGGGGCTTGAAACCGCGATAACCGCCTAGCCGGCGCGTCAGGCGTTGCGCTTTTCTTCCAGTTGAAGTCTGAGATCATCGGATTCCGCTTTGGGAATGTCGATCGACAGCGCAATCCGGTCAATCAGCGAGGCTTCAAACGGATCAACATCACCGTCGGCAAAGGCAACTTCCCACAGCATGGCGACGACTTTAAGCCGTTCATCAGGGGTGAAGGAGCTTTTGACCTTTTCGCGGAACAGCCAGTCATCCCAGGCTTCGGCCTGTTCATGTTCGGCCTGTTCAATCAGGTCTTCGGCGTCCTCGGGGCTCATGCCAAAGCCCTCACGCACAACCCGCAAAATGGTGTCGCGTTCTTCATCGTCAAAGTCACGATCCTGGCGTGCCAGTTCGATCAGCAACGCCGCCGCTGCAATCTGCACGCGTGAAAAACCGTGAACAGGTTCAGGCGCCTTGGGACGCTGATCCAGAAAAGCCGCAATTTTGTCGAGGAGCGTCATGGCTCACCCCAGCATCATCTCAACCGCTTCACCATATAGGCGAGGGGTGCGCAAATGCGAGCGCGGCATTGTGAACCGCAGCGGGATAGAGGCCGGAATTGCCGCTTGGGACTTCGCCTCGCTGGTCCTAAAGTGCAGAAAACAGCCGGTTTGGAGGGGCTATGCCGATTTCACCATTTTCCGATGCCACCGAACTTTTGGCGGCCCTTCAGGCCGGAGAAGTCAGCTCCGTGGAGTTGGTCGAGCTCTATGCAGGCCGAATCGCCAAGCATAATCCGGCACTCAACGCCATTGTGCTGCATGATCTGGACCGTGCCAAAACGCTCGCCGCCCAGGCCGATCAGGACCGTCAGCAGGGGCTGGAAAAAGGCCCGCTCCATGGGCTTCCCGTCACCATCAAGGATGCGCTCAGCACCAGAGATTTTATCACCACCGGCGGGTCTCCCGATCTTGCCAGCCACCAGCCTGAGCGTGACGCCGATGTCGTCGCCCGCTACCGGGCAGCAGGCGCGATCATTATGGGCAAGACCAACCTGCCTTTGTTCAGCGGGGACATGCAGTCCTTTAATGATGTTTACGGCGTGACCAACAATCCCTGGGATCTCACCCGCACGCCGGGGGGGTCGTCAGGCGGTGCATGTGCTGCGCTGGCTGCCGGGCTGACAGGACTTGAAATCGGCTCGGACATTGGCGGGTCGATCCGCTCGCCCTCGCACTATTCGGGGGTGTTTGGTCACAAGCCGACCTTTGGCATTGTTCCGAAAGCGGGGCATATTCCCCCGCCGCCCGGCATTGTGGGTGAAGACAGTCTGTCGGTGGTCGGCCCGCTGGCCCGTTCAACCCGCGATCTGGAGCTTGCTTTGGGTGTGCTCGCCGGGCCGGGCTGGCAACAGGCAGAAGGCTGGCAGCTTGATTTGGCCGAACCTCGTGCGGAGGAACTGCCAGGCTTTCGGATCGGTGTCTGGATGGACGAAGCGGCCGCGCCACTCGATCAGGCCGTGCGCGGGGTTCTCAGCCGGGCGCTGGGGGCGCTCGAAGGGGCGGGTGCGGTGATCGATCATGACGCCAAGCCGCCCATTGGCTTTGATGAGCTGTTTGAAATCTATGGGGTCATTTTGTCGTCGATCATCATGGCGGGGATGCCCGATGCGGTGATCGACATGATCCGGGCCGGACGCGACGCCCTGACCGGGGATGAGCCCGCCTATCACCGGGCGATGACGATTGGCGCAACCATGAGCCATCGGGAGTATCAGATGTATGATGAGCGGCGCTGGCAGCTCATCAAGGCCTTTGATGATTGGTTTGCCCGCTATGATGTAATCTTGATGCCGGTGACCCAGATCACCGCTTTTCCCCACGATCATCATCCAGATTTCAATGCGCGCACCGTGTCGGTGAACGGCCGTGACACGGCCTATACCGATTTGCTCGCCTGGGCAGCCCCGGCAATCATCAGCCATTGTCCGGCAACTGTGATCCCGGCGGGACGATCAGAAGAGGGGTTGCCGGTGGGCTTGCAGATTATGGGGCGGCGGTATCATGACCGCACGACCCTGCGCTTTGCGAAGGCGGCCGAGACGGTGTTGGGGGGCTTTGTCCCGCCGCCCGATTTTGCCGGTTGACCTTGCGTCACCTGACCTTAGGGCAAGGGTGTCTCACAGGTCCGTCATGGCCATGTCATTGCGCTGCAACATTACCCTTGCAATTGGCGGGGTGCCCGTGCCTAATGCGCGCCGAAACGGGACGCGTTACGCGCCTGTAACCCTCCGGGGTGTGTTTCAGCCCACGGTGAAAGGGAGCGTGAAGATGTCAACGCAACCCACTGACAACAAACCGAAACCAGTATCCAAGCGCTTGACTACGGTTGATATTCGCAACCGTAAGAAGGGCGAGCCGCTGGTATGTCTGACCGCCTATACGACGCCGATGGCGCGGCTGATCGATCCCCATTGTGATCTGATCCTGGTCGGCGATTCGCTGGGCATGGTGGTGCATGGTCTCGACAGCACGGTGGGTGTGACCCTTGAGATGATGGAATTGCATGGCAAGGCGGTCATGCGCGGCTCGTCCCGCGCCTGTGTCGTGGTTGATTTGCCGTTCGGTTCGTATGAAGAGGGCCGCAAGACCGCCTATCGCAACGCAGCCCGCCTGATGCAGGAAGTGAATTGCCAGGCTGTGAAGCTTGAGGGCGGTGTGGCCATGGCCGACAAGATCTCCTTTTTGGTGGAGCGCGGCATTCCCGTGGTCGGCCATATCGGATTGCAGCCCCAATCGGTCAACACGCGCGGCGGTTATCAGGCGGCGGGCCGGACGCGGGCGGAATGGGGGCCGATCCTGGAAGATGCCCGGGCCGTGGAAGAAGCAGGCGCCTTTGCCGTGGTTGTCGAGGGCGTCGCCCAGCCTTTGGCCGACAAGCTCAGCCGTGAATTGACCATCCCGACCATTGGAATTGGCGCGTCTGCCCAGTGTGATGGTCAGATCCTGGTGACCGAAGACATGCTGGGCATGGGCGGACGGGTCCCTAAATTCGTCAAGAAATATGCCGATCTGGCCGGTGTCATCGAAGGCGCGGTTTCGAGCTATAAAGATGAAGTGCGCGACCGGACCTTCCCTGGTGAAGCCCATACCTATGCCATGCGGCCCGGTGACAAGGCTGAAAGCGGTGCGGAATTCAAGCGCAACACCAAGGATCAAAGCGAAATCCCGTGGCTGTCGCTGGTGGCTGACGACTGATCGGCACATTGCAACCGAAGGGCTGCGGCGCTACTGTTCCCGCCAATTTAACTGTTTTGCGCGCTCCGTTCCGGGGCGCGTCTGTCTTCAAAGGAACGTTCAGCTGTGAGTGATATTTTCAGCGAAGTTGAAGAGGATCTGCGCAGCGATCAGATGCGCTCCTTGTGGAAGCGTTATGGCGCCTATGTGGTGGGTCTGGCGCTCGGCATTGTCGTGGTCACCGCAGGCACTGAATATTATGAAGCGCGCACCGCCAAGGCGCTGGAAGACAATGCCAAGGCTTATGAAGCCGCGCTGAACGTCGCCGATAAAGGTGACAGCGATGCTGCACGCGCAGCCTTTGCTGCCATCGCCCAGAAAGAGACAGGCTTTGCAGTGATGGCTGAGCTGCGCCGGGCCGGATTGCTGATTGAAGAGGGCAAGACGGACGAGGCGGCCGCCCTGTTTGATGGTCTGGCCAATCAGTCTGATGGTCCCGCCGCCATTCAGGCACTGGCGCGCATCCGCGCGACCGCTTTGTTGTTTGACGGGCTGGGCGATGAAGAGGTGATCGCGCGGCTGTCACCGCTGGCCGAGGAAGGCGCGGCCTACCGTCATGGTGCGCTGGAGCTTCTGGCGCTGTCGGCGGTGCGGGCCGGCGACAAGGACCGGGCGCGGGGTTATCTTAACGATCTGATGCTTGATCCTGCCACCCCGCCCAATATGCGCACACGGGCCATTGAGGTCATGGGCGTTATCGGCGATAAGCAAGCGGATGCGGGTGCGTCCCAAGCTGCCGAATCTGCGGAAGACGGGCTTGTGGATGACGGGGCGGACGATGGGGTTGCAGAGGAGACGGCCCAATGACGGTTTGGCGGCGTACGGGATTGGTCCTGGCAGGTTTGGCTGTGCTGGGCCTCAGCGCCTGTGGGGGCGGCAAGGACAAGACCAAGCTTGAGGGGGAGCGGATTTCCGTACTCGCCTTTGAATCAAAGGTTGAGGCTGATCCGCGTATCCAGTCCGTGCCGGTAAAACTGCCGCGTCCTTATATCAATGACGGCTGGCCCCAGCCGGGCGGCTATCCCAGCCACGCCATGCACCATCTTGCCCTGCAAGGTCCGCTCAAGCCGCAATGGACCGCGGGTGTTGGCGCGGGCGAATGGGATTTCGGCAAGCTGGTCGTGGCCCCCATCGTGGTCGGCCAGGTCGTCTATACGCTCGATGCCGAAGGGCTTTTGTCGGCCTTTGACCTTGAAAGCGGCCGTGTCTATTGGCGCCGCAACCTTTCGCCGCTCGGCGAAGACAAGGATGAGAATGTCGGCGGCGGTGTCGCCTATAATGGCGGCCGGTTGTTTGTGGCCACCGGCCTTGGTCGTGTTTTCGGTGTTCACCCCCAGACCGGTCAGGTGCTGTGGGACCGTGATTTCAAATTGCCCTTCCGCGCCGCGCCCAGCGCCGACAGTGGACGGGTGTTCGTCATTACCCATGACAACCAGCTGTTTGCGCTTGATGTCGCGACCGGCAAAACCTTGTGGGAACATCAGGTCATTGTCGAAGGCGCAGGGTTGTTGGGCAATTCAAGCCCCGCCATTGAAGGTGATGTGCTGATTGCGCCCTTTACGTCGGGTGAGCTTGTGGCGCTGCGTGTCGAAAATGGCCGGGTGGCCTGGCAGGATATTTTGACCCGTACGGGCCGTCTGACTTCGTTGTCGACCTTGTCGGATATTGCCGGCCGTCCGGTGATTGACCGGGGCCGCGTCTTCGCGGTCAGCCATTCTGGGCGGATGGTGTCGATTGATCTTCGCACCGGTGAACGGGTGTGGACGCGCAATCTGCCCTCGACCCAAACCCCGTGGGTAGCCGGTGATTTTATCTTTGTGGTGACGACCGAAGGCGAAGTGGTCTGCCTCAACCGGGAAGATGGCCGGGTGCGCTGGGTCCAGCAGATGCAGCGCTGGGAAAAGCCTGAAGACCAGAAAGGCGCGATTGTCTGGTCGGGCCCGGTTCTGGGATCCAACCGTCTGGTTCTTGTTTCAAGCCATGGCGATATCGTCGCTTTGTCACCCTATACGGGCCAGGTTCTCGGCACGCTCAAGCAAAAACGCGGCTCCTACATTGCCCCGATTGTGGCGCAGGACCGGATGATCGTGCTCGACACGGAGGGCAATCTCACCGCGTTCCGTTAAGGGACGGGTGAGGGCCAAGACGCACAATGCCTTTGACCATTGCCATTATCGGCCGGCCCAATGTCGGCAAGTCGACCCTGTTTAACCGGCTGGTCGGCAAGAAGATCGCTTTGGTTGATGACACACCCGGCGTCACCCGCGACCGGCGCGAAGCCCATGGTACGCTGGGCGATCTGAGTTTCACCATCATTGATACGGCCGGTCTTGAAGAGGCGGGCGGTGAAAAGCTTGAAGCGCGCATGCGGGCCCAGACCGACAAGGCGATTGCCGACAGCGATCTGATCCTGTTTCTGATTGATGGCCGGGCAGGCCTTACCCCGCTTGATAAATATTTCGCCGATATTGTCCGCAAGGTGGAAAAGCCCGTCGTGGCCGTCGCCAACAAGGTTGAAAGCAAGGCGGGCGAAGTGGGTCTGTATGAAGCTTACGGTCTTGGCCTGGGCGATGTTTATCCCTTTATCCGCTGAACATGGGCTGGGTCTTGCCGATCTTTATGACGCCATCGCGCCCCATCATTTTGAAGCCGAGGTTCGTGAAGAGAATGAAGACCGGGAAAACCGTCCACTCAAAGTGGCAATTGTCGGCCGCCCCAATGCGGGCAAGTCGACGCTGATCAACCATCTGATTTCCGACGAGCGTCTTTTGACCGGCCCCGAGGCGGGTATCACGCGTGACTCGATTGCGGTGCCGTGGATTTATGACAATGGCAAAGGCAAGAGACGCGAGATCGAGCTGTTTGACACTGCCGGGATGCGCAAGCGTGCCAAAGTTCAAGACAAACTTGAAAAACTGTCTGTCTCAGATGGCTTGCGCGCAGTTAAATTTGCTGAGGTGGTGGTTGTGCTGATCGATGCCACCATGCCGTTTGAAAAGCAGGATCTGGTGATTGCCGATCTGGTGGAGCGTGAAGGCCGCGCCCTGATCATTGGCGTCAACAAATGGGATTTGATTGAGGACAAGCAGGCGCATCTGGAAGAGCTACGCTACAAGCTCGGCAAATTGCTGCCCCAGATTGCAGGTGCGCCCATGGTGTGTTTCTCCGCGCTGACAGGCCGGGGAACAGACCGCATCATGCCTGCTGTTTTGGATATTGAACAGCAATGGAACCGCCGCATTTCCACCGGCGCGCTTAATCGCTGGCTTGAAGAAGTGACCCAGCGCCACCCGCCGCCCGCCGTGCGCGGCCGTCATATTCGTATCCGTTATGTGACTCAGGCCAAGACACGCCCGCCGACCTTTGCAGCCTTCTCAAGCCGGGCCGATCAGTTGCCCGAAAGCTATCGGCGCTATCTGGTCAATGCCTTGCGCGACCGGTTTGGGCTGAAAGGCGTGCCGATCCGGTTTAACTTCCGGTCGGGCAAGAACCCGTTTGCGGATAAATCCTAGCCTCGTCATTCCGGGGCGCTGCGTGTGCAGCGAACCCGGAATCTGAAATCGGGATCAGATCCCGGGTATTCGCTGACGCAAATTCCGGAATGACGTTTCAGGTGGATAAATAATCCCGCGCGTTGATGATTTGCGCTTCAAACGGGCAGGCTTTCTCCGCACACACAACAAAGGCTTCTGTGATGTCCTCAGGGGCTGGAATGCTCATCGGGTCTTCGCCCGGTTTGGCTTGGGCGCGCATTCCGGTACGGGTGCCGCCGGGATTAACTGAATTGATCTTGATTTCGCTGCCTGCGCATTCGGCCTGATAGGTACGGACAACATAATCCAGCATGGCTTTGGTTGCGCCATAGCCGCCCCAGAAGGGCTCGTTCTTTTGCGCCGCCGTTGATGTCACCATGATCACACGCGCTTCATGGGCGCGCCGCAGCAAGGTATCAAAGGCGTTGAGCAGGCGGACATTGGGCATGACATTGGTGGCAATCAGCTTGTCCCATTCTTTCCCGCCAATGTGGGCGAGAGGCGCCATGGGACCCAGGATCGCGGCATTGCCGACAAGGATGTCGAGACGGCCCCAGCGTTGTCCGATCTGCTCGGCAATATAGTCGATGCCGTCGGGGTTCTTGGCGAGATCAAGCGGGATCAGTGTGGCCTCGCCGCCGCGCGCCTTGATCGCGTCATCAAGCTCTTCAAGCGCACCTTGGGTGCGGCCAAGCGCAATCACATGCGCGCCTTCTTCGGCAAAACGCAGGGCAACTGCGCGGCCAATACCGCGGGTGGCGCCGGTGATCAGCGCCAGCCGGTCTTCAAGCCGTTTGCTCATGCGCTTTCGGCCAGCAGAGACAATTGTTTGGTGGGATCGCCTTTGGAAATGTCGGTCAGGCTGGTCGGGTAATCGCCGGTAAAGCACGCATCACAGAATTTGGGGCGCACCGGATTGCGGCCATCTTGTTCACCCATGGCGCGGTACAGCCCGTCCATCGAAATGAAGGCGAGCGAGTCAACGCCGATATGCTCGGCCATTTCGTCCACTGTTTTTTGTGCCGCCAGCAGTTTTGAGCGTTCGGGCGTATCAACCCCGTAATAGCAGCTGTGGCTGGTGGGCGGGGCGGCGATGCGCATATGCACTTCCGACGCGCCGGCTTCCCGCACCATGGCGACGATTTTGAGCGAAGTGGTGCCGCGCACAATCGAATCATCCACCAAGATCACGCGTTTGCCTTGCAGCTGCGCGCGGTTGGCATTGTGCTTGAGCTTGACGCGGAAGTTGCGGATTTGGTCGGTCGGCTCAATGAAGGAGCGGCCGACATAATGATTGCGGATAATGCCAAGCTCGAAGGGAATGCCGCTGGCGACGGAATAGCCAAGCGCTGCGGGAACGCCTGAGTCCGGCACCGGGATCACGACATCGGCAGGGACGGGCCGTTCGCGCGCCAGTTCAGAGCCGATATTCTTGCGCGCCTCATAGACAGAGCGGCTTTCGACAATCGAATCGGGGCGGGCGAAATAGATATATTCAAACACGCAAAAGCGCGATTGGGCCGGACCAAACGGTTTGATGCTTTCAATGCCCTCATCGGTGATGACGACCATTTCGCCGGGTTCGATCTCGCGGACAAATTCGGCTTCAACAATGTCGAGTGCGCAGCTTTCCGACGACAGCATGTAAGCATCACCGCGCTTGCCCAGACACAAAGGGCGCACGCCGAGCGGATCGCGCACGCCAATCAGCTTTTTGTTGGTGAGCGCGACCAGCGAATAGGCACCCTCAATCTGGCGCAGCGCATCGACCAGCTTGTCGATCACGCGCGTGCGCGACGAGGTTGCCACCAGATGCACGATGGTTTCAGTGTCCGATGTTGACTGGAAGATCGAGCCGCGCTTGACCAGCTCGTCACGCAACAAGGCGGCATTGGTGATATTGCCATTGTGGGCAATGGCGAACCCGCCCGCCGAAAGATCGGCAAACAAGGGCTGGACATTCCGCAGCACCGTGCCGCCGGTGGTTGAATAGCGGACATGACCAATGGCGGCGGAACCGGGCAGGCGCTTGATCACCGTATCGCGGGTGAAATGCTCAGCCACCTGGCCCATGCGGCGCTCTGAATGAAAATTCTTGCCATCAAAGGCAACGATGCCGGCCGCTTCCTGACCCCGGTGCTGCAAGGCGTGAAGCCCCAGAACGGTCAGCGGGGCGGCATCATCGGCCCCGAACACACCATAGACGCCACACTCCTCGCGAAGCTTGTCGTCATCAAACGGGTCAGTAGAAAACATGCGCGCGCAGCCCTTTTGGGACCGCGAATTCAGGCCCGGATCACTCCAGTCCCTCAATCAGGCGGTCCATCTCCCTCCGACTATCAGGTTTATAGCCGGATTCGCGGCGGCTGTCAGTCGGCGCATCTGTCGCAGAACTGTCATTTTGCGGTGAAGATGTTGAGTTTGCGTCACTTTCGCCGGTCAGCGCGTCATAAAGCTGTTCGGCTTTGTTGGAGGCATCGAACATGTCATCCAGGCTCATTCCCTGACTGTCGCTTTTAAGCCCCTCCGGCACATTGAGATGAGGGAAAATTGCAAAGACAAGTTTGGCGCCTTTTTCCACCAGCGGCAGGGATGCGGCAGAGCGAACCCAGTCGGGATGCTCTTCGCGCGGCAGGAAGTAGGATAAAAGCAGATAGAGTGCCGAGATGATCAGCGCGCCGCGCACCAGCCCGAAGAAAAAGCCCAGCGTCCGGTCAATGGCCCCGATGGAGCTTTCGCGCACCCGGCCCGAAATCCGGTGCGAAATCACGGTCAGCAGAGCCAGTGTGACGATGAATATGCCGACCACGACAATCCCGTCGGCCAGCACTTCGGGCTGGATGACCTGTTGAACGGCGGGGGAGGCAAGATCAAAGGTGAGTGCCGTCACAATGATCGCGCCAATCCAGCAGCCAATGGCCAGCACTTCGCGGGTGAAGCCGCGCGCAAAGGCGAACAGGCCCGACACAAGCAGGATGACCCCGACAATCAGGTCGAATGTGTTGACGGAAATGTCCCCGATCTCAAGCATATCTTGCTTTACCCATCCGAGATCAGATCGACAAGTGACAATGCTGAGGCGATGGCTCGCTGTTCAAGCCCTTTGAGCTTGGCGGTGCCCGGCGCATGCACCGCTTTCCCAAGGCCAAGCTTAAGCGCTTCTTTCAGCCGCTGTTCGGCCTGGCCCACAGGGCGGACCGCGCCTGACAGGGCAATTTCACCAAAATAAGCTGCATCGGTCGGCAAGGGCTGGTTCAACCGGGCCGAAACCAGTGCGGCAGCGGCGGCCAGATCCGCGGCCGGTTCAGAAATGCGCAAGCCACCTGCAATGTTGAGATAGACATCATGTCCGCCGAACGACAGGCCCGCGCGCGCCTCCAATACCGCCAGAACCATGGCCAGACGGCCCTGATCCCAACCCACGACTGTGCGCCGGGGCGTACCAAGCGAAGAGGGGGCGACCAGCGCCTCAATCTCCACCAGCATCGGCCGCGTGCCTTCGATGGAAGCGAGGATGGCAGCACCGGTAACATGCGGGTCGCGGCTTCCCATGAACAGGGCTGAGGGGTTTTCAACCTCGGCCAGCCCCTGTTCGCCCATGGCAAAGACGCCGATCTCGTCGGTCGCGCCAAAGCGGTTTTTGACCGTGCGCAGGATGCGGAATTGGTGGCTGCGGTCGCCTTCAAAATACAGAACCGCATCCACCATATGCTCAAGGACGCGAGGACCGGCAATCTGGCCATCCTTGGTGACATGACCCACCAGCACAAGCGCGGCATTGCACGCCTTGGCCGCGCTGATCAGCGCATGGGCGGCGGCGCGAACTTGCGCAACGGTCCCGGGTGCGCTGTCGAGCTGATCGACATAGACGGTCTGGATCGAATCCACGACGACAAGGGCGGCATCCTTGTGCTGATGAAGCGTTTCGATAATGTCGCCGACATTGGTCGCGGCACCGAGCGATACGGGGGCATCAGACAGGCCAAGCCGCTGGGCGCGCAGGCGCACCTGGGCCTCTGATTCCTCGCCGGTGAAGTAAAGGGCTGAGGCACCTTTGCGCGCGATCTGGGCTGCAATCTGGGTCAACAGCGTTGATTTGCCGATGCCCGGTTCGCCGCCGATCAGCAAGGCCGAGCCGGGGACAAGCCCGCCGCCGGCCACCCGGTCAAATTCCGACAGGCCGGTCAGATGGCGCTTTTGCTCATCAATCGTGCCTGCAAAGCCCGCCAGAGCAACGGCGCGGCCTTGCACCGCCTTACCCTTGGGGCCCGGGCGGCTTTGCGGGGCGACTTCCTCCACAATGGAATTCCACGCACCGCATTGGCCGCACTGGCCCGCCCATTTGCGATGGGTGGCGCCGCATTCCTGACAGACAAAGTGAACTTGCGCTTTGGGCATGGGCGCAATCTAACGCAGATTCGCCGCTCAGGGCTTCAACAAATCCATCGTGATGGGGCCATGGGCATGGCCGTGGATGAACTGGTCGACATAGGAATTGCCGCTGTGATCAATTGTGTCGACGGGTCCGCGCCAGATGATCTGGCCTTTGTAGAGCATGGCGACATCATCGGCGATTTTGCGCGCCGAGGCCATGTCATGTGTGATGGTGAGCGTGGTCACCCCCAACTCTTCGACAAGTTCAACAATCAGATCGTTGATGACATCGGCCATGATGGGATCAAGGCCCGTTGTCGGTTCGTCAAAAAAGATGATCTCGGGTTCATAGGCGATGGCGCGGGCAAGGCCCACACGCTTGCGCATGCCGCCCGACAGCTCATTGGGGTTGAGGTCGGCGACCGAGTCATCCATGCCGACGCGCTTCAGGCAGGCAATGGCGCGTTCCTTGGCGTCCTTCTTGGAAATCTTGGTGGTCTGGCGCAGGCCAAAGGCCACATTTTCCCAAACGGTCAACGAATCAAACAGGGCCGCACCCTGAAACAGCATGCCGAATTTGCGCAGCTCGGCATCGCGCGCGCGGCCGCGCAAGCCCACGACCGAGGTGCCGTCAATGTGAACCTCGCCCTGATCGGGTTTGATCAGTCCCAGAATGCATTTCAGCGTGACCGACTTGCCCGTGCCTGAGCCGCCAATGATGACGACCGACTGGCCCTTGGCGATGTCGAGATCAACACCGCGAAGGACCTGTTTGGGACCAAAGGCCTTGTGGACGTTCTGAAGCGAAATTTTCGGCGTGCCGGTGTCAGACATGGTCAGGCTCAATTCGAAAAGAACATTTCGGTCAGCAGATAGTTTGCCGCCAGGATCAGGATGGAGGCGGTGACCACCGCATTGGTGGTGGCCGCGCCGACGCCCTGTGCGCCGCCTTGTGATTTGTAGCCTTGATAGGTTCCCATCAATGCGATGATGAAGCCAAACACGGCCGCCTTGACCAGACCTGACACCACATCGCCGACTTCCATAAAGTCGATGGTGTTTTGCATATAAGCGCCACCATTGAGGCCAAGCCGGGTGACCGACACGACATAGCCGCCCATCACGCCGATAATGTCACCGACCAGCACGAGTAGGGGCATGGTCAGCGTGGCCGCCCACAGGCGGGGTGCCACGAGATAGCGGAACGGGTTGGTGGACAGGGTGACGAGCGCATCAATCTGTTCGGTCACGCGCATGGTACCGATTTCTGCAGCAATGGCGGCTGAGACACGGCCCGCCACCATTAGCCCGCCCAGCACCGGGCCAAGCTCCCGCGTGATGGCAAGCACAACAACGTTCGGCACGATGGCTTCGGCATTGAAGCGTGATCCGCCAAGGAAGATTTGCAAGGCCAGTGCACCGCCGGTGAAGAAAGCGGTCAGACCCACAACAGGCAGCGAGTAGTAGCCGATGCGCATGATCTGCGCGCCCAGAATGCGCAGATGCATCGGCGGGGTCAGGGCGCACCACAGGCCATTCAACGCAAACAGACTCAGTTGCCCGGCAAGCTCGAACAGATGCAGCACCGAGCGGCCAATCATGGCAAAGGGATTAAACACCAGCCCCGAACCTCACTCATACCGCCGCGCTATGCGGCGGCTCAAATTCGTCAACAACTCATATGACACTGTCCCGGCCTGTTGAGCCAAATGGCCAATATCGACCGGTCCTCCGATCAGTGTCACACGAGCACCCAATTGCGCCACAGCCTCAGGAACCGCCCCGA
Source organism: Alphaproteobacteria bacterium (assembly GCA_965227065.1). Classification (GTDB taxonomy): domain Bacteria; phylum Pseudomonadota; class Alphaproteobacteria; order SPJN01; family SPJN01; genus CBDDFN01. Next base: position 662,504 of record CBDDFN010000020.1, read on the forward strand.
CATCAAGCGTGATCAGATCCATCGAGATCCGCCCGATAACCGGAACCCGATATCCTGCCAAATCCGCAACCGCCACATGGCTCAGCGTTCTTGGATAGCCGTCGCCATAACCCACTGGAATGGTTGCAATTCGGGTCGCCTTTGAGGCTGTGTGCGCGGCACCGTATCCAACGGTGGATTTTGCGTCAACGTGCCGGATCTGCACAATCTGGGCCTCAAGCCGCACAGTTTGCCGCACCGGCGAGGGCGCAGTGTGCAACGGATTGGCGCCATAAAGTGCAAGGCCGGGCCGAACCAGATCATAATGATAGTCATCGCCAAGCAGAATTCCGGCGGAATTGGCGAGGCTTGCGGGAATATCCATCAGCCCCAATGACGCGCGTGCCGCATCGAAATTTCGTTTCTGTTCGGCGTTGACCGGCGAGGCAGGTAGATCAGCCGAACTCAAATGGCTCATGACACAATCAAACCGAACACCATCTTTCCAGGACGGATCGGTGATGAGCGTTTTGACCTCAGATGGAGACAGGCCAAGCCGGGCCATGCCGGTATCGATGTGCACCGCGGCAGGCAGGGGCGAGCCAGCCTGTTTCCAAAGGCTGATGTCATTGAGGGAGTTGAGAACCGGCTTGAGCGTGTGGGATGCATGCAAGGGCAAAGCAGGTTCGCGCACACCGTTGAGCACATAAATGTCCGATGCGCCGACATGGGGGCGCAGCGCGGCACCTTCTTCGGCCTGACTGACAAAGAAGCAATCACAGCCCGCCTCAAACAGCGCTTGACCCGCCCGTGTCAAGCCCAGCCCGTAGGCGTCGGCCTTGACGGCGGCCCCGCAACGGGCGGGGCCTGCGTGGGTGCGCATGGTCCGCCAATTGTCTTGAAGCGCGCCCAGATCGATGGTGAGCAGTGCGCCGGTCGGATTGGGCCAAGGCTCTGCCATTACATCACTTCTGGCACGTGATCATCTTTGGCGAGATTGCCGAAGCGGGTGAACTCACCCTGGAACGACATTTTCACCGTGCCGGTCGGGCCGTTCCGGTGTTTGCCGACAATCACCTCGGCAAGGCCATGTACCGCATCCATTTCGGTCTGCCATTCGGCATGTTCGGGCGTGCCTTCGCGCGGCTGGCGGCGCTGGACATAATATTCTTCGCGGAACACGAACATGACCAAATCGGCGTCCTGTTCAATCGAACCAGACTCGCGCAGGTCAGACAGTTGCGGGCGCTTGTCATCACGCGCCTCAACCTGACGCGACAGCTGTGACAGGGCAATCACCGGCAGATCGAGTTCCTTGGCAAGCGCTTTGAGCCCCTGGGTGACCGCGGATATTTCCTGCACCCGGTTTTCCTGGCTGTTGCCGCTGCTCCCGCCGCGCACAAGCTGAAGATAATCGACAATCACCAGATCAAGCCCGTGCAGGCGTTTTAGCCGCCGCGCGCGCGCGGTCAGGGCCGAGATCGTCAGGGCAGGGGTGTCATCGATGAAGAAGGGAATTTTTTCCAGCCGTTCGGCGGCACCGGCCAGCCGGTCGAACTGATCTTCGGTGATCTGGCCCTTGCGGATTTTCTCGGTATAAATTTCGGTCTGCTCAGACAGGATCCGGCTGGCCAATTGCTCCGCCGACATCTCCAGAGAGAAAAAGCCAACCCGTCCGCCATTGGCGGGTTCGATCTGGCCGGTTTCGGTCTGACGCGGTTCAAAGGCATTGGCAACATTAAAGCCGATATTGGTGACAAGCGCGGTTTTCCCCATTGAGGGACGGCCCGCCAGAATGATCAGGTCGGATTTGTGCAGCCCGCCCAGATGATGGTCGAGATCAACCAGACCTGTGGAAATCCCTGCCAGATCACCATCGCGGTGATAGGCTTTGGCCGCCGTATCAATGGCTGCCGACAACGCCTTGTCGAACCCTTGAAAGTCGCGTGTGGCCTGGCCTGTTTCAGCCAGCCGGAACAGGCCCTGTTCGGCCTGCTCAATCTGGTCGGACGGTGTGAGTTCATCAGGCGCATCAAAGGCGGTGTTGACCATTTCAGTGCCGATGCGAATGAGCGCCCGGCGCTGGGCAAATTCATAAATCGCCCGGCCGTAATCGGCGACATTGATTACCGGCGCGGCCGCCCCGGCCAAAGCGGCGAGATAGGCAGGGCCACCGGCTTCGGCGAGGGCTTCGTCCTGCTCAAAATAGGCTTTCAGAGTCACCGGATTGGCAATATGGCCCTTGGTGATCAGATCCGCAGCGCGGGCATAAATACGGCCATGCAGCGGCTCATAGAAATGATCGGGTGTCAGCAGCGTTGAAATCCGGTCATAGGCTTCATTATTGACCAGAATGGCCCCCAGCAATTCCTGTTCAGCCTCCAGATTGTGGGGAGCCTGACGGTATTGGGGACCATCCGGCTCGGCGGAACCGGGGGGGGATGAAAGCGCATCAAGTGACATAGCGACCGATCATAATGGATTCTGTGATCGAAGTGAGGCGCGAATTTGGTGATCCACAGGAAAGTTTTCCCACCCTGTGAAGAATGGGGATAAGTCAGCCGGACAACAAAAAAGGCGGGACCTTTCGGACCCGCCTTTGCTGTGTATCGTTTTAAGGCGCTTAGGCTTCGGGCTTGTCTTCGTCAGCCGTGGCAGTTTCGCCGTCTTCGCTGCCTTCGGCTTCGACTTGTTCGGCCTCATCGTCGTCCATGGCGTCAAGCGCTTCGGGGTCGAACATGTCTTCGGCGGTCATCAGGCCTTCGCGATCTTCATCGGTCTCGCCCAGAACCCGCTCGCCGGCGGCCTGGCGCTCTGCTTCATCTTCGGTGCGCGCCACATTGATCGTGATGGTGACGGACACTTCGGGGTGCAGAACAACGCTCAGCGGATGCAGGCCCAGTGTTTTGATCGCGCGGTCCATGCGAACCTGACCCTTGTCGGTCGAAAAACCGTTCTCGGTCGCCGCATCGGCAACGTCACGCGCCGACACAGAGCCGTAAAGCTGTCCGCTTTCCGATGACTGGCGAATGATGACGAACGCTTCGCCATCCATTTTCTCACCCAGCGCTTCGGCTTCGGCTTTAAGCTCAAGGTTGCGGGCTTCAAGCTGAACGCGTTCGGCTTCAAAGCGGGCGAGATTGGCTTTGGTCGCACGCAGCGCCTTGCCGCGCGGCAACAGGAAGTTGCGCGCAAAGCCGTCTTTCACCTGGACGACATCGCCCATCTGGCCGAGTTTCTCGACCCGTTCAAGAAGGATGATTTGCATAAGGCCTCTCCTTACTGAACGACGTAGGGCAAAAGCGCCAGCGCACGCGCACGCTTGATCGCGCGGGCGAGTTCACGCTGTTTCTTCGCCGAAACGGCGGTGATGCGGCTGGGCACAATTTTGCCGCGTTCGGACACGAAGCGCTGCAAAAGGCGGATGTCTTTGTAATCGATCTTCGGCGCGTCTGCTCCCGAGAAGGGGCAGGTCTTGCGGCGGCGGAAGAACGGACGACGTGTAGCTGCCATGATCTAGTCTCCTCTTTCCCGGATTAGTCGCGGTCGCGCGGACGGCGATCACCACGATCGCCCCGGTCACCACGGTCGCCGCGGTCACCGCCACGGCGGTCCCGGCGATCTTTCGATTGCATCATTGCGGAAGGGTTCTCATCCAGTTCATCGACCTTGATGGTCATGACGCGGATGATGTCCTCGTTGATTTTTTCCTGCCGCTCAAGCTCAGCAACCGCAGGGAAAGGCGCATCAACGTTCATCAGAACATAATGGCCCTTGCGGTTTTTCTTGATCTTGTATTGCAGCGTGCGAAGCCCCCAATATTCGGTCTTGCCGACCGAACCACCATTTTCGGTGATGATCTCTTTGAAAGCTTCGGTCAGACCTTCGACTTGCGCAGACGAAACGTCCTGACGTGCGATAAACACGTGTTCGTAAAGTGGCACCGATGTAACTCCCTTCGGCTGTTCCTTGTCCGGCGCCTCCGGCAAAGCCGGTGCTGGCGGTACGGACATAGCCGTGAGAACCATTCCCACGGCAAGGAGTGAGGGGCGGTTTATACGGTTTTTTCGCAGAATTGCAAGGCTTGGGGCCGGTCAAGTTCGACGCAGCCCGATCAAGCCTTGGCGGCGCACAAAAAGCCCGCTAAACCCGAAGCCCACGAACAAACCGAATTGAAGGGGGCCTCCCATGTCGCTTGCATTTACTTTTCCCGGTCAGGGCAGCCAGGCTGTCGGCATGGGCGCCGATCTGGCCGAGGCCTTTCCGGTTGCCGCGCAACTGTTTGAAGAAATTGACGATGCGCTGGGCCAGAAGCTGTTTCAACTGATGAAAGAGGGCCCAGAAGAAGACCTGACGCTGACAGAAAACGCCCAGCCCGCCTTGATGGCGGTGTCGATGGCGGTCATGCGGGTGCTGGAAGCCGAAGGCGGCTTCAAGCTTGAAGAGCATGTCAAATTCGTCGCCGGTCATTCGCTGGGGGAATATTCCGCGCTGACCGCTGCGGGGGCTTTGTCGGTGGCTGATTGCGCGCGGGCGCTCAAAATCCGGGGTCAGGCCATGCAGGCCGCCGTTCCGGTGGGCGAGGGTGCCATGGCCGCCATTCTGGGCCTTGATATTGAAACCGCCACGCAAGTGGCCCAGGAAGCTGCCGGTGATGATGTCTGCGCCCCGGCCAATGACAATGCCGTTGGCCAGCTTGTTCTGTCAGGTTCGGTCGCCGCGATTGAGCGCGCGGTCGAGATCGCCAAGGAAAAGGGCGCCAAGAAAGCCATGATGCTGCAAGTGTCTGCGCCGTTTCACTGCCCGTTGATGCAGCCTGCCGCCGACCGCATGGCCGAAGCTTTGAGCGAAATCACCATCACGACACCTGTCGTGCCGCTGATCGCCAATGTGACCGCCGATCTGGTCGAAGAGCCTGAGGAAATCCGCGACCTGCTGGTGAAACAGGTCACCGGCATGGTGCGCTGGCGCGAATCGGTTCTGGCGCTGCGCGACAAGGGCGCCAAGCGGCTGTTGGAAGTTGGCTCGGGCAAAGTGTTGACCACCATGCTCAAGCGCATCGACAAAGAGGTTCAGGGCGATCCGGTCGGCACGCCTGAGCAAATCGATGCTTTTTTGAAATCACTGTAAGGGAGGCCGCGATCCATGTTTGATCTTTCCGGCAAAGGCGCACTGGTCACCGGCGCGTCGGGTGGAATTGGCGGAGCAGTTGCCCGCGCTTTGCATGCGGCAGGCGCGTCGGTTGCGCTGAGTGGCACGCGGGCTGAAAAGCTAGAGGCGCTGGCATCTGAATTGGGGGAGCGGGCCTTTATCGCACCATGCAACCTGTCGGACGCCGACGCGGTGAAAGAGTTGCCCAAACAGGCTGAAGAACAGCTCGGCACGCTGGATATTCTCATCAACAATGCCGGGGTGACGCGCGATAATCTTTTTATGCGGATGAAGGATGAAGAGTTTGACGATGTCATCGCCGTCAATCTCAAGGCCGCGTTCCTGCTGTCGCGCGGGGTGCTGCGCGGCATGATGAAACGCCGGCATGGCCGCATCATCTCGATTACTTCGGTCGTGGGGACGATGGGCAATCCCGGCCAGGGCAATTATGCCGCATCCAAGGCGGGGCTTGTGGGCATGACCAAATCGCTCGCCCAGGAAGTGGCCAGCCGGGGCATCACCGCCAATTGCGTGGCGCCGGGCTTTATTGAAACGGCCATGACCGATGGGCTGCCCGATGCGCAAAAAGAGGCGCTTTTGGGCGGAATTCCAGCCGGCCGGCTGGGTCAGCCCGGCGATATTGCCGCCGCTGCGCTTTATTTGGCCTCTGACGAGGCATCTTACGTCACCGGTCAGACCCTGCACGTCAATGGCGGCATGGCGATGATCTGATTTCACCGGGTTTTCGGCTTCTTGGCAGTCCTTCCAAAAGCTGCTACCAAGCCGCGACCTGATTCACCAATGACAGGCTTTTCGGGCTTGTCATAACCAAAGCCGCCAAGCCATCATGAGGCTCAAGCTTGCAAAGCCGAGCAATTTGAGGCAAGCGGGTTGCCATTAAGCCGGCCAGTTGGCCGACAGACTGGGGAAGAAAGCATGAGCGATATTGCGGACCGCGTGAAAAAGATCGTTGTTGAGCATCTTGGCGTCGAAGACGACAAGGTCACAGAAGCAGCAAGCTTCATTGACGATCTGGGCGCAGACAGCCTGGACACCGTCGAACTCGTTATGGCGTTCGAAGAAGAATTCGGTGTCGAAATCCCGGATGATGCCGCCGAAAACATCGTCACCATTGGCGATGCGGTGAAGTTCATCTCCGAAAACTCGAACTAAAAAACAAATGCGTGGGGCGGTGTGCGGCAAGGGCCGTGTGCCGCCCCTCGTTTATCATTGGGGGGCGGAGGATCGCGCATGCGGCGTGTTGTAGTCACCGGAATGGGTATGGTCTCGCCATTGGGCGATGGCGTTGAATACACCTGGGCGCGGCTGTTGCAAGGCCAATCCGGCGCAGGGCCGATCACCAAATTTGAAACTGATGATTTGCCCGCCAAGATCGCGTGCGAAATTCCGCGCGGGTCGGGCGAAGGCGAGTTTAACGCCGACGATTATGTCGACCCCAAAGAACAGCGCCGCATCGATGATTTCATTGTGCTGGCCCTGTCGGCTGCCGAACAGGCGGTGACGGATGCAGGCTGGAAACCTGACGCCGATGGCGAAAAAGACCGCACGGGCGTCTTGATCGGCTCGGGCATTGGCGGGCTTCCCGGAATTTATGAAGGCTCCATCGCGCTGCATGAAAAAGGCGTGCGGCGGGTCTCCCCCTTCTTCATTCCCGGCAGGCTGATCAATCTGGCCTCGGGCTATGTGTCGATCCGCTATGGATTTCGCGGGCCCAACCATTCGGTTGTCACGGCCTGTTCGACCGGCGCACACGCCATTGGCGATGCCACCCGCCTGATCATGCTTGATGATGCCGATGTGATGATTGCCGGCGGGTCCGAAAGTGCAATCTCGCGGCTCGGCATTGCCGGGTTCGCTGCTGCGCGCGCTTTGTCCACCGGATTTAATGATGAGCCCACGCGCGCCTCCAGGCCCTATGACAAGGACCGGGATGGTTTCGTTATGGGTGAGGGCGCGGGCATTGTCGTGCTTGAAGAGTATGAGCATGCCAAGGCCCGTGGCGCGACCATCTATGCCGAGGTGACTGGGTATGGCCTGTCGGGCGATGCCTATCACATCACCGCGCCGGCCCCGGATGGCAATGGCGGTTTCCGGTCGATGAGTGCGGCGCTCAAGCGGGCGGGTCTTGCCCCGTCTGATATCGGCTATATCAACGCCCACGGCACCTCGACCCCGCTGGGCGACGAGATCGAGCTTAAGGCGGTTGAACGTCTGTTTGGCGAAGCGGCGGATACGGTGTGCATGTCGTCGACCAAAAGCGCGGTTGGCCATCTGCTTGGTGCTGCCGGTGCGGTGGAAGCAATTTTTTCGATCAAGGCGATGCAAACGGGCATGGCACCGCCCACCATCAATCTTGATAATCCAAGTATTGAAACCAAGATCGATCTGGTCCCGCACCAACCCAAGCAAAAAGAGATCAATGCCGTTTTGTCCAACTCGTTTGGCTTTGGCGGCACCAATGCCTCTTTGGTCATGACCCGCGTCGACTAAGACCCATGCGTCTTATCATCCGTTTATCCAGCGTCTTGGCGCTGCTGCTGATCGCTGCGGTGGGCGGCGTGATTTATATGGGGGCGCGGCCAGGCCCGCATGATGAGCCGAAAATGGTCTGGGTGAAATCAGGCATGTCCGTGTCAGCCATCGCCAAAGCCATGGAAGAAGACGGTGTGCTTTATGACTGGCGCTTGCTGATGCTGAAAGTGCGGGCGACCGGCGCGATTATCAAGGCGGGCGAGTATGAAGTCCCCGCCCATGCGTCAAGCTTTGAAGTGCTCGACATATTGCGCTTCGGCAAGCCGGTGCTGCATTCGATCACCATTCCCGAAGGACTGACCAGCGCTGAAATTGTCGCTAAACTCAACAGCGACCCCATTTTGACCGGCGAAATTGAAACCGTGCCGGAGGAAGGCAGTTTGCTGCCCGAAACCTACAGCTATGAGCGCGGGGCGGACCGGCAGGACTTGCTCACCCGCATGGCGCGTGCGCAATCGAAAGTGCTGGATGAGCTGTGGCCGGGCCGGACCCCGCATCCGGGCATTCAAACCAAAGACGATGTGCTGATCCTGGCGAGCATTGTCGAAAAAGAAACCGGGGTGGGCTCAGAACGCGCCAAGGTGGCGAGTGTCTATCTCAACCGGCTCAAGATCGGCATGAAGCTCGATGCTGACCCGACAGTCATATACGGCATTGAACTGGCGCATGGGGAGCCGATGGACCGCCCCTTGTGGCGCAAGGATCTTAAATTCGTGTCGCCCTATAACACCTATCTCAATGCGGGCCTGCCGCCAGGCCCCATTGCCAATCCTGGCAGGGCTGCGATTGCGGCGGTCCTGCAACCTGAAGAGACCAAAGCGCTCTACTTCGTGGCCGATGGGACCGGCGGGCATGTGTTCGCCAATTCGCTGGCGGAACACAATCGCAATGTCGCCAAATGGCGGAAGATCAAACGTCAGCGTGGCAATTAATTGAACATCAGCCTGAGGCCGAACCGGCCCATATGGATATAGACATTTTCATCGGTCGCGCGGACATAGAGCATGCGGTAACCCGGCTCGAAATAAAGTCCATCGGTGATCTTGATCGACAAGCCCGCTGACCCGGTGACGGCGATCGACTCATCCTCTTCGCCATCAATTTCAATGCGCGCGGCACCGACGCCCCCACTGATGAACGGGGTCACCCATTCAGTCCCCAGCGGGATATCCAGAACGAGATTGGCTGTGCCGTAATACAAGGAGGCATCAAGGTCGCTCGCTACGGTGAACCCGCTGATCTTGATTTTGTCGACCTCACTATCGACATAGCCGCCATTGAGTTCGATGCGCACCACCTGATTGAACGCAACACCAAGCGCGCCGTCGAAATTGTAACCGCTATCAAATTCCACCTTTGCGGTGCCGAAGCCGGGAACGGTTCCGTCAAAATCACTGACCTGATTGATGCCGCCATAGGCGCTGGCATAGAATTTCGGCTCGGCCATGGCGTGCGGAGCGGTCAAGAATCCGGCCGCCAAGGCGCCCAGCAAAATGCGATAGTGCATGACGTGTCCTCAAGAGTTTCTGCGCACGAAGCGTGCGGTTGAGGGGTGAACAGCGCGTAAACTGGGGCGCTAGTTCAGGCCCAGTGTAAACGACACGCGCAGCATGTGGATGTAGATGTCTTCTTCCTCACCATTGAGCCACATCAGCTGATAGGCAGGCTCAACCCGGATGCGGAAGGGCAGCGAAAAGCTCAAACCGGCAATCGCCTTGCCCATCATACCTGTATCACTGCCCAGATTGTCCGTGTCGAGTTTGACATATCCGATCCCGGCCCCAATGAAGGGGGTGAAGATCAGCGGGCTGGCCACAAAGTCAAACAGCACATTGGCCGAGCCGCCATAGATCCACAAATCATCTTCAAAATTGATATTGTTGATTTCTTCGGTGGCCGAGCTGAGATAGTCAAACTCGCCTTCAAGGCGCAGACGCGGGGTTAGATAAGCCCCCAATCGGGCGCTGAGCGAGTAGCCGTAGTCAAAATCTATCTCATTGATACCATTGTCAAAATCCGCAATTTGCGTGGCGCCGGCACTGCCGCCGACATACCAGAAAGGCTCTGCCATGGCAGGGGCGGTGAACAGGCAGCCCACAAGGGCCAGCGCGCCAATTGATGACTTCTGCATAAGTGTCTCCCCGATTTAAAGTCTCCCTCAAATCAGTATGAAGACAGAATTTGACGTTTCAATGCTTTTCGTCAGCCCAATTTCTTCATCAACCAGTCGCGAACACCCGGTGGCAGCAGTGCACCCAGAGAAGTTGCCCAGGCCAATTGCCAGGGAAAGCTGATCTGGCCGCGATTGAGGGCCAGTTTGCGCCGGATGATCTGGGCGGCCTTTTTTGGCGCCATGATGAAGGGCATGGAAAAATCATTCTTGTCGGTCATCGGGGTTTTGACAAAGCCCGGACAGATCACGCTTACCTGAACATTTTCAGACGCCAGATATTGCCGCAATCCTTGCCCATATGAGCGCACCGCATTTTTGGACGCCGCATAAGCCAGCACAGAGCCGACACCGAAATAACCCAGCAATGACGACACAATGGCAATCTGGCCATTGCGGCGCGCCCGCATATAGGCGAGGGCGGGATTAACGGTGGCCAGCACACCGTCCACATTGGTGTGGAAGATTTTGAAGACATGCTCCGACAGGTCGGTGTCGCGGTCCAGTGTCTCGCCGATGCCGGCATTGGCGATGACGAGGTCGAGCGGAACGCGCGCCTCGATTTTGTCGATCAGCGCCTGCATGGCGTCATAATCAGTGACATCGACCAGATGGGTCGAGACCCGCGCGCCCAGCGCCCGGCACTCATCGGCGACGGCTTCGAGCCGGTCGGCATTGCGTCCGGTGAGATACAGGCTGACCCCCAACGCACCATATTCGCGCGCCAAAGCTGCACCCAGCCCGCTCGATGCCCCCGTGATCAGGACAAAGCTCGGTATTTTCATGTCGCACCTCATGGGGCGGGGCGGTTTCCTTGCCGTCACCCCGCCACCTGCCTATCATCCCCACCCCAAGCCCGCTGTCAAAGCGATTCGTGAGGACATCCGCCCATGCCGCTTCAATCCATGACCGGTTTTGCCCGTGCCGAAGGCGCTGATGAGCGCGTCCGATGGGTGTTTGAGGCGCGCAGCGTCAATGCCAAGGGGCTTGATATGCGCTTTCGTGTCCCACCGGGATTTGAAGCGATCGAACAGGCCTTGCGTCAGCTTATGCGGGAAAATTTCTCGCGCGGTTCTGTACAGATTTCCCTGTCGGTTACGCGCAGTGCCGCCGGCGGTGAGCTCAAGATCAACAAAGCGGTGTTGAAAGAAGTGCTCAAAGCCATGGCCGAGATCGAGGGCGAGATCGAGGCCAGCCCGCCCAGCCTTGACGGTATTTTGCGCATCAAGGGTGTGTTTGACACGGATGAAGACGCCGAGAATGAAGAGGCGGTCGCCGCCCGTATTGCCGCCATGACCCAAAGCGCCCGCGCACTGGTCGCCGATCTCAAGACTGCGCGGTGCGAAGAAGGCGCGCGCCTTTTGCCTGTGCTAGCAGGCCAGATTGACGAGATTGCAGGCTTGCGGGACGACGCCGTAGCACTGGCCGCCACCCAGCCCGAAGCGTTGCGCACCAAGCTTGAAGCGGCGCTGGAACGGTTGTTGGAAGACCGGGCCGGTACGGTGGAGCCTGAGCGGCTTGCCCAGGAAGTGGCGGTGCTGGCCGTCAAGGCCGATGTGTCCGAAGAGCTGGACCGACTCAACGCCCATTGCGACGCTGCGCGGGAGCTGATTGCCAAGTCCGAACCGATCGGCCGGCGCTTTGATTTTCTGTCTCAGGAATTCAATCGCGAAGCCAATACGCTGTGTTCCAAATCAACCGACCCCGAACTCACCCGTGTGGGCGTTGCGCTCAAAACAGTGATCGATCAGATGCGGGAGCAAATTCAGAATGTCGAATAGGATCACTATCGCCCGGCGGGGGCTGATGTTTGTGTTGAGCTCGCCTTCGGGTGCGGGCAAAACCACCCTGTCGCGGCGCTTGCTGCAGGATGAGCCTGATTTGACTTTGTCGGTCTCGGTGACAACACGCCCGCCGCGGCCCGGTGAAGTGGATGGAGTGGATTATCAGTTCATCACCACCGAGGAATTCGGGCTGATGCGCAATAAGGGCGATCTGCTCGAAAGTGCCAAAGTGTTCGACAACTATTACGGCACGCCGCGCGGTCCGGTGGAAGAGGCGCTGGCGGAGGGCCGGGACATCCTTTTTGATATTGACTGGCAGGGTGCCCAGCAACTGGCCCAGAAGGCGCGCGAAGACATGGTGCCGGTGTTTATCCTGCCGCCCTCCACGCCGGAGCTGGAGCGGCGTCTCAATGCACGCGCGCAAGACCCCGCCGATGTGGTCGCCCGGCGTATGGCCAAGGCCTGGGAAGAGATCAGCCATTGGCGGGAATATGGCTATATCCTGATCAATGATGATGTTGATGCCGCCTATGATGAGCTGCGCGCCATCTTGCGGGCCGAGCGGCTCAAGCGTGACCGGCGCGTCGGTCTGCTTGATTTTGTTGATACGCTGCGGGCGGGGCTTTAACGCTTGTAAGCGCGCGCGAGCAGGCAGAATTCTTCAATCGACAAGGTTTCGGCCCGTCGGGTGGGGTCGATCCCGGCAATCTCCAACATTTGATTGGCATCGCCCAGCGGTTTGAGCGATTGGCGCAGCATTTTGCGGCGCTGCTGAAAGGCTGCGGCGACAACGGTTTCAAGGGCGGCGGCATCAGCAGGGGCAACCGGTTTCGGGCGCGGGACCAACTGAACCACCGTCGATGTCACCTTGGGTGGCGGGGTGAAGGCTGAGGGCGGCAGATCAAACAGGCTGCGGGTTTCGCATAGCCACTGCGCCATGATCGAGACGCGGCCATAGGCCTTGGTTCCTGCTTGCGCGGTGATGCGGTCGGCGACCTCTTTTTGAAACATCAGGGTCAGCGAGGCGATGGGAACCGAGCCCTCAGCGATCAAAGCCAGCCAGCGGAACAAGAGCGGCGTGGCGATATTGTAAGGCAAATTGGCAATAATCTTGAGCTTGCGTTCAGGCCCGGCCCCGAATGTTGTTTCATCAAGTTCAAGCGCATCACCGTGGCGCAGATCGAATTTGTCGCCATAGGCGGTTTGCAGATAGCTCAACGCTTCGATAGCGCGCGGGTCAGGGTCGATGGCAATCAGCGGATCAGCGCCGGCCTTGAGAATGGCGCGGGTCAGCCCGCCGGGGCCGGGGCCAACCTCATAGGTGACAAAACCAAAATAGGGGGCGGCCGCCTTGGCGATCTTAGCCGTCAGATTGAGGTCGAGCAGAAAGTTCTGGCCAAAGCTTTTCTTCGCGCTCAACTGCTGCTGTGCGATGACGGTGCGCAAGGGCGGCAGGCCATCAAAACTTGTGACATCCTCAGCCATGGCGCTGCCTGTGCACAGCAATTGCGCCTGCGTCGCGCAAGGCTGCCGCCAGAGAAGATGGATCAGCCAGTCCCGTCCCGGCAAGATCAAAGGCGGTGCCGTGATCGGGCGAAGTGCGCACGATCGGCAGTCCCAGTGTGATGTTCACGCCTTCCATGAAATTGAGCGATTTGAGCGGGATGAGGGCCTGATCGTGATACATGCACAAAACCGCGTCATAGCTGCGCCGGGCATGTTCATGAAACAGTGTGTCGGCAGGCAAGGGGCCGATCACAGAGAGCCCTTCGGACCGCAACTGATCGGCGGCCGGTTTGATGACATCAAGCTCTTCACGGCCCAGGGCACCATCTTCCCCGGCATGGGGGTTGAGCGCTGCAATGGCCAGGCGGGGCTCAGCCAATCCGAAATCCTGGGCAAGGGCTGACAAGGTGGTCCGCGCTGCGTGCAGGATGAGGTCTTGGGTGATGAGGTCCGGCACGCTGCTCAGCGCGACATGAATGGTGGCAGGCACCACGCGCAAGCCGGGTATAGCCAGCATCATGATGGGGTCATAGGTCAGGCCGCACAGCTCAGCCAGAAATTCGGTGTGACCGGGATGGGTGAAGCCCGCCTCATAAAGCGAGGCTTTGTGCAGGGGCAGGGTCACAAGGCCCGAAACTTCGCCCGCCAGGGCTAGGCCGACTGCGCGCTCGATCGACAAGCGTGTCGCTTCAGCATGCGCGGGATTGGATTGGCCTGGCACAACGGCGGATGGCAGCTTTTGTTCAAGCACCGGCAGGGCGGAGCCGAACAATTCAAGCGCCTGGGCGGGCTGTTCAACCGGTGCGATCGGGACCGACAGGTTCAACAGATCTGCCCGCGCGGCGACATGGGCGGGATCATCGATCAAGACAAAGGGCGGAACAGTGTTCCGCAGATGCGTCCAGATTTTTAGGATGAGATCAGCCCCCACACCGGCAGGAGTTCCCATCGTGACGGCGAGGGGCGTTGAAAGCGGCGATGCGGTCATGGCATCACCCTTGGTGCGTGGCGACTAGCGATATTCGATGGTTGCATCACGACGCAGGTCGCGCAGATACCGCCGCGCCATCCGTCCGATTTGTTCGCCTGCCAGACGCTGTTCGACCTGATCGCGGCTGGGCATGGTGCGTTTATTGTCATCGCGGTCACAGACATAAATGAAGCTGAGTGTTCCATCCTTAATGGTCACCCGGCTTGATTGTCCTTTTTCCAGATCCACCAGTTCCGCGCGGAAATCATCGGACAAATCACCCAGCGCAACCTTGCCGATATCAAGCGCATCGGCCCCGGCTTCCTTGGCAAGTGTTTCAACATCACCACATGAATCGATCTTGCCGCGCATCTGGTCGAGCGCGACTTCTTCGGTACGACCATCGCCCTGGGTAACGGCCATCGACACTTGTTTGATTTCAAGTGAAATGCGGTCGGGGTCAACCTGATTGGGATCGCGCCGGTCCAGAAGTGTCAGAATATAAAAACCCGCTACGGTGCGGATCGGCTGGGACACATCATCGACCCTGAGGTTGCGGATCGCCCGGTCCAGTTCGCGGTCAAGCTCGCCAGCAGTTATCCAGCCCAGATCACCACCTTGGCCGGCTGTCGGGGCTTGCGAAAACTGACGCGCCACAGCAGGGAATTTCGCGCCATTGCGGATTTGTTGAACCAGCCGCATGGCGGTGCGGTACACCGCGCCTTCCTCGGCGGGGGTGTCGACTTCCAGAAAGATTTCAGCCACCCGGTTTTGCGGCTTGTCGAGATTGGCCTCATAGCGGGTCATGAAGCCATCAACCTCGTCTTCGGTGACATTGACGTTCTGGCGGAAACGCGCGCGCACCAGACGGTCCCAGACAATCTGGGCGTAGATCTGGTCAATATAGCTGTTCCATGACACGCCCGCGCGGGTCAGCAGGGTGCGGAACTGGTCAATGTCGGCATTGTTCTGCCGGGCGATAAAGCTGACCGCGCGATTGACATCATCCTGCGTGGCGATGATTTCATATTCGGTGGCTTCCTGGATTTGCAGCTTCTCGTCGATCAGACCTTGAAGAATTTCCGGCCGCATCCGCTCAACCGTTTCGCGGGTTGGGTTCAGACCCGATGAAGCGAAAAACAGGGCCATGCGCTGCTGCAGATCATATTCTGAGATGATCTGATCATTCACGATCGCGGCGATCTTTTGAACGTCACCTTGCTGTGCGTGAGTGTTTTGGGGCGTGCCTGCAAGTGCAATGAAAGCGGTCAGGCCCAAAAGTACGAGTTTTTTCAGCCACATGGAACGTCGTGCCGATCAATAGAAATGCGGATACAGACGAGGAGTTTGCCCGCGGAATATGGAACAAGTATGGCCATGGACCCCTCACCATGGCCGTAATTGGCGCGCATCATAAACAAACAAGTGATGCGAGAAAAGCACGAGGCTCAGCCAAGCTGCCGCAGATTAACCCGCACACCGATCGTGGTGGATGACGGCACATCCCGGTCGGAGGTCAATTTACGCTTCAGGCCAAGCTCGAAGTAAAAACAGTCATCTTGATAGACGATGCCGCCGCGATATTGCAACGGCCCGCCATCCTCGGTCAGGTCGTAGCGGACGCCGCCGAAAATACCCCAGAAACCGGCAATGTGAAGGCGCAAATCGGCATTGACCTCTTCTGTGTCTTCAAGACCCGAGATCGAGAAATTTTCGGAAATGTCGATATAGCCGACGCGCAAGGTGAAGCGCTCGGGCGCGGCGATGAATTCAAACTCGTTCCGCTCAAACTCGGTCGTGTCATAGTCGAAGCGGAAGCGGTGGCTTAAGCTGACCGTATCGAACAAGAACAGGTCGGTCTGGCCGACAATATGGGACACCCGTCCGCGCAGCCCTGAGCTGACATCAAAGGCGCGATTATTGTTGGGCCGCAAATTCTGGCCAATGAAAATGCGGAAGCCGGTCGTGCCGGGCCCGTAAAAACCCCAGCGCAAGCCCGCAACAAGGCGCGGGCCGCCTTCCCACTGGTCATGGCCGGGAAAGCGGTCAACGTCGAACAGGTTGGTTTCGTCAAATTCAAAACTCAAACTGTCTTCATTGGGAAACTCTTTGTATGAGCCGTCATAAGGTGCGACGACCACCATCACGATCGGCTCAATCACTTGGGTGAAATTTTCGCCGATGCGGGCAAAGGGCCGCCGCCACTCGATTGCCGCCAGTGGTTCAAAGCGAAAGGCAATATCGCTTTGATGGCCGCCCAGATTGGGCTCATCCTGGGTGGCGATAACATCGGTGCGAACCATCCCCGTAATGGTGAACAGATCCCCCATCGTGCTCAGATAGGTTTTCGACCAGCCAAGCGAGGTGGTCAGGCGCGCAAGGTCGGTGCCCGATTGGCGGTACAAACCCAGCGTTGAAATGGTGCCTGAAAACCGTCCGCCCCAATATTTCGGTGCTGAGGTGAATTCATACTCAACCAGTGGCAGGATTAGCGGGGTTTCATCCTGGTCGACATCGTCAAGCTGGGTCTGGAAGGCATAGGCGTCGATATAAAGGTGATCGAGACCCGACATCCGTTCAAAGTACAGCCGGCTGGTCAGCGTATCGAGGTTGGAAATCGAATAGCGCCGCAAATAGGTTTCATCCGAGGCGCGGGCGAGATCGAAACCGATGGTACGGCCACCGCCGAGAGACCAGTTTCCGTCCGCGAAAATGTGGCCGCGCACTTCATTGTCGCCGGTTTCATTGTTGTTGTCGTCGCGAGCGCGCACATAAGTGA
This sequence comes from Alphaproteobacteria bacterium, assembly GCA_965227065.1. GTDB lineage: Bacteria > Pseudomonadota > Alphaproteobacteria > SPJN01 > SPJN01 > CBDDFN01. The sequence goes on from CBDDFN010000020.1 coordinate 679,396, forward strand.
TGGAGCCTGACGCGTTCAGACGGCCATTGCCGAAGCGGTGACGATATTCGGTTTTGAGATAACCGCGTTCCTTTGTGGTGATGCCTGGCGTCAGGGTCAAATCATAATTGGGTGCCATGTTCCAGAAAACCGGCAACTCGGCGAAAAAGCCAAGCTCGCTGTCGCGCCCGCCATAGGGCATCAACAGGCCGGTGCGCCGTTTCACTGTCGGGTCGGGATGCTCAAAATAGGGCAGATATAATATCGGTGCGCCAAACAGTTCAAAGCGCACATCCCGATAATAGACATTCTGATCATCACGATCGTGGATGACTTGACCAGCTCGTAACGCCCAGGTGGGGGTGGGATTGTCCTCACAGACCTCACACAGGGAAAAGGCGGCGTCACGCAGGCGTGCGCGGGTGGCGCTTTGCCGCTGGGCTTGTGCGGCGGTCATCCAGGCCTTGTTTTCCAGCGTGATTTTCAAATCCGTCAGCTGGCCGCGATTGAGCCTGTCTTCCAGCATGGCATCCCGCGCCATGATGATGTTGCCCGCTTCGTCTTCCAGGGTGAAGGGGCCGATTGCGGTAACCCGGTCATTCTTGATGTCATAATCAAGCGCCTGGGCGCGCAAGGTGGCGGTTTTGTACGACACGATGACGGAGCCGCGGGCGCGGACGGTTTCAGCCTCATGGTCGAAATATAGCCGGTCGGCGTCGAGCGCTACGGGGGCATCAACCGTGCCGCTTTCCATATCAAATTGTTGCGCAATGACCGGGCTGGCGCACAACAGGGCGCAGGCGCAAAGCCAGGCGCGCAAGACGGTGCGGAAACGAACAAAGGTGCGGCGCAACTCAGCCATCCTCAAATTGCAACAACAAGGCAAGGCCGAGCATCACCATGGCAAGTGGCGGGCCCAGCGCGGCCAGCTCTACAGGAATTGCGCCCGACAAGCCAAGCGACAGGGCGACATCATTGGCGAGATAAAACCCAAAGCCTGCCAGAACAGCCATCAGCACCATGCGCACAATGCCACCGCGGGCGGTGATTTGGGTGGTGAAGGCCGCGCCGATCATCACCATGGCGGCCATCAGGGCGGGTAGGCCAAGGGTGGCGTAGAAGTGCAGCTTGTGCTGGGTGGGGGCAAAGCCGGATCGCTCCATCTCTTCAATGAAGCGGGGCAGCTCCCAAAAGCTTAGCGTATCGGGCTTGGCAAAGCTGTCCTTGATCGATTGTGGTGTCAGCTGTGTCGGTAGGCGCAACTGTGCCACCGGCTCTGACAGGTGGGGGCCCTCCGACACCAGCGCGCCGGTGATCAGCCAGCTTTCCCCGCGCAGCTGGGCGCGTTCGGCATCAATGCGGCGATGAAACTGGCCCTGCGGGCTGAATTCAAAAATTGTCACGCCCTTCAAATCAATGCCGTGCTGGTCGGAGCTGCGTGCGCGAATGACGGTCTGGGCGCGCTCATCGGCCTGACGCAACCATAATCCCTGCGCCGAGACAGCCAGAAGTCCGGGGCGGCCTTCAATATATTTGTTGTTGAGCGCGTCATACTGGTCTTTCAGCGCCGCTGAAAACGGGTTCCAGACCGTGATCAATCCAACCCCGATGATCAGCGTTGTGATGAGGATGGGTGTCAGGAATTGCCAGGCTGAAATTCCGGCAGTGCGTGTCACCACAAGCTCAGAACTGCGCGACAGGGTGACAAAGGTCCACATGGCGCCAAGCAGAATGGCGAAGGGGACGATTTTTTCGGCATAGGTCGGCAGGCGCAACGCCGACATTTGAAGCGCCAGAAGGAAGCCGCCGGCATTTTCGTCATTCACCCGCCACGACATGTCTGCAAGGTCCACCGCCATGATCAGGCTGTAGACCACGCCCAGCACGATCAGCACATGTTTGACGTACGCCATGGCGAGATAGCGTGAGAGTGTCGGCGACAGTTTCATGGGCTTGCCTCCGCGTTCAAAGGCATTGATCTGCGGAAGCGGGGGACAAGCCGTTCGGTTCCGACCATGGTGAACAAGATCAGGATGGTTGCGCCCAGGAAGGTATAGAGGATTGGGATAAAGACCGGATCGGATTTGATCTGGTCGCGCAAATAAAACCCGATGGCCCGCACCACAATCGCCCCGGCAATTGCGCCGACCACAGGCCATATCTGACTTTGACGGGAAAAGCGGGGATTAAGCAACGCCACCAGTCCAAACAGCGCATAGATCAGGGCATAAAGCGGGCTGGACAGGCGCATATGCAATTCCCAGACAAATTTGCGCGCCTCTTTTTCATCCTTGGCAAACGCGCCGGGATTGAGCAATTCCGACAAGGGCCGGTGGCTCGGCTTGAAGGTCAGAAAATTGCCCTCATCCATAAATTGAGACAGATCGAAATTATAGCGGTCGAAATCCAGGATGGAGACTGCGCCGGTCTTGGGGTCGAGCCGTTGCACGGTGCCATTGGCCATGACGATACGGGGGGCGTCGGCTTCGCGCACCAGCCGGCCCCGTTCAGCCATGTAGGTGACAGGTGCTGCGTCTTCGCGGGTGTCGTGTACCAGAATCCCGGCAAGTTCATCCGCCGTCCGGCGTTCGCGAATATAGACGGTCAGATCATCGGTCGGTGTGTTGAACTTGCCTTCCTGCAGCAGGGCCGAGGCAAGGTCTTCGCGCAGCTCATAGGCGAGGTGGCGGAATGCGCGCTGGCCTGACGGGGTCAGTTCCACCGACAGCGCATAGAGGATTGCGACGATCAGCAGGGCCACGAGGATGACGGGGCGGGCAACTGACCAGCGCGACATGCCCGACGCCCAGATGACGACAAGCTCGCTGTCATTTTTAAGCCGGTTGAGCCCGTAAATGACGGCGCACAAATGCGCAATGGGCAGCACGACGCCCAGAACCGATGGGGTGATAAAGGCGGCAAAGCGGCCAAACACTTCAAGCGACTGGCCTTTATTGATCAACAGGTCAAGAAAGCTGAGCGATTCGAACAGCCAGACAATGGCGGTCAGCACCGCGAGGAAAAATCCCAGCGGTCCAAGGATCTGACGCATGACATAGCGGGAGATACGCGTCATGGCGGGCCTGAATGCTCCTTTCAGCCGATTCTGTTGAAATCTAACAGGAAATCACCGTCAAACCCAATTGACGGATGGGGGAGGGGCTGGTGCATAGTGATCCATACACCGCCATCGCCGAAATTCCCAATCAGGAGGTTTTGATGCGTCTGTCTTTCGCGTCTCCCGCCGCGCCCAAATCCGGGGCGCTTGTTTTGCTTGCCTATGAAGACAAACCCCTTGGGGCGCTTGCCAAAGCTGCCGATGAGGCGACCGGCGGGGCGATCAAACGCGCCATGGCTGCCGTCGAAATGACCGGCAAAATCGGCCAATTGGCCGATGTGACAGGCGCCGATGGCCTGAAAGCCCGGCGGATTTACGTGGTCGGCATGGGCAAGGTTGCTGATTTGTCGGACCTCAAGGTGCGCGAGGCGGCCGGGGCGGCCGCGCTTAAGCTTCAAGCCGGCAAGGACAAGACCGCCACCATTCAGATTGATGCCGACGGCACGTCTATGGACGGGGCCGGGATTGCTGCCAATTTTGCCTATGGTATCCGGCTCAAGACCTACAGCTTTGATCAGTACAAAACCAAGGACAAAGACGGTGTTGTGCTTGGAACCGTCTCGGTCCAGTGCGACGGGGTGGCTGCTGCGCGCAAGGCTTACAAGCCCCTGGCAGCGATCGGCGATGGTGTGACGCTGGCGCGTGATCTGGTCAATGAGCCGCCCAATGTTCTGGTGCCGCGTGAATTTGCCAAGCGCGCCAAGGCGCTTGAGAAACTCGGAGTCACGGTCGAAATTCTGGGCGAGAAAGAGCTCAAGAAACTTGGCATGGGCGCACTTTTGGGCGTCGGCCAGGGGTCGGCCGAAGAAAGCCATCTGGTGGTTCTGCAATGGAACGGCGCGGCCAAGACCAAAAAGCCCGTCGCCTTTGTCGGCAAGGGTGTCACCTTTGACACGGGCGGTATTTCGCTCAAGCCCGGCCAGGGCATGTGGGACATGAAGATGGATATGGGCGGGGCTGCCGCCGTCATCGGCACCATGCACACACTGGCGGCCCGCAAGGCCAAGGTGAACGCGGTTGGCATCCTCGCGCTGGTTGAAAATATGCCCGATGGTTTGGCGCAGCGTCCCGCCGATGTCGTCACCTCACTGTCAGGTCAGACAATTGAAGTGCTCAATACCGACGCGGAAGGCCGCCTGATCCTGGCCGATGCGCTGTGGTATTGTCAGGACCGGTTCAAGCCGCAAGCCATGATCAATCTGGCAACCTTGACCGGGGCGATCATTGTCGCGCTGGGCCATGAGCATGCCGGTATTTTCTCTAACAATGATGATCTGGCCACCGCACTGGTGGGTGCGGGTCAAAGCAGCGGAGATGCCGCCTGGCGTATGCCGATTGGCCCCAGTTACAACAAATTGCTCAAAAGCTCGGTTGCCGATGTTGCCAATATTTCGCGTGGCGGCGGGGCAGGGTCGATCACAGCGGCCTGTTTCCTGGAACGGTTCGTCAATGATGTGCCCTGGGCGCATATCGACATTGCCGGAACCGCGTGGCGCAACGATGCCCATGCGCTTGGTCCCGCTGGGGCAACCGGCTATGGCGTGCAGATTCTCAACCAATATGTTGCCGATCATCACGGCTAGGCCATGACTGATGTGCTGTTCTACCATCTGACGCAGCGCACACTTGATGGTGTGCTGCCCGAGTTGCTGGAACGCACCTTGGCCCGGTCCTGGCGCGCGGTCGTAAAGGTGGGCGAGGAAGAACGCCTCGCCGACCTTGACCGGCATTTATGGACCTATGCCGATGACAGTTTCCTGCCCCATGGCACGGCCGAGCTTGGCCACAGTGAAAATCAGCCCATTTACCTGACCGCCGATGATGCGCGTCCCAATGGGGCGGAAGTTCTGTTTCTGGTGATGGGGGCCGAACCCGGCATAGCGGATGGTTATGAACGCTGGGTTGATCTGTTTGACGGCACTGATCCTGATGCGGTGGCCGCGGCCCGGACGCGCTACAAGGCCGCCAAGGATGCCGGCCACACCGTCACCTATTGGGCGGAAAATGATCAGGGCAAGTTTGAGCAGAAAGGCTAGGCGAGGGCCTCGGCCGCCTCGATTTTCTCCATCGCCTCCATCCAGCGGCTCTCGGCCTCTTCCAGCGCCTTCTCGCGCAGAGCCTTTTCCTGATTGTAGCGGGCGGCCTTTTCCGGCGCTTCGGTGTAAAGCTCAGGATTGCCGAGCGCCTTGTCGATCAGCCCGATTTCGCGAGTGAGCTTTGCCATTTCGGCTTCGGCCTTTTCGGCCTCGCGTTTCAGGGGCTTGAGCGCCTCGCGCGCCTCTGCTGATTTACGGCGGCGTTCCTTGGCATCATCGATCTTGGGCGCTTCGTCTTTTTGCTCCTGACCGGCGCTGCGGCGCTCGGCCAGCAGATAACGGCGATAATCGTCCAAATCGCCGTCAAAAGCGGTGACGCCGCCATCGCCCACCAGCCACAGACGGTCCGCGCAGGTCTCGATCAGATGCCGGTCGTGGCTGATCAGAATGACAGCGCCATCATATCCATTGATCGCGTGGATCAGCGCCTCGCGGGCATCAACATCCAGATGGTTGGTCGGTTCATCCAGCAACATCAAATGCGGCGCCGAAAAACTCATCAGGGCAAAGACAAGCCGCACACGTTCCCCGCCCGATAGTTTTTCCGCCTCAGTGTCCTGTTTGCCGGCCCCCAGGCCGAACTGGGCGAGCCGGGCGCGAATGCGCGCCTCAGGATGATCTTCCATCAAATGGGCGAGATGCTCATAGGCCGACTGCTTGGGGTTAAGGTCTTCAATCTGGTGCTGCGCAAAGTAAGAGGTCAGCAGTTTTTTCGATTGCCGCCGCTTGCCATCCATCGGGTCGAGCCGCCCGGCCAGCAATTTGGCAAAGGTGGACTTGCCATTGCCATTGGCCCCCAGCAGCGCAATCCGGTCATCCATATCGATGCGCTGATTAAGCCCGGTCAGGATTGGCTTTCCCTCAACATAGCCGACCGACACATCTTCAAGCGCAATCAAGGGCGGCGACAAAGGCTGGGGATTGGGAAACTCCATGGTTTCCATCTGATCCTCAGAGATTGCCACAATCGGCTCCAGCTTCGCGAGCGCTTTCAACCGGCTTTGCGCCTGACGGGCCTTGGTTGCCTTGGCGCGAAAACGGTCAACAAAGGCTTGCATATGACGCCGCTGGGCTTCCTGTTTGGCGCGCTTTGCCATCATCTGTTCAAGCTGCTCGCGCCGCGTGCGTTCAAACGCATCATAGCCGCCAGTGTAGGAGGTGAGGCGTCCATCTTTCAGATGCAGGATCGAATCAACCGTCTGATTGAGAATGTCGCGGTCGTGACTGACGATCAGAACGGTGCGGGGATAGCGTTTGAGGAAATGCTCAAGCCACATCACCCCTTCAAGGTCGAGATAGTTCGTCGGCTCATCCAAAAGCAGCAAGTCGGGCTCGGCAAACAGCATGGCGCCGAGTGCCACCCGCATACGCCAGCCGCCGGAAAATTCATGCAGGGGTTTTTGTTGATCGGCCTCGGTAAACCCAAGTCCTGACAGAATGCGCGCTGCGCGGGCAGGCGCGTCATGGGCGCCAATATCGGCCAGGCGCGTGTGGACCTCGCCAATGCGGTGGGGGTCGGTCACAGTATCGGCTTCGGCCAGCAGGGCGGTGCGTTCGGTGTCGGCCGCCAGAACTGCGCTCAACAGGTTTTGGCTTGTGTCATCGATTTCCTGCATGACATGGCCAAGCCGGGCGCCGGGCCGCAATCTGATCGAGCCGTCATCAGGCGGCATGTCGCCAACAATCAGCCGCAACAGGGTGGACTTGCCGGTTCCGTTTTTGCCCACAAGGCCGATCGTGTGGCCCTCGGGCAGACGCGCGGTTGCGCGGTCGAACAAAACCCGCCCGCCAATCCGATATGTCAGGTCATTGATATGCAGCATGATGAGGCGCGCTTTAGCACGGCTGCGTGCGGCTTGCATCATGTGGCGAAAGGCCGCTTGCCCCGCCACGCATCCCGTTTTTATAAACCGCCCGCACACACATCACGACCATCAGCCAGTTCAGGGAGATCCTCATGGCGCTCGAGCGGACCTTTTCGATTATTAAACCCGATGCCACCCGCCGCAATATCACCGGCAAAGTGATCGCCAAACTGGAAGAGGGCGGTCTGCGCGTCGTTGCTTCCAAGCGCATTCACATGAGCCAGGAACAGGCCGAAGGCTTTTATGCGGTTCACAAGGAACGCCCCTTCTTTGGCGAGCTTGTCGAATTCATGATGTCAGAGCCGGTGGTGGTTCAAGTGCTCGAAGGCGAAAACGCCATCGCGCGCAACCGTGAAATTATGGGCGCAACCAATCCCGAAGACGCCGATGCCGGCACCATTCGTAAAGAGTTTGCTTTGTCGATTGGTGAAAACACCGTGCATGGCTCGGATGGTCCTGACACCGCCAAAGATGAAATTGCTTTCTTCTTCAGCGATGATGAGATTGTCGGCTAGTCAGCCCGCCTCATTCAGAATCTCAGAAGGGCTGTCTTCGGACGGCCCTTTTTTGTTGCCCACATTGACCGGGCAAAGCTGCAAGCCGTGGGCGGCAATGGCGGCATCAATTTCGGGCGTCGGGCGCATGTAAAGCACCTGATAGACCCAGTCCTCATCCACCGGCATGACGATGAAGCTGAAATTCTCCGGCAATCTGTCTTCCAGCGGTGACAGAAGCTGGAAATAGCTGTCATAGGGCGGAATATCGCAATGGCGCGAGATATCGTCCTGACGGCGGACATTCTTGATCTGGCCGGTATAGAAATTGACCTGACGGTCGATCAGATAGGCGTGATTGCCCGCGCGCTGGTGACCGGGGCGTGAGGAATAGACCTCGCCCTGCTTGGCCACCCACTCATCGGTCAGTCCCAGCATGTCGATCACCGGCAGGCGGGAATAATAAGGCATGGCGCCTGCTGCGCCGAGCGCCAGAACCGGGGTGGGCGCTATATCACCGAAATAGCGTTTGTAGGCTTCGCCGACTTTCTTCCAATGCTCGGGCCCTTCAAGCACATGGGCGTTCAGTTCCCGGATTGCTTCAATGCCGCCTGTGCGCTGGAAGGTGCCGCCGTGAAAGGCCGACGCGCCGATCACTGCGGCGAGCATCAACAGGCGGAAGCCGTCAAGCTGGCGCAGACAGGCCACCATCACAATGGCCAGAAGCGGGATTGCGGCGACGAAGAAGCGGAACTCCATAAAATCGCCGCCGGTCTGGATGATATAGACGAGCCACAGGCTCAAAATTCCAACCAGTGCCAGCCAGTTGAGATCACGCACGATCTTGAAGAAGCGGACGATCAGAATGACCAGGAAGGGCAGGACGAGATAGGAGATCAGGAATTTGCCCGAAAAGAAGATGCCGCGTAGCGCGGTGACCAGCGGGTCGGCCTCGTCGGACAATTTCACATAATAGGTGTTGGGGAAGATGTCCTGATAATAGCCGATCTTCCAGAACAGCCAGGCGCCGATCATGCCGACGGCAGGTGTGGCGGCAACGATCGCCAGGGCAAGTTTTTGACCGAGCGGCTTGTCGAGCACCAGCCAGCGCAGCCCCAACAGCCCCGCTATCACCATCAGGAAGACACCCGCATCCATCCGCGTCAGCACAGCCAGCCCCGCCAGCACTGAAATCATGAGCATGCGGGCAAGTGTCCAGTCATCAGACGTCTTCAGGCTCGCCGCCACCCGGAAGCACCACACCAGAAGGGCCGTGACCAGCATGGTTTCAAGCCCGCCGGTGGCGTAGGAGATGAAGGTAAAATTCGTGCCTGCGATCAAAACCGCAATGATGGCTTCTGAGCGTGTGCCGAGCAGTTCGGTAGCCAGCCGGTAGGTGCCGAGCAATGCAAAGAAGAAACAGACCAGGCCGAGCAGCTGGCTTGCGATGATGACATCATGACCAAGCGCAATCGGCACGGCCATGATCATGGTCCACAAAAAGTTGGTGTAACCCTCCACCGGTTTGGGATCAAAGCCCGGCGGGTTGAATTGCAGGCCCCAGCCTTCGACCAGATTGTACGAATAGCGAAAGGAGATGAACGCATCATCCTGGATGAAGCGCAGCACCCAGGCCGCGCCGAGCAGGATGAGCAGCAGCACACCGAGATAAAATAGCGGTGCGCGGTCTAGCCGGTTTGCAATCGCGTTTGGAATGGCCAGGACAGGCGGCGCCCACACCCCTTTTAGCCGGTCGTCCATGATCTCACCCTGTCATTGGTGGCGGTACGATGATCGGTTCAGCCGCTTGTGCGGTAGAGCCGGAAATTTTCACGCGTTCGGAAACAACGCGCACCTTGCCCATGGCGATCAGCCGGACCGCTTCAGGGTAAATCTTGTGTTCGACCGTCAGCACGCGGGCTTCCAGTGTTTCGGGCGTATCATCGGCCAGAACCGGAACCGCGCCTTGAATGATGATCGGGCCTTCATCTGTGCCCACGCGCACAAAATGAACCGTGGCGCCGGTGATGCGCACACCCAGTTCCAGCGCGCGCTCGTGCACGTGAATGCCTTTGAAAGCGGGCAGAATGGCGGGATGAATATTGATCAGCTTGTTGCGCCAGTCCTTGACGAAATCTTCAGACAACAAGCGCATGTAACCGGCAAGACAGATCAGTTCGGCCCCGGTCTGTTTGATGATGCGGCTGACTTCGGCATCAAAGCTTTCGCGGCTGGCAAAGCTCTTGTGATCAAGCGCCTCGGTGGCCAGCCCGGCATCGCGGGCGCGTTCAAGCCCCTTGGCGGTCGGCTTGTTGGAAAAGACCAGCACGATTTCGGCGGGAAAGTCTTCCTGCGAGCAGGCATCAATCAGCGCTTGCAGATTGGAACCCCGGCCCGAAATCAGAACGGCGATCTTGAGTTTCTTAGCCGCCATGGTCGAGCGTTCCTTGATAGTGCACTGGTGCGCCATCGCGCGGTTCGATTGTGCCGATCACACGGGCGGTTTCGCCATGTTCCTGCAACAGCGCAATGGCCTCGTCCTTTTTGTCGGCGGCGACAACAGCAATCATGCCGATACCGCAATTAAAGGTGCGCAGCATTTCCGCGTCATCAAGGCCCGCATTATCGCGCAGCCAGCGGAACACGCCGGGCAGGCCAAGCGATCCGGCATTGATCACCGCGCCGAGATGATCGGGCAGGACGCGCGGCAGATTTTCGGTCAAGCCGCCGCCGGTAATGTGGGCGAGCGCTTTAACAAGGCCCGCGCGATGGGCGGCAAGACAGCTTTTGACATAGATGCGGGTGGGGGAAAGCAGCGCCTCGCCCAAGGTCAAACCGGCAGAGAAGGGGCAGGTCTTTTTATAGTCGAGCGCATTGGCGGTGACGATCCGGCGAACGAGCGAAAAGCCGTTGGAATGAACACCGTTGGAATGAAGTCCGATCAGCACATCGCCTTCGGCAATCTGGTCCAGTTGGGGCAACAGTGTTCCGCGTTCGGCCGCGCCGACGCAAAAGCCTGCAAGATCATAGTCCTCGCCATCATACAGGCCCGGCATTTCGGCTGTTTCCCCGCCGATCAGGGCGGCGCCGGCCTGACGGCAGCCATCGGCAATGCCTTTGATAACGCTTGCCGCGGCATCGACCGACAATTTGCCGGTGGCGAAATAATCCAGGAAGAACAGCGGCTCGGCCCCTTGCACCACCAGATCATTGACACACATGGCCACCAGATCGACGCCGACCGTGTCATGGATGCCGGTTTCCACTGCAATCATCAACTTGGTGCCGACCCCGTCATTGGCGGCCACCAGCACCGGATCGGAAAAGCCCGCAGCTTTGAGATCAAAAAGACCGCCAAAGCCGCCCAGACCGCCATCTTCGCCGCTGTCGGAACCCGGCCGGGCGGTTGATTTGGCAAACGGCTTGATGCGTTCCACCAATTCATTGCCCGCATCAATATCGACGCCGGCTTCCTTGTAGCTCATATGATTGGCTTTGGTATCTTCGGCCATGGACAGGTCTTTGCTTGATGATCCCCCGGAGGGGCTTGTTTGGTGGCGGGCAATGGTCATAGTTTCGACCTATTGGAGCGATAAATAGCATCCGATTCCCCCATTCCAAAGCCTTGAGGGAACCTCAGCGTGAGCCTTTACTCCTATGTCGCACTTCGCAGATTCGGCTTTGGCCCCACGCCGGGCCAGGCTGACACCATTCGCGACCCGCAAGGCTGGCTGCATAATCAGCTGACAATCGGGGCCGAACGCGCCCATGGACTGTCTGATACGGCACTCAAGCTCGAATCAAGCCGGGAGCGGCTGGACCGGCTGATGGCGGCCCGCCGGGCGACCGGCAAGGCCAAGATGACCGCTATTGATGAGATGAAAAAGACGCTTTTCCGGGAAGCAGCGTCGCGCATGATGCGCGCCTCCCATTCAAACGCTCCATTTTATGAACGGCTGGTCTGGTTCTGGACCAATCATTTCACTGTGGCGATCAGCGCGGGCGGCCTGATGGGACTGGCCGGGGTGTATGAGCGTGAGGCCATCCGGCCCAATATTCTGGGGAAATTTGAGGACTTGTTGCTGGCGGCGGTTCGCCATCCCGCCATGCTGGTCTATCTCGACCAGGCCCAATCGATTGGTCCCAATTCACAGGCCGGTAAGGTCAATCACAAAGGCATCAACGAAAATCTGGCGCGGGAAATTCTTGAGCTGCACACGGTGTCGGTCCATGGCGGCTATACACTGCAGGACATTCAGGGGCTTGCCAAAATGCTGACGGGTTGGAGTGTCGCCAATGACCGCTATATGCGTTTTGCCGACAAAGCCCATTCCACCCGGCAAGGCTTTGCCTACTATCCGGTCAATCATGAGCCCGGCGAAAAAATGCTTCTGGGGCGGAGCTATTCGGCCATTGACGGCTATGAAGAGGCTGAAAAGGCGCTGCGCGATCTCGCCCGCCGCCGGGATACGGCGCGCTTTGTCTGCACCAAGCTGGCCCGTCATTTTGCTGGCGACCGTCCACCCGGCGCTTTGGTCAAGGCGCTGATTGACAGCTATCTGGACACGGGCGGCGCGCTCAAACCGCTGTACCGCATTCTGATTGAACATGACGCGGTGTGGGAAAAGCCCATCGTCAAATATCTTCAGCCGCTGGAGCTGATTGTATCGACCTTCCGCGCCCTGGCCGACTATGAAGACTGGCCGCGGGGCCGCGATATTCTGGTCAAGCTTGGCCGCAAGGAAGCATACGGCATGATCACCTCGGCTGATCTGCTGGGACAATTTCCCTATGATGCGAAGTCCCCGCAAGGCTGGGCTGATATTGCCGAAGCCTGGCGCGCGCCTGAAGCCACGGTCGTACGCGCGGAATGGGCGTATGAGGCGGGCATGCGGTCGGCCCGGCGGCTTGAAGGCAATCCCGTCCATCTGGCTGAACAGCTGTTGGGGCCTTTGCTTGATGGACCGACACGGCGTTTTATGGAACGGGCGGAAAGCCGGGGGGAGGCGATTGCGCTGATGCTTGCTTCCCCGGCCTTCCAGCACCGATAGGAGGCGGACATGATCACACGGCGTCAGGTGATTGGCTCAGGCCTCGCAGGCGGGGCACTGGCGGGTCTTGGCCCGATGGGGCCGGCCTTTGCCCGATCCAAAGACCCTCGCTTCGTCTTTGTGCTGCTGCGTGGCGGCATGGACGGGATGGCGGCGCTGCCGCCTTATGGCGATCCGGGCTATGAGCGCGCGCGCGGTGAGCTTGTTTTGGAAAAAGCCGTCAAGCTTGATGAAACCTTCGGGCTGCACCCCAATCTGGGCCGGTTGAAACCCTATTGGAGCAGGGGGGAGCTAGCAGTAGCGCCCGCCATCGCCACGCCTTATCGCGACCGGTCGCATTTTGATGTCCAGATTGTGCTGGAGACGGGGCTTGAGACCCCCAAGCCCAATTCTGATGGCTGGCTGAACCGGGTGATCGCCCAGACCGGTCATGAAGCAGTGGCAATCGGCCATACCGTCCCCCAAATTCTCAACGGTCAGGCACCGGTGACAAGCTGGGCGCCGCCGCGTATGCCGGGCGCATCGCCGACCTATCTGGAGAGTTTGAGCAAGCTTTATGCCCGTGACCAAAATCTCTCAGAGGCGTTCGAAGCGGGTTTGAGAGCCCGCAATCTGGTCGAAATGCGGGATGATGCAGGCCAGATGAACAAGAATTTCGGCAAAAAAGGCAGCCGCCCCAAACTGCATGATCTGGCGCGCGCGGCCTCACATTTCCTGCGCGATCCCAAAGGGCCGCGCATTGCGGTTGTCGACAGTGCCGGCTGGGACACCCACGCCAATCAAGGCACGCTGGAGGGGCGGCTTGCCCGGCAATTGCTGTTTTTAGGCCAGGCGCTTGATACGTTTAAGGGGGAGTTGGGGCCGGTGTGGGACGATACGGTCATTGTCGCGGCAACCGAGTTTGGCCGCACGGCGCGCATCAATGGCACCAAGGGAACCGATCATGGGACCGGCGGGGCCGCCTTTGTCATGGGTGGGGCGGTCAAAGGCGGGAAAATTCTGGGTGAATGGCCCGGTTTGAGTGGAAAAGGCCTTTATGAAGGCCGGGATGTGCTGCCAACCGCCGATATTCGCGGTCTTTGTGCCGCCATATTGCTCAATCATATGAAACTGGATGATCAGATCGTGTTCGGATCGGCCTTTCCCGGACTTGCGGACCGGGCCGTTCTGGGTCAGTTCGTCTAAAGACTTCACCCGCTGAACCCGATATGATCGGGCGTGGGTGCGAATGGGATGTCAGAAGGATTGGCGAATATGGCCGCTCAAATGATGCGTGCAGCGCTGTGTGCTGTATTTTTGTGTGTTGCACTGCTTTTCAGCGTGATCGCAGGACCGGCTGAGGCCCGGAGCCCCTATGAGGTAACCGGGGTGAAGGTGGATGCGACGGCGAAATCGGCCAGCGAAGCCCGGGATATCGCCATTCGTCAGGGGCTTGCCAAAGCGTTTCGCATGCTGGTCGCCCGGTCGGTCCCTGCGGCGGAAGTCTCGCGCGTGCCAACACCGCCGCCCGCAGAGCTTGATGCCATGGTGGCGAGTTTTGGTGTCGACAAGGAAAAGCGGTCCGCCACCCGCTATCTGGCCGAACTGTCGGTTACTTTTAAATCAGAAGTCGTCCGTGATCTGTTTGCCCGTCAATCGGTGCGCTATTCGGAAAGCTTGAGCCAGCCGGTTCTCATTATTCCCATCTGGACCGGCGCGGACGGTGAGACCCATTTGTGGGGCGGCAAGAATTTGTGGCGCCAAGGGTGGGAGCCGCTCACCCTGGGCAGCGATGCGGTGGTGCCGGTGGTGCTGCCCAAAGGGGCGCAAACCGATATGCGCACGGTCAGCCTTGAAGTCGCGCAGGAACCTGTGCCTGAGCTTTTGATGGATCTGGCCCGCCAATACCGTCTGGGCCGGGTTGCGGTGATGGATGCCCGCGTCGTCAATTACGGAGCCGAAGGCACATCGATCATCCAGATCAGCACCTATATGTTTGATGGCCGTGAAGAACAGCGTTTTTCCCAGACCTATGAGGCGCGGCTGACGGGATCAAATGCCGATCTTGTGCCGACGGCCCGCGCCATGCAGTCCCTGTTGGCCGAGCGCTGGAAAAGCCGCACACTTGTGTCAGGCAATTATGAGGAGGTCATCCGCGCCTCGGTGCCGATTGTCTCCATCGATCAGTGGATTGCGGTTGAAGCCCGGCTGCGCGAAGTTCCTTCCATCAGCTCGGTTTCGGTTGATGCGGTGGGAACCGGCGGGGCAGCGGTGACGTTGAGCTATCGCGGCTCGATCAATCAGCTGACCTTGTCTTTGCGCGAAAGTGATCTGATCCTCGACCGGGGGCCTTCAGGCGGCTACCGCATCTTGTCGAGCGAATTGAGGTAAACCCTCTAACACCATGCGCAGTCTGCCAAATTTGATCACGCTGATGCGGCTCTTTCTGGTGCCGGTCACGGTCTATTTCCTGCTGACAGCGCAGTTTGATGCCGCCTTCGGTACCTTCGTCTTTGCTGGCATATCCGACGGAATAGATGGCTATCTGGCCCGCAAGCTTGATGCCCGTACGCTTGTGGGGGCCATTCTGGACCCGATTGCCGACAAGACCTTGCTGGTTGCGGTTTTTGTCACGCTGGGCTGGGTGGGCGAGGTGCCATTGTGGCTGGTCATTCTGGTGGTTTCGCGCGATTTGCTGATTGTTGGTGCCTATCTTGTGTCGCAAACCCTGGATCAGACGGTGCGCATCAGCCCGATTTTGTCGAGCAAGATAAACACCGCACTGCAGATTATCATGGCTGCCACCGTGCTTGGCGCCTTGTCGTTTAACCTGACCCTTGTCACAGTGCGTGAGGTGCTGGTGTGGAGCGTCGCGGCAACCACCCTGATTTCGGGCGCCGGATATTTGATAATTTGGCTCAATAAATTGAGTGAAGTCACTGAAAAGTCGAAAGAAAATTATTCGGGTGACGAGGTTGGGACACAGATGATCGATCTGATGAAGGAACGCCAGGAAGATGTTGCCCAGTTCCGCGCCAAGCGGCGCGAGAAAAAGGATCCCGGGGCATGAGCTTGCGCGCACATCTGCTGTTTTGGGGATCGATCCTGGGTCTGCTCATCTTCTTCATGATGAGCCTGTCGAACATTTTACTGCCCTTTGTGGCGGGTATGGCGATTGCCTATCTGCTCGACCCAGTTGCCGACTGGATGGAGCATCGCGGCATTCACCGGGTGGTGGCCACTTCGATCATCATGGTCGGGTTTGTGATATTTGCCATTGGCGGGGTGTTGCTGCTCGTCCCGATGATTGAAGCCCAGATCGCCAAGATCGGCGAGATCGCGCCGGCCTATGGGGCGCAGATCAAAGAGGCGCTGGACGGGCTGACCGACGGTGCGTTTTCATCCTGGTTGTCAGGTGAGGCCGGCGAGAAAAAGGGCGGGGCCGGGGGCGAGATTATCGCCTCTCTAACCGGGCTTGTGCAGGGTTTTATCAAGAATATCGTCAATCAGGGACTCGCCTTCTTCAATGTACTGTCGCTGATTTTCATCACGCCGGTGGTGGCGTTTTACCTGCTGGTTGATTGGGACCGGATGGTGTCGGAAATTGACCGCTGGCTGCCCCGCGATCAGCGAGACACGATTGTCGAGCTGGTGCAGGAAATTGACCATCGATTGGCGGGATTTGTGCGCGGCACGACGCTTGTCTGCACAATTTTGGCCTTGTTTTATGCCACGGCACTTGAACTGGCCGGGCTTGATTTCGGTTTTATCGTCGGGTTGATCGCCGGCGCGCTCAGCTTCGTGCCGTATTTGGGCTTTGCGGTCGGGGCGATCTTGTCGGCGGTGCTTGCGATCTTGCAGTTCTGGCCTGATTTTATGCAGATTGGAATCATTGCCGCCATTTTTCTGGTTGGCCAGATTGCCGAAGGCAATGTGCTGACCCCCAATTTTGTCGGCCGCAATGTCGAGCTTCATCCGGTTTGGGTGATCTTCGCCTTGCTGGCGTTTGGCTCACTTTTCGGATTTGTCGGAATTTTGATGGCTGTCCCGCTCGCGGCGATGATTGGCGTGCTGATGCGCTATGCCGTCCGGCGCTATCTGGCAAGCCCGTTCTATCACGGCAATTCGGGCGCGGCCGCCGATGAGTGAGGCGGCGAGGACAGCGCCAACCCGGCAACTGGCCTTTAATTTGCCCCACAGGCCCGCACTGGGGCGTGAGGATTTCTGGGTCGCCCAATCCAATGAGGCCGCCGTCGCCCAGGTTGAGGCCTGGCCTGATTGGCCCGGAACAGGGTTGGCGATTGTGGGCCCGCGCGGCTCGGGCAAGACGCATCTGGCGCATGTATTTGCGCAGGAAGCCAAGTGTGACCTGCTCGACCTGGCGGATGTCTCTATGCACCGGTTGGATGATTGGGTGGAGCGTGGGGCCGTGGCTTTTGATTGTCCCGGTGCCGAAGTGCCTGATTTTGATCCCGAAGCGCTGTTTCACCTTTTCAACGCCATGAAAGCGAGCGGCGGGCATATTCTGATCGCAGCCGCACAGCCGCCCGCGCGCTGGCCGGTGGCTTTGAAAGATCTGCAATCCCGGCTTGCGACCTTTTCAGTGGCCCAGCTTGGCCCGCCCGATGATGCCTTGCTGGGCGCGGTCTTGATGAAACATTTTTCGGACCGTCAATTGCGCCTTGAACCGCCGGTTTTGAATTATTTGCTGACCCGCATGGACCGCAGCCTGTGGGCGGCGGGCCAGATTGTCGCTGCGCTTGATCAGGCTTCGCTTGAAAAGAAGCGGAAATTATCGGTCGCTCTGGCGCGCGGGGTGCTTGAAGCCGCCCATGAGGCGGAGTAGGGATTTGAATGACTGTCACAGTCCTGTCACGGCATTTGCCTATGCGAGGGGGACGAGTGACACTTGAAAAGGAATGCGGTGATGAGCATGGGTGCGGAAGTGGAAGTGGTGGACGAAGCAGCGGCGATCACGCTTGATTCCCCGGATCGGTTCATCAATCGGGAACTGAGCTGGCTGGCCTTCAATGTGCGGGTCTATGAAGAAAGCCAGAACCTCAACCATCCTTTGCTCGAACGGCTGATGTTCCTGTCGATTTCGGCCAGCAATCTCGACGAATTTTTCATGGTCCGCTATGCTGGTCTGGTTGGTCAGGTCCGAGAAGGCGTTGAGGTGATTTCGCCTGAAGGTCTGACCCCGCTGCAGCAGCTTGATGCTGCTAAAGCGATGATTGCCGATATTCTCGACAAACAGAATGACCAATGGCAGGTGCTCAAAAAGGATCTGCGCGATACCGGCATTGTTGTTGTCAGCCCCGATGAGCTGCGCGACAGCGACCGCGATTGGCTGGAAGATCATTTTTTGAGCCAGATTTTCCCTGTTCTGACCCCGCTTGCGATTGATCCGGCGCACCCGTTCCCCTTCATCCCCAATAAAGGCATGGCGCTGGCGATGCAGCTGCGCCGCCTGAGCGACGGCAAGCAGATGAACGCCATGGTGCCGGTGCCCCATCAGGTCAAACGCTTTGTCCGTCTGCCCAAGGAGGAGGGTGACAAGGAAATCCGCTTCATCATCCTTGAAGACATGATCAGCCTGTTCCTCGCCAATCTGTTCCCCGGCTATGAAATTCAGGGCCAGGGCGTGTTCCAGATCCTGCGCGACAGCGATATTGAGGTTGAGGAAGAAGCCGAAGATCTGGTCCGGTTCTTTGAAAGCGCGCTGAAGCGCCGCCGCCGCGGGATTGTCATCCACGCCATCTTTGAAGACCGCATGCCTGAAAGCCTGCGCAAATTTGTGACCCGCGAACTGGATGCGGTTGATGCTGATACTTCGGTGGTGGACGGCATTGTGGGGTTGAGCGACGTCAAACAATTGATTGTTGATGACCGGCCCGACCTGCGCTTCACCCCGTATAATCCGCGCTTCCCTGAGCGTATTCGCGATCATGGCGGGGACTGCTTTGCCGCCATCCGCGCCAAGGATTTGATCGTGCATCATCCCTATGAAAGCTTTGATGTGGTGGTGCAATTCCTGCGTCAGGCCGCGCGCGACCCTGATGTGCTGTCGATCAAGCAAACGCTGTACCGCACATCCGATGACAGCCCGATTGTGAAGGCGCTGATTGAAGCGGCAGAAGCGGGCAAGTCGGTCACTGCGCTTGTTGAACTCAAGGCGCGTTTTGATGAAGCGCACAATATCAAGCTCAGCCGCGATCTGGAACGCGCGGGCGTGCAGGTGGTGTATGGCTTTATCGAATGGAAAACCCACGCCAAGATTTCTCATGTTGTCCGCCGTGAAGGTGGTGAACTGCGCACCTACAGCCATTTCGGCACGGGCAATTACCACCCGATCACTGCGCGCATCTATACCGACCTGTCGCTGTTCTCGTGTGATCCTGCCCTGGGCCGGGACGCGGCGCGCCTGTTCAATTTCGTCACCGGCTATGCCGATCCGGTGGGGCTTGAAAAGCTCGGCGTCGCTCCACTGCGCCTGCGCTCTGTCCTGATGGACAATATCGAAACCGAAATCACCAACGCCCAAAATGGTCAGCCCGCCGCGATCTGGGCCAAGTTCAATTCGCTGGTCGATCCTGAAATCATCGATGCGCTGTATCGCGCCTCGGCAGCAGGTGTGCAAACTGATCTGGTCATTCGTGGCATTTGTTGCCTGCGTCCCGGCGTGCCGGGCCTGTCGGAGAATATCCGGGTAAAGTCTATTGTCGGCCGCTTCCTGGAGCATTCGCGCATCATTGGTTTTGCCAATGGCGGAGAGATGCCCGGGCCGCAAGCCAAGGTCTATATCAGCTCGGCGGACTGGATGCCGCGCAACCTGAACCGCCGTGTTGAGACGCTGGTACCGATTGAAAATCCCACCGTGAAAGCCCAGGTGCTTGATCAGGTCATGCTCGCCAATCTGGCGGACAATATGCAGAGCTGGACGCTCAATGCAGATGCCAGTTACACCCGCATGGTGCCGCAAACCGGTGAGACACCGTTTGTGGCGCACACTTATTTCATGGAAAATCCCAGCCTGTCGGGCCGGGGCGCCGCGCTTGAACAACAGGCACCGCCGGTGCTGAAAGCGCGCCAAGGTCACTAGAGTGCTCGACGCAGTTCCTTCATCAGACCCTGCCTTGCGGATTATCCCCGAAATCGGGCCTCATGGCCGTGTCGCGGTTGTTGATATTGGATCAAACTCCGTCCGCATGGTGGTCTATGAGGGGCTGGCGCGCGCGCTGGTGCCTTTGTTCAACGAAAAGGCGGCGTGCGGATTGGGCCGGGGTATGGCGGCGAGCAACCGGCTCAATGATCAGGGTGTAATGCTTGCTCTGTCGACCTTGCGCCGCTTCCGGGCCATTGCCGATGGGCTCCATGTCAAAGACTGGTTCGTGATTGCCACCGCGGCCGCGCGTGATGCCGAAAATGGCAGCAAATTTGTCGCCGCCGCCGAAAAGGCCATCGGGGCGGAAGTGCGCATCCTGACCGGATCGGAAGAAGCTGAACTGGCCGCATTGGGCGTGGCCGGATCGATGCGCAACACGATCGGTGTGGTTGGCGATCTGGGCGGTGGCAGTCTTGAGCTCAGCCAGATTGATGGCCATCAGATTTTGCAGCGGGAGACCTTCAAGCTTGGCCCGTTCCGGTTGATGGAATATGGCGGCGCGGCAAGCCAGCCGGTCAAAGATGAAATCATGCGCCGGCTCGACAAAGTTGAGTGGCTCAAAAAGCTGCCCGACAATGGCGCGCTCTATGTTGTGGGCGGCGGCTGGCGGACGCTTGGCCGGGTGCATATGGCGCAAGACAATTACGCGCTCCGCATCCTGCACCAATATGAAATCCCGACGATAGAAGCGCGCAATCTGGCGCAAGTGGTGGCGGGGCTCGGGCCTGAAACCCTGTCGGCCATCAAGGAGGTTCCCTCCCGCCGCATAGACAGCCTGCCTTACGCCGCCCAGGTGCTTGACCGGGTGTTGGCAGTGACCGGTGTCAATAAAGTGATCTTTTCCGCCCATGGGGTGCGCGAAGGGGTCTTGTATGACCAGCTCACTCCTGAAGAATTTGCCATCGATCCGTTGCTCAGCAATTGCCGGGCCATGTCGGCGCAATTTGACAGGCCCCACCGGCCAAGCGGTGATCTGTTCGGGGATGAGCTGCAAGACTGGATGGCGCCCTTGTTTCCCGGCGAGACGCCCGATCATGAACGCCGCCGCCATGCTGCGGCGATCTTGAGTGATATTGCCTGGCGCACCCCGTCGGACTATCGCGGGGAGCAGGCCTTTGCTGAAATCATGCGCGGGCCTTTGGTGGGCGTGCGCCATGTCGCGCGTGGCCAGATCGCTTTGTCGGTTTTGTACCGCTACACCGGCACGATTTCGAGCGCTGAGGCCGAAACCGCGGCCGGTGCACTGCCCGAAGAAACCCATGACCGGGCGCGCAAAGTGGGCCTTGCCATGCGGCTGGGCATCACCTTGTCTGGGTCCTTGTCGGGCATTTTGAGCCATTGCCCCATTCGGCGCGATGATGAGCGGCTAACCCTTGTGGTGCCGGCGCGGTTTAAGGATTTTGTTGGTGAAGTGACTGAGACGCGGCTGAAGAAAGTGGCGGATCTCGACGGGCTCGATTACGGCATCGTCATTCGCGACTAAAGATCGATCACCCGGATGGCATTGCCTTGCGCCGTCAGTCCGATTTTGCCTTGTTTCAGCGCAAGCGCGTGATCGCCGAAGACTTTGCGGCGCCAGCCTTGAAGAGCTGACACATCTGCCTGATCATCGGCGGCGATCCGTTCAAGATCGGCCACATTGGCGATCAGGCGGGGGGCTACATTATGTTCCTCAGCCTTGAGCTTGAGCATGACTTTCAGCAATTCGACCATGGGGCCGATGCCATTGGGCAACGGGTCGGGGCGCTGCACCTGGGGCGCATCCTTGTCGGACATGGCAAGCCCGGCTTCCACCGCCTTGACGATGTCAGGACCGAAGCGGCCGCGCGCCAGCCCCTGGGGCACCCCGCGCAGCGCTTCCAGATCTGCGACTGATTTGGGGGCATGGGCGGCGATTTCGGTCAGCGCGTCGTCTTTAATGATCCGGTTTTTGGGAATATCGCGGTCTTGTGCGGCGCGTTCGCGCCAAGCGGCCAAATGTTTCAAAATAGCCAGAAAGCGCGGATTGACCGAGCGGGTCTTAACCCGCCGCCAGGCTTCGTCGGGATCGGTGATATAGGTATCCACCGTGGTCAGGATGCCCATTTCCTCCCCAACCCAGTCCAGCCGGTCTGAATCGGCGAGTTGATCGCGCATCTTGTCATAGATCACCCGCAAATGGGTGACATCCCCAATGGCGTAATTCAGCTGCTTTTTGGAGAGCGGCCGGCGCGTCCAGTCGGTGAAGCGGGAGGTTTTGTCGAGCTGGGCGCCGGCCAGCTTGCGTGCCAGTGTCTCATAACCGACCTGGTCGCCAAATCCGCACACCATGGCGGCCACCTGGGTGTCAAACAAAGGGGCAGGGACCTTGCCGGTCAGATTGACGAAGATTTCAATGTCCTGACGGGCGGCATGAAAGACTTTGAGGATCGTTTCATCCTGCAACAACTCAAACAGCGGGCCAAGGTCGATGCCGTCGGCCAGCGGGTCGACAATATAGGCATGGTCTGTCCCGGCGAGCTGCACCAGGCACAGTTTGGGCCAATAGGTCTTGTCGCGGACAAATTCCGTATCGACGGTGACATAGGCTTCCGCCGACAGGGTGCGAACCGCTTCTTTGAGCGCTTCCGTCGATTCGATCATCTGCATGGAAATGCTTCTATCCTATCGCGCGCCGCTTGTCTTGACCCAAAACGCGGAAAAGCGCGGCTTTGTGTCTATTTTTGGGGCAATTCTTGACATGGACGCCGGTTCATGCGCTTGTCCGGCCATCGAAATGACCAGTCTCAGCGCCTTCCCGAGGAACACTGCCATGCATGCTTACCGCACGCACACTTGCGCCCAATTGCGAGCCGACAATGTCGGTGAAACCGTCCGTCTGTCGGGCTGGGTTCACCGCAAACGCGATCATGGCGGGCTGCTGTTTATCGATCTGCGCGACCATTATGGTCTGACCCAATGTGTGATCGAGCCCGACCAGCCCTTGTTTGCCGAGGCTGAGACGCTGCGCGCGGAAAGCGTGATTACGGTCACCGGCCGCTGTGTCGCCCGGACGGACGAGACGGTGAACCCCAATCTCGATACCGGGGCGATTGAAATCCGTATTGATGCATTGGATGTGCAATCAGCGGCGGAAGAGCTTCCCATGCCGGTCTTTGGCGACGTCGATTATCCTGAAGACATTCGCCTCAAATACCGCTTCCTCGATCTGCGGCGCGAGCAGATGCACAAAAATATCGTGCTGCGCAGCCAGATTGTCTCAAGCTTGCGCCGGCGCATGACCGAGGGCGGCTTTATGGAATTTCAGACGCCGATCCTGACGGCCTCAAGCCCTGAAGGCGCGCGCGACTTTCTGGTGCCCTCGCGGCTTCATCCGGGCCAGTTCTATGCCCTGCCGCAAGCCCCGCAGCAATTCAAGCAGCTGATCATGTGTGCAGGCTTTGACCGCTATTTCCAGATTGCGCCATGTTTCCGCGATGAGGATGCGCGCGCTGACCGTTCGCCGGGTGAGTTTTATCAGCTCGACATTGAAATGGCGTTCGCCACCCAAGAAGATATTTTCAATGCGGTTGAGCCTGTGCTGACCGGCGTGTTTGAAGAGTTCGGCGGTGATCGCAAGGTGGCTGAAAAGCCGTTCCCGCGCATTCCTTACCGGGAAGCCATGCGCAAATATGGCTGTGACAAGCCTGATCTGCGCAACCCGATTGTGATGGAAGAGGTCTCGGATCATTTCCGCGAGTCAGGCTTTAAAGTCTTTGCCAATATTCTTGCCAATAATGACAAGGCTGAAATCTGGGCCATTCCGGGTAAGGGTGGCGGCAGTCGCGCGATCTGTGACCGGCTCAACAGCTGGGCGCAGGGCGAGGGCCAACCTGGTCTTGGCTATATCTTCTGGAAAGAAGGTGCAGGCTCTGGCCCGCTGGCCAAAAATATCGGGCCTGAGCGGACCGAAGCGATCCGCATCCAGCTTGGTCTGGAAGATGGCGATGCCGCCTTCTTTGTGGCGGGCGAACCGGCCAAGTTCACCGACTTTGCCGCCAAGGCGCGCAACCGGGTGGGTGAGGAGCTTGGCCTTTATGAAGACGGCACGTTCCGCTTTTGCTGGATCGTCGATTTCCCGCTCTATGAATATGATGAGGAACTCAAAAAGATCGACTTCTCGCACAACCCCTTCACCATGCCGCAAGGCGAGATGGAGGCGCTTGAGACCATGGACCCGCTCGATGTGCTCGGCTACCAGTATGACATTGTCTGCAACGGGGTTGAGTTGAGCTCCGGCGCGGTGCGGAACCACCGTCCCGACATCATGATCAAGGCGTTCGAGATTGCAGGCTATGACGCCCAGGAAGTCGAAGACCGCTTTGGCGGCATGCTGAACGCCTTCCGCTATGGCGCACCGCCCCATGGCGGGATTGCGCCGGGTGTGGACAGGATTGTCATGCTGCTGGCTGATGAACCCAACCTGCGCGAAGTCATCTTGTTCCCGATGAACCAGCAGGCGCAGGATCTGATGATGGGTGCGCCAGCCGAAGCCGACCCCAAGCATCTGAAAGAGCTCAACATCAAGCTCGCCCCGCCGGTCAAGGCGTCCTAGGCACCAATCGTCATCCCGGAATTTCGCGTGCGAAATATCCGGGATCTGATCAGGGGCTATGCTGTGCGGATTTCAGATTCCGGGTTCTGGCTCCCGCCAGCCCCGGAATGACGGATCAGCGGGCGAGCAGGCCATTGCTCAGTGCGGCGGCGGAAAATTCCGTCACCGCGCCGGGGTCGCATTCGGCAATCACACTGTCATCACGTTTGAATTCAAAGCGGCGCAGAATATCGGCGATCACCGACAGACGCGCAGGCCGTTTGGAATTGGCATCCACCACATGCCACGGCGCGTGTGCTGAATGGGTGCGCATCAGCATGTCGTCGCGCGCCTCGGAATAGCCGTCCCACAGCTCAAGCGCGCGGGCATCAATGGGGGAAATCTTCCATTGTTTGAGCGGGTCGGTGCGGCGCGCATCAAGCCGTTTGGTCTGGCTGTCTTTTGAGATATCGAGATAATATTTGATCAGCGTGATGCCGTCGCGCACCAGCAAATCTTCAAACTCATTGACCGTGTTGAAAAAGGCCTCAAGCTCTTCGGGGGTGCAAAAACCCATGACCTTTTCAACGCCTGCGCGATTGTACCAGGACCGGTTGAACAGAACCATTTCGCCACCGGCAGGCAGATGCGAGACATAGCGCTGATAATACCAGCTGGCCTTGTCGCGGTCGGTGGGTTTGCCCGGCGCCCAGACGCGGGTTTCGCGGGGGCTGAGATGTTCGGTAATCCGTTTGATCACCCCATCCTTGCCCGACGTATCGCGGCCTTCAAACAGCACCAGCACGCGCTTGTCCTTGGCGATCAAATGATTTTGCAGCTTGACCAGCTCGATCTGTAAAGACCGGAGCTGACTTTTATAAAGACCATGTTCCATGTGGATCAGTGTGGCGCGGAAGTGGTTTGGGGCGCAAGCCGGGCGGCATACAGCGCCCAGCGCCGTTTGGGCGTCTCAAAGCGTTTGAGCAAGGTCACCCCGGTCAGGCGGGGATGGCTCTGATTGGCCTCATCACGGAACAGCAGCAGCACGGGCTCATCAAGCCGGTCAGGCAGGGGCTGTTTGAGCGTGTAATGATCCACCGGATTGCCGTCGGTGCGCGGCAGGCGCCAGGCGCGCAAATCGCGGCCTCGCCCGTGATAGAGCAGATTGGCAACCATCTTTCGGTCATCGGCGATGACCCCGGCATAAAGACCCAGATCAAGTTCGGGCCGCATTTCACCCAGCACCGCCTGGCCGCGCGCATAGCGGTGATACAGCCCGTCAAAGGCCGCGACCCGCATGAACAGATGCGGTGTCATCCACAGCATACCGATCAGGATGACGGCGGTTGCGCCGATGCCGGCCGAGATCGACAGATAACGCCGGTGGCTCTTTTCCAGGATCAGCTTGACCGCAAAAGGCGTCGCGGTGACGTAAGTCATGGCCGCCCAGTTGGCGTTGGCGCGATTGAGGAAGCTCTGCACGGTCACCACCAGCAAAGCGGGCAGGGCAAAGCACAGCAAGAACCGGCTGACAGGATCGCGCCATTGCGAGGGCATGACTGCCCCAACCAGCAAAGCGAGCATCAACAGCGGCGAGAAGACGCCGAACTGGCTGCCGAAAAATTCGGCGAGATTGGAAAAGTCACCAATCTTGTCAGTGCTCAAATTGGCATTGTCACCGACATGGGTGATGGTGACGAAGCCATTGTCCATGTTCCACAACAGATTGGGCAGCAAGATGACAAAGCCCGTCATGACGGTCACCGCGATCAGTTTGGGGGGGGAATTGCTGCGGGTTTGTTTGTCCAGAACCAGTGCCAGGACAAGCCCGATCATCCAGTAGCTCATGGCATATTTGGCAAGCAGTCCAAACCCAACCCCTATACCGATCAGCAACGCCCAGCGCAGGGCCGGTGTTTCGCGCAAGCGCACAAGCCCGTAAGTGGCCAGTGCGGCGCAAAACAAAAGCGGCGTGTCGGTGGAAATTTGCACGGCGGCAAAGCTGACACCGGGCAAGGTGAGATAAAGCAGGCCCGACCAGAAACCCGCCCGGTCCGACACAAGCCGGGTGGCAAAGGCCCCGACAAGAAGCGCGGTTGCCCCGTGATAGAGCGGCGAGCTTAAACGCGCACAGGCTTCACCATCCCCGCACAGGGCTGTCGTGGCGGCAATCGACCAGCCGATCAAAGGCGGTTTGGTGAAATACCCCCAGTCGAGTGCTTTCGCCCAGGTCCAATATTGCGCCTCATCGGCAATCAGCGGCATGTGGCCGAAAAACAGATTGGCGATGCGCCACAGCGTGACGCCCAGGACGATCAAAATAAGCGGGCGGCTGAAATCAGACATGATGGCGGCACCAAAGCGCAACTGGACAGGCAGTGCAACAAAGAAGGGCGGCACGGAATGCGCGCCGCCCAGTTTGGGTTCGGGACAAGAGGCGCGCAAGGTTGGGTCTTGGGGGGACGGTTGGGCCTTGCGCGCCGTCTCTTACGCCACTCACTCACTGATTTGCGCGCGCCGTTGGAAAAAGGGAGCCGGCGGCTGCGCAAATTGCGGTTATGAACAGCCCGTGGTCGCGCCGCACGTATCGCACTTCAAACATGTGCCATTGCGGACCAGGGTAAAGTTTCCACAGTCGGGGCAGGGGTCGCCTTCATAGCCGCGTATGCGCGCCTCTGCCATTTGCTGTTCTGTTGTCACGCTGTGCTCAGCCCGGATGGTGATGGTCTCGGTGCCACCGCCGCTGCCCGATGCGCTGCGCGCTTCGATCTGTTGGGTTTCGGTTTGCGCTTCGGTGTTGCGACGCAGGACGACCAGATTGTCGGGCATCTGGCTGCGGACATACCCGCTGGAGGTGATCTTGCGCATCATTTCACGCGCCATGTCTTCGGCTTCGGCCTCACCGCCACCGACATCATCAAAGCGTGAGTCGGGAACAACATGGGCAAGGTCCTGACGGTCGAGATAGCTGACCGCCAGTTCGCGGAACAGATAATCGAGCACCGAGGTCGCCTGCTTGATCGTGTCATTGCCGGTCACCGGGCCCGCCGGTTCAAAGCGGGTGAAGGTGTAGGCTTCGACAAACTCTTCCAAAGGCACGCCATATTGCAGGCCGATTGAAACCGCGATGGCGAAATTATTCATCAGCGAACGGAAGGCAGCGCCTTCTTTGTGCATGTCGATGAACAGCTCGCCCAGACGGCCATCATCATATTCGCCGGTCCGCAGATAGACCTTGTGGCCGCCCACGGTTGCCTTTTGGGTATAACCTTTCCGGCGATGGGGCAGGCGGTGACGCTGGGCCTCGCGTTCGACCAGCCGTTCGACAATGCGCTCGGTGACCTGCGCGGTTGCAGCGGCTTGCGGTTTGGGCTGGGTGGCGGCTTCCACCAGCTCTTCAGCCAGCTCGCCATCCTCATCATCCATGGCCTCTGACAGCAACTGGCTGGCGAGCGGCTGGCTTAGTTTGGAGCCGTCACGATAGATCGCATTGGCTTTAAGGCCCAGTTTCCATGACAGCATATAGGCCGATTTGATGTCTTCGACGCCGGCCGAATTGGGCATATTGATTGTCTTGGAAATCGCGCCAGAGATGAAGGGCTGGGCCGCGGCCATCATGCGGATGTGGGCCGAGGTCGACAAGAACCGCGTGCCGATCTTGCCGCACGGATTGGCGCAATCAAACACCGGCAGATGCTCGTCCTTGAGATGGGGTGCACCTTCCAGCGTCATCGCACCGCAGACATGAACATTGGCCGCTTCAATGTCGGACTTCATGAAGCCAAGCTTGCCCAGAATATCAAGCGCGGGGTTGGCGAGATCAGCATCGGTCAGCCCCAGGCTTTCCTTGCAGAACTGTTCCCCCAACGTCCATTTGTTGAATACAAAGCTGATGTCGAAGGTCTCGCCAAGCGCTTCTTCGATGGTTTCGATCTGGTCGGGGCCAAAGCCAGCTGCCTTGAGCCGGGCGTGATTGACGCCGGGCGCGTTTTCCAACGTGCCATGACCGACCGCATAGGCGGTGATGTCGGCGATCTCGTCTTCAGAATAGCCGAGCTTGGCAAGGGCTGCGGGAACGGTGCGGTTGATGATCTTGAAATAGCCGCCACCGGCAAGCGTCTTGAATTTGACCAGCGCAAAGTCCGGCTCGATGCCGGTCGTGTCGCAATCCATGACAAGACCGATCGTGCCGGTGGGCGCCACCACCGAGACTTGCGCATTGCGGAAGCCGTGGGCCTCACCAAGCTCAAGGGCCTCGTCCCAGGCGGTTTCAGCTGCGCTGAGCAAATCACCTTGCGGGCAATTAGCGTGGTCGAGCGCGACGGGCTTGACGTTCAGATCCTGATAGCCGCTGGCTGAGCCATGGGCCGCCAAAGTGTGATTGGCGATGACTTTCAGCATGGGTTCGCGATTGTCATCATAGCCGGGGAAGGCGCCCATGAAACGCGCCATCTCAGCCGAGGTGCGGTAGCTCGCCCCGGTCATCAGGGCCGAGATCGCGCCGCACAAAGCCCGGCCTTCGTCAGAATCATAGGCAAGGCCCGAACTCATCAGCAGACCGCCCAGATTGGCATAGCCCAGCCCCAACGTGCGGTAGCGGTAGCTCAGACGCGCGATTTCCTCAGACGGGAACTGGGCCATCATCACCGAAATCTCAAGCGTGACGGTCCACAGGCGCACTGCATGTTCAAAGCTTTCAACATCAAAGCTTCCGTCGGCGCGGGTGAACTTCATCAGATTGAGCGAGGCGAGATTGCACGCGGTGTCATCAAGGAACATATATTCCGAGCACGGATTGGAGGCGCGGATTTCACCGGAGTTCGCACAAGTGTGCCAATCATTGATCGTGGTGTGGAACTGTAAACCCGGATCAGCACTCATCCACGCGGCTTCGGAAATCGTGTCCCACAGATCGCGCGCGCGGATGGATTTCGCCACCGTGCCGCAGGTGCGGTTTTTCAGATCGAAGCTTGCGTCGGTTTCAACAGCATGGAGGAAGTCGTCAGTGACGCGTACGGTGTTGTTGGCGTTCTGGCCCGAGACCGAGCGGTAAGCGGCCGAATCCCAATCCGTGTCATAGGTGTCGATCTTGAGGCTGTCATACCCCTGACGCGCATAATGGATCGACCGGGCAATGGCGCTTTCAGGGATCATGGCCTTCTTGGCCGCCCGGATGGCGCGCTTGAGGGCCGGGTTTTCACGCGGGTCGAAACAGGTTTCAGGCTTGCCGCCCGAACACGCATGACACGCCGCGATGACGGCGTTTAAATGCTGTTCAAGCAGTTTGGAACCGGCAACCAAGGCTGCGACCTTGTTTTCTTCGGTCACTTTCCAGCGAATGAATTTCTCAACATCGGGATGGTCAATATCGACCACCACCATCTTGGCGGCACGGCGCGTGGTACCGCCCGATTTGATGGCGCCGGCCGCCCGGTCACCGATTTTGAGGAAGGACATCAGGCCAGAGCTTTGCCCGCCGCCCGACAAAGGTTCGTTTTCCGCCCGCAAAGAGGAGAAATTCGAACCGGTGCCGGAGCCATATTTGAACAGGCGCGCCTCGCGCACCCACAAATCCATAATGCCGCCTTCATTGACCAGATCGTCACTGACCGACTGGATGAAGCAGGCATGGGGCTGGGGATGTTCATAGGCCGATTGCGATTTGATCAATTCGCCGGATTGGTAGTCCACATAAGAATGGCCTTGTGCGGGGCCATCAATGCCATAGGCCCAGTGAAGGCCGGTGTTGAACCATTGGGGCGAGTTGGGCGCGGCCATCTGATTGGCCAGCATGAAACGCATCTCGTCATAATAGGCCTGGGCGTCTTCCGCACTGTCGAAATAGCCGCCTTTCCAGCCCCAATAGGCCCAGGTGCCGGCCAGCCGGTCAAAGACCTGCTTGGCTGAGGTCTCGCCGCCTGAGCGTTTGTCCTCAGACAGGGCGCTCAGCGCTTCTTCATCAGGGATATGGGGTTGCAAAAACTCCGGCACCCCGTCTTCACCGCGCGGTTTGAGTGCGGCGGGGACGCCTTTTTTGCGGAAATATTTCTGTGCCAGAATATCGGTGGCCACCGAACTCCAGCTTTCGGGAACCTCAACGCTGTCGGCGCCGAAAACAAGGCTGCCGTCGCGGCCGCGAATCTCGGATTTGGTCGTGCGGAATGTGATGTCCGCATACGGGCTTGCCCCGTCTTTGGTATAGCGCCGCGTAATGCGCATGATGGCCTCTTTTACTTGGTGTCCCGGTCGTCCCCGATGGCGCACATCTTGTGTGTGCACATCACTCAGGCCCCATATGATGGGTTAACAGCCCTGTTTCGTCAATGGAAAATTGGGAAAATTCGCAATTAATTCAAGGACTTAGCGAGTTTTACGCAGCCGAAGCCGGACCGATTCGAGAGCGGTCCCGAGGCGTCGTCTGTCCCTTTGCGATGGAGGCACAAGATAATGCCATCCGGGGCGATCTTCAACTATATTTTGTGGTTGAAATCGGTTTAGACGCTTGATTTTGATTCGGATTGGGGGGGGCTGGGGGCGGCCTCATGGCGGCATTCTGTCGTGCGTCTGCGCTCTGGACCGCAAGCCGCGAACAGTGCCATAGTGCCGCGACTTTTCCCGCATCGCCTTGAGAGATCGACGAAAATGGGCCTGTTGAGCGAGATTTTTACCTGGTGGAACAGCCAGACCCTTGGCACCCGCCTGTACACCGCCCGCAAGGGTGAACGTGTCGGCGAAGATGCGCAGGGCAATGTCTATTACCAGACCGATGGCGGCAAGCGCCGTTGGGTGATTTACAATGGTGAGGTTGAAGCCTCACGCGTGCCACCGGAATGGCACATTTGGCTGCATTATACGGTGGATGAACCGCCGACCGAGCAGCCGCCGGAGATCAAGCCTTGGGAACAGCCCCACAAACCCAATCTGACCGGGCATGCGGGGGCTTATCATCCCAAGGGTAGCCTTTATGCCGAGGGCGACCGTGCGCCGACCGGGGGCGACTATGAAGCCTGGCGGCCAGACGCGTAAATAAGGCCCAAAAAAAGGGTTTCAAGCGACAAGTGAGGGTAGTGTGTCGAACAATATTCTGGAAACGCTGATCGGGGCGTTGGTTATCGCTGTTGCGGCAGCGTTTTTCGTCTTTGCCTTTTCCAATGCTGACCTGGGCGGCGGCGGAACCAGCTATGCGGTCACGGCGAAATTCAACAATGTCACGGGTATTTCGGCGGGAACCGATGTACGCCTGTCAGGCATCAAGGTCGGAACCGTGACCGGCACTGAACTCGACAAAGTGACTTATCAGGCCATTGTCGCGATGGATATCGACAAGAGTGTCGAGCTGGCCGACGACACTTCGATCCGCGTGTCGAGCGATGGTTTGCTGGGGGGGTCGTTCCTCGCGCTCGAACCCGGTGGCGGCATGGATTATCTCGGTGACGGGGACGAAATCACCTATACGCAAGGCTCGGTCGATCTTCTGGGTCTGATCGGCCAGGCGGTGTTTTCCGCCGGTGGCAGCGGTGAAGAAAAACCCGCCGCCGAAGGCGCAGCGGCGGAGTAGGATTGGGAATGACACGCCTTGCCCTTGGTCTGATGGCCGGTCTGTTGATTGGCGCGGCCGCCAGTGCTCAGGAGCTTGAGTTCGAACAACTCGAAGCGCCGGAGGGGGCCGGGCCTGCCTATCAAGACTATCAAACAGCACCACAAGACGATCAGGTGCAGCCTTATGAGCCGGCCGACAATGGCGTGACGGGCAATGCGCCCGACGAGATGGATTTGCCCGAGGAGATGGAGCCTGCCTCCGACACCTCCACCCCCGGTGTCGAGGAGGAAGGCTCCGAACTCGACGCGCTGGCTGAACCGATCCCGTCCATTCCTGATGACACGGCACCCCCACCGGTTCGTGCTGATGACTTTTCGGACCAGCAAAGCGTGTCAGCCCCTGAAGGGACCATCGTCACTTTGCGCGGTCTTGATAAGGTCACCGGTCGGATTTCTGAATTTGATGTCACGCTCAACCAGCCGACACAGTTCGGTACTGTGTTGATCGACCTGAAATATTGCGAAAAGGCACCGCCTGAAGAAACGCCGGAAGTGAAAGCGTTTCTGCAGATCTTCAACCAGACAGCGTCGCAAAGCGGTGATCTTGAGGCGCTTGATGACAGTGTGTTTGAGGAGCCCGAAGCGGTTTTTTCAGGTTGGATGTTTGCCTCAAGCCCCGCCGTCTCGGCAATGGAACACCCGATCTACGATGTCTGGGTGATTGATTGCAAAAGGCCCGCGCCGTCAATCTCGGCGGACAGCCGGTAAAAATCTGCCTTCGCGGTCAAGGCTTCCGACAACAGATCATGATATTGATCGCGCGGCACTTCGATGGTGCCAAAGCGCGCCAGATGCTTGGTGACGAACTGGGTATCAAGCAGCACAAAGCCGCCAACCCGCAGGCGTGCCACCAGATGAACCAGCGCCACCTTGCTGGCATCGCGTTCAAACGACACCATGCTTTCGCCGAAAAAGGCCCCGCCCAGCGATACGCCGTAAAGCCCGCCGACAAATTTTCCCTCGCGCCAGCATTCGACCGAATGGGCCTGACCACGCCGGTGCAATTCACCATACAGGGTCAGGATCTGGTCATTGATCCAGGTCGAGGGGCGGTCAGGCCGGTTGGCTGCGCACGCCCGGATCGTGCCGTCGAAATCGCGATTGATGGTGGTTTTGAACCGATCCTGGCGCACAGTGCGGGCAAGCCGCTTGGGCAAATGAAAACCATCCAGGGGAAGGATGCCACGCTGATCGGGGTCAACCCAGTAGAGGTCAGGGTCTTCGGAGCTTTCGGCCATTGGAAAGACGCCGAGCGCATAGGCGCGCAACAAAAGGTCGGGCGTGATCTCCATCACGCCCCACCCGGTGGTGTTATTTCAAGCCTAAGAACCGTTCCAGCCAATGGATGTTGTACTCGCCATTTTGAACGTCGGTTTCTTCCAGAAGCCGAAGGTGTAGCGGGATCGTGGTTTCTACACCGTCAATGACGAATTCCTCCAAAGCGCGCTTGAGGCGCATCTGGCATTCGACACGGTCCCGGCCATGCACAATCAGCTTGGCAATCATGCTGTCATAAAATGGCGGAATCGAATAGCCCGTGTAACAGGCCGAATCGACTCGAACACCCAAACCGCCGGGCGTGTGATAGGTGCCAATACGGCCGGGGCTTGGCGCAAAGGTCTCAGGATTTTCCGCATTGATGCGGCATTCAATGGCGTGGCCCGAAAATTCAATGTCTTGCTGAGTGAACGACAAGGGCGCGCCGGCGGCGATGCGAATTTGTTCGCGCACCAGATCAATGCCGGTGATGGCTTCGGTCACCGGATGTTCGACCTGAAGGCGGGTGTTCATCTCGATGAAGTAGAATTCCCCATTTTCATAGAGAAATTCGATTGTCCCTGCGCCGAGATAACCCAGCTGTTTGATGGCGGCGGTGACGCGTTCGCCGATCGCTTCGCGACCCGCCGCGTTAAGCGTGGGCGAGGGTGCTTCTTCCAGCACCTTCTGGTGGCGGCGCTGCAAGGAACAGTCGCGTTCACCCAGATGCACGACATTGCCATGGCTGTCGGCGAGGATCTGGATTTCGATGTGCCGTGGCTCACCCAGATATTTTTCAACATAGACTGCATCATCGCCGAACGCGGCGGCAGCTTCTGACTTGGCGGTTGAGATGGCTTCACCCAGATGGGCTTCGTCCTTGGCGACCTTCATGCCGCGACCACCGCCGCCGCTGGCCGCCTTGATCAGAACCGGGTAGCCGATTTCATTGGCGAGTGTGCGGATTTCATCACCGTCCGTGACCGCCCCGTCGGAACCGGGAACCACCGGAACGCCGAGATCCTTCATGGTCTGTTTGGCGATTATCTTGTCGCCCATCATGCGGATATGATCGGCGGTCGGGCCGATGAAGGTGATATTGTGTTCGCTGACAATTTCGGAAAAACGCGCATTTTCCGACAAAAAACCATAGCCGGGATGAATGGCGTCCGCGCCGGTGATCTCGGCGGCGGTCAGCAAGGCCGGCACGTTCAAATAGCTGTCCTTGGCCGCAGGAGGCCCCAGACACACACTTTGATCGGCAAGCCGGACATGCATGGCCTCGGCATCGGCGGTGGAATGGACCGCAACGGTTCCAATCCCCATCTCTTTACACGCCCGCATGATGCGCAGCGCGATTTCGCCCCTGTTGGCAATCAGGATTTTATCAAACATGGGCGATTACTCGATCACCACCAGCGGCTCGCCATACTCAACCGGCGTCGCATCCTCGACCAGAACGGCGGCAACTTTGCCCGATTTCGGTGCGGGCAGCGGGTTCATGGTTTTCATCGCTTCAACAATCAAAAGCGTATCGCCTTCGGTGACCTGATCGCCAACCGACACAAATTTCGGAGCGCCGGGTTCTGCCTGCAAATAGACAGTGCCGACCATGGGCGAGGTGATCACTTCACCCGGCGGCAGGGCGGGAGCGGCATCCGCAGCAGCAGGCGCAGCGGCCGCGGCGGGGGCTGCGGCAGGCGCGGCCACAGGGGCAGGCGCAGCAGCAACAGGCGCGGCGGCCTGAATGACATTGACTTCCCGGGCGAGATGGATTTCGCAGCCATCCTGCTCAATCGAGATTGCCGTCAATTCGTGATCGGCAAGAATTTCTGCTAGAGCGCGCACATATTCCGCATCGACCAGACCGTTCGATGATGGCTTGTCTGACTTACCCATGGAAGGGGATCCCCCGTTCATTTAAACCGCAACGTCGTTTTGAAGATGTGAGGCAAGCGCCTCAAGGGCGAGACTGTAACCCAGCCCGCCAAAACCTGAAATGAGCCCGATGGCAATTGGCGTCACATAGGAATGATGCCGGAAATGTTCGCGCGCGAACAGATTACTCAGATGAACTTCGACCACCGGCAAATCAGCCGCTTTGAGCGCATCGAGCAGGGCCACCGATGTGTGGGTGTAGGCCCCCAGATTGACGATGAAGCCACAAGCCGCTGTCCGGCCCTCATGCACCCAGTCAATCAGCTCACCCTCATGATTGGATTGGCGGAATTCGGTATGGAGACAAAGCGCGCGCGCGCGCTCCTCTGCTGCTTTTTCAATGTCAGCGAGGGTCTCATGCCCGTAAATCTCCGGCTCGCGCGTGCCGAGCAGGTTGAGGTTGGGGCCGTTCAAGATGTAAACCGGCTTCGTCATCCAAACATCCTTTGATCCATAGTCCTATCGATTGCCATAAATTGCGGCAAGAGCTTTTGCACATTGAGCTATTTTGATTTGCGCATGGTTGCGAAAAGCTCCATCCCCGTTCCATAGTGCGGCGTAATTTTGAAAGGTTCCAAAGACCATGATGTCACTGACGATCAATGGCGAATCGAAGGCTGTACCGCCGGGGTTAACCGTGGCGGGCCTGTTGGCGCATCTGGATTTGCCGGCGAAAAAAATCGCGGTTGAACGCAACCTCGAAATCGTTCCGAAATCGGCCTATGACACGGTTGAAGTCAAAGAGGGCGATGCGTTTGAAATCGTTCATTTCATCGGCGGAGGCGATCCCGTGACAGACGATACATTCACTGTGGCAGGCCGGACATTTTCGTCCCGGCTTCTGGTCGGCACTGGCAAATACAAGGATTTCGACGAAACCGCCCGGGCGATTGAGGCTTCAGGCGCCGAAATCGTCACGGTTGCCGTGCGCCGGGTGAACATCACCAATCCCAATGAACCCATGCTGGTCGATTATGTCGATCCCAAGCGCTACACCTATCTGCCCAACACAGCAGGGTGTCATACCGCCGATGAAGCCGTGCGGACCTTGCGGCTGGCACGTGAGGCGGGCGGCTGGGACCTCGTCAAACTTGAGGTTCTGGGCAATCACAAGACGCTTTATCCCGACATGCTTGAGACGCTGAAGGCGGCTGAAACCCTGCTCAACGAGGATTTCAAGGTGATGGTCTATTGTTCGGACGATCCGATCATGGCCCACCGCCTGGAAGAGATGGGGTGTCATGCCATTATGCCGCTGGGCGCACCGATTGGCTCGGGCCTTGGCATTCAAAACCCGGTCAATATCCGCCTGATTATCGAAGCGGCCAAAGTTCCTGTTCTGGTTGATGCCGGGGTAGGGACAGCGTCTGACGCCACTGTTGCGATGGAGCTTGGCTGTGACGGCGTCCTGATGAACACCGCCATTGCCGAAGCGGGCGACCCGGTGCGTATGGCGCGTGCCATGAAACTTGCGGTTGATGCGGGACGGGAAGCCTATCGCGCGGGCCGCATGCCCAAAAAGAAATATGCCGATCCGTCCTCGCCGCTGGCGGGATTGATCTAAGCGCGCGTCAGCCGTCTTTGCGGGCGGCGCGCAGTTCGGCAATTTCAGCCTTGAGCGCATCAATGCCGACGGCGCCGGGGACAACCTTTTCACCAATGATAAAGCCGGGCGTGCCGCGCACGCCAAGCGCGGCGGCGATGCCGCGATTGCGTTCGAGGCTCTTTTGCACCGGCTGGCTCATCATGTCTTTTTCAAGCTTGTCGGCATCAAGGCCTACCTCGCGGGCAATTTGCAGGATCACCGGCTTGGTCAGCTCCCCGCGCGCCTTCATCAAGGCGGTGTGGAACTCGAAATATTTGCCCTGTTCGATGGCAGCGGTGGCGGCAAGCGCGGCGCGGAATGAGGCTTCCGACAGGATGGGAAGTTCAATCAACACCAGCCGCACATTCTTGTCATCCTCGATCAGCTGGATGAGATCGGGCAGCGAGCGTTTGCAGTAGCCGCATTTATAATCGAAAAACTCGTAGAGCGTGACGTCGCCTTCCGGATTGCCTGCGACGAAAATATGGGGGTCACCATCGATCAGGCCGGGCAGTTCGCGAATCATTTTGCGCGCTTGTTCAGCCTGACGGGTTTCTTCGTCGGCCTGCCATTTTTCCAATGCTTCGACCACGACTTCGGGATGCTTGTTCAAAAATTCGCGGATTATCGATTCGATTTGTGAGCGTTCGAGATCAGACGTCGCGGCCGTCTGGGCGAAGCCGGGCAGGGTTGCGCAGACGAACAGGGTGGCGGCAAGCGCCGCGCGTTTCAAAACATGCATGAAAATGGTCCTAGCGTTGATCTTCGCGGAAATTACGCACCTGGGCGAGAATGTCTCCCGCCCTTATCCAGCCTGGGGAGCCTTTGGGCAAGGCCTTGTGGGCGCGGGTCGCGTGGGTAAAGGCATTGGGCGCTGACCCCAACAGTGTGTAGCGTTCGGCGCTGGCAAGCGAGGCCATGCCCTCATTGCCTTCATTGTGGTAAACGATCGCCAGCTGGTGCCAGGCAATGGGCAGGTCTCGTTCAATGCGCACAGCATCAAGCAATATTTCTTTGGCTTCGGCATCGGCCTCATCGGTTTGCAAGGCGACCAGCGCACGGGCCAGATTGATCTTGAGCAAGGGCTGATCGGGGGCCAGCGCGACCGACCGGCGATGGGGTGCTACCGATTGGGCGACCTTGCCTGATTCGAACAGGATCTGGCCGTAAAGCTCAAAATAATAGGGATTGTTGGGATCAAGCCTGATCAGCGCTTCGAGCTCGTGGATGGCCTGTTCGATCTCTGCGACCCTGTGAAAGGCAACGGCGCGGGCATAGTGGCCCGCCTGGCTGGTATCGGTTTCAGGATATTTACGCAATACCGTCATCGGCTTGTCGAGGAAGCCTGACAGCTTGCCTTGCAGGATCTCCAGGCGCTGATCAAAGGCCGCGGCTTTGGTTGCGTGGAAATAGGGGGATTTTTCGGCCCCTGCGCGCAAGGTGGCGACCCGCTGGGTTGTCAGCGGGTGGGTGCGAACATAAGGGTCTTGCCGTGCGGCGGATAAAACTTCCTGTTCGGCGAGAATGCCCATGAACTCGGTAAAGCCCTTGGCGGACCAGCCAATACCTTCAAGATACCGCAATCCGGCCTGATCGGCGGCTGATTCCTGTCCCCGGCTATAGGCCAGAAGTGAGCGTTCAGCGACATGCTGACCACCTTGCAGGATGGCGATCCCGGCATCGCCTGCGCCGGCCGCAAGGGCGGCCGCGCCCAGAATGGTCGACAAGATCATCGCCACCCGCGCGGTTTTGAACGCATCGGGCAGGCGGGCAAGGTGTCCGCCCGCAATATGGCCGGTTTCATGGGCGATCACGCCAGCAAGCTGGCCTGAATTTTCAACCCTTTGGAGCAAGCCGGTATGGATAAACAGGTTCTGGCCACCGGCCACAAAGGCGTTGAGGCTTTTGTCATTGACCAGCAAAAGTTCGACATTTTGCGGCTCAAGCCCTGCCACGACGAAGATCGGGTCGGACATTTCGCGCACAAATGTCTCGATTTCAGCATCGCGGATGAGCGAAATGCCCTGCGCGCGCGCTGCCGTGACCTGACTGGCCGCCATGATCAGGGCCAAAATCAGAGCCATTGCAGGGTTACGGCTCCATTGAAGTGGGCGAGCCATTCGATTAAACCTTGTTGCGAACATTCCACCTGCCGGGTCTGGACGGTTTGACTGGGTTTTGCCAATCGGCGCGATAAACCTAGGAAATGCCGCGCCACAATGGCAATCAAAGAGTTGTCATCACCGTGTCATTCGATTTTGTGTCAACCAATTGGGTCAAATCTGTGGCAGGAACCGCCAAAGCGGCCTGTCTTGCGGGCCTGTTGGCGAGCTGCAGCTTCCTTCCCACCATTGATCTTGGCCTGGTCGAGATCAATCCCAAGGATGAAACCCCTGTCCAGGGTGACGTGGTCGGCTTTGTTTATGCCGATGAACCGCTGGCGGGGCGTGCGGGGTCTGACATCCTTCTGGAAGGCGGCACAGCCGCCGATGCTGCCACCGCAATCTTCTTTGCCATGGCTGTGACCTATCCGACCGGCGCGGGGCTCGGCGCGGGTGGCTCTTGCGTGTATTGGGATGCCTCCCAGCAAGCAGCGTTTGGATTTGACTTCCCAAACCAGACAACGGGTCCTGGCGGAGCTGATTATCCGGTGCCGGGTGCGGTGGCGGGCTTTGGCCAGCTTCATACCTATTATGGCCGTCTGCCCTGGGCGCGGGTTCTGGTGCGTTCCGAGCTTTATGCCCGCGACGGCTTTTACGCCAGCCGCGCGACCACGCGGTCGATCCGGGGGCTGTCCCCGTCGGTTCGTGGCAATGCCACCTTGCAGCCGATGGTGCGCGATGTACGCGGTGGCGAAGTGGATGAAGAAAGCGTGATGCGCAATCGCAAGCTTGCCCAGACACTGACCCTGTTGCGGGTCAAAGGCGCGAAAGACTTCTACAGCGGCGAGCTGGCCCAGCAGATTGTGGCAGCCTCCGAGTTGATGGGCGGCGGGCCTGATGGCCGGGACTTGCTGACCTATAAGGTTGATGTGTCGGGCGCCACGGTGATCGGCCTGCGCGGCGGTCTGGCCCATCTGGGCGGCACAGGCATGCTGGGTTCACGCTTTGCGCTCAACATGCTGACCGATTCGACGGTGATGTCGAACATTACCAATCTGTCGATCAGTGCCCGGACACAAGTTTTGCAAATGGTGGAGCAACGCGAACGTGAAGCGGTTGGCCTGCCCAAAGAAGGCGAGGCGGGCCGCGATGCGGGATCGTCGGGCTTTGCGGTGATTGATATTGCCGGCAATGTCGCGGTTTGCGGCGTCAGCCTGGGCGGACCGGTCGGCTCGCAACGGCTGGTTGGCGATATGGGATTTGTCTTTGGCAACCCCGTTGAAATTCCTGAAGGCAAAAACGGCTATTCAGGCACGGTGCCGATGATCCTGACCCGCAAGGGCCGTTTCCGGGCCGCGATTGTGGGTGCGGGCGGTTACGGATCGGTGGCCGGG
This sequence comes from Alphaproteobacteria bacterium, assembly GCA_965227065.1. Taxonomy (GTDB): domain Bacteria; phylum Pseudomonadota; class Alphaproteobacteria; order SPJN01; family SPJN01; genus CBDDFN01. The sequence continues at coordinate 719,570 of CBDDFN010000020.1, forward strand.
GCGTCTGCGCTAGCCGCACCGGACCTGATTGACGGTGATGTCAGCCTGAGCTCGCTGATCCGGTTTTCCTCTTCGCCCAAGGCGGGCAAGGTGAGCGGCATCGCCTGCACCGGCGCATCCATCTCAAACGCTGATGCGTGCGAGGTGGAGCCAAGCCCGCGCGGCTTTGGCCTGGCAGAACGCGTCCGTTCGGAATAGACCAATGCAATTGAGCCCTTCGCGGCGCAGCCGGATTGCCAGCTTCATTGCGATGGATGTGTACCGCGAGGCCAATCTTCTGGCCCAGGACGGGGCTGACATCCTTCATCTGGAAGTTGGTCAGCCGTCGGTCGGCGCACCCGAAAAGGTGCGCATGGCCGCCAAGGCGGCCATCGACAATGATCAGCTCTCCTATACGGATGCGACCGGGCGGGATGCCTTGCGCGACCGGCTGGTCCAGCATTATGCCGACCGCTACGGCGTGTCGATCGCGCGCGACCGCATCATTCTGACGACCGGCTCATCGGCGGGGTTTATTCTGGCTTTTCTGGGCTTGTTTGATGCCGGCGACCGGGTCGGGCTGTTTGAGCCGGGCTATCCCGCTTACCGAAACATCCTTCAAGCGCTTGATCTCGCGCCGGTCTCGATTGGGGTGCGGGGGGAGAGCAATTTCCGGCCGACACCGGATCATTTGAACGGTGTCGAGCATTTATCGGGCCTGCTGTTGGCGAGCCCCAGCAATCCGACCGGCACCATGCTGCATGAGCAGGAACTTGAACCGCTGGTGAAGGCGTGCACCGATCAACACATCACCCTGATCAGTGACGAGATTTATCACGGCATTACGTTTGAGGGGGATGCGCCCAGCGCGTTGCAATATTCTGATGATGTGATTGTCGTGAACAGTTTTTCCAAATATTACGCCATGACCGGCTGGCGGCTGGGATGGATTGTGGTCCCCGACGCCATGATCGATACGGTAATCAGGCTTCAGCAAAATCTGTTCATCTCACCGCCAACCTTGCCGCAGATCGCGGCGTTGGCGGCGTTTGATGCCACCGGCGAACTTGAGGATAATTGCGCCACCTATCGGCGCAACCGGGACCTTCTGCTCGAGGCATTGCCCAAGCTTGGCTTCGGCAAGATCGCGCCGGTTGATGGGGCGTTCTATATGTATATTGATGTGTCTGACCGCACCCAGGATGCCACGGCATTTGCTAAAGCCATGCTGCATGAAACCGGCGTGGCGGTGACGCCCGGTGTGGATTTCGATCCCGATCAGGGTCATCATTTCATCCGGTTGTGTTTTGCCCGCTCGACCCCTGAAATTGAACAGGCTATCGAGCGGTTGGCACGCTGGATGCAGGCTTAGTACCAGAGCCTGATGCCGATCAGGACCGATACAGTTCGTTTGCGTCCGCCCTCGGACTGGACAAGCGCGGAAGTCCGCCCCACCGCGCGATGCCATTCAATCCCCACATAAGGCGCGATTTCCCGCATGAGGTCATAGCGCAACCGCGCGCCCAGCTCAGCGTGCGACAAGCCCGCGCCCAACGCGCGGCCGGGGACGTCCTGCGCGGCGAAGGAAAGTTCGGCCCGTGGTGTCAGAATGAGACGCTGGGTCAACAAAAGCTCATATTCGAATTCAAGTGATGCGATGAGATCAAGATCATCGCTCAGGGCCGCACTCACATCGGTTTCGATGAAATGGGGTAGCAACCCCGCAAGACCTATGACGGCATGGCTCAATGCAGGGCCTTCACCCCAAATCTGTTTCAGCCCATATTCCAGGTCGAGAAATGCGCCAATGGGCTGGGTGAGCAGAAATTGTAGTTCCGCTTCATCGGCCTTGCCGAGATGCAGATCAAACGCGCCTTCGGTCTTGAGTTTAAGTTTTTGCTCATCAGTGCCGTAAGACGCCTCGGCATCCCATACCAGGGATGGATCACCTGCGCCCGATTGCACCTCGAAACGCTCGGCCATCATGGAGAAAAAGGCGCTGCCGCCATGGTGGTGGTGCAGCATTGCGCGTGCCTTGTCCATCGCGTCATCACCGGCCAATGCGGAGGCTGCCAGGAGGCAGGTGACGCCGAGGGCTGACACAAAGCGCATCATGACGCACCTCCCGACCCATGGTGATGATGATCATGATGATGCATGGCAGGGGGCTGCGTGGCAGGCCTGGTGTCGGGTGCGGGTTCATCCAGCACGCGCACAACCCGCATCATGCCGGCGGCCATGTGGTAGAGCAGGTGGCAATGAAAAGCCCAGTCGCCCACGGCATCGGCGGTGACATCAAAGGACAGTGTCTCGCCGGGCTTTACCACCACCGTGTGCTTGCGCGGTTTGTCGGGCCCTTCATGGGTGACGAGCTCAAAGAACATGCCATGCAAGTGAACGGGATGGGCCATCATCGTGTCATTGACGAGGGTGAAGCGTACACGCTCATCCCGATAAAGTATGATGGGGTCTGTGGCGTCGGAAAATTTTATTCCGTCAAAGGACCACATATAGCGGTGCATATTGCTGGTCAGATGCAATTCAATAACGCGGGAGGGGGCGCGCGTGTCGGGATTGGGCGCCGCGCTTCTTAAATCGCTATAGACCAGCACCCGGTGGGGCTGGTCTTGCAGGCCAAGACCAGGCTCACCCAACCGGTTTGTGGGCATCATCGCGACCATATCAACGCCGGAGCCCTGTTGATGGTCATGAGATTGACTATGCCCCATGGCCGCATGATCCATGCTTGCGCCTGACATTTCGCCGTGACCCATATCCTTCATGGTCAACAGCGGGGCGGGGCGCAAAGGCGGGACAGGGGCCTGCATGCCCGGCCGGGGGGCCAGCGTCGCCCGGCCAAAACCAGATCGGTCCATCGCCTCGGCCATGATGGTAAAGGCCTTGTCCTCGCGCGGCTCAACCAGCACATCGAATGTCTCGGCCACGCCGATCTGGAATTCATCGGTTTCAACGGGGCTGACGGGCAGGCCGTCCTGCTCGATCACCGTCATGGCAAGGCCGGGAATACGGACATTGAACAGGCTCATGGCCGCGGCATTGATGATGCGCAAGCGGACGCGCTCACCGGGCTTGAAGAGAGCTGTCCAATTTTCCCCCGGCGCATGGCCATTGATCAGATAGGTGTAGGTTTCGCCGGTGACATCGGCAATGTCAGTGGGCATCATGCGCATCCGGCCCCAATCCCCGCGGTCTTTGAGGGTGGCATCCAAGCCGTCTGACCGGGCATCGCGCCAGAAATCGCCGACCGTTCGCTTTTGATAGTTGAAGCTCTCGGCATTGGCCTTGAGTTTGCGAAACAGCCGGTCGGGGTTCATGAAGGTCCAGTCCGACAGGACGAGTACATAATCGCGATCCGCGTCATAAGGGTCCTGGGTGCGGGGCTCGATAATCAAAGGGCCGTAAAGGCCCGCCTGTTCCTGCATGCCTGAGTGGGAATGATACCAATAAGTGCCGGTCTGTTTGAGGGTAAAGCGGTAGGTGAAGGTCTCACCACCATTGATGCCGGGAAAGGTAACACCGGGTACGCCGTCCATTTCGAAAGGCAGCAAAATTCCGTGCCAGTGGATGGAGCTTTGCTCGCGCAAATGGTTGTGAACTCGTAATGTGACTTCATCGCCTTCGCGCCAGCGCAGCAGGGGAGCGGGAAGGGTTCCATTGGCTGTATAGGGCCGCGCTGTACGGCCATTAATCATCAGGTCGGTGCGATCAATCGCAAGGTCAAAGTCCTGACCCGACAGGGCCGAAAGACCGGCCTGTGAGTGACTTTGCGGGCTTTGCGCCCATAAGGGCCGGGTGTTCAGCACGGCAAAGGCTGATGTGGTTGATGCCAGAAAATGGCGGCGGGTCAGGCGAGACATGATTGATCTTCGTCACGATATACAATATACCCCTATAGGGTATATGGAGGCGCACAAATGTCAACATGCGACGATGAGAAGTCGGCCATTGTAAAACGCATCAACCGGGTTGAGGGCCAGGTGCGGGGGATAGGGCAGATGGTGGAGAATGATCGCTACTGTCTTGATATCCTGCACCAAGTCTCGGCAATCCGGGCCGCATTGGGACGGGTTGAAGACGATATTTTGAAGCGCCATGCCGCCCATTGCGTGGAAGAGGCGATCATGTCGGGAAAGCCCGGTGAACAGCGCGAGAAATTCAATGAGCTGATTGATCTGATGCGCAAAACAAAACGGTGAGAAGAAGGATCCCTCTCACCGCTTTTAATTTTTAGGAACCGAGAAGGTTCCGGTTCCACCAGCCTTTGCGAGGCGGACCGGCAGGCTTTTGCGGCTCGGGTTCCGGCTGAGGCTCAGGCTCAGGTTCCGCCGTTTCAACAGGGGCGGCCTCAATCTTGGGCTCTTCGTCCTCAGGCAATGTGCCGGCCTCGACAGGTTCGGGCGAACTTTCGCTGGCCTGTCCGGCATTGTCTTGCGGGGCAGGGTCGACCTGGGGGGTTTGCTCCGCCTTGGCTTCGATGACCGGCTGGTCGTCGGAATCCGGCGTTGAGCCATGATCGGCATCCGCAGTGTCCGTGTCCGGTGAGGCGTCTATTTGATCGTCCTGCGGAGCCTTGGCAGCGTCGGACTTTTCAGCCTGCTGATCGTCGTGCTGATCGGCTTGCTTTTCGTCTTGCTGGCCGTCCTGTTGGGCGTCCTGCTGATTGTCCGCATTGTCGCCAGACTTGCGCCGGCGCCGGCGGCGGCGGCGGCGTTTGCGCGGTTGCTTGTCTTCGCCACCCTCGTCATCATCGCTGTCGGCGCGCGCCTCTTCGGCGGGCTCGTCCTCAGTGACATCGTCGTTGAGAACTTTGTCGATCAGCAACGCATCGGCGGTGATTGCAGCCCCATCATCATCCTGACGTGACTTGTTCTTGACGCGGTCGATCTCAAACTCATCGCGGGGCAAATCATCATCGGCATCAAACAGGATGGAGAGCCCATAGTCGGAATGAATGCGGTTGATCTGCTCCCGCTTGTTGTTGAGCACATAGACCGCCACATCGGGGTGCAGCGAAACCTTCACTTCCGAGGCGCGGCCGCGCATGGCTTCGTCTTCGACCGCGCGCAGGACCTTGAGCGCGGCGGCATCAGTGGTGCGGACCATGCCCGTGCCGCCGCAATGATCACATTGGGTGGTCTGGATTTCGAGCAGGGAAGAACCCAGCCGCTGACGTGACATTTCAAGCAGGCCGAAGCTTGAAATCCGGCCGACCTGAATTCGCGCCCGGTCTGATTTCAGACACTCCTTCAGCTTGCGCTCAACCGCCTTTTTGTGACGGTTTTCTTCCATATCAATAAAGTCGATGACGATCAGGCCCGCCAGGTCACGCAGGCGCAATTGCCGGGCGATTTCTTCGGCCGCTTCCACATTGGTGCGGTGCGCGGTGTCCTCGACATTTTTCTCACGCGTGGATTTGCCCGAGTTCACATCAATCGAGATCAGCGCCTCGGTCGGGTTGATGACGATATAGCCACCCGATTTGAGTGACACGATCGGCTCAAACATCTGTTCAAGCTGGTTTTCAACCTGATAGCGCAGGAACAGGGGCCCGCGATCCTTGTAGAGCTGGACGTTCTTGGCATGGCTCGGCATGAGCATTTTCATGAACGCCTTGGCTTCTTTGTAGCCGTCTTCGCCCTCGACAAGGACCTGATCGATATCCTTGGAATAGAAATCGCGGATGGCGCGTTGAATGATATTGCCTTCTTCATAGATCAGGCAGGGCGCAACCGATTTCAGTGTCAGCTCGCGAATATTGTCCCACAGCCTGAGCAGATATTCGAAGTCGCGTTTGACCTCGGCCTTGGTGCGCTGTGCGCCTGCGGTCCGCAGAATGAGGCCCATGCCTTTGGGCACATCGAGATCCTTGGTGATGGATTTCAGGCGCTTGCGGTCTGCCGCATTGGTGATCTTGCGGGAAATGCCACCACCGCGCGCAGTGTTGGGCATCAGCACGCAATAACGGCCTGCAATCGACATATAGGTCGTCAGGGCCGCGCCTTTGTTGCCGCGCTCTTCCTTGACGACTTGAATCAGCAGGATCTGGCGGCGTTTGATGACTTCCTGAATGCGGTAGCGGCGCAGACGTTGCTGGCGGCGGCGCTCCCGGCGCTTATCATTGACGCTGTCTTCATCGTCGCCGCCGGTTTCTTCGGGCGCGTCGTCTGCGGCTTCGGCGCGATCGTCTGCGTCGCCGTCATCGCCTTCATTGTCGTCCTCAATGTTACCGTTATCCCCGGCGTCATCATTTGCGTCATCGCCAATGTCATCGCCTTTGTCTTCGGGCGCATCGGGGGTGCGGGCCTCAAGGGCGGTCTCGTCCTCGCCTGACGCGTTTTCATCGCCGGAGGGGGCGTCATTCTCGGGTTCCTCGCCTTCGACAAGACGGTCATCAATCTTGCTGTCGGCGGCTTGGGTCTTGCCCTCGGTCGGCGTGTCATCGTCATCATCGCCGCTGAGTTCGACGTCACCACCGTCACTGCCATCATCGTCGTCGTCTTCGCCGGACGGGGCCGCGCTCACCTCTTCAGCGGTGTTTTCATCGCCATCATCATTGTCGTCGGCCTGTGTGCCGGTGTCAGCCTCATCATCGCTTGAGGCTTCAAGCCCGGCTGCATCATCGTCGTCATCATCATCGTCGTAATCGGCTTCATCGGCGGCTTCTTCCTCCAAAAGCGCCAGACGATCAGCGAGCGGGATCTGATAATAGTCGGGATGAATTTCCGAAAGCGGCAGGAAGCCGTGACGGTTTCCACCATATTCGACAAAGGCGGCCTGCAGCGAGGGTTCAACCCGCGTGACCTTGGCCAGATATATATTGCCTTTGAGTTGCTTGCGAAGAGCGCTTTCAAACTCAAATGTTTCGACGCGGTTTCCTTGAACGACAACCACCCGCGTTTCTTCGGGTTGGCTGGCGTCGATCAGCATTTTGCTTCCCATGAAGTCTGTCCTTAAGGGCCGGTGAGGGCGCAATGCGCCGGCTCAAGCCCGTCTCTTGGGAACAAGTCGCCACGGCCAAACATGGCGGGGCAAAAATTGCCGCGCCCTGTTTCAGCGGTGCTGCGTGATATGTATGAGAACGCGCAACCATGATCGGCCGTGTCTCTCGTCCCTGTTTCACCGGACCGGCCCGTCGCCGCCGAAGAATGGCGTGTGCGTGAGAAACCGGTCATCAATCTGCTTAGCCGCACAATGCGGCCAAAATACCTCAAATATCGGCGGTGCCCTGTCAGGGCGCCTGTGCCGAGGTTCCGCATGGTCCGTCGAAACGATATCGGCCGAATGATCATCAGGTCATGGCCGGCACACCAAAAGGGTGCGGGCGGGCCTGTCTTTCATGGCGGAGATCCGCACGCATCTTTCAAGATCCTGTTTAAGTGCTTGAAAAAACGCATGTCTCGCGGAAAGTCGAAACCAAAGCGGATCATAGGGACAAATTCCCAAAACGCAAAGCCCGCATTTTCTTCGCGACAAGCCGCCGCAATTTCTCCGCAGAATTCTGCGGATTTGGGCCGAACAATCATGGCGAATCGAGCGCCTTATTCTTACCCTAGTGCCGTGCAATCACCCAGGTAAAGTGGCGCACACAGAACTGAATCGGATGAGATGAGACACGGCTTCACCCAGTGGCAACGCAGCGTGATGCGCGTCCTTGCGGCGTGCATAGTGGTGTTTGCGTCGTGGCCGGTGGCGTCTGAGGCAACCGTGAAGGTGCTGGGCGCCCGCATTGGCGATCATGGCGGTTATACCCGCATTGTCTTTGATCTCAGCCGGGCTGTCCCTCACAAAAGCTTTACCCTCGCCGACCCCCACCGGGTTGTGATTGATATGGCCGAGGCGGATTTCGCCATTGATCCGCATATTGGCGAGGCAGGCGGGGGGCTGATCGAACGGTTTCGCTATGGTCTGTTTCAGCCCGGCAATAGCCGGGTGGTGCTGGATCTGAAAAAGCCTGCGCGCATCGCCAAGCTGTTTTCGCTGGCGGGCCACAATGGCAGGGGCGCGCGGTTGGTGATTGACCTTGAACCGGTCAGCCGGGATGCGTTTTTGAAAGCAGCAGGCTTTCCTGAAGAAAGCTTTTTGCCGGAACCAAAAACCGAAACAGAGATCGTCGTTCCTGCGCCGGTCCAGAAAAGCAAGCCGGTGGTGGTGATCGACCCGGGCCATGGCGGGGTTGATCCCGGCGCCATTGGCCGCTCGGGCCTGAAAGAAAAAAATGTTGTGTTTGATACTGCGCAACGGTTGGCCCGGCATCTCAACCAGCGGGGAACCTACACGGTGCGCATGACCCGCGACCGGGATGTGTTTGTCCCGTTGCGGGAACGGGTCCGGCGGGGCCGCCGGTTCAACGCCGATCTGTTCATTTCGATCCATGCCGATGCGGCGGAAAATCCGCGCGCCCATGGGGCAGGGGTCTATACGTTGTCTGAAAACGCCTCTGACCGCGAAGCCGCGGCTTTGGCGCGGCGGGAAAACCGTGCCGATATCATTGCCGGTGTGAACCTGTCGGGGGAGCCTGACGAGGTCGCCTCTATCCTGATCGATCTGGCGCAACGGGAAACCAAGAACAAGTCGGTCAATTTTGCCAGCACCCTTGTGCCTTACCTCAAGCAAAGTGCGGGCATCCGCTCAAACACCCACCGGTTTGCCGGATTTGCGGTGCTTAAAGCGCCCGATGTCCCCTCCGTGCTGATCGAGCTTGGTTTTCTGACCAACCGGACCGAAGAACGCAATCTGTCGAGTGCCACACATCGTGAAAGGCTGGCGCGCGCGATAGCCGATGCGGTTGACCGTTATTTTTCGACGCAAACGGCCTCGCGCTAGTGGAAAGCGACAACTTTCATTTTTGTCAGCGGCCATGGTAGAACCATTCTGAAAAACGATTTGCCGCGTTGCACAATTCGCCCAGATGTGGCCATGAAACGGACGCACGCGTGGGGGATAACACCGCGGTACCGGAGGGTGTCTTTTGTTTAAGTCCATCAAATGGACCAGTGTCTTGGCGTATGGCTTGTCGGCGGCCCTGATTTTGGGCGTCGCCGGTGTGGCTTTGCTTGGCTATTTCTGGTGGTCGTTGAGCCGGGGATTGCCCGATCACCGTCAATTGGCCGAATATGAACCGCCGGTAACCAGCCGCATTCATGCCGGTGATGGCAGCCTGATTGGCGTGTTTGCCCGCGAACGTCGGATGTTTGTGCCGATCCAGGCCATTCCCGACCGGGTGAAATACGCCTTCATTTCCGCGGAGGACAAAACCTTTTACGAGCATGGCGGCGTTGATGTGCCGGGCATTTTGTCCGCCGTTGTGAAGAATGTCGGCAATCAGATTTCGGGCCGCCGCCCTGTTGGTGCTTCGACGATTACTCAGCAAGTGGCCAAGAACTTCCTTCTGACCAATGAAGTCAGCTATGAGCGCAAGCTGAAGGAAATGATCCTGGCCTTCCGGCTTGAACGCGCATTCGGCAAAGACAAGCTGCTTGAGCTTTACCTCAACGAAATCTATCTCGGCCGGGGCGCTTATGGGGTTGCGGCGGCCGCGCTGAACTATTTCGACAAGCCGCTCGCAGACCTGACCATTGCCGAGGCCGCCTATCTGGCAGCCCTGCCCAAAGCGCCGAGCAATTATCATCCGGTCCGCAACCGGGAGCGGGCCCTTGTCCGCCGCAACTGGGTGATCGCCGAGATGCAGGACAATGGCTATATCAGCGAAGACGAGGCTGAAACTGCTGAGCTTGATCCGCTGATTGCCGAGGAGCTTAAAGCCCCCACGCTGGTCGATGCGCGCTATTTCGTGGTGGCAATCCGAAATCAGCTGCTTGATCAGTTCGGTGAGCAGACCTTGTTTGAAGATGGCCTGTCGATCCGCACCACGGTGGAGCCGCGCTTGCAAAATGTGGCGCAGAATGTGCTGCGTGAAGGAATCAGCGATTTTGACCGCCGCACCGGATGGCGGGGACCGATCGAGGCGCTGGGTGGTCAGGACGGTTGGAAAGACACGTATCGCGAAACGCTCAATGCGCTGGAAGAAGACAGTGACCTTTACCCCTGGCGTTATGGTGTTGTGCTGGGCCTCAAGGCCGATCAGGCCGAGTTGGGCTTTGCCGACGGCACCAATGGCGTGATGCCGTTTGCCCGCATGGACTGGGCCTATGTGGATGGCCGTCCGCCCAAAAAGCCCTCTGACGTCCTGTCGCTGGGCGATATCGTTCTGGTTTCGCCGGGCAGTGAAAGCCAGAAGGGCTGGGGTTTGCGCCAATTGCCCGAAGTCAATGGCGCACTGGTCGCCCTTGATCCGCATACGGGCCGGGTGCTTGCGCTGGTGGGTGGTTTTTCTTACGCCCAAAGCCGCTTTAACCGCGCCATTCAGGCTGAACGTCAGCCCGGCTCGGCCATCAAGCCGTTCATCTATGCGGCCGCGCTTGATTCGGGCTTCACACCCTCAAGCCTGATCCTCGATGCGCCCTTTGTGATGGAGCAGGGGCCGGGCAAGCCGCTGTGGAAACCCGCCAACTATACAAAGCGCTTTTATGGCCCCTCGACCTTGCGTCTGGGCATTGAAAAGTCGCGCAATCTGATGACCGTGCGGCTGGCGCAGAATATCGGCATGAAGAAGGTTGTCGATTATGCTCGCCGGTTCGGCATTGATGACAAGATGGAACCTGTCCTCGCCATGTCGCTGGGCGCAGGTGAAACCACGCCGCTTAAGCTGACGGCGGCCTACGCCATGCTGGTCAATGGCGGCAAGAAGATCACGCCGACCCTGATTGACAGGGTGCAGGACCGTTATGGCCATACGATTTACAAATCCGATGAACGGGTGTGTGACGAGTGCCGGATCGATGAATGGACCGGCAGCCCGCCGCCGCAATTGCCTGATGAACGGCCCCAGGTCATCAATGCGCAAACAGCCTATCAGATCGTGTCAATCCTGGAAGGTGTGGTTGAACGTGGGACCGGCGTGCGTGTCAAAGCCGTTGGCAAGCCGCTGGCGGGCAAGACCGGCACGACCGACGAGTCGCGTGACACCTGGTTTGTCGGCTTTTCGCCCGACCTCGCCGTCGGGGTCTATGTCGGCTATGACACGCCCAAAAGCCTTGGGCGGAAGGAAACCGGATCGTCGGTGGCCGCACCGATCTTCCGTGACTTTATGATGGAAGCGCTGAAGAACCAGCCGGCCATTCCCTTCCGTATTCCCTCCGGTATGCGGCTGGTCCGGGTGAACGCAAAGACAGGCGCGCCGGCACGCTATGGCGATGACAATATAATTTTGGAAGCCTTCAAGCCGGGAACCGAACCCAGCGGCGATCAGATCGTGCTGGATGGTTCCATGGGCGGTGCGGGCTCGTCAGCAACGGCGGGCACCGGCGGTCTTTACTGATCGGCGCTTGCGGCTTATAGATCGCCCCCCACAGTCTTCAAAAACACAAGGATTCGCAGATCCATGCGGGCAGAAACCCAATCACTGATCGACCAAATCAAGCAGTCGCTGGCACTGCTGAGGAGGCATCTTTGACCCCGTCCAGTCACAAAAGAAACTGGATGAGCTGAACCAGAAAGCCGAAGACCCTGATCTGTGGAACGATCCTGAAGCTGCGCAAGTGGTCATGCGGGAACGCACCCATCTGGAAAATGCGCTGAAAGGTCTGCGCGCGCTTGAGCAAGAGCTTGAAGATTCAATCGAGCTGATTGGTCTGGGTGAGGAAGAGGGCGACGCCGAAACCATCGCCGAAGGCGATGCCGCCATTGAAGCGCTCGCCATCGTTGCCCAGAAGCGTGAGATTGAAACCCTGCTGTCGGGCGAGGCCGACGCCAATAATTGTTTTGTCGAGGTTCATGCCGGGGCAGGCGGCACTGAAAGCCAGGACTGGGCGTCTATGCTGGCGCGTATGTATGCCCGCTGGGGCGAAAAAGCGGGCTACAAGGTGGAGTATCTCGAAGAAAGCCCCGGTGAAGAGGCGGGGATCAAATCAGCCTCGATCAAAATTTCTGGCCATAATGCCTATGGCTGGGCCAAGACGGAATCAGGCGTGCACCGGCTGGTGCGCATTTCACCCTATGACAGTTCCGCCCGCCGCCATACCAGCTTTGCGAGCGTGTGGGTCTACCCCGAAGTCGATGACAATATTGAAGTCGAGATTGAGGAAAAGGATGTGCGGGTCGATACCTACCGCGCGTCCGGCGCGGGCGGCCAGCACGTCAACAAAACGGATTCAGCGATCCGGCTGACCCACGAGCCGACCGGCATTGTCGTTCAATGTCAAAACGGCCGCTCCCAGCACCGTAACCGGGCGGATGCCTGGGCGATGCTGCGCGCGCGTCTGTATGAGCTTGAACTGCAAAAGCGTGAGGAAGAAGCCAACGCGGCTGCCGAAAGCAAGACCGATATTGGCTGGGGCCATCAAATCCGCTCTTACGTTTTGCAGCCCTATCAGATGGTCAAGGATTTGCGCACCGGTGTTGAAAGCCCGACGCCGCAAAATGTCCTGGATGGCGATCTGGAAGCCTTCATGTCAGCCGCACTTGCCCAGCGGGTGCAAGGGGGCGGAGAGGTGGTCGAGGATCTGGATTAATTCTCGCCCATCAGCCGGGCGAGATCCTGGCCCGCCTTGACGAATGCCAGCGGATTGCGCGGCTTGTTATTGACCCAGATTTCATAATGCAGGTGCGGGCCGGTGGACCGGCCGGTTGAGCCCATTGCGGCGATCGCCTGACCCGAGGCAACCTTGTCGCCTTCTTGCACATAAATCCGGTGAAGATGGCCGTACCGGGTACGGATGCCGTTGCGATGTTCGATTTCGACCAGATTGCCATAAGCGGCAAACCGGCCCGCGCGAACCACAACACCGGCTGACGCGGCGCGGACAGGAGTTCCGCGCGCACCGGCAAGGTCAAGACCGGCATGGAAGGCGCGGCGCTTGGTCATGGGATCACGGCGCAGGCCAAAACGGCTGGACAGGAAATATCGGCCGGCATCAACAGGCAGACGCAGCGGCATGACGGTCAGCGTGTCATTGAGTTCCTCAAGCAGGTTGAGGTCATCCTCGATCAGCGCCAGCAGGTCGCCGGTCGTGGCCTGTGTTTCTTCATCAAGCAGCGTTTTGGGTGCAGCTTCGGTCAGTTCGATCAACGGACCGCCCATGCCCATTTTCTCAAGCCCCAGAGAGGCGAGCAGGGACTGGCGCTCTTCAACAGCAGCTTTCACGCGACCGGCAAGCGCACCAACCATGTTGGATTGTTCGGTTTCGATGGCCGCGTAAAGCCGGTCAACCTTGTAGGCGCGGTCGCGAAAATCGCGATGCATGCGTTTTTGATCGTCAATGTCGGGACGCTCATCGCTGTTCCACAGCGCTTTGGCCATGGCGCGGAGATTTTTGGGCTGCGGGTGAAAGGCCTTGCCTTGAACCGCACCTTTGGCGGACGCGGGCAGGGGAAGGTCTTTGGGCAGATCCACCTTGGCACCGGGTCCTTTGCGCGGATGGGGGTGCGGGCGGGGAATGGCGCGGGTTGCTTCAGCACCAAGGTCTTCAAAGGCGTTGAGCGGACCACCTTCAAAACCCGGCCGGCTGCCCAGCTGGTAATTTTGGCTGGCGCGGCGCTCAATCAGCGCATCGCGCTCGATAACCGTCGGTGACGCGGGGTTTTCGCTTTGCAGGACCTGATAGCGGTGCATGAGGTCTTCGATGCGCTCATGCTGGGCTTCGATCGTGCTGGCGCGATCCACCAAATTGTCTTGAATGCGGCTCAATTCGCGGGGCATGCCCGACAGCGAGAAATTGAGTTCGGCAAATTCGTAAGCAAGCCATCCGGCGGACCCGGTGGCCAGGGTGGCCCACAGGCCCAGCGTCGCCATTTTCGCGCGGGCCGAGTTGCGGTACCAAGACCAAAGTGTCGACAGCACACCGCCAGAGGCGGACGCCTGGTCGTTTGCGCTTTGGGTTTCGGTGTTCATTTCGCCTTCATCCTGTCGCCAGATCGGCTCGCTGATTCACAAAAAGTAAACGATAACCGTCTGATTCTCATACAAGTTTGGTTAACCGGACCCTGCGGCCCAGCGTTCCAGCCCAGTCTTTACAGGACGCCCCTTTTGCGCCCACCCCTTCCTTGAAAGCTGACCCGTCCCCACGAGGTTTCGCTTCCAAAACGCCCAAAACTCTGGAGCGTGACGAGCTATGTATCATGGCCGGACTCGACCGTGAAGGGGTGTTTTGACGCAGAATTGCGGAGAATTCAAAGGCTTGTCCCGATCTGGGTCTTTCTTGGTCATCAAAGCCTATCGGTAGAAATCGGGCATCAGCCCAGCCTTTTGGCGGGCCTGATCATTAAAAGGCGGTTTGGGCGCGCCCGCACGGGCTTGCGCCACCACCAACCGAAAATGGCTGGCCGGGTCTAACCCTTTGGTGTGGCACAGCTCTTCAAACCAGCGCCGGCCAATGGCGACATGATTAATCTCGTCTGTGTAGATGATGTCGAGACAGCGTGCGGACGCCTCATCGCCATGGGCGCGCAGCCGTTCGACCGTGGCGGGCGTGACGTCAAGGCCGCGGGCTTCGTGAACCAATGGCACAACCGCAAGGCGTGACAGCAGGTCATGGCCTGTCTTTTCAGCCGATTGCCACAACCCGTCATGGGCATCAAGCGCCCCGTAATGGAGGCCCATTTCCTCAAGCCGGTCGGCGAGCATCAGAAAATGCCGGGCCTCATCATCCACCACCGACAGCCAGTCTAGGGTGAAGGCGCGCGGCAGATCGCGGCCAAAACGGATGATGATGTCGGCGGCAAGGTCGATGGCATTGAGCTCAATATGGGCCAGCGCATGGATCAGCGCCTGACGGCCTTTCAGGCCCGCCTTGGTGCGTTTGGGCATGTCTCGGGGCGGCACAAGGCACGGCGTTGCAGGCCGCGCCGGTCGGTCGGGCGGCGTGGCATTGCCGAAATCGGCCCCGTTCCCGTCCAGCGCAGCGCAATGGGCGCGCGCGCATTCGGCTTTGGAGCGCGCATTGGCCGTGGTTAAAATATCGAGACAGGCTTGAGAGATCGTCAGCATGGCCGCGCTCTAGCACAATCGGGGAAAGGGTGGAACGCAACAGCAGGGTTCCGCTTGATCGATCTGTTCGGATTTTAGAGTAATCGCACTACGCAACCTTGCACTTGCGACAATCTGCGCTAAACTTGACGCATAAGTCATTTTCGGTGGACATGACAGAGAGGGATGGCAATGCCGAGCTTGAGTGAAATTCGTATGGCCGTTGAAACCATGGCCAAGGACAAGCGCTTCGCGCTGAAACGCGCCTGGCAGCTCAATCAAATCAGCCTGGACCGGTTCCAGAAGGACCCCGCTTACGAAGCGAACAATCCCAATCACTTTGTGCCGTTGATCGAGGTTGACCGCTATATGAAGCGGACCCCGCATTTCGACAAAATCATCTCGGCGACCCACAATCATTTCTGGGACCCGTTCGACACCAAATATATCGACTTTTCCGAGCCGTTCGATATGGAAAACGAGATGTTGATCGAGCCCGAAATCTTCGCGCTTGAACTCCGCATTCCCAAAATTGCCGAACGGCTTGATGAGCAGCAGAAAGTGCGTCTGGTCAATGACTCGCTGCTGTGGACCTTGTCGAACATTCTGCATGGCGAGCAGGGCGCGCTGTCGCTGTCGGCGTCGCTGTGCCATGTTCTGAAAGACCCCGGTGCGCAGGAATATGCTGCCAATCAGGCGCGCGAAGAGGGCCGCCATGTCGCGGGCTTCACCCGCTATGTCGAGGCCCGCTGGGGCGCGCCTTTGCCGTGCTCGGACACGCTGGCCCGCGTGCTGGACGATGTGGTGACGACTGATGTGGTCTACAAAAAGATTGTCGGCATGCAGATGCTGATTGAGGGCCTCGCCATGGGAGCGTTCGCGATGATCTTCGCCGATGCGCGTGACCCGCTGCTCAAGCATCTGATCCAGCTTGTCATGACCGACGAAGCCTTCCACCACAAGTTCGGCAAGATCTGGGCCGACAAGACCATCCCGCATCTGTCAACGGCGGAACGCAACAAGGTCGAGGACTGGGCGGTCGATATCTTCCAGGACCTGCTGATGAACCTGGTGAGCCCGGCGCAAAAGCGCATGATCTACAAGAATGTGGGGCTTGACTGGCGCTGGGTCCAAAAGACCATGCTGACCGAAATCAATCGCGATCAGTTCATGCGCGACGAGATGAAGAAGGACAACAATATCTTCCGCGTCCTCGTCAAAACACTGCTGCAAGCCGGCATCATCACCGACCGTACCAAAGACGTCTATGCCAACTGGGTGGATATGGATGAGCTGAAGTCGGAAGGCGAAACCACCGCTGGTGACGATATTGCCGAGGAAGGCATTCGCAAGCTTGAAATGATCAATTTCAGAAAGTCGACAAAAATCGCCGCCGAATAAGCGGTCGCACACCAATCAAGGCCGGGCCATCGCGCCCGGCCTTTTTTGTTAGCCCCTCAGCGTGGCGCGAGCGCCTTCATCGCCGGGGGCATTTTGTCGGGATGGATGGTCACACCATAGCGGGCGGCCACTTCGGCAATCGTGCCGCCGACTTCGGGCGCTGTCTTGGCGTCTCGCGCGCGTAACTCCATAGCAACGGCATCAAAGAAGCTTGCAAAAGCGCTCGGCGAAACCATGAGCAACAGGCGCGCAGGCGCATCGCTTTCGTTCCAGAAACCGTGCAGATGGCCGCGCTTCAACGCCACCACCTGGCCCTGGCTTGCGATGATTGTTTCTTCGCCATCCAGAAAGTTGATTTCGCCTTCCAGCACATAAAAGAACTCGTCTTCCCTGCTGTGGCTGTGGGGTGGGGCGCCCATGGATTGCGGCGCGACTGTCAGTTCTGAAAAGGCGATGTCACGCTCGGTCTCGCTGCCATCAAGCAAGGTGTTGACCGAATGGCCGGGGAAGGGGATGGCGGGATTGGCCGCGGGGTCGCCGACAGTTGCGCCACCGGCAAAAGCTGGGCTGACCGCACACAGCGCGATGGCGCCTGCAAGCGTTGATCTTGTCTGTTTTCTCATTGTTGTCCCTGTTGCAGATTTAGTTTTTGACGGCTTCCAGAACCGTTTCGACGTGACCGGCGACGCGAACCTTGGGCCAGATCTGTGCGATCTTGCCTTTCTCGTCGATCAGAAAGGTTGTGCGGACAATACCCATATAGGTTTTTCCGTAATTCTTTTTTTCCTGCCACACCCCATAGGCTTCGCACAGCGCCCCGTCTTCGTCTGAGACCAGCGTGACTTTGAGCTCATGCTTGTCGCGGAACTTATCATGCTTGGCGACCGTGTCTTTCGACACGCCCACCACGATAGCGCCGGCGGCGTCGAACTCCTCAATCAACTCAGAAAATCCAATCGCCTGTTTGGTGCAGCCCGGCGTGTCGTCCTTGGGATAGAAATACAGCACGACTTTTTTGCCTTTGCCGTCTCTCGACAGTTTGAACGTGCCGCCGCCATCGGTGGGCCGGTCAAAGTCAGGGGCTTTTGCGCCGATTTCAAGATCGCTCATTGTCGTCTCCTCATTCAAAGCTCAACGCGCCGTCAAGCTCTGCATTCCAGTCATCATCATGGGTGGCAGGGCTGCCCACCAGGGTTTCAAACAGCTCAAGCACAAAGCGCTGTGAAGCCACAAGCCCTTCACGCAAGGCCTCGAAGTTGGCAAAGCCGCTTTCCTCTGCCATACGCTTTTTGAGCAGGGTTGGAGCAGTGTCAGCCTCAAACCGGCCTTCAAGTGCGGTTCGCATAACCGATTGCAGATAGCGATATTGTTTGGCGGTCCGGACCAGCTGTGCGGCGTTATCAGGATTGAGGATTTTGTCGGTTCCAAGCCGGTCGAAAACCTCTTCTGCATCAAGGCCGATCAGACCGGGGTCGGAATGAGCGTGTACCAGGCTCAATGCTTGCGCGATGAATTCAAGGTCCATCATGCCGCCTGGAACATGTTTGATGGCAAAAGGATCGGTGCGCTTGAAATGATCATGCAGTCTTTTTTGCATGGCTGCGACATCGCCCAGCACAGCCTTTGAATCGCGTGGCCGGGCCAGGGCATCGCGCAGCGCTTGTTGCACCTGTGCGCCAAGACCGTCCTGGTCGGCAATGATGCGTGCTTTCAGGATCGCTTGATATTCATACGTCCAGGCCTGGTCGAGATAATAGCCGCGCAGGCTTTCAAGACGGGTGGCAATGGGTCCTTTCTGGCCCTGGGGACGCATGCGCATATCAACTTCGTAAAGCTCGCCCTGTGCAGTCAGGGCCGACAATGCATTGATCATCCGTTGGGCGAGGCGGGCATAGTAGTGGCTGGGTGTCAGCGCACGTTTGCCATCGGATTGTTTGCTGCTTTCAGGGGCGTCATAGACAAAGACCAGGTCAATATCGGAATTCATGGTCATGTGCCGCTCGCCGAGCTTGCCGAGCGCGACAATGCCAAAACGGCCACCATCAATGACGCCATGCTGAACGGCAAATTCTTCGATTACGGCCGGAAACAACCCTTGCACCACCGCATCGGCGACGTGACTGAGGCGCATGGCGGCTTCTGCGGCGTTCAATTCGCCGGAAATCAGCCGTGTGCCGATCAGGAATTTCTGGTCATTGGCCCAACGGCGGGCGGCATCGAGTACGTCTTCATAGTCGCGCGCGCCTTCGATCAGATAGGCCAGGTCGATCTTGGCGGCATCAAGCGTGGCGATCTGGTCATCGCAATCGCGATCGAGAAAAATGTCGAGCAGATTGGGTTTGCGTTCAAGCATACGGGCAAGCCGCGGGGCACCGGCCATGATGTCGGACAGCTGTTCCAGCAACCAGGGATTGGCCCGGATCAGGGAAAACAGCTGCACACCGGCGGGCAGGCGCGACAGAACCTCGTCAAAGCGCCCAAGGGCCAGATCGGGTTCATCGGCCTTGGCAAAGGCGTTGAGGATCGCGCCTTCCAGCTCATGGGCAAGCTCGCGCGAGCGTTCCGATTTCAGCGCGCGGTACTGACCCGATCGCCAGCGTTCGAGGATTTGTTCCACAATCTGGGGCTGGGTGTAGCCAAGCGCGCTTAGATGCGGACTGTCGACATCTTCTATCGTGTCTTCCAGTTCGGGTTCGGCGCTTTGGAACAGGGTGTCATAGGCCCGTTTGACGATGGCGAGCACGTCTTCATAGGCGAGGCGAAATGTTTCGGTATCCGCAAACCCCAGAAAGCGGGAAAAGCGCAGCAAGGCGTCGTCG
This sequence comes from Alphaproteobacteria bacterium, assembly GCA_965227065.1. Taxonomy (GTDB): domain Bacteria; phylum Pseudomonadota; class Alphaproteobacteria; order SPJN01; family SPJN01; genus CBDDFN01. The sequence continues at coordinate 738,812 of CBDDFN010000020.1, forward strand.
TCCTTGGGCAGGGTCTGGGTCTGCTCATCATTCACCATTTGCAGGCGGTGTTCGATGGTGCGCAAAAATTTGTAGGCATCGGACAGAGCATCGCGGGTTGGGCTGTCAATATGACCGGCTTGGGCCAGCCGGTTCAGCCCTTCAAGGGTGCCGGACACGCGCAAATGCCGGTCACGCCCGCCTGCCACCATCTGCTGGGTCTGCACAAAAAATTCGATCTCGCGAATACCGCCGCGCCCAAGCTTCACATTATGGCCGGGCAGCCGGAAGGGGCCTGATCGTTGCTGGGCGCGGATTTTTTCCGTGATCGCCTCAACCTCGGCAATAGCGTTGAAATCAAGCGCGGTGCGCCACACAAAGGGCTGTATGTGATCAAGAAAGGCTGCACCTAATTTTGTATCGCCCGCCATCGGCCGGGCCTTGATCATGGCTGAGCGTTCCCAGTTTTGACCGGTTGATTCATAGTAGGATTCGGCGGCTTCGACCGACAGAGCCACCGGTGTGATCGACGCATCGGGTCGCAGGCGCAGGTCGGTGCGGAAGACATAACCGTCAGCGGTCCGCTCCTGCATGATCTTGACCAGATCGCGCGTCATGCGGACGTAAAACTCATTGGGTGATTTGCGCCCGGTATAGATCGATTTGGCCTTGTCGGCATCAAACAGCACGATGAGGTCAATGTCGGATGAATAGTTGAGTTCCAGCGCGCCAAGCTTGCCCATGCCGATTACGGTGAGGCCCGATTGCGTGCCGGGATGGTCCGGGCTTGCAAGGGTGATCTCGCCGCGCTCCGCCGCTGATCGGGTCAACCAGTCAATGGCGGCGCCGACACTGGCGTCTGCGTAGCGGCTCAAGGCCCGTGTGATTGCCTCGACATCCCACAGCCCCGCGCAGTCGGCGAGCGCCAGTCCCAGAGCGAGCTTTTCCTTTCCCAGCCGCAAATGCTGCATTAACTCGGACTGCGAGGCCGAAGCTGCGCCCAGATCAGGATGGGAGAACGCCTCGGCAATGACTTCGGCGACCGGATCCTCACCGGCCTGCGCCATAATTTTGACCAAAATCTCTGTGTTCTGCCGGATGAGCTGGCTCAGAAACGGGCTTGCCGCAAACACGCCTGCCAGAAACTTGGACCAGTCCGGATGATGGGTGAGTTCTGCGCCAAGCTCTGGCTTTGTTTCCAGCCAGTCCAGATAGCGGGACGGCTGATCGCCGCTCTCAGGGGCTTTGGGACGATAAGGATGGTCGGGAAGCGGTTCGATCATGAAACAGGCTTTTGGCGTCTATGGCAGAAAGGCGCAGTTTGGCGGGGTTTGAATTGGCGGTGCAAGCCCGTTAAGGCTACAACAGGGACAGGGTTTATGCCATCGCGCGCGGCCCTTTTGGCATGTGAAGGATCAGACAAAGAGTGGTCAGACGGACAACGCGCATCGTCACTTTGATATTTGGTGCCTTGATTGCCTCGGTGGCAATCGTGCTGGGCGCGCTTGTCTATGAGCTGACGCAAGGCCCGATTTCGCTGAGTTTCCTCACGCCGTATCTCGAGCCGGCGCTTGATGACAATGATATGGGCGTTGATGTCGATCTCGATGACACAATCCTGACCTGGAACCGGGAATCCCAGGCGCTGGAATTGCTGCTTATCAATGTCGAAATTCGCGGCGAGGATGGCGAGTTGATGGCTGCGTTCCCGCGCCTGCAAATGGGGCTGTCGGGGCTCGCGCTGACGCGCGGTATGCTGGCGCCGACCTTTGTCGCCGTGCGGGGATTGAGCGTGCGGCTGGTGCGTAAAGAAGACGGCACGCTGACCCTTGCGGTGATCATGCCGCGATCGGACCGCACGGAAGAGCGGGACGAAACCGATCTGATCGCTGAATTGCTGGACGAACCCGATCGTTCGAAAGCAAGCGGCTGGCTCACCGAAATGACGGTACGGGGCGCTGATCTGATCTATGAAGACCGCCGCGCAGGCGCGACCTGGCCCATGAAGATTGCCGAGCTTAATCTAAAGCGCGATGAACAAGGCGTTCAGATCGAGATGACCGGCGATGTTATCGGGGCATCCCCCGATGATCGCTGGCCGGTTGTGTTCAACGCGTCTTACAGCCGGTCCTTTGACTTGATGACAGCAGAGATTTCGGTCGACCGCGTCACGCTGGGCCAGATTGCCCGCCGCATTGATGTGTTGAAAGATTATGCCGGGGTGGAAGTTCCGGTGCAGGGCACGGTTCTATCGTCTTATCAATTGTCAGACGGGCCGCGCGATTTTTCTTTCGCCTTTACGATCGGTGCCGGCAAGATCGAAGCCGGTGACATGTTTGACGAGCCCGTCACATTGCAAAGCGGGACGCTGGAAGGCCGGTTTGATTGGATTGCCGGTGAGATCGGGCTGGAGAAATTCACCCTGACCAATGGCGCTTTTGCTTTTGCTTCCCAGGGCAGCGTCAAACTCAGGGAAGACGGCGCGGACCTGTCGCTGCGCGGCAAATTTGATGAGATGTCCATCGATGACCTCAAGCGCTATTGGCCCAAAGGCGCGGGCGAGGGTGCGCGTGTCTGGGTGGTTGAAAACATGATCGGCGGCATGATCCATGATGCAGATTTTGTCGTTAATGTCCCCGCGGCCGTTCTTGCGGGCAAGGCGGAACTCGCCAAGGACGGCATTGACGTCAAATTCCGGCTTGAGGATGGCGCGGCCAGTGTCTTTGGGGAACTGCCACCCTTGACCGAGGCGCGCGCCACCGCCCATCTCACCGCACACACTTATCAGATGGATATTGAGCATGCGAAAGCCGGGCCCAACACGCTGAAAGAAGGCTTTTTCCTTGTGCGCGATTTGCGCGAGAAGGGCGGCGACAGTGATGTGCGGCTGGTGCTTTATGGGCAATTGCCCGACGTGCTTGCGATGATCGACCGCAAACCGCTGAACCTGCCCTCCAAGTTGGGACTTGATCCCGGCGCTTTCGAGGGCGAAACCGCTACCCGGCTTCACATGGTGGTACCGCTGCGTAAAGAGGCCGGGCTTGATCAGCTGCAATTCGCAGTCGTGTCCAATCTGCGCAAGGTCAAGCTACCCGATTTTGTTCCCGGCTTTGATATGCGCGATGCCGCATTTGAGCTGCGCAGCGACAGCAAGACCATGTCAGCCAAGGGTGAGTTGTCAATCAATGGTGTCAGGGCGCTCGCCAGCTGGAATGAAAATTTCAACGCGCCGCAGGGCCAGGCCACATCGATCTTCCGTGGATCGCTCGCAACAAGTTCTGAGGACCGCAAGGCGTTGGGGTTTGATTTTGTCCCGTGGCTTGATGGCCCCGTGCCACTCAATCTGGAAATCATGGGACAGGGTGGCGATATTTTTCATGTCGATATCGACGCCAATTTGCGCAACGCCAAACTTCAGATCGCACCGCTTGAATGGATTAAAAATGCGGGATCGCAAAGCCAGCTTTCCTTGCGGTTTGTTCCGCAGCCCGGCGGCGGGTTGACCTTTCCGGTTTTCAGCCTGCAAGGGCCGGACCATGCCATTGAAGGCCGCTTCGCGCTTGATACAAACGGCGTGCCGGCAAGCGCGGAGTTTTCGCGCGTTGCGATTGCTTCAATCGTTGATGGCGCGATGAGCCTGAAGCCCAAGGCCGGCGGCGGCTATGACGGCACAATTGAAGGGACATTTTTGCGCCTTCCCAATCCGCTAGGCGAGACAGATCCGGATTTAAGCGAAGACGCCGCCGAAGACAGCGAAATCACCTTGCCCGATTTCACCGGCAGGCTTGCCTTTGAAAAGGTCATGCTGGGGGATGCGCTGGTGCTCAATGGACTGATTGGATCGGTTGAGGCGGAGAATGGCACGCTCGCCCGGGTCAATCTGGATGCCACGCTGGATGACGGCAAATCATTGCGGGCCAAGCTTGAACCGGTGGACGGGACCACGCGCGAGCTTAAGATCCTGACCGAAAATGCCGGCAAGGTACTGGAAGGTCTGGGTCTGATCGACAATGCCAAAGGCGGCACAATGACGGTGGGCATGACGCTGACGCCTGGACCCAACGAGACGATGACATATGCGGGGGGGCTGCAAGCCCAGGCCTTGCGCATTGTTGAATTACCCGCGCTTGGCCAGATCCTCAATTTGAGTTCCCTGACGGGTATTGCCGGGGCGCTGCAAGGCGAAGGGTTGTTGTTTGAGACCGTCGAGATCCCGTTTGAAAGCCGGCCTGAGGGCATCCGTATTGATAATGCGCGCGCCATCGGTCCGTCGGTCGGCATTCATTTCCGGGGGCTGGTTGGTGATGATGGCTCACTCGATATGGGTGGCACGGTGGCACCGGCCTACACGCTCAACTCCCTGATCGGCTATGTGCCGATCATTGGCGAGCTGTTGGCAGGCGGGGAAGGCCAGGGGCTGATTGCGGTGAATTTCACCGCGCGCGGCCCCGCCGATGACATCAAAATCAATGCCAATCCCCTGTCGGCCCTGACGCCGGGTTTTCTGCGTGGAATTTTCGGCACACCGGGGAAGGAAAAAGATCAGCAAGCCCAAGCACCTGGGCCATCACAGCGCGCGCGCGCCCGGTGATCCCGATCAACCCGCGAGCCGGATTGATGAAATCCTGCCGCCGCCTGAACCTGTATCACCGTAGGGGTCAGCTGACCTTGATCAGCGCGTGATTCTTCTTGCCTTTGGACAGGCGATATTCGCCCGATTCAGCAGGCACGGTTCCAGCCTCATCATTCATCGCTTCGCCATCGATTTTGACGGCATTTTGCCGGATTTGACGGCGGGCATCGCCTTTGGACGAACACAGGCCCGTCTCAACCAGCATGTCGATCCAGGCCGGGTTTGCGCCTGCGGCCACCTCAACCACCGGCAAATCATCCCCGGCGGCCCCTTCGGCAAAGACCTTGCGCGCGGTTTCTTCGGCGGAGCGGGCAGCGTCAGCGCCGTGTAGAAGCGTTGTCACCTCATTCGCCAGACGGACCTTGGCTTCATTAATCTGCGCGCCTTCGAGCGCTTCAAGCCGGGCAATTTCATCCATCGGCAAATCGGTGAACAGTTTGAGGAATTTGCCGACATCGGCGTCTTCGGTGTTGCGCCAGAATTGCCAAAATTCATACGGCGGCAGCATATCGTCATTGAGCCAGACCGCGCCATCAGCCGTCTTGCCCATTTTAGCGCCGCTGGCGGTCGTCAGCAAAGGCGTGGTCAGCCCGTAAAGCGATGCGTTTTCAGATCGCCGGCCCAGTTCAACACCATTGATGATATTGCCCCATTGGTCGGAGCCGCCCATCTGCAGACTGCAGCCATAAACGCTTGTTCAACTCAACAAAGTCGTAGGCTTGCAACAGCATATAATTGAACTCAAGGAAGGTGAGGGGTTGTTCACGATCGAGCCGCAATTTGACCGAATCGAAGGTCAGCATACGGTTGATGGTGAAATGCCGGCCAATGTCGCGCAGAAAGTCGACATATTTGATGTCGAGCAGCCAATCGGCATTGTCGACCAGCACCGCATCGGTCGGGCCATCGCCGAAGGTCAGGCATTTATCGAAGGCGCGAAAAATGCTCGCCTTGTTCTCGGCAATGGTTTCGGGCGTCAAGAGCTTGCGCGATTCATCCTTGCCCGAGGGGTCGCCCACACGGGTCGTGCCGCCGCCCAGCAGCACAATGGGCTTGTGGCCTGCCTGTTGCAGGCGGCGCAGCAGCATGATCGAAATCATATGGCCGACATGAAGGCTTGGCCCGGTGCAGTCGAATCCGGCATAAGCCACGATTGAGCCGGTGGCACAGGCTTCGTCCAGCGCGTCCAGGTCCGTCACTTGATGGACATAGCCGCGTTCGTGCATCACGGTAAGAAAGTCAGATTTAAACGCGCTCATCGCCGTCACTCATTCGCCTCAGATCAATCCGGGTTCGGGAAGGGGTCCCTATCATGGCAGGTCTTGACCAAGCAAGCTGGTGCATCGGCGCCATGTCTGGAACCGCCCTGGATGGGGTGGATGTCGCCCTTGTCAAAACCGACGGGGTCCGGGTCTTTGCGCTTGGCCCCTCGCTGACGCTCGATTATTCCGATGCTGACCGTGCGGCATTGCGTATGGCGGTTGACCGGGCTGTCGAACTTGGGGCGCGGGCCGAAGATGACACGGTTCATAAAGCCGCGCGGCTGTTGACCCAGCGCCATATAGAGGCGGTGAACGCGCTCCTGAAAGAGTTTGACGAGCCTGTTGAGCTGATGGGCTTTCACGGCCAGACCATCTTTCACAATGCCGATGCGTCGATTACCTGGCAGATCGGTGAGCCGGGCTATCTCTCCCAGGAAATCGGCTTGCCTGTCGTGTGGGATATGCGGGTTGCCGATGTGGAGGCGGGCGGGCATGGCGCGCCGGTGGCACCACTTTATCACGCGGCTTTGGCTCAATGGTCGAAAACCGGGCCTTTGGCGGTGCTTAATCTCGGCGGCGTGGCCAATCTGACATGGCTGGGGTCTGACCAGGTTGTGGCCGAAGAACTGTGGGAGGATATTCGCGCCTTTGATACCGGGCCGGGCAATGGTTTGCTGGATGACTGGGTGGCGTTGCACGGCAAGGGACGGTTTGACCGTGATGGACACATCGCGTCGGCGGGGGTGGTGCATGGCACGATCCTTGATACGATGCTTGATAATCCATGGTTTGACGCAGCGCCGCCCAAATCGCTCGACCGGCATGATTTCGGGCTTGAACCTTTGCGCGGCCTGTCGCTGGCTGACGGGGCGGCCACACTGACCGCCTTTACCGCCCGGACGGTGGCTTTGGGCTTGCGGCATTTCCCGATCCAGCCCAATGCCCTGGCGGTAACCGGCGGGGGACGGCGCAACCCCGCCCTGATGGCCGCTTTGGCGCGGGCCTGTGATGTGTTGGTGGAGCCTGTTGAATATTGGAACTGGCGAGGCGATTCGCTCGAAGCCGAGGCCTTTGCGTTTCTCGCCAAGCGGTCGGCGCTTGGCTTGCCGCTGACGGTTCCCAACACAACCGGTGCACCCCGCCCGATGACGGGCGGAGTGATGGTTGGGTGATCGGTCGTTATTCGTCGCGCTCGGCGTCGATCTCGGCCATGCGGCGGTCGAGATAGCCATTCAATGACGTGTTCAGATCATCAAGATTGGCTTCAAAGAAATGGTTCGCGCCGTCCGATCAGGTCATGATCAATCGTAATGTCCTTCTGGGCGGTCAGCCGGTCGGCCAGGGCGCGTACATCGGCGGGCGGCACAACCTTGTCCGACGTGCCTGAAATGAACAGGCCCGAGGACGGGCAGGGCGCCAGGAAGGTGAAATCGTACAGATTGGCGGGCGGCGCAATCGAGATGAAGCCTGAAATTTCAGGCCGGCGCATCAAAAGCTGCATGCCGATCCACGCGCCGAACGAAAAGCCGGTGATCCAGCATTGCCGGGCCGAGGGGTTTTCGCTTTGCAGCCAATCAAGGGCCGAGGCGGCATCGGACAGCTCGCCAATGCCTTCGTCAAATTCGCCCTGGCTGCGGCCAATGCCACGGAAATTAAAGCGCAGAACCGAAAAGCCACGTTTCACATAGGTCTGATAGCTTTGGAACACGACCTTGTTGTTCATCGTGCCGCCAAAGCGGGGATGGGGGTGCAAAATCAGCGCAATCGGGGGATTGTCGCCCGGTCCACGTTGATAACGGCCTTCAATACGGCCCTCGGGACCCGGAAAAATGACTTCAGGCAAACTGCCCTCCCATGATTAAGGCAAAAACCAACCCTTTTGCTGCGTTAAGCATGATATGAAATGAAGGAAAATCATGCGATATTTCAACGCACTAATATGGATTGGGGAGATCGAGCCTCAGAATAGTTGACTGTTTTAATCGGGAATCTTATATCGGAGAGGAACAGGCCTGTTCCCCTGCGGGTGACTCTCGTGGCGTTTATAGCGGAGCGGGCGGTGAAATCTCAAGCAAACGCGACAAATTGCGCATTTGTTGTTGGAGGGCGGAATGAAGCTTAGCACCAAGGGACGGTATGCGGTGATGGCCATGGTTGATCTGGCCCAGCACGGCACCGACACGCCCATTGCGCTGGCCGACATTGCCGCGCGCCAGGATATTTCGCTCAGCTATCTCGAACAGCTGTTCGGCAAGTTGCGCCGCCACGGTCTGGTCAGCTCGGTCCGTGGCCCCGGCGGGGGCTACAAGCTCGCAACCGTGCCGGCTGAGCTGCGCATCTCCGACATTATCCGTGCGGTGGATGAGCCGATCCGCACCACAGCCTGTGCCGATGGCGGCGTGCAGGGCTGCACCGGCATGACCAGCCGGTGCCTGACCCATGATCTGTGGGATGAGCTTGGCCGCCAGATCCAGATTTTTCTGTCATCGGTCACCATTGAAGATGTGATTGAGCGGCGCGTGCTGGGCCGGGCGGGCTTTGATTTTCTCGGCGAGGACGATTTGCGGGCAACGGGATGAGCATTTATCTCGACTATAATGCGACCAGCCCGTTACGGGTCCAGGCGCGGGCTGCGATCGAAGCCGCCCTTGATGTGACCGGTAATCCAAGCTCGGTCCATTCAGAGGGCCGCCGCGCGCGCAGTCTGGTTGAACAGGCGCGGGCATCGGTCATGGATCTGATGGGCGGATGTGCGGGCCGCATCTGCTTCACCAGCGGCGGCACCGAGGCCAATGCGCTGGGGGTGATTGGCGGCGCGCGCGCACAGGGCGCCGAACGGCTGATCGTTTCTGCGATCGAGCATGATGCCGTGCGCGGCGCGGCGGACGCCGCTGGATTGCCCGTCGATATTTTGGCTGTCACGCCCGATGGCGTGGCTGATATCGATCATCTGAAAGAATTGCTGGCCGGTCCCAAGGCGCTGGTTGCGCTGATGGCGGTTAACAATGAGACCGGCGTGATCCAGCCCATCGCCGAAGCCGCTGAGGCGGTCCGCGCGGCAGGCGGCCTGTTCCATGTTGATGCCGTTCAGGCTGCTGGGCGCATCCCGCTGGGTGAAATCGGCATGTCGGCCGACACGGTCGCGCTTTCGGCGCACAAGATCGGCGGCCCCAAAGGCATCGGCGCGCTGCACATTGCCAAGGCTTATGATCTTGTGCCGCTGTTTATGGGCGGGGGCCAGGAGTTGGGCGACCGGGCGGGAACCGAAAATGTGCTTGGCATTGCAGGCTTTGGCGCGGCGGCGCAAGCCGCGCTGAACGAGCTTGAGGATCAGGACCGGATCGCATCCTTGCGCGATGAGATTGAAGCTGAATTGAATTCCGCCCGGCCCATCGGAAAGCGCGCGCCGCGCGTATCGAATGTGTCGGCGCTCAAAATGGATGGCGTGAAAGCTGAAACGCAAGTGATGGCGTTTGATCTTGAAGGCATTTGTGTTTCCGCCGGATCGGCCTGTTCATCGGGCAAGGTTGGCGCAAGCCATGTCATGGCCGCTATGGGACTTGATGAGGATGAGGCCCAGTCGGTCATCCGTGTGTCGCTGGGTTTTGCGACGACGCGGGAAGAGTGTGAGAAATTCTGTGCCGCATGGCGCGCGATCCATGGCCGTCTGGCCGGGCGCGCCTCGGCTGCGTGAGGGAGTAGAAGTATGGGAGCGGTCAAAGAGACCACCGAAACCGTCGCCGCGCTTGAACGCTACAAGCATGGCTGGAGCTCCGACATTGAATCGGATTTTGCCCCCAAAGGGCTTGATGAAGATATTGTCCGCTTCATCTCCGCCAAGAAGGAGGAGCCTGAATGGCTGCTCAACTGGCGGCTTGATGCCTATCGCCGCTGGCTGACGATGGAAGAGCCGGACTGGGCGAAGATGAGCCATCCGAAAATCGATTATCAGGATGCCTATTATTACGCCCAACCCAAATCGATGACCGCCCGGCCCAAAAGCCTTGATGAGGTCGATCCGGTTCTGATCGAAACCTATCAGAAGCTCGGCATTCCGCTTGAGGAGCAAAAAATCCTCGCCGGTGTTGAAGGTTATGAGCGCAAGGTGGCCGTCGATGCTGTGTTTGATTCAGTGTCGGTCGGCACAACCTTTAAGGAAGAGCTGGCCAAGGCCGGCGTGATTTTCTGTTCCATTTCAGAAGCAGTTAAAGATCATCCTGAGTTGGTGCAGAAATATTTAGGCTCTGTCGTTCCCGCGACCGACAATTTCCATGCCACGCTCAATTCAGCGGTGTTCTCCGATGGCTCCTTCGTCTATGTGCCGGAAGGGGTGACCTGCCCGATGGAGCTGTCCACCTATTTCCGGATCAATGCGGAAAATACCGGCCAGTTTGAACGCACGCTGATCATTGCCGACAAAGGCTCCTACGTGTCCTATCTGGAGGGCTGCACCGCGCCGATGCGCGATGAGAACCAGCTCCACGCCGCTGTGGTTGAGCTTGTGGCGCTCGATGATGCCGAGATCAAATATTCGACCGTTCAGAACTGGTATCCCGGTGATGAGAACGGCAAAGGCGGCATCTATAATTTCGTCACCAAGCGGGGCCTGTGCGCGGGCAAGAATTCCAAAATCAGCTGGACCCAGGTGGAGACCGGATCGGCCATCACCTGGAAATATCCCAGCTGCATTTTAAAAGGCGACGGCTCGGTGGGCGAGTTTTACTCGATTGCCATCACCAACAATTGCCAGCAGGCCGACACCGGCACCAAGATGATCCATCTGGGCAAAAACACCCGCTCGCGCATCATCTCCAAGGGCATTTCGGCAGGCCGGTCGGAACAGACCTATCGCGGACTGGTGGCGATGCATCCCAAGGCTGACGGCGCGCGGAACTACACCCAGTGCGATTCGCTGCTGATCGGCAAGGAGTGCGGCGCGCATACCGTGCCGTATATTGAGGCGCGCAACCCATCCGCCCAAGTGGAGCATGAGGCGACCACCTCGACCATCTCGGAAGATGAGTTGTTTTTACTGCCGCCAGCGCGGCATTTCCGAAGAGGAAGCCGTCACGTTGATCGTCAATGGTTTTTGCCGCGATGTGTTGCAGCAATTGCCGATGGAATTTGCCGTTGAGGCGCAAAAACTTGTTGGAATTTCGCTCGAAGGGAGCGTGGGCTAATGTCGAATATCCTGCTTGAAATTGAAGATCTGCACGCCACCGTCGCGGACAAGCCCATCCTGAAGGGCCTCAACCTCACCATCAATGAAGGCGAGGTGCACGCCATTATGGGTCCCAACGGGGCGGGGAAATCGACCCTGTCTTACGTGATTGCCGGCCGCGCAGGCTATGAAGTCACAAAAGGCGCGATCCGCTTTAAAGGCACTGACATCACCGAGTTGGACCCTGAAGAGCGCGCAGCGCTGGGCCTGTTTCTGGCCTTTCAATATCCGATTGAAATTCCCGGCGTGGCAACCACGACCTTCCTCAAGACAGCCCTGAATGCCGTGCGGCAGGCGCGCGGCGAGGATGAGCTTGATGCCGTGTCGTTCCTCAAGCTGATGCGGGCGAAGGCCAAGCCGCTCAACATCACTGACGACATGCTCAAGCGCGCGGTCAATGTCGGCTTCTCCGGCGGTGAGAAGAAACGCAATGAAGTGCTGCAAATGGCCATGCTTGAACCCACCATGGCGGTGCTTGATGAAACCGATTCCGGGCTCGATATTGATGCGCTCAAAGTCGTCGCCGATGGCGTGAATGCCCTGCGCGGGCCTGAGCGGGGTTTTCTGGTGATCACCCATTATCAGCGCCTTCTTGATCATATCGTGCCGGATTTCGTCCATGTTCTGGCGGGTGGCAAGATCGTCAAATCCGGCGACAAGTCGCTAGCGCTTGAGCTTGAGGAAAAAGGCTATGCGGAGGTTGCCGCGTGAGTAAGGAAAGCCGTTTTCTGCCCGCCGATGACTGGCTGAGTGCCGAGCTTGGCGATGGCCCCGACTGGCTGCTGGCTGAGCGCAAGGCCGCGGCTGAGGCTGCGCACAGCGCCGGTGTGCCGTCGCGCCGGGTTGAGGAATGGAAATATACCGATCTGCGCAAATTCTCCCTCGCTGAGGGTGCTGCGCCGCACGCCGATGATCCGTTCGCAGCGATTGGTGTTGACCGGGACGTGAAGGCTGCCCCGCTGGAAGATGCGGCCGTGTTTGCACCCTTTGATCATCCGCTTGATGCGCTTAACCGCGCCCAAGCGCGCACCGGGTTTTTGCTCGATGCGACAAGCAATGAAACCGTGCGCCTTCATTTTGGTGCGGGTCACACACGCAGCCTGATCCGGGTTGCACCGGGCGTGAACCTGACGGTGATTGAAGCCCATGACAGCTCCGGTTTGGCAGATCATGTGGTGGCGGTCGATCTGGGCGAGGGCGCAACGCTTACCCAGATCCGGGGGCGCGTAAATGGCGGCAATCAGATTTTCCGTCAGCACACCACACTCAACGCCAAAGCGCGGCATGAGCTGTTTGCCGTGACCAGCGGCGGGGCGCAGACCCGGCATGAGCTGCACACCGATCTTGCGGGCGAGGGGGCGGAGCTTGCCTTGTTCGGCGCGTATCTGTTGAGCGCGGAACAGCATCTCGACACCACCACCGTGACACGTCATCTGGTTCCCAATGCGCGCAGTGAACAGACGTTCAAAGGCGTTCTGGGTGGCCGCGCGCAGGGTGTCTATCAGGGCAAGGTCGCCATTGCCAAAGGTGCTGACGGTTCAGAAGCCCATCAGCTGTCCAAGGCTGTTTTGTTGAGCCCGCGTGCCGAAATTGACCACAAGCCCGAGCTTGAAATTTATGCCGATGAGGTGATTGCGAGCCATGGCGCAACCTCGGGCGCCCTGGATGAGGCGGCCTTGTTTTATCTGCGCGCGCGGGGCGTCCCGGAACTCGACGCCAAAGCCCTGCTGGTGGCCGCCTTCGTCGATGAAGTCATTGAGGCTTTGCCCGGCAATTTTGCCCCTTACGTGGACGCGGCCCGCGCCCATGTGGCTGAGGCGTTTGTGCGGGTGAAGGAGGGCAGCGATGGCTGAAGCATTGTCGGCGCAGCCCGGCTTTGATCCTTTGTCCATTCGCGGTGATTTTCCGATACTGGAAACGCTCGCCAATGGCAAGCCGCTGACCTATCTCGACAATGCCGCCTCGGCCCAGAAGCCGCGCGCAGTGATCGAGGCCATGTCGGCGGTCATGGAAGGCGGTTATGCCAATGTCCATCGCGGCCTGCATTATCTGTCGAACAAGGCAACCGATGATTTTGAAGAGGCTCGGCGGACCGTCGCGCGTTTCTTGAATGTTGCCAATGAAAACGAAATCATCTTCACCCGCGGGGCCACCGAAGCGATCAATCTGGTGGCCAATAGCTGGGCAATGAACACGCTCAAAGAAGGAGATGAGATCCTCCTGTCAGTGTTGGAACATCATTCCAATATCGTGCCCTGGCAGATGGTGGCGGCGCGCACGGGGGCCAAGCTCGTTTGGGTTGGTCTTCGGGATGATGGCAGCCTTGATATGGCTGAGTTTCAAAACAAACTCAGTGACCGCACCAGGCTTGTCGCCATCGGTCATATGTCGAATGCGCTCGGTATCATTCATCCGGTGGCTGAGATTGTCCGGCTGGCCCACGCTGCCGGCGCGAAGGTCCTGCTGGATGGCTGTCAGTCGGTGCCGCATTTTCCGGTTGATCTTGCAGCCTTGGGCGCGGATTTCTACGTTTTTTCCGGACACAAGATTTATGGGCCGACAGGCGTAGGGGCCTTGTGGGCGCCGATGGATCTGCTGGACCAGATGCCGCCCTGGCATGGTGGCGGTGAAATGATCGGCGAGGTGACCGAACAGGGTTTTACCACCGCTTCGGTCCCGCACAAATTTGAAGCCGGAACCCCCGCCATCATTGAGGTGATCGGGCTTGGTGCGGCGCTGAACTATGTGTCGGGGTGGGATCGCGACGCAGTCGTGGCCCATGAGATGGCGCTGCATGACCGGGCGGTCGCGGAAATGCAGGCGATCAGTTCGGTCCGCCTGTTCGGAACCGCGCCCGAAAAGGGCGCGATCATCAGCTTTGCGGTTGAAGGTGCGCATCCCTCCGATGTTGCGACGCTGCTGGATCATCAGGGCGTGGCGGTCCGGTCGGGCCATCATTGTGCGCAGCCTTTGATGGCGCGGCTTGGTGTGCCGGCAACCGCGCGCGCAAGCTTTGCCGCCTATAACACGATGGACGATGTTGATCGGTTTATCGCCGCGCTCCACAAATCGGTGGAGATGCTGGGATGAGCCTGTTTGAGCTGGCCGAACGGGGCGAGTATCGCGTTGACACCGAAGCGCTCCGTGAGGCGTGCGTGGCCGCGATTAAAGAGGTCTATGATCCCGAAATTCCCGTCGATGTTTGGGAGCTTGGCCTGATCTACCGGCTTGATGTCGCCCCTGACGGCAAGGTTGAGGTTGATATGACATTGACCGCACCCAACTGCCCGGTTGCCGATATGATCCCGCGCCAGGTGGCCCGTGCGGTCGAGCAGGTTGACGGGGTGGCGGAAGTCGCGCTGCAGCTTGTCTGGACACCACCCTGGACCAAGGACCGCATGTCGGAAGAAGCGCGTCTTGTCCTTGATATGTTTTAATTGAGAGCTATCTTAGAGCTATGAGCACACGCCAAAAAATCAAGGCCATTTCGCTTACCGACCGCGCTGCGGATCGGGTGCGGGAAATCATGGCCAGTTCCGACCGGGAAATTCTGGGGGTGCGCCTGTCATTGAAGTCGGGCGGGTGCGCAGGCTTCACCTATGACATGGCCTATGCCGACGAGATCAATCCGATGGATGAAGTCGTCGAAGACAAGGGCGTACGCGTGCTGATCGACCCCAAAGCGATCCTTTATATGCTCGGCACAGAAATGGATTATGAGGAAAGCCGGTTCACCTCAGGCTTTGTGTTCAACAATCCCAATGAGGCCGACAAATGCGGCTGTGGTGAAAGCGTTAGCTTTGATCCGGCCTTGTTTGCCAAAACCGACGCCTAATGGCGGTCTGAGATGGCAATCAGCCCGGACTTCCAAGACTATCTTTACGAATTGTTTGAGCCCATCGGTACTGTCCGCGTCAAACGCATGTTTGGCGGGGCAGGGGTGTTTTACCGTGACATCATGATTGCGCTGATCTCGGCCGAACAGGTCTATCTCAAGGCCGATGCGATTTCCGAACCCCGGTTTGAAGAGGAAGGGCTTGAAGCCTTTGTCTATGAAACCAGGGACGGCAAGCGCACCGTCATGTCTTACCGTCTCATGCCGGACAGGGCGTATGATGACCCTGATGAGCTGAAAGAATGGGCGGAGCTTGCGATTGAGGCGGCCTTCCGCGCCGACGCGAAGAAGCCCAAAAAGGCACGCAGCCGCGCCGGGCAGAAGCGCCCTGCGAAGGGGTGAATTAGAAAGAAATGGAACTGTCATTTCGGTTTTCGCCCGCCAAACCCTTTTGATGGGCGGAAGACCGGAATCTGATGATGATGAGTTTCACAGAGAGAGGGACTGCTCAGCAAGATGCTCAGTGCCGCAAGATTCCGGGCAAGGCCGTTGGGCCTTCCCGGAATGACGAATTTTCATTTTTGGCATAAAATAGTGAGATGACGCCTGATCACTTCCATATGCTGGCCCGTTACAACAAGGCCGCCAATGAACGGCTTTATGCGGCCTGTGCGGCGTTGCCGGATACCGACCGCAAGGCTGATCGCAAGGCGTTCTTCACCTCAATCCACGGCACGCTCAATCATCTGTTGCTGGGCGACACAATGTGGATGGACCGTTTTGAACATTTGCCGCTCACCCCAATGGCATTGGATACCGAGCTTTACGGTGATTTCGATGCGCTCAAAGAGGCGCGGATTGATATGGATTTGCGGATTGAACAATTCATGCTGCATCTGACGGTTGAACGGCTCGATGGCTGCCTGATCTGGGAAAGTGTCAGCCTGGGCAAGCGGTTTGAGCATCCCTTGCCGCTGCTGATTGCCCATCTGTTCAATCACCAGACCCATCATCGTGGACAAGTGCATCACATGCTGTCCGACGCGGGGTTGGAACCGCCCACGCTCGACATGATCCCGGTTTTGATGAACCTCAGCTAACCGCCATATTGTCGATGAGGCGCGCGGGGCCGACATGGGCGGCGACGAAGACGCGGGCAGGCCCGGTGACGGGCCCGTCAATCAGCTCCAGCGTTTCTGCATCGCGCAGATCGAGATAGTCGATGCGCTCAATCCCGGCGGCCATCAGGATTTGACCACCTTTCACAATCGCTTGCGGCGCGGTGTCACCGGATTTGACGGCCTCAATCACGGCTTTGAGGGCTTTGTTGAGGGCGAGCGCCTGCGCGCGATCGTCAGCCGACAGATATTTGTTGCGGGAACTGGTCGCCAGCCCGTCTGCGTCACGCACCAAAGGCGCGCCAATGATCTCGGTGGGGATATTAAGGTCGCGCACCATTCGCTTGATCACCAGCAATTGCTGATAGTCCTTTTCTCCGAACACGGCGACATGGGCGAGGGCCTGCAACAGCAATTTTGCCACCACAATCGCTACCCCGCCAAAAAAGTGCGGGCGGCTGTCACCGCACAGCCCTTGCGAGATGCCGTCCACCTGAATGCTGGTAGAGAAATGGTCTGGATACATTTCATCGCGTGCCGGCGCATAGATCAAATGACCGCCCCGCTCGGCCACCATGGCGGCATCATCGGCCTCCTGCCTTGGATAGGCGTCAAAGTCTTCATGGGGCGCAAATTGCGTCGGGTTGACAAAGATGGAGACGATGATGCGGTCGGCTTTTGTCTTGGCTTCGTCAATCAGGCTCATATGCCCGATATGAAGCGCCCCCATGGTCGGCACCAAAGCAACCTTCAGACCCTCTTGCTTCCAAACCTCAACTTGCGCGCGCAAGTCTTTGACTGTTCTGACAATTTTGATGTCGCCGCTCATCTTTTCATCCATCGGAAACTTTTGCCGCACGATAAGCCCAACGACACGCATTGCAAGCACAATGGACCCGCGCCCATCATAGGGGTGATTCGGGATGAGGGAGGCGAAATGGCGCCGCATATTCTGGTGCTGGGCAATGAAAAAGGCGGGTCGGGAAAATCGACCACCGCCATGCATGTCACCATTGCACTGCTCAAGCTCGGCGCATCGGTCCATGTGATCGATCTTGATGCGCGGCAACGCTCTTTAACCCGTTATCTTGAAAACCGGGAGGGCTGGCTGTCGCGCAATGGGGTGAAACTTGGAATGCCGACACGCTCGCTGGTGCCACGGGCCGAGTTCGACACGCGGGCGGAAAATGAAAGTGATGAGCTTGCCCGCTTTGAAGCGGCCATGGGCGAAGGCGAGGCCGCCGATTTCATTGTGATCGATTGTCCCGGCGCCGACACGCATCTGGCGCGGCTGGGTCATTCGGTGGCCCATACGCTGATCACGCCGATGAATGACAGCTTTGTTGATTTCGACCTGATCGGCACCATCGACCCCGACACATATGAGGTCGTCAAGCCCAGCCTTTATGCCGAACTGGTGTGGGAGGGGCGCAAACGACGCATGATGGCGCGCCAGGCCAGCATTGACTGGGTTATTCTGCGCAACCGGCTGCAACAGACCGACGCCCACAATAAACGCCGGGTGGGGGCGGCCCTTGATGCGCTGGCCCCACGCATCGGCTTTCGCGTTGCGCCGGGCTTTGGCGAGCGGGTGATCTATCGTGAGCTGTTTCCCAATGGGCTGACTTTGCTTGATTTGACCAACAAGGCGGTGGATGTCAGCCTGACCATGAGCCATCTGGCGGCCCGCAATGAGTTGCGGGCGCTGATCGAGGCGCTGGAAATTGAGGGTGTGTCAGAGCGCGCGCATGAGCTTTAGCTCTGGACAAGAAGCCATTGAATTCCAATCTTAAGGATATGGGAAAAGACATCACCAAGACCGAAGATGCGTCCGGCATTGCAGGCTTTCTTGACAAGGTGGCCCGCACGCCGTTGCGGCGTGGCGAGACAGGCCGGGGGCGGCTGATCTTTGCACTCGATGCCACCATGAGCCGGGAGCAAAGCTGGGATCACGCCATGCATATCCAGGCCGATATGTTTGACGGCGTGGCCGAGCTTGGCGGACTTGATATTCAGCTGGCCTGGTTTCGCGGCTTTCGCGAGTTCAAGACTTCAAAATTCGTGTCCGAGTCCGACGCGCTGATGAAAGAGATGGTCGGCGTGTCGTGCGAGGCTGGCCTCACCCAAATGGGCCGTCTGCTGCGCCATACGCTCAAAGAAACCCGCAAGAAACGGGTGAATGCCTGCGTCTATATCGGCGACTGTTTTGAAGAACCGATTGATCCGGTGGCCGATCTTGCCGGACAGTTGGGGCTTGAAGGCGTGCCGCTGTTTTTGTTCCATGAAGGCCATGACGCCCGTGCCAAGCAGGCCTTTGAACAGTTTGCCAAATTATCGGGCGGGGCGGCGGTCGCCTTTGACCCTCATGCGCGGGATCAGCTGCGCGCTTTGTTGAAGGCAGTCGCGACGTATGCCAGTGGTGGCACCGAGCAGCTTGAGCGTCTGGCCGACCGGGATGGCGGACCCGTGACGCTGCTGACCCAACAGATGCGGAGCCGTTAATGGCCTATCTTCTTGCCGGAATTTTGAGCTTTCTGGGCCTTATGCTGCTCGCCCAGGCCCTGCGCAATGGCGATCCGCACAAGATTGCCCAGGGCTTGCGGTTTGGTGCGGCGTCGGCCTTTGGATTGCTCGCTGTATTTTTCCTCGTCACGGGCCGGTTTCCCGCCGCCATTCCCTTTGCGCTGTTGACCTTGCTGGTGCTGCAAAAAGGGCTGATGCGGCGGCTTGTGGGCGGGACAGGCCAGTCAGGCCCCAAAAGCGCGGGCGGGTCGCAATCAGGGGTTGAAACCGCAACCCTACGCATGAGCCTTGATCACCGCACCGGAACCCTGGATGGCGAGATTTTGCAAGGGGCTTGGGCCGGTAAATATCTGTCAGAGCTCAACTTATCCACAGTCATTGAGTTGCGAAATTGGGCGGTGGCGCATGATCCAGCCTCTGTCGCGTTGATTGAATCCTATCTGGACCGCACCCACACAGGCTGGCGGGGCCGGTCGAACCAGTCCGATGGTGGCCAGAACGGTGGATATGGGATGACACGGGCCAAGGCGCTGGAGATTTTGGGTTTGGATGAGGGCGCAAGCGATGACGCCATCAAGGCCGCCCACCGCCGGATGATGCAGGAGGCGCACCCCGATCATGGGGGATCTCCTGAATGGGCGGCTGAGCTTAACGCCGCCAAAGATTGCCTGCTTGGCCGGTAAGCTATCCCCCATTTTATCCACAGGCTGCGGCAAAGTGGCGGAAAACTGCCAATTTCTTTGACATTCTGTCATCGAAATTCCATATCTGTGGATAAGTATGGTGCGACGCACCATTTAGGGGAGATCTCTGATGGCTGAAATTCGGATCAAAGTGAATGGCGAACCGGTCTTTGGTTACACCGAAGAAACGCGGGACCAGATTGATGCCACCTTGGACAAAGTTCCTGGAAGCGCGGCGCTGAAGGAGGCGGTCCGCAAAGCATCCGACAGTGCTGGTGCCGTCCGCTCCGGCGTCGGCCGCATGGCGCGGTCGGGTTTGAGCTTTGCCCGCGTCGGCGTGACAGAGACGGCCAAATTCAGTGCCTCGACCAAAAATCTCACGCAAGATCGCGGCGTCCTCAAGGCCCGTGCCGCCGAAGCGGCGGCCAAAGCGGCCACCGGCGTTCTGCGCCAGGCCGAACGGACCCGCGAAATCGCGACCCAGACCGCGTTTGAGGCGCTGGCCCCTTGGATGCCCGCCAAGCCTGCCGATGCTGAGTAAAGGCGCAGACGGCCCCTTGATCTTTCTCCGGCTTCTACCCATCCT
Organism: Alphaproteobacteria bacterium; assembly: GCA_965227065.1. GTDB lineage: Bacteria > Pseudomonadota > Alphaproteobacteria > SPJN01 > SPJN01 > CBDDFN01. Next base: position 758,652 of record CBDDFN010000020.1, read on the forward strand.
CTTGCTCGCCGCCTGCGTAGGCGGTGGGAGAGAGGAGGCCCCCATGATCGATTTCGCGCTGTTGGAACTTGGGCCCAAACCCAATCAATATTTGGTTTGCCCGGCTGAGTTCTGCCCCAAGGCTGAAGCTCACAGCACTGCGCCGACGTATGATGTGCCGGCCCAGAAGCTGCGGGAAGCATTCCTTAAAGTTGCGTTGGAGCAAAAGCGCACCACGGTGGTGGAGCAGGACGAGGCAGCTTTCAAGGTTGAGCTTGTGCAGCGCTCGGCCATCATGCGGTTTCCCGACACAATTACGGTTCAGTTCATTGCGATTAACGACGCGCAATCGAGCCTTGCGATCTATTCCCGCTCGCAATATGGCTATTCCGATCTTGGCGTGAACAAGAAGCGGATTGATAGCTGGCTTGAGCTGCTTGAAGCCGAGCTGTCCGCTCAAAAGTGATTAGGGTATGCGCGTGATGAAGCCGTCCCAACTGATGATGGACGGGGATGAGACTTGCCTTGTCCCCCTGATGCTGATGGCTGGTCCTGAACCCGGTGATCCTGACGACAAACAGGATGACGGAACGGGAACCGCTGTTATCACGCGCGAAAAGACTGAAACCAAGCGGCCCGATCTCTATAAAGTTTTGATGCTCAACGATGATTACACGCCGATGGAATTCGTCGTGCATGTGCTTGAGCGCTATTTTCAGAAGTCGATCGAAGAAGCGACCCGGATCATGCTGATGGTCCATCAACAGGGGGTCGGCGTATGTGGTGTTTTCACTTATGAGGTGGCCGAAACAAAGGTCACGCAGGTGATGGACTTTGCGCGCAAACACCAGCATCCTCTTCAATGCACCCTTGAAAAGGAATAGGCTGGGTCGCATTTGAAAGAGATGCCCCATCCCGTCGGGGCATCAGAAGAGGAGAAACCGGTGCCGTCATTTTCGCCGGAGCTTGAAAAAACCTTTGGCCGCGCACTCGCCGCGGCCAATGAACGCCATCATGAATATGCCACGCTGGAGCACCTTCTGTTCGCCCTGTGCGACGATCCCGATGCGATCCAGGTGTTTGAAGCCTGCGATGTCGAGGTTGAAAGCCTTCGCATGACAGTGCGCAGTTTCATCGACCATGAATTGATGGAATTGATCGCGCCTGATCGCGAAACCGATGCCGAACCCACCGCAGCCTTCCACCGGGTTGTCCAGCGGGCGGCCATTCATGTTCAAAGCTCGGGCCGCGAAGAGGTGACCGGCGCCAATGTGCTGGTGGCAATTTTTGCCGAGCGTGAAAGCCATGCCGCCTTCTTCCTGCAAGAACGCAACATGACCCGCTTTGATGCGGTCAATTTCATTTCCCACGGTATCGCCAAACGCGCGGGCGCGTCTGAAACCCGGCCCGTCTCGGGCGCAAGCGAAATGGCGCAAGGCGAAGAGGTCGTCAAAGACGGCGAAGCCGCACTTGATGCCTATTGCGTCAATCTCAATCAAAAGGCCAAGGATGGCCGGATTGACCCGTTGATCGGCCGTGATTCAGAAATTGAGCGCACGATCCAGATCCTGTGCCGCCGCAACAAAAACAATCCGCTTCTGGTCGGTGATCCCGGTGTGGGTAAAACCGCCATTGCCGAGGGGCTGGCCCGCCGCATTGTCGAAGGCGAGGTGCCCGAAGTTCTGGCTGAAGCCACCATTTTTGCGCTCGATATGGGCGCGCTTTTGGCCGGGACGCGCTATCGCGGTGATTTTGAAGAGCGGCTGAAAGCCGTCGTCAAAGAAATTGAAGAGATCGACCACGCGATCCTGTTTATCGATGAAATCCATACGGTGATCGGCGCAGGGGCAACCTCGGGCGGGGCCATGGATGCGTCCAACCTGCTCAAGCCCGCGCTCCAGCAAGGCGTGCTGCGCTGCATGGGTTCAACCACCTATAAAGAATTCCGCAACCATTTCGAAAAAGACCGCGCGCTCTTGCGCCGGTTCCAGAAAATCGATGTGGTGGAGCCGACGGTCGAAGACGCGATCAAGATCATGCAGGGCCTCAAACCCTATTTTGAGGAGTATCACGGGGTTACCTACACTGATGATGCGCTCAAATCCGCGGTTGAGCTGTCGTCGAAATATATTGGCGACCGCAAACTGCCCGACAAAGCCATTGATGTGATCGACGAGGTCGGCGCGGCCCAGCAATTGCTGAGCGAAGACAAGCGCAACAACACGATCGATGTTCATCAGATCGAAGAGGTTGTGGCCAAGATTGCCCGCATTCCTCCCAAATCTGTGTCCAAGAACGACAAATCGGTGCTGGAGGATCTGGAAAAGAGCCTCAAGCGCGTTGTGTTTGGTCAGAACCCGGCCATCGAAGCCCTGGCGTCGGCGATCAAGCTTGCGCGCGCGGGCTTGCGGGAGCCTGAAAAGCCCGTGGGCAATTATCTGTTCTCCGGTCCCACCGGGGTCGGCAAGACCGAAGTTGCCAAACAGCTGGCCTCAGCGCTGGGTGTCGAATTGCTGCGCTTTGACATGTCGGAATATATGGAACGCCATGCCGTGTCCCGGCTGATCGGCGCACCGCCAGGCTATGTCGGCTATGATCAGGGCGGTCTGCTGACCGATGGGGTGGATCAGCATCCCCATTGCGTGCTGCTGCTTGACGAGATCGAGAAAGCCCATCCCGACGTCTTCAATGTGCTGTTGCAGGTGATGGACCATGGCAAGCTGACCGATCATTCAGGCAAGGCGGTCGATTTCCGCAATGTCATCCTGATCATGACGTCCAATGCGGGCGCGGCTGAAATGGCCAAATCGGCCATTGGATTTGGCCGTGAGGTGCGCACCGGCGATGATGAAGAGGCGATCAATCGCACCTTCTCGCCCGAGTTCCGCAACCGTCTTGATGCGGTCATCCCCTTTGCGCCGCTGGGCCCCGAAATCATTGCCCGCGTGGTTGAGAAATTCGTGCTTGAACTTGAAGCGCAACTCAGTGACCGCAATGTTGTGTTTGAGCTGTCGGACGAGGCCAATCAGTGGATTGCCAAGCGCGGCTATGACGACAAGATGGGCGCGCGGCCCTTGGCACGGGTCATTCAGGATCACATCAAAAAGCCGTTGGCCGACGAAATCCTGTTTGGCGAGCTGCAAGAAGGCGGGGTGGTCCGCGTCACGGTTGACGATGACAAGCTCGCCTTTGAACTGATCTCCGAAAAAGGTCAGCGCGCCATTGGCAAATCGAATGAGCCGCCGCGCCTGCCTGAGCCGCAAGGCGCGAAATAATCAGGCGCGCAAGCGGTTGAAATCCCGGAAGGCGGCGGTGCCGAGATAAAGGTAACCGCCGATCTGGGCAAGCTGGCAGACGAGGAACAAAGGCGCCTGCCAGCCGGTTGCCGTCCACACCACCTCAAGCGTGGCCTTGTCCATCAGGGTGAACCACAGGCTGATATTGACGGCCGCCAGCACCATCACACCGGCATAGACGAGGACTCGCAGGCTCAAACCCTGCTGGTCGATATGGCGCGCCATCCACAGCGCCACCGGCACATGCATCATGACCATATAGATCGTGTAGGCCTTGGGGCTTGAAAGCAAAAAGACAAACAAAAGCCCGGCCCCGCCGGCGGCCAGCGCATCAAGCGACAAGGGCGGGGCGCGGAAGCCGGTATAAAGCGCGGCTATTGCGAGTGCGCCAAAAGCGGCAATCTGCGCCTCGGTCAGATGGCCCATCAGATCAAAGCCAAACAGGGTTGCGAGATAGGGCAGGTTGGAACTGGTGATCTCGCCCGCCTCATTGATCAACCCGCCATGGGGCGGAATGCCGATCGCCAGACACACGCCGATATAGATCAGGGCGACCACGCCGAAGCCACCGACGAACAAGACCTTGTTGCGCGCATAGCCAAACAGGCTGGGCGTACCGATCAGCGCAATGACCTTGATGGCGATCAGCGCCATCATCTGCGTCGCGCCCGATGCGATATGCCGGCCCCCCGCCAAAAGCGCGAGGCTTGCAATGTAAAGCAGTGCAACCCAGCTTTGGTTGGAGCCGGTGAAGGCGGTGTGCCAGATCGCAACAGGTTGCAGCAGATAAACACTTGCCAGTGCCGTCAGCCGCGCGGTGCTCATCTGGCCGTCGGCGAAGCGCATCAGTGCAAAAACCGTCAGGCAATGGATCAGGAAGGTCGCCAGAATGATCGCCATGGGGCTGTCATAAAGGCTCGTCAGGCCCGCATTGATCACCCCGAATAGCGGCCCATAGGAGGTTTTAACCTCCACATAGGGCAGCCCGCCGTCGCGAATACCGACCGCTTCGGGATAATAATGCTGAACTGCATCGCCGCGCGGTTCAATTCCCGCCACACCATAGCCGAGCAGCATGAGCGTGACGGCCATCAGCACATAGGCGCTCAGGGCGGCCCAGCCGATGCGGATCGCGCCTTGCCGGTCAAGCCAGCCGCGCACCGATTGGCGTTGCAGCAGCAGTGCCGTCACGATGATGCCGAACGCCGCCCCGCCGCCCAAGGCCAGCTTGGCAAGTATGGTGACGATCAGGCCGCCGGGTTCATCCATGACATTTTTCCTATCGTCATTCCGGGGCATCCCGTGAGGGATGAACCCGGAATCTGATCCTGTTTTCGGTCGTTCCAGCGTCAGATCCCGGATATTTGCAGGCGCAAATTCCGGGATGACGGGGTGCGATTACAAGGCCGCAATGATCTTGTCGGCAATCGGTTGAAGCGTGGCTGCATCGACCATGTCACGGGCGTGAAGCTTGAGGTCGAGGCCCTCAAAGCGCGGAATGGTGTGAATGTGATAGTGGAACACGGTCTGCCCCGCCGCCGCGCCATTCAACTGCATCATCATCAGGCCGGGACAGCCCAGCGCCTGTTTGGTGGCATTGGCGATCCTCTGCGCGGTTTCCATGCAAGCCTTGGCCCAGTCGGCGGGCAGGGCGTGCACATCTTCGGCATGATGTTTGGGGATGGTCAGCACATGGCCGTCGGCCTGGGGCATAATATCCATAAAGGCATAGGTCAGATCATCTTCATAGATTTTCACCGACGGGATTTTTTGTTCGATGATTTTGCAGAACAAACAACCATCTACCAGCGTTCCTTGAAGTTCGGCCATAGCTTAAAAATCCCCCTCATAGTCTGTCCCGCCATCGTCTCCGGGCTCGAAACTGTAGCGATCTTTGCGGAATGGTGTGTGCGCCGCAAGCAGCTTCTGATCTTCTGCGACCATGCGGCGTTCGCGGTCCAGAAACTCCGCCACCGCTTCGCGGAAGCCCTCATGGGCGATGTGGTGGGCCGATTGGGTGATCGCAGGTTCATAGCCGCGGGCGAGCTTGTGTTGGCCCTGCGCGCCGGCTTCCACGCGCTTGAGGCCACGATCAATGGCAAACTCGATCGCTGCGTAGTAGCAAAGCTCAAAATGCAGAAACTTGTGCTGTTCGACACAGCCCCAGTTCCGGCCATAGAGCGCGTCCGAGCCTATGAAATTAAGCGCGCCTGCAATGATGCGGCCCTCGCGGCGGGCGATCACAAGCAGGATATGCTCAGCCATCCGCTCCCCAATCAGCGAAAAGAACTCCCGCGTCAGGTAAGGGCTGCCCCATTTGCGCATGCCGGTGTCCATGTAAAAACCGTAGAATGCATCCCAGTGCAGCTCACCCAGCCCAGCGCCGGTGACGCATTCAACCTCGACAGCGGCGCAGGCCTCGCGCCGTTCCTTGCGGATCTGCTTGCGCTTTCGGGAGCTGAGCTCTCCGAGAAAATCCTCAAATGAGGCATAGCCCTTATTGTGCCAGTGAAACTGCTGATCGGTACGGATCAGATAGTCTTCGGCGTCGAGCGCGGCGCGGTCCTGATCATCCATGAACGTGACATGGATTGATGAGGTGCCGTAATGGGCGTTCAATTGCTTGATGCCTTGGGCAAGCGCGCGCCGGGTTTGGGGCTCGGCAGCCAGCAGACGCGGGCCGGTGGCCGGGGTGAAGGGCACCGCACATTGCAGCTTGGGGTAATAGTCGCCGCCGGCGCGTTCAAACGCATGGGCCCAACTGTGATCAAAGACATATTCGCCCTGGCTGTGGCCCTTGAGATAGAGCGGTGCGCACGCCAAAAGCCGGTCATCAAGCTTCAGCAGCGCATGAGTTGGCCCCCAGCCGGTTTCCCGAACGGCGGAGCCTGAGGCTTCGAGCGCTTCGAGAAAATCGTAAGATACAAAGGGGTTGAAGGGTTGGCCGGGCGGGTTGGCGCAGGCGTCCCATGCGGCCTTGTCGACCGAGGAAAGGGAATCACAGGTTTCAAGCCGGAAGCCGGTCATCAGGCGGGGGTAAATCTCTCAAAAATGATCTGGTCGACATGGGGTGCGATCGTGTCGGCCACGTCCTGACTGCGGACTGTCCAGCTTAGCGTCTGGATGCCGCGCGCGCGGACCGACCGCAAAGCCCGGTTGGGGATCGACCGGCAATCATAGGCGACAAAATCAGGATCAATCCGCCGGACATGATGCAGCCGGGCCAGCGCCAGCCGTTCGGCAAAGCTCAGATCAACCGGATGGGCAACGAAATCCATCGCCACCAGTCCCCGCGGCATCCATGGCGCCATGGTCTGGAACCAGGCCACACAGTCGGGTGAAAAGGACATGACCGCGTAAGGGCCGTCATAGTCTTCCAAAGCGCCCAGAACCGCCTGTTCAAGCGCGCCGGGGGCTTCGCGCGGCTTGGTCTTGACCTCCACCAGCACCGGCACGCGGCCATCAATGACCGACAGAACATGATCAAGGGTCGCGATCGTGTCGTCAGAGCCGGTCAGGGTGATCTCCCGCAACTCCTCGGTCGTGCGGCCATCGACCGGCCCGGTTTCGCCGGTCAGCCGGTCCAGTGTGCGGTCATGAAAGACCACCGCGTCATCATCGCCCGACAATTGCACGTCAAGCTCAATGCCGTATCCATACTCCATCGCGGCATGAAAGGCGCTCAAACTGTTTTCAACCAGCCCGGCGTCTTTGTCGTGAAACCCCCGGTGGGCGTAGGGCTGCGCAGCAAGCCAGTTGATCATCGGGACCGGACCTCAAACGTGGCTTCCACCTCAACCGCGATATTGAGCGGCAGAGAATTGGCACCAACCGCAAAGCGGACATGTCTGCCTGCATCGCCCAAAACCTCGACCATCACGTCAGATGCCCCATTCAGCACTTTGGGATGGTCGGGATAGCCAGGAACCGCATTGACGAAGCCGCCCAGCTTGAGACAGCGGACAAGCCGGTCCCAGTCACCGCCCACAGCATCACGGGCCTGGGCCAGGACGTTCAAACCACAGGCGCGCGCGGCCCGCTGGCCTTGCTCAAGGCTCAAATCATCGCCCAGCGTGCCGGTCATCAGTCCTTGTTCGGGGTCCAGAGAAATCTGGCCTGAGATGTAAAGCGTGGAGCCTGAAATCACATGGGCGACATAGGCACCGACCGGGGCAACGGGGTCGGGCAGGGTGATGCCGAGTTCACGAAGCCTTGTTTCAACCTTGTGGGTCATGCTTGCATCTTTCCAGTGAGTCTCTTTCTAAAGGAGTGCCGTATGCGCACCGAGATGGCAAGCCCGGCAATGGATGGATTTTTCCTGGGCGCGGAAACCCGCGCCCATCCCCACATTCTGGTGAGCTGGCCCTCTGATCCGGGCCGCTGGGGGGAGCCTTTGCCCGCCCTTCAGCACGCGGTTGCGGGCCTTGTGCGGGTGCTGAGCGATCATGCCTCGGTCACTGTGGCTGTTGTTGACAAGCATGGTGCGGAGGTCCAGCTGGCCTGCGGTGCCAATACCGCCATCCTGCCCATCGTGGAGGAAGCGCCCATGGCTGGCCTTGATGGGCCTTATCTGCTGACCGATGGCGGTACCGGCCATTGTGGTCTGTGCTGGTCTGGCCGCCATCAGGTGAGCGCGCAAGCCCTGTGTGCCGGTCTGGGGATCAAGGCGTATGACGCGCCCTTGTCGCTTGATCACGGTATGCTGGTTCATGATGGCCATGGCACGGTGATTGTTTCAGAAGAGGCTGCCTTGAGTGCCGACACCAATCCTGAACTGACCATGCAGCAGATTGAGGAACGGCTTGCACTGTTTCTGGGCGCGCGGCACGTCATCTGGCTTGGGGGTGGGTTGCGCGGACATGGCTCGCTGTTCGGGGCGCTGCGCTTTATCGGCCCGTCACAATTGGGCCTTTTGGATGTGTCCTCCGATGATCCGAATTTTGAGCGGCTGGAGGCCATGGCGGCCGAGCTTCACCACCAGCACGACGTCGATCATGCCCCGCTGAGTGTTGAGCGGATCCCCGCGCGAACGGGTGAGGGGATGTTTTCCCCGCTCGATTGCCTGTTTGTTGATGATCATATTCTGGTGCCACCCCAGGCCGATGCCAAATCCCTTCTGGCGCTGGAAAAGGCTACCGGCCAGACGGTGATGGAAATGGCGCTTGATCCCGAATTGCTTCTTCTGGGCGGGGTGACGGCGGTGGCCCGGCCTGTGGGTTTTGAGGTCAAACGGCCTTAGCGCGGCCTGCGCTTCAGTCCCCGGCCTTTGTTGATGACATCGGTGCCGAACTTTTCGCGCACCCGGTCAAGCGCGCGTTCGGTCCTGGCCTTGCGCGCGCCTTCTTCATCCACCAGATCGCCGGGATCGGCCAACTCCGGAGCGGCCAGATTTGAAATGCCGACACCGAGCAGGCGGAACTTGGTGCCATTGGCTTCTTTTTCAAGCAGGGGGCGGGCGGCCTTGTAAATCACTTCGGCAAGCTGGGTGGGATCATGCAGAGTGCGGGAGCGTGTGCGCCCCTGAAAGCTTGCGGTCTTGAGCTTGAGGGTCACGGTATAGCCGGCATGTCCGCTGGCTTTGGCGCGGCGGGCCACCCGCTCGCACTGACGCCACAAAATCCCGTCAAGCTCATCAAGATCGGAGACGTCATCAAAGAACGTTGTTTCCGATGACACGGATTTGGTTTCGTGATGGGGGGTCACCTTGCGCGTATCGACGCCCCGCGCCAGCCTGAACAGCCGCAATCCCAGATCGCCATATTGGAGGCCAAGCTCGCTTTCCTCCATGCTTTGAAGCTGGCTGACTTGGGTTAGCCCATCGCGTTCCATCTTGGAGGCCATGGCCTTGCCGACCCCCCACAATGCCTTGACGGGTTTAGCCGCCAGATAGTCTTTCACCTCTGCGGGGCCGAGCACGAAAAAGCCGCGTGGCTTGCGTTCATCAGACGCCATCTTGGCCAAAAACTTGACCGGCGCCATGCCGACCGAAACAGTGATGCCAAGCTCGGCTTCAAGCTCCTTCACCATGCGGGCCAGGGCTTTGGCAGGCACCATGCCGTGTAACCGTTCGGTGCCTGACAAGTCCATGAACGCTTCGTCAATCGAGATCGGCTCCACCAGCGGGGTAAGCGCGCGCATTTTTTCCCGCACCTGTTTCCCGACGGTGGAATATTTTTCCATATCAGGGGGGATCACCACCGCATCAGGACAGGCTTTGAGCGCCTTGAACATGGGTTGGGCTGAATGCACACCATAGGTTCGGGCGATATAGCAGGCGGTTGAAACCACACCGCGCTTGCCGCCGCCAATGATCAAGGGCTTGTTCAAAAGCTCAGGATTGTCGCGCTTTTCAACCGCCGCATAGAAGGCGTCGCAATCTAGATGGGCAATCGAAAGGCTGGCCAGATCGGGATGGACCAACAGCCGGGGGGAGCCGCACGCCCCACAGCGCGCAGCGGGCCGGTCAATATCGGTCAGACAATCCCGGCAAAAACCGGTTGCGCCTTCCATGCCATCCTCGCCTTACGCCTCGGTCATCGCCTGAATATAACTTTCAATTTCGGCCCAGTCTTGGGCGCGAATATGGGCTTCCTTGGCCGTCGGCATCATTTTGTGCAGCCGGGGATCGGCGACATAGTGGATGAGGCGGGCGTGCGGCACATGTTCGGCCACTGATGTGTGATTGGGCGGCAGATCATCAATGAAAAAGACCGCGCCGCCGGTCTGTGCCGCGAGAACGCGGGCCGCCGGACCTTTTTGGCCGTGATTGGCAATGACGGGATACTCAAAGCCCTCGCGCTTGAGGCCGCGTTGCCGTTCTGCGCGCAAATGGGGTGGGACATTCGACAAGATCACGATCTCATGGCTGTTGGAAAGCCGTCCGAGCGCATCGGCCGCCCCAGGCACCGCCACCTGATGTTCCATGCCGGTGGCAAAGAAATCATTCAGCGCCTGGCCGACCTCTTCGCCTGACAGCACTTCGCCGGTGGCGATGCGGGTGACATTGCCGGTGATGGCGAGTGTCTTCATGTCGAGCTTGAGGCCCTGATCGATCAGCCAGGCTTCAATGGCGGAGACGAACTGGACGAGCACTTCGTCGGCATCGCAGATCAACAGCGGCCGCTCGCCATGAATGGAAATATCGGCCAGTTGCTCATGAACGGCGTCGGCAATGTCGTGGCTCATCTCACACTCCATAAAAAAAGCCGCGTTGAGCAACACTCACGCGGCTTTCTGATACGCGATATCCGAAATCTTACTTGATTTTGGTTTCCTTGAAATCGACATGTTTTTTCGCGACCGGGTCATATTTGCGCATGACCATTTTTTCGGTCTGGGTCCGCGCATTCTTTTTGGTCACATAAAAAAAGCCGGTGTCAGCGGTGCTGAGCAGCTTGATCTTGATCGATGCCGGTTTGGCCATGACCTTCATCCTTTCGGGGCGCGCGCGATTCGCAGTTCGGCGCGCAAAAATTGGGTTGAGCGCGGGACAATACGGATCGGCGGGGCGAAGTCAAGCCTGATTGCTTACCCCTGCGCGTTTCCGTCGCTTCCGCGCACCATGCGTACAGCGGCAATCAGCACATAGCCTCCGGCAAACACCGCAAAACTCCACATCAACCCGTCGGGCGGGGCCAGATCCATGGCAATCCCGCTTGCCACCGGCCCGATGACCGAGCCTGCCGAGTAAAGCGTGATGAACAGCGCATTGGCGGCAATGAGGTCGGATGGTGCAAACCGGTCCCCCAGCGTGGCGATACCGACCGAATAAAGCCCGGTCATCACACCACCCCAGACAAACAGCACCGGCCAGGACCAGGTCGGGTGGGTGATAAGGTCGGGCAGAACCAGCGCTCCGGCAAAGGCCACCGCGCCACAGCCGAGCAGCACGAGGCGTTTGTTGGCAAAATCGGCCAGCACCCCCAATGGAAACTGCATCAGCATATAGCCAAGCCCGACAATCGACAGGATGAGCGCGCCGTCTGCTGCCGTCATGCCTTTATCAAGGCCGTAGACGGGCAAGAGCTGGAACACGCCGGTTTCGAGCGCCCCGAACACAAAGGCTGCCAGCGTGGCCGCCGGCGCCAGCCACAGATAAGACCAGATCGGCTTGGCTGGCTTTTCGCCCACCACAGGCGCAAGGCCCGGCCCGGTTCGTACCATTGCAAGCACGAGCGGCAGGGCGGCCACCACCATCAGGCCCGCCCCGACCATGAAGGGCAGGGACGTCTGCGCACCGGTTTGTGACAAGATGAAGGGGCCAAGGGCAAAGCCCGCCGACAGGATCGTGCCATAGGTGCCCAGAATGCGGCCGCGCAGATGCGCAGGCGCAAGAACCGTCACCCAGAATTCCGACAGAATGAACAAGACCGCATGCGCCGCCCCATGCACAAAGCGGATGGGAAACCATGCCCAGGGGTTCTGAACTCCCAGATAAAGCAGGAAACAGACCACCGACAGGGCCGTACAAACCAGCATGACCGGCACGGTGCCGAACCGTTTGGTAAGCGCGGGGATGAACGGCGCAACCGCAAAAGTGGCAAGCCCCGGCGTGGCATTGGAAAAGCCGATAAACGTCGCGCTCATGCCTTTTTGATCAAGGATCAGGGACAAAAGCGGCAGGGTCAGCCCGATCATCACGCCGGTGGCGGTGATTGATGTGATGACGATGACGTAAGACCAGATCAGGTCCCGCCGGGACAGGCTGTCAGACATGGATCATCTGGGGCTTGCCGCGCACAAAGTGAAAGAAGGGAGCGTTTATGCCGGGTTTGAAGGGTTTGCCGTCGGCGGCGCGTTCGCCAATGCGGGCGAGCACCGCACGGGTGATATTGGGCAGATCAAGCTTGGTCGCCTCATCAATCGGCACCCAGTGCAGCTCAAGCAATTCGCCAGAGCCTGCAAACATGTCATGGGCGTCGGCTGCAATCAGTTCGGCATCGGCCATGAAGAAGCGGGCATCATAACGCTTGGGTCGGTAGGGCGGGGTGATTGCGCGGGCGACCAGCACAAGTTGATCAAGCGTCGGCGCAACGCCGGTTTCAAAATAACGCTGCCAGCCCGGCGAGCGCGTTTTGGGGAGGGCTGCGGTCTTCTCGCCCAGCACCAGGCCGGTTTCCTCAAAGGTCTCACGCAGCGCGGCCAACGCAATGGCCTTGGCTTTATTCTCGCTCACCACACGCGCGCCACGGGGGTCCACCATCACCTTGTCACGGGTTTCAGGGTGAAGGTCGGTCAACGGCGCGATGCGGTGATCGCCGGGATCGACCCGGCCACCGGGAAAAACAAACTTGTTCGGCATGAAGCGTGTACCGCCCGACCGCTGTCCCATCAGCACATGGGGAACCCCGCGCTCCCGGCGCACCAGAACAAGCGTGGCGGCGTCCTTGATGGCCGGCAGCTTGGTGCCGGCATCGCGGATTTGATCGTCTTTCTTTTTGTCGAATGTGGACATTCGGGCGCCTCCTGAATGGGGCGCACAATGCCGCTTTGGCTATTCGCTGTCCAGCGTATCGCCGGTCCCGAACCCGTGAAGACGCAGCGCCCATTGCAGGCCGACAAACGCCCCTTTGACCACAGGCAGAAGACCAAGGGCCAGACCAAGCGCGGCGGCGGGCCAGATCAGCCAATGCACCCACATGGGCGGAAAATAGCTCTGCTCGATAATCAGCATGAGCGGAACGATGATATGGCCGACCAGGAAGATCGTGATGTAGGGCGGGGCATCATCAGCGCGGTGATGATGAAGCTCTTCCCCGCATGAGCCGCATTTGTCAGCGACCTTCAAATAGCCCTTGAACATGGTGCGAGTGCCGCATCGCGGGCAACTGAGGCGTGCGCCCCGTCCCATGGCAGACACCACGGAGCGGGCGTCGTCATCAGCAACTGTTGGCAGGTCGGGGCCGGTGATATCGGTCATGCAACTCATTCCTAAGCGAACAAATTTGACCGGGAGTGTGGCGAGCAAAGCACAGGATCAAAAGTTCCCCAATTGTCGCATGACAGTTCTGCACACCCCGGATTCCCTTGGGTTTTTGTGTGCAGTGCAGCATTTGGATGTGCTGAAAGTGCTGATCAGGCGCGTAGATCAGGACCGTCTTTTTTTCTTGTGGCGTGCTCCGGCCTTGCGCGGCGGGCGTTTGCGGCCATGGCTGAGTTTAGCGTTCTTGATCTGCGGGGTGTGGTCAATCAGCTCGAACAACAAACCGCCTTTGAGCGGGGCAGTTTCCAAAAGTCGCACCTCAACCTTGTCCCCCAGGGAATAGGCAAGGCCTGAATTCCGGCCAATGAGGGCAAATTTCGATTCGTCGTGAATATAGTAATCACCACCCAGCCGCGACATTGGCACCAGCCCATCCGCTCCCAGCGTGTCGATGCGCACAAAGATGCCGGCCTTGTTGACGCCTGAAATCCGGCCGGGAAACTCCGCCCCGATCCGGTCGCGCATATAATGCGCCATGTAGCGATCAACTGTGGAGCGTTCAGCGGTCATTGAGCGCCGTTCTGTCTGGGAGATATGTTCCGCCGTCTGGGTGAGCCTGACGATTTCATCGTCGGTGGCGCCGTCTTCGCCCAGTTTGCCCGCCCGGATCAGCGCGCGATGGACATAAAGGTCGGCATAGCGGCGAATGGGCGAGGTGAAATGGGCGTAGCGGCGCAGATTGAGCCCGAAGTGACCCATATTGTCCGACGTGTAAACCGCCTGCATCTGGCTGCGCAAAACCGTTTCCTGCACCACATCGGCGTGCGGAGTGCCGCGTGCCTTGCCAATCAGATGATTGAAATGGTTGGGGCGCAAATTCTGGCCCTTGGCGAGCTTGAACCCCAGCGTCGAGAGATAATCGCCCAATGCGCTCAACTTTTCCGGCGAGGGCGTTTCGTGAATGCGGTACAGGCAGGGATAGGGGCTCTGTTCCAGTGTCTCGGCGGCTGCAACATTGGCGAGGATCATGAAATCCTCAATCAGCCGGTGGGCGTCAAACCGCTCGCGCAGGCGCACGCTGGCGACATGGCCGTCTTCGCCTAGGGCAATCTGATGTTCTGGCAAATCCAGATCAAGCGGTTCGCGCTTGTCACGCGCCTGTTTGAGGCACTGCCAGGCTTTGTAAAGCGGGATCAAAATGTCGTCGGCAAAGGGCGCGGCGCGATCATTGGGTATGCCGTCAAAGGCGGTCTGCGCATCGCCGTAAGTCAGCGAGGCGCGGCTTTTCATCAGCCCGCGCACAAATTTGTGCCGGATTTTCTCGCCCTTGGCATCAATCACCATGCGCACGGCAAGGCAGGGCCGGACCTCGTCTTCATGAAGCGAACACAGATCGGCCGACAGCTCTTCAGGCAGCATCGGCACAACCCGGTCGGGGAAGTAGGTGGAATTGCCGCGCTTTTGCGCCTCGCGATCAAGCTCAGACCCCGGCGTCACATAATGGGCAACATCGGCAATGGCGACATGCAGCACGAAGCCGCCGGGATTGTTGGGATCATCATCAAACTGAGCACAGACCGCATCATCATGATCGCGCGCATCGGCCGGGTCGATGGTCAAAAGCGGCAGGCCGGTCAGATCGGTGCGGCCCTTTTGCGTGGACACGGGCTTGGCCGCCTTGGCCTCGGCAATGACGGGATCGGGGAAGCGGTCAGGGATGCGATGCTCATGAATGGCGATCAGGCTGATTGAGCGGGCATCATCAGCATCGGCAATGCGCTGCACGATGCGGCCCCAACGCAGGCCAAGCTTGCGGTGGGGAAGAAGTTCAACCTCAACCAGTTCGCGCGGTTTGGCCCCGGCCTGATCGGCCTTGGCAATATCGACGGCGAATTTGATCTTGCGGTCCACCGGCTCAACCCGGCCGGCCGGACCGTGATCATCAAACACGCCCAGAATGGTCTCCACCCGGCGGTCAAGCAGGCGCATGACATGACAGTCGTAAGGATAGTCGCTGTCAGGCGTGGCACGGCACCGGCCCAGAAAATGCCCGCCAATGCCCGGCGGGACATGGCCTTTGGGGCTGGTGGGTTTGACAAGCACGATGGGGGTGGGGCCATGGGCCTCAACATCCCATTTGGCGGGACGGGCGAGCAGATCGCCTTCATCACTTTCGGTGAAAACGATAAAGGTCGTGACCGATGGCAGCTTGCCGGTCTGGGCGATCTTGTTGCGCGCCTTGCGGACAAACAGACCTTCGGTTTCGAGTTCTTTTAAAATGCGCTTGAGCTCAATCCGGTCCGCGCCCTTGATGCCGAAGGCGCGCGCGATTTCACGCTTGCCGGTATCGCCGGGCGTTTCTTCCACAAATTTCAGAATGTCGGCTTTGCTGGGAAGTCCTTTGGGGGGGCTCACTGATCGCTCGCAGATGCTGCTTTTTTCGGTGCAGCCTTTTTAGCAGTCTTTTTCGCGGTCTTCTTGGTTGTTTTTTTCGCCGCTTTCTTGGCGGTTTTCTTCGCGGTCTTTTTGGCCGTCTTCTTGGCGGCGGTCTTGCGCGCGCCTTTCTTCACCGGCTTGCCGGTTTTTTCCGCCCGCGCATCAATCAGCGCGATGGCCTCTTCCAGCGTGATTTCATCGGGCTGGCGTTCCTTGGGGATGGTCGCATTGATTTGACCTGCCTTGACGTAAGGCCCGTAGCGGCCCTCAAAGACCCCAACCTGTTCACCCGAAGGATGTTCGCCCAAAACCTTTTTGGGCGTGGCGGCCTGACGGCGCCCGCCGCTTGATTTGGCTTCCGCAAGCAGAGTGACCGCGCGGTTCAGCCCAACCTCGAACACTTCGGCTGAGGAGTCCAGACGGGCATATTTGCCCTCATGTTTGAGATAGGGGCCATAGCGGCCAATGGCGGCTTCAATCGGTTTTTGGGTTTCGGGATGCTTGCCGATCTCGCGCGGCAGGCGGATGAGCTTGAGCGCCATCTCAAAGTCGATGTCCTCGACCTTCATATCCTTGGGAATGCCCGCGCGTTTGGGTTTTTCACCCTCTTCAAGCGGCTCACGCTCAATATAGGGGCCAAAGCGGCCATTCTTGAGGATCAGCGGCAATCCGGTATCGGGATCGGTGCCCAGTTCCTTGCCGTCATTGCTGGCGGCCTGGGCCGCTTCCTGATCATCGCCGGAGAAGGGGCGGGTGAACTTGCATTCGGGATAGTTCGAGCAGCCCACAAAAGCGCCGAACCGGCCGACCTTGAGGCTCAATTCACCATTGTCACACACCGGGCAGGAGCGCGGGTTTGACCCGTCTTCACGCGGCGGGAAGACATGCGGGCCCAGCATTTCATTAAGCGCATCGAGCACATGGGTGACGCGGAGTTCTGAAATCTCGTCAATGGCGCCGGTAAAATCGGTCCAGAAGGCCCGCAACAGCGCGCGCCATTCCATCTGACCCTCGGAGACCTGATCAAGCTGTTCTTCAAGGCCGGCGGTAAAATCATACTCGACATAGCGCGCAAAGAAGCTTTCAAGGAAGGCAATGACCAGCCGGCCCTTGTCTTCGGGGATGAAGCGGTTCTGGTCCATATGGACATAGTCGCGGTCGCGCAGGGTCGAGAGTGTCGAGGCATAGGTCGAGGGCCGGCCGATGCCCAGTTCCTCAAGCCGTTTGACAAGCGAGGCTTCGGTGAAGCGCGGCGGGGGCTGGGTGAAATGCTGTTCAGCCTTCACATCGCCGGTCGGTACGGCCTCACCCTCTTTCAGGGCAGGCAGGCGGGCGCCGTCTTCATCCTCGGTGCTGTCGTCGCGGCCTTCCTGATAAAGCGCGAGAAAGCCGTCAAACTGGATGACCTGGCCGGTGGCCCGAAGCTCGATCTGATCAGCCCCGGCTTTGAGCGTCACGGTCGTGCGCTCAAGACGCGCGCTTTCCATCTGGCTTGCCAGGGCGCGTTTCCACACAAGCTCATAAAGACGGGCTTGTTCGTCGGACAGATATTTGCGCGCCATATGGGGCCGCAAACCAAGATCAACCGGGCGGATCGCTTCATGGGCTTCCTGGGCGTTCTTGGCCTTGGATTTGTAAGCGCGCGGCACATCCGGCACATAGGCTGCACCATGATCTTCGCCAATGACGCGGCGGGCGGCGGCGATGGCTTCGCCAGCCATCGAGACACCATCGGTCCGCATATAGGTGATCAGACCTTGTGTTTCGCCATTGATCGACACGCCTTCATACAGCTTCTGGGCGACCTGCATGGTGCGGCTGGCATTAAAACCAAGCTTGCGGGAGGCTTCCTGCTGAAGGGTCGAGGTGGTGAAGGGCGGATAGGGGTGACGCTTCGCGGGCTTGGCCTCAACCGCGCTGACCGTGAAGCTTTGCGCGTCAATCCGGGACTTGGCGGCCTCGGCAACTGACTGATTAGGCAAGTCGAACTTGCCGAGCTTTTTGCCATCAAGCGCATAAAGGCGCGCGGCGAAGCTTTGCCCTGCCTCATTGTTGCAGGCCGCTTCAATGGTCCAATATTCGCGCGGCACAAAAGTTTCGATCTCAAGCTCGCGGTCGCAGATCAAACGCAGCGCGACCGACTGCACCCGTCCTGCCGAGCGTGATCCGGGCAGCTTGCGCCACAGGACCGGCGAGAGATTAAAGCCCACAAGATAATCAAGAGCGCGGCGCGCGAGATAGGCATCAACCATGCGCTGATCGATCTCGCGGGGTTGTTCCATCGCCTTCAGGATCGCGCTTTTGGTGATTTCGTTGAAGGTGACGCGCTCAACCTTGGTGTCTTTCAGCGCCTTCTTTTCATTCAGCACTTCAAGCACGTGCCAAGAAATGGCTTCGCCTTCGCGGTCGGGGTCAGTGGCAAGCACCAGCCGGTCATGGGCCTTGGCGGCCTTGGCCAGTTCGGTCATACGCTTTTTGGAATCCGCCTGGACCTGCCAGATCATGGAAAAATCGGCATCAGGATCGACCGACCCATCCTTGGGCGGCAGGTCGCGGACATGGCCAAAGCTCGCCACAACCTCGTACTCAGAGCCGAGATATTTGTTGATGGTCTTGGCCTTGGCCGGGGATTCGACAATGACAAGCGTCATGGAATTTGCGCACCACTACTAAAAAATGCTCTCGCGGGGCGGGAGATTGATCGCATTTTGCCCTGTCTGTCAAATCGCCAATTTCCAGTGTCAGTCCAGTGTCAGTCCAGAGGCAGTTCGGTATCGGTGCGAACAAGGCTGACCCGATTGCCCGGCGACGAGGCGATTTTGCCTGCCAATTCAAGCTCCAGCAGCAGCACGGACAGGATGTGGGAGCTGCAGCCCAGCCGCCGGGCCAGCGTGTCGCGATCAATGCTGGTGGGGCCAAGCGCGGCATGCAGGTCAGGCCGGACCCTGTCCAGTTCGCTGTCGGCGGGCTCAGGCGGCAGCTCCTGCTTGGGCCGGTAGTCCTGCGGCGGTTCTTCAAAAGGTTTGCGCATATGCGGACCAATTGCTTCAAGCACATCCGCAGCGCTTTCGACCAGCGTGGCACCGTCACGAATCAGTGCATTGGGACCGCGCGCGCGGGCTTCTGAAGGAAAGCCCGGCACCGCCATCACTTCACGATTTTGTTCCCGCGCCAGTCGTGCGGTGATGAGGGAGCCGGACCGTTCGGTGGCCTCGACAATCACCACGCCAACCGCCATGCCTGAGACGATGCGGTTGCGCTTGGGGAAGTGCCGCGCCTGGGCGGTGATCCCCATAGCGGTTTCGGTCAGCAGCACACCTTCGGTGCCGATGCGGTCATAAAGGTCTTGATTGTCGCGCGGGTAAAGCTTGTCGAGGCCACCGGCCAGGACTGCCACGGTGCCCGATTTGAGCGCACCGACATGGGCGGCCCGGTCCACCCCGCGCGCCAGTCCAGAAACCACACCAAGCCCTTCGCTTCCCAAATAGTGGGCGAGATCGTGGGCAAAGCTGCGGGCGGCGGCTGAGGCATCGCGCGCGCCGACAATCGCCACCATGGGTTGGGCAAGCAGATGCAACGCCCCCTTGGCGGCAATGACCGGCGGGGGATCATCAATGGCGCGCAGCAAATTGGGATAGTCGGAATCGGGCAGAGCAATCAGGCTTCCGCCGAAATCAGCAATGGCCTGGGCTTCGTCGCGCACCGATTGCCGGCTTGCGACTCTAATGGCGCGCTTGCCGCCTTTCTTGGCGAGATCGGGCAGCCGTTCCAGCGCGCGCGCGGCGCTGCCATAGCGGTCAATCAGGGTGCGAAAAGTTTTCGGGCCGACATTTTCAGAGCGGAAGAGCTGTAGCCAGTCCAGCCGCTCTTCCCCCGTCAGGCTCATGAGTCTTTCGAGGCACCGATACGCGGTTCCTCGCCCTTATAAAGCCGGACGATATTGTCCTTGTGACGGATGAATACCAGAAGCGAGATCACAAGAAAGGCTTCCATCCACTGAAACCGTCCAAACCACAGGAAGAAGACCGGGGTCGCAGCCGCGGTCACAAGCGCCGACAGGGAGGACAGGCGCGAGAGGAACGCAAAGCCGATCCATGTTCCCGCCGCCAGAAACCCCACGGGCCAGAATGCGCCAAAGGCGATGCCGAAGAAGCACGCGACGCCCTTGCCGCCATTAAATTTGAGCCACACGGGAAACAGATGGCCCAGAAAAGCGAACACGCCGCCAATGACCGCGCCGTCAGGGCCGCCATACTGTTCGCAGATCAAAACAGCCGCAAGTGCCTTGCCGCCATCCAGAACCAGCGTGGCTGCTGCCGCACCCTTATTGCCGGTGCGCAAAACATTGGTGGCCCCGATATTGCCGGAGCCGACTTTTCGAATATCACCCAGGCCAACGGCCTTGGTGATCAAAAGACCAAAGGGGATGGAGCCGAGCAGATAACCAAGCAGGGCAAAGGCTGCAAAATAAGGTGCGGCTTCTGACCAGCTGATTGGATCGGGCATCGCTCCATCCCCTTTGAAATTTTAAAGAACCGCCATCGCGGTTTTGGCGGTCAAAATGCCGAGAGCAACCGTTGACAGCGTAAAGATCGCAAAGCGGACCATGATGACATTGACGGTCGCTTGCAGGATCGAATGCACAACGCGCAGGATCACGTAAGCCCAGGCGCATGAGACTGCGAGGCTGTCGCCGCCCATACCGGCCATGGCAGCCGCCAGCGCTGCTGCATAAAAGATGGTCGGCTGTTCCATCAAATGGTTGTAATTGTCTGCCGGCCAGCGAGTCGGCGCGGGGATCGACCCCGCCAACTCCGTCGGCGTCAGCTTATTGTCGATTTCAACGCCTTCTTTTTGCATTTTCATCATGACCGGCAGGCGCGTTGCATACATCCACAGCCACATAACAAGCGACCACAACACAAGTGCGATGACCGGTCCGAGCAAAGCGCTGCTTGACGCGGCAACAGAAATATCAGGCATATGAGTACCCTCCCAAAATTATCCCCCAGATCGGAACGGACGGTCCTGAAAATAAAGCAAATGCAGGGTGCCTAGAGTTCAAAGACCGTCCGGCCCCGCACTATGGTGCGGATGGCGCGGCCCTGCAAGCGGCGGTCTTCATAGGGAGTGTTTTTCGATTTGGACTGAAGTGCATCAAGGGTTAGCACCCAGGGCGTGTTGAGGTCGATCAGCACAAGGTCGGCAGGGGCGCCGACATCAAGCGTGCCTTCTTCCAATCCCAGCAATTGCGCAGGCGCGGAGGTCACCGCCCGCAGGGCGGTCATCAATTCAAGCTCGCCTGCATGAACCAGCGACAACATGGCGGGGAGCAGCGTTTCAACCCCGATGGCACCAATGCCGGCAAGCTCGAATGGCTGGCGCTTGGCTTCCTGATCCTCAGGCATGTGATTGGAATGAACAACATCGATAATGCCGCGCGCCAGCCCGTCAATCAGCGCCTGGCGGTCATCCTCGCCGCGCAGGGGCGGGGACAGACGGAAGAAGGTGCGGTACTCGCCAATATCATTCTGGTTCAGTGTCAGATGTGCGGCCGACACCCCACAGGTCACCGGAATACCGACCGATTTGGCGTCTTCGAGGATATCGACGGAACCAGCCGCTGATATCTGATCAATATGACAGCGCGCGCCGGTCAGCTCGCTAAGGCGGATGTCCCGTTCCAGGCCCATCAGCTCTGCGGCGGCGGGAATGCCGGGCAGGCCAAGCCGGGTTGAAAGCTCGCCCTCATTCATCACACCGGCTGCGCCCAGATCAGGGTCTTCAGCATGGGTGATCAAAAGCGCGCCGAGCGTGTCGGCGTAGGACAGCGCGCGGCGCATGACGGCGGCCGAGCGGATGGTGCGTCCTGCATCGGTAAAGGCGACCGCGCCTGATTGTTTGAGCAGGCCGATTTCACCCAGTGCTTCGCCCAACCGGCCATGGGTGATGGTGCCCATCGCCTCAACCCGGACCCGGTCGATCTTGCGGGCGCGGCGGGCAACCATTTCCAAAATGGCGACATCATCAATCACGGGATCAGTGTCAGGCTGGATGATGATGGTGGTAACGCCGCCGGCCGCGGCTGCGCGGGTCACCGAATCCATGGTTTCTTTGTGCTCGGCACCGGGTTCGCCGACATGGACCGACAGATCAATCAGGCCCGGTGCCAGAATATGCCCGCCGCAATCGATGATCTCGGCACCCTCGGGGGCATCGACTTCGGCGCCGCACGCGGCAATCCATTCATCTTCAATCACCAGCGTGCCGATTTCGTCCATCCCGGTGGAGGGATCAATCAGCCGGGCGTTTATGTAGGCTGTCCGGCTCATAGGGGCGGGCCTTCATTGGTGAGATTGCGTGCCAGCAGATCAAGCACGGCCATGCGGACAGCCACACCCATTTCGACCTGTTCCAGAATGGCCGACCGGGTGATGTCATCGGCCACCGCTGAGTCGATTTCGACACCCCGGTTCATGGGGCCCGGATGCATGATCAGCGCGTCGGGCTTGGCCACCGCAAGCCTGTGATAATCAAGCCCATAGGTGGCGTAAAATTCGCGCGTTGATGGAATGAAGGAGCCTTCCATCCGTTCCATCTGAAGGCGCAGCATCATGACAATGTCAGCCCCTTCAAGACCCGCAATCATATCGTGATAGACCTCGACCCCCATCCGGTCGATGCCCGGCGGCAACAGGGTGGAGGGGGCCACCACGCGCACCCGCGCGCCCATGGTGGTCAGCAAAATGATGTTGGACCGCGCAACCCGGCTGTGGGCAATGTCACCACAGATCACCACGGTCAGCCCTTCAAGACGGCCTTTGCGGCGGCGGATGGTCTGGGCGTCCAGCAGGGCTTGCGTAGGATGTTCATGCCGGCCATCGCCCGCATTGATCACCGCGCAATTGACCTTCTGGGCGAGCAGATTAACAGCGCCCGACGCACCATGACGCACCACCAGAATATCGGGATGCATGGCGTTTAAGGTCATGGCGGTATCAAGCAGGGTTTCACCCTTGCGGATGGCGCTCGAAGCCACCGACATATTCATGACGTCGGCGCCCAGCCGCTTGCCCGCCAACTCAAAGCTGGATTGCGTCCGGGTGGAGCTTTCAAAGAACAGATTGATCTGGGTGCGCCCGCGCAGCACCGACACTTTCTTGTCGATCTGACGGCTTTGTTCGACATAGCTGTCGGCCAAGTCCAGGATCGTTTCGATTTCAGAAGGAGAAAGCCCCTCAATTCCCAACAGATGCTGACGGGACAGCGACAATTCAGGATGTGGAACAGGCGTGGTCATCTCAGGCCCGTCTTCTAGGCTGATTACACGAGTCGGGCAACCACAATCAGCATGACCGGCATGGTGACAAAGGCGGCCAGTGTCCCCGCCGTGATGATCCCCGCCATCATCGGGGCATCACCGCCCAACTGGCGCGCCAGAATGTAAGAGCTGGTTGCACCGGGCACCGCCGCGCAGACCATCCCCACCATAAAGGCAAGGCCCGAGACACCTGCAAGGCTCATCGCAGTGAAGGCAAAGACCGGCATGATGACGAGCTTGAGGACGCAGGTCAGTGCGATCAGGCCTGAAGAGCGCCGCGCGCTTTCAAATTCCAAGCCCGCACCAACCGCCAACAGCCCCATGGTGAGGGCGGCATCGCCCAGCACACCGATTGTGTCGAGCGCGGGCCGGGGCAGGGGAATGGACAGGGCATTGAGCAGGATGCCGATGACGCACGCAATCAAAAGCGGGTTCTTGATCAGCTGCTCGGCCACCATGCGGGCTTTTACGGGGCCTGCGGCACTGGCGTGTTTGGCAAGCACATAGACCGACAAGACATTCGCCACCGGCACCATGAAGGCCAGCGCAATGGCCGCCAGCGTTACCCCGTCGGGACCATAAAGCGCGGCAATCGCGGCAATGGCGACAAAACCGTTCCAGCGCACCGTGCCTTGAAACATCGACGAATATTGCGGCCCGGTGGGTTTGAGCGCCCGCCGCGACAGGCTCATCACAAACGCCATGAGGATTTGCGCGCCAACGAGCGCGAGACCGAGCGGGAAGATCACCGATGGCCCGCCAAGATCGGCGGTGGCAAGGTTTTCAACCAAGAGGGCGGGATAGAAAATATAATAGACCACGCGGTTGAGCAGCGGCCAGAACGCCTCGCCGGGAAAGCCCATTTGGCGAATGACAAAGCCGATCGCAATACACAGAAAGACCGGGGCGAGTGCAAAGATGATTTCGATCATCGGGCGGTTAAACGCGTGTGACGGCCTTCATTGAGCGCCTTGGCCAGCGCGCGCACAAGCTTGGAAAAGGTCTGGGTGTCTTGTTCGGGCAGCGCGACCGTGCCGTCCCAGTTGATTTTGAAATACAGGAAGGCATCGTCGGGCGGCGGCGAGGCCGAATAGGCGTAGGCCAGATAGGCCCGGCCCGGCACCAGGGCCGGTGGCGGGGCATTGTCACCAAACCCGTGGGCGCCGCGTGGCGGGTTCAGGCCCAAGGGCCGCGTCCCATAGAGGATTTCACGCACCTGGGAGCTTCCTTGTAAATGCCACACCAGGCTCAGGCTCGCATCGGCCTGATTGATATTGGTCACCTGATAGACCAGGAAATGGCTGATCGTGTCGTTATAGCCGGGACCTTCATCATTGAGGGTGAAGCGCACCTGCTGGTGGATCGAGCCGTCCGCGCCCAGATCAAGCCCCTTGGCACAAGCGCCAAGAAGGGCGAGCATTCCCATCACGATAAAAAGCCGTGTCATTCCCCGGTGTCCTTCGGCGTGAACATATCCCGTTCGATCAGTTCGAGTGCGGATTGAAGAATATAGCCTGCCGCCATCTTGTCGATCACCTCTTTGCGCTTGGCGCGGCTGGTGTCGGCCTCAAGCAGGGTGCGTTCCACCGCCGCAGTCGACAGACGTTCATCAATATACAGCATCGGAACATCTTCAAGCTTTTCAAGATTGCGGCCAAATTCCCGCGCCGACTGGGCGGCGGGACCTTCCTTGCCGCTCATCTCCAGGGGCAGGCCGATCACCAGTCCCGTGGCATGATGTTTTCGCATCAGGCTGAGAATTTCCTGTGCGGTTTCAGTAAACTTGCCGCGCTTTAAAACAGTCAGGGGGGTGGCGACGGTCAGCGCAATATCGCTGAGCGCCACGCCGATCTGCTTGGAGCCCAGATCAAGCCCCAGCAGCCTTGTTCCAGGTCCCACCCGTTTGCGGAACAGTTTGATTTCAGCCTCAGTCGTCATCTTTTGTGGTCATCTTGCCCGGTGATTGCGCCTTTGATAGGGTCCGCCCGCGAATCCAGGGAAGTCTGATCTCCCACAGGAAACGCCGCCGAAAAGCCTGGTGCGGCTCTCCACGGCGGCGTGCGATCCACAGAAGGTGACATATGGCGGTCGATAAATCCACCGTCCGGCACATTGCGCGGCTTGCCCGCATCAAAGTGGCCGAGGACGATCTTGATCATTTGGCAGGTGAACTGTCGAACATTCTGAATTTTGTCGAACATCTTTCCGAGGTCGACACAGACGGCGTGCCGCCGAAAAAGAGCGGTCAGGCCCATGGTCTGCCCATGCGGGAGGACGTCATCAATGATGGCGGCGATGCCGACCGTGTGACCCGGAATGCTCCGCAGGCCGAGCACGGCTTTTTCACCGTCCCCAAAGTGGTGGAGTAAGGCCCATGTCGATTTCTGCATTGTGTGAGCTTTCGATGAGCCGGGCCAAAGAAGGCCTTGAGAAAAAAGAATTTTCCTGTGTCGAGCTGACCCAGGCCTATATTGATGCGATTGAGCGGGCCAAACCGCTGAACGCCTATATCAGCGTGACGGCGGAAAATGCGCTTGAACAGGCGCAAGCCTCTGATGACCGCTACAAGGCAGGCGATGTGCGGGCGCTTGAAGGCATGCCGATTGCCAATAAGGACCTGTTTTGCACCGAGGGGGTTCAGACCACGGCTGCCAGCCATATTCTGGAAGGCTTTGTGCCGCCATATGAATCGACCGTCACCCGCAAGCTGAAAGAAGCCGGCGCGGTCCAGTTGGGCAAGACCAATCTCGATGAATTCGCCATGGGTTCATCCAATGAGACGAGCTATTTCGGCCCCGTGACCAATCCCTGGCGGGTGTCTGACGCCTTGGTCCCCGGTGGCTCGTCGGGCGGCAGTTCGGCGGCTGTGGCCGCCCATATCGCCATTGCGGCAACCGGCACCGATACGGGCGGCTCAATTCGTCAGCCAGCGAGCTTCACCGGCATTGTCGGCATGAAGCCGACCTATGGGCGGTGCTCCCGCTGGGGGATTGTCGCCTTTGCGAGTTCCCTTGATCAGGCCGGGCCGATGACGCGGACGGTGGCGGACGCAGCCCTCATGCTCTCCGAAATGGTCGGGCATGACCCCAAGGATTCAACGTCCGCCCAGGTCGCGGCGCCGGATTTTGCCCAAGCGCTTAAAAAGCCGGTCAAGGGTCTCAAGATCGGTGTTCCGAAGGAATATCGCGTTGATGGTGAGCCGCCCGAGATCGAGGCGCTGTGGAACCGGGGTCTTGATTGGTTGAAACAAGCGGGTTGCGAGATTGTTGATATCTCGCTCCCGCATACCCATTACGCTTTGCCTGCTTATTATATCGTGGCCCCGGCGGAGGCCTCATCAAACCTCGCCCGATATGACGGGGTGCGCTACGGCTTGCGCGTGCCGGGCAAGGATCTGATCGAGATGTATGAAAATACGCGCGGGGAGGGCTTTGGCCCCGAAGTGCGCCGCCGCATCCTGATCGGTACCTATGCGCTGTCGGCAGGCTATTACGACGCCTATTACACCAAGGCGCAAAAGGTGCGCACCCTGATCACCCGGGACTTTGAAAAGGCCTATGAGCAGGTCGATGCGATCCTGACCCCGACCGCGCCGTCGGCGGCCTTTGCCATGGGCGCCAAAACCGATGATCCGGTGTCGATGTATCTCAATGACGTCTTCACGGTCCCGGCCAATCTGGCGGGCCTGCCGGGCATTTCGGTGCCTGCCGGTCTTGACGGGCAGGGCCTGCCGCTTGGCCTGCAATTGTTGGGCCGGGCCTTTGATGAAGAGACTTTGTTTGCGCTGGCCCAAGTGGTGGAAGAGGCTGCCCAGTTTACTGCGCGGCCCAATCGCTGGTGGGAGGACTAAGCCATGACCGACATGATGACCCCGCCTGAATCAACCGCCAAAGGCACCATCTTTGAAGGCGAAACCGGCCAGTGGGAACTGGTGCTTGGCCTTGAAGTGCACGCCCAGGTTTCGTCGAACTCAAAGCTGTTTTCAGGCTCCTCCACAACCTTCGGCGCAGACCCCAACAGCCAGGTCAGCCTGGTTGATGCGGCCATGCCTGGCATGTTGCCGGTGATCAACGAAAAATGTGTTGAACAAGCCGTGCGCACGGGGCTGGGGCTGAAAGCCCGGATCAACAAGGTCTCGGAATTTGCGCGCAAGAATTATTTCTATGCCGACCTGCCGCAAGGCTATCAGATCAGCCAGTTTGATCAGCCGATTGTGGGTGAGGGCTTTGTGATTGTTGATCTGCCCGACGGCACCTGCCGGGTCGTGGGTATTGAGCGGCTGCATCTGGAACAGGATGCGGGCAAGTCGCTGCATGATCAGCACCCCTCCATGACTTATGTGGATTTGAACCGTTCGGGCGTGGCGCTGATGGAAATCGTGTCAAAGCCTGATATGCGCTCGGCCGACGAGGCGGCTGCCTATGTTGAAAAGTTGCGGTCGATCCTGATTTATCTGGGCACCTGTGATGGCGAGATGGCGCAAGGCTCCATGCGCGCCGACGTCAATGTTTCGGTGCGCCGGCCCGGTGAAGGGCTTGGCACGCGGTGTGAGATCAAGAATCTCAATTCGCTGCGCGCCATCCGTCAGGCGATCGAGGTTGAGGCGCGCCGCCAGATCGAGATTATCGAGGATGGCGGCACAATCGATCAGGAAACCCGTCTGTATGACGTTGCCAAGGGCGAGACGCGGTCGATGCGGTCCAAAGAAGACGCGCATGATTACCGCTATTTCCCCGATCCTGATTTGCTGCCCTTGGTGCTGGACGACAGTTTCATTGAAGAGATCGCCGCCACGCTGCCCGAGCTGCCTGATGAGAAGAAGGCCCGCTTCATGGGCGATTATGGCCTGTCGGCTTATGATGCCGGTGTGCTCGTCTCCGACAAGGCCTATGCCGATTATTATGAGGCGGTCGCCAATGGCCGGGATGCCAAGCTTGCGGCCAATCTGATGATCTCCGAACTGTTCGGTCATTTGAACAAGGCAGGGCTCAAACTGGCGGAGTCGCCCATTTCGGCCGAGGCGCTGGGTGAGCTTGTGTCGCTTGTTCAGGACAAAACCATTTCGGGCCGCATCGCCAAAGATGTGTTCGAAATCATGTTCGAGACCGGCGGCAGCCCCGCCAAAATCGTTGAGGAAAAGGGCCTCAAGCAAGTTACCGATATGGGCGAAATTGAAAAATTCGCCGATGAGGTGATCGCTGCAAATCCCGACAAGGTCGCAGAATATAAAGGCGGCAAGGACAAGCTGATGGGCTGGTTCGTTGGCCAGTTGATGAAGGCGTCCAAAGGAAAGGCCAATCCGCAATCGGCCAATGAGATCTTGAAAAAGAAACTGGACGAGGCCTGATACTTTCCGGGTGCGCGCGGGTGAGAAAAACGAGATGGTCTCCCAAACGGCAGGGAGGCCATCATGATCGATCTTTACACCTGGACAACATCCAATGGCCGCAAGGTCTCCATCGCTTTGGAAGAGATGGGGCTTGCTTATGAGGTTCATCCCGTCAATCTGGGTGAGGGCGATCAGTTCAAGCCCGCTTTT
Organism: Alphaproteobacteria bacterium; assembly: GCA_965227065.1. Lineage (GTDB taxonomy): Bacteria > Pseudomonadota > Alphaproteobacteria > SPJN01 > SPJN01 > CBDDFN01. Next base: position 787,145 of record CBDDFN010000020.1, read on the forward strand.
CAAGCCCTGTCGCCCAATGGCCGCATTCCCGCCATTCATGATCGCGATACCGATATTGCGCTGATGGAATCAGGCGCGATCCTGATTTATCTCGCTGAAAAGTCGGGCCAGTTTTTGCCTGCGGGCGGCGAGGCGCGCGCCAAGGTTCTTGAATGGCTGATGTGGCAGATGGGCAATCTGGGACCCATGCTGGGCCAGGCCAATCACTTTGCCAATGTGGCGGATGAAAAAATTCCCTACGCCATCGAACGCTATTTGAACGAAAGCGTCCGTCTTTACGAGGTGATGGAAAAGCGGCTCGGCGAGGTTGAGTATCTTGGCGGCGGCTATTCGATTGCCGATATGGTCACCTATCCCTGGGCGGTGCTGGGCTTTCCCATCGTCAAAGGCATGAAGGAAGAGCTGTTCGGCACAGGCTCAAATGTTGAGCGCTGGTTGGGCGCGGTCGGCGCGCGGCCCGCTGTTCAAAAGGGCCTTGCTGTCCCCATGGTGGATTGAACGATCACGCATTTGTTAACGCGCCTTAGCCCTGTTGCCTTCATTTCGAACCAAGTCCGCCACGGTTTCGGCCCGAAACCGGGCAAATCTCATCTTGATCGGAATCGGCATTTGGGTGTTCGATTGTGATCGCGAATTCGGAAAAGACAGCAGACTGCGGCCGGATTTCGCTGATGAGATGATGGGACGCAAATTTTTCAATCAGGGTTAATCGCGTTAACCATCATTTTACCAGCCCCGGGCGAGCCTTCTTTCCGATGATGTCGTGAAGGCCGGACGGAATATGGTTGGTCGCTCCGGTCTTCGTTCAAGAAGCGAAGGAGTGAAACCATGGGACACATCGATCCCGCCTATATCCAACAATGCCTCGGTCGGGCCGAGCGTGGCGACCCAGATGCCTTATGTAATCTGGGCCGTATGTATTGCTCAGGCCATGGTGTCGAGCTTGATCTTGTCGAAGCGCACAAATGGTTCAATCTGGCAGCCGCCCGCGGCAATGTTCAGGCCAAACTGTACCGCGAAGAAATCGCCCATGAGATGAGCCCGTCGGATGTGGCCGCCGCCCAGCGTGAAGCGCGTGAGTGGATGACCACGCATTAAGCTGTGTGCTTGAGCGCCCCGACAAGGGGCATTGATGAATATGTGCGATATCCGCGCGCATTTATTCATGACCCCTTGATGACAGGCCCCGCTGCCTCTATACCCGTCCGCGGAGAGGTGGCCGAGTGGTCGAAGGCGCTCCCCTGCTAAGGGAGTATGGGCCTATAAGCTCATCGAGGGTTCGAATCCCTTCCTCTCCGCCATAAATAGTAGATAATGCTGGTAATTTTTAGATTTCAGGCTCTGGTTCGCGAAAGAACGTGCGGTTCCGCCCGAAATGCGCGGTCTCGGTTTGGTGTGCGTGACTGAGAGACCGCGAAACAGTCGACCAATTCGCGCCGTTTCCGATTATTTCTCCAACGGCGATCACATCGGTACGCTTTGTGATATATTCCTGCCCATAACTACGATTCGCAGTCGCTTCCACAAAAAAGAGGAGCGCGCGACTGGTTTGGAGCCAATATTTTAGGATGACGTGCTTTGGATTTCGATAATGTCCAACGGTGAACGAAATACGATATTCATTAGCCACGCCAATCCGGCCGACAATATTTTCTCTATTTGGTTGGCAGCCCGCCTATCTGCATTGGGGTATCAAATTTGGTGTGACGTAGAACAGCTGATTGCTGGAGAAGATCATTGGAAAGATATTGAACAGGTTATCCGGTCGAAAGCGGTAAGATTCATCCTAGTGATATCAAGCAACGCGTTCGCAGACGATTTCTCATTGCGCGATGGCATAGCCAAAGAAGTCGCGCTTGCAGACGTCGTCAAAAAACAGTTGCAGGACAATAAATTTGTTATTCCGGTGCGGCTGGATGAAACGCCTTTCTCAGACGTCTCCGTTGAAACAATTAGGCTCAACACCGTCGATTGCTCACAGAACTGGGCGCAAGGCTTCCAGAAAATTGTCAAAGCGCTGGAGCGTGACCAAGTTCCGCGCGATGTGTCTGAAAATCAGGCCGCATTGAGTGAGTGGTCCACAATTCACCGCATTCAAAGCAGAGAAATCAATGCGCAAAAAGAGCGGCTTCAATCCAACTGGCTTCCGATTCTAGAGCTACCAGAACAAGTCCATTTTTATAAATGCCGGGCCAGCCGTTGGCCAAAGCAACCGCGTTTGATCGCGTCGGATTGTGTTCTTCCGTGTTCCGACCACCACAAATTATTGGTGTCTTTCGCGGAAACGGAAGAGCTGCAAAAAGCACTGGGGGACAGTATTCCAATCGCGCATCGTGGTTCGCTTCGAGTGGAGAATTTTTTAAGAAATAGGATGGGCGATATTGTCGGAATCGAACCACGTGATGCACGCAACAAGCTGACATCAATGATCCGGCAAGCGTGGGACTTGCACATGCAATCGAACGGATTAGAGCCCTATGTGATGGCCAATGGAGTGACGGCTTGGTGGTTTCCAAAATCGGATCAGCTCCCAGAAAAACTAGAATACGTGGATTTTGACGGCAGGAAGAGAACAAGAGTGCCGTTTGGAACACACGGCAAAATAAAACAGCACGATGAGACCACCGTGCCACGTCACTATTGGCATCTGGGATTCTCTGCACGAGTGCAGCTGGGGGACAATCAGCATATAGCTCTGCAGCCAAGAGTAATTGTAACTACAGACGGCCGGAGCCCGTTGTCGAACAAAACCCGCCTCAATGCTGCGCGGAGATCAATCACCAAGATGTGGTTCAACGAAAAGTGGCGCACGCTGTCGCTAGCCTATGCTCATTGGCTTGCTGATGATGCGGGAGTCATCCGGCTTCCGGTCGGAGAAAGGGAGGCTATTCCCATTGAAGCGACACCGGTGATGTTTGATTCGGAGTTTTCGATTGTCGCTGATCCTGTAAAGGAATCGCTAGCCGAAGCAGAATCAGATCAACTGCAGCGGGATGAAGCGACGTTCCGAGTTACTGACCCGGCATTCATCGATCTGGTTAGCGATGAGGAGGGTGGGGCATGACAGCGCGATCATTAAATCTGTTACCCGAACCCCTTTTGCGGTTCGGGTATGGGCAATGTGAGGAACACCCAAAAGATGGCCTATATCTCTATGGACCGATAAAGTCGGGGGCATCAGTTTCATCGTTGAAGTTCGGCGTGATCGGTACACGAGCTGGTGTGAACGTTCTTTACAGATGGGGTACCAAGGTCTCTTCGTTCATTCCCCCATACAAAGAAAATGTCGCTCACCATGCAGCCTTTCCCGGCTTCGAAGCGGCGTTTGGTCTAAAGTGGCCTTCAAAAGCTGTTGCCGAAATTACGGTTGATGAACAAAAAATATTGCAGACAATTCGGATCCAAAATCGGCACGAAGCAATCAAGAAAACGGTCGATATCTATGCGGAGGCGATCAAAAAATATCTCACAGAGGAAGCCGATGTTACGCCGGATTTTTGGTATGTGGTCATTCCTGATGTAATCCATGAATGGGGCCGCCCGCAAAAAGCGCCACCAATCCCTGATCGTGTACGCGGAACCGCACACATGAAGAAGCAAGATGCTGCTCGCTTTATCCGGGAACCATCACTTTTTGAAGAAGACAATGAACAGGGCAATCTACAGCTTTATGACCTAAATTTCCACAACCAGTTAAAGGCGCGACTTCTCGGAGCAGCCCCGATCCAAATCATTCGTGAGTCGACGCTTGAATACGGTGTGGAGCCTCCTGAAGATAAAAAGTCCCGGTCGCTTCAAGACCCCGCAACAATCGCTTGGAATCTGTGCACGACATCATACTACAAGGCGGCGGGCCCGCCTTGGCGCTTGAACGATATCCGTCCGGGCGTCTGTTATGTTGGAATCGTATTCAAAAAAGACTCGTCTGATCCTTCGGGAGGTAACGCGTGCTGCGGTGCTCAGCTGTTTTTGCGCTCCGGTGAAGGACTGGTTTTTAAAGGTGCGCTTGGCAGTTGGTTCTCGAAGGAGCTTAGGCAATTTCATCTCGACGCGGGGACAGCCGAAGAGTTGATGAAACTGGTTGTTGAAGCTTACGAGAAAATTCACGGTGAGCCACCGAAGGAGGTCTTCATTCATGGGCGAACCCGGTTCAACCCGAAGGAGTGGGAAGGGTTTTTCGCAGGAGTGCCCGAAAGCACAAATATTGTCGGAATCCGTATCAAGTCTTCGGACAGTTTGAAGCTCTTTCGCTTAGCCAGCCAGCCACCTATTCGAGGCACATGGTTAGAAGTTTATGAGCGTATGGCGTACCTTTGGACAAAGGGATACGTGCCGAGATTTGGTACATATCCAGGCTTCGAAACACCAAATCCGATTGAGGTTCATATAGATTGGGGTGAGGCCGAGCTTGAGCAGGTGTGCGCTGACATTCTTGCGCTGACCAAAGTCAATTTTAATGCATGCAACTTTTCTGACGGTCTTCCGGTCACTCTGAAGTTTGCTGATGCTATTGGCGAGATACTCACCGCCGCCCCATTAACAACGGATGCACCGCTTCCTTTTAAATTCTATATTTGATGCCGTCAGCTACATCGCCTCACGTACAAACGACGCGCGAACATTTCGGATCCAATCCGCTTCTAGCACCAACTAGGTAAGGACTGACGAAGGTGTCATTTCAATCGCGTCGTGTGAAACGACGCGCATAGTGCGTCTGACTAACTCTTTATCTATTCCTTCAAGGAGTCGGTCGTTCAGCAGAATCAGAACGAGCCCTGCGACCAACCCTTTATTCAGTGCGTTCTTGATGCCTTCGCTGTCCCACATGCCTGACGTTGTATCGCGGACATGAGAAAAATATGCGGCATCGTAGTAAGGGATATCATGCCGATTGATATATTTTAAAAATTCTCGATGATCGAATTTCGGCTTTTCAAAGACAGGCTTTGACCGAAGATCAAAAATGCTCGAGACGCCATTTCGGGTGATTATGTTAGATAATTTATCTTGATCTAAGTCAGACAAATCAAGAAAGACGAAGTGGGCCCGGCTATCGTCCCATTGGCTGAACATATGAGTTTGCGGGTTGACTGTTAGTGGCTTGCGCTCAGATCTGGAAGTGTTTTGAGCAGGAAATTTTAGGACTTTTTCGATCATAACAATCTCATGTCACGAGTTCAGCGGCTTTAGCTTCAACGTCGTCCAATTGAAGGAGCCTGACAGCCGTCTTTGGGACATCGGCCGATGGAGGGCGATACCTACCACTATCATCTTTCAGTTCATCGCACTTTGTGAAAAAGTCTTCATACATCCTGGGTCCGACACCGGTAAATGGTACCACGACCATTGAAGTTCTTTGGCTGGTTTTTTTTTCCGGGCGAACGGTTGAGATCGAGTCGTAGTGCAGCTCTGTCGCCAAACTTTTGACGTAAGGCTCGATGTACTGAACCTCAGCGATTCCTGCAGTTACCATGTGACGAGCACAGTTGTGGCAAGGGTAGGTTGTGCAGAATAAGCTTGCGCCGTTAGTTCTGCTTCCTGAACGGGATGCGTTGAAGAGCGCGTTCATTTCCGCGTGAATGGATCGTGAGTACTCAACAATATCCTTAATCCCGGGGATTTTTAGGAATAGTGAGTCGTCCGACTTGAAATATGATCGAATGCTCTCATCCGCCTTTTCCCGAGCCGCTCTTGCAGTATCTACTCCGCCGTCAGTTGGCTTTGGATGAGCTAACTCAGCAAGCTTCGCAGCAACTGTTTCGGAAAGCCACTCCCCGATTTGTCGACCTAGTTGCTGCTTCTTGCGTTGGTTATGACATCCTGTGAACTGAAGCTTTCCTTCACCACCTTCGCTTTTCCATTCCCAAGTGTGACAACGATGATCAGGTTGATCACCTTCCTCATAAACTCCTCCACCAAATGATGGTACCTCGTTAGTGCCGGTCGAAATCAGGATTCCATTTTGGTCAACAAGAGACGCTCCAACCTGCCTGGACAAACACGAAGACTGAAGGGCCGCCGCATGCGCGCTGTACATCCCGCGCTCGGCCATTGTCGGGCGCACAACTCCGGCACCAAGTACGAGATTAATAAAACGGTTGAGATCACTGTTAAGGTGAGCTCCGTCGGTTGATCCGCCATTGTTATCAATGAAGAAGTCGCCAAGATAGAATGCATCACGGACTTGTTGCCCGTGATCGTTGTCTGGGTCTCGCTCGTCGCGATCAATGTGCTTGATGACGTCTTGTTGTGCAACGCCGGCATACTTCGTCGTTGCCGTTGAATTTCCAATTAGGCGGGTTTCGCGTGTCGGCCGTTCACAGTGAACTGCAATCAATCGGAATGACCGATCATATACTTCACGCAGCAGAGATACCTCCGCGGAGTGTTTGATGGAATCCAAAACGAAGGCTATTTTACTTTCGCCGGGCTTTCGGCCTCCACGCAATTCACGAATTTTTCTTGCGGCTAACGAGGCGACTGCGAAATTATCGTGTTTCGCTCTGAGATTGTCACCAAGCGTTTGGAGTGCGTGAGCACGTTCGAAACGACTAGGGCCCGCGCGATTGCCCCCTTCAACATTAGGCACTTGCGCGTCTTTCGTGGCAGCCACAATTAAATCACTCATCTTCAATATATGAACTTCGTACCCCTCTTCTTGAAGAAGAACCTCCAGGCGTCTCGTCGCGGTCGAACATCCAGCGCCAGCGTACCCTACAACGCCGACGACCAATTCGTGCGATAAGGGAGAGATGTGTTCGGATGACGGTTGATCGTCTTTCTCGGTGGCTTGAGTTGTGGCAACTACCGTCATATTTTCCTCGCGAGATATGGGTGAATCAGTCCAGGATGCATCTAAATTAGACATTCCTTGTATTTTTGAGCAAGGAATCTTATCGTAGGTGGTGAGTGGATATATTTATAAATATAAAAATAATATTCTTGTAAATTTATCTATCGATATTTTTGTATGCGTGCGAGATGCGCATTTGCTGCAAATCTAATCTCATAAGCAAGTCAATATTACTCTCTTACGTTGGCCGTAGTTTCGAATCATTTCGTTGTTTGGTGAGGATCAGCAGTAGATGTCGCGCAGTTGGGTTTTGCGAAAGGGCGTTCGAGCTGATGCCATGGCTGATTAGACCACAGGGAACGTCGACAGCAGGTGCTTGATCAGCCGACTCACAAAAGAGGACGTTACCCCATCAGCCGCTGCAATCTCCTTGACCGATCCTGCTTGCCCTGACGCCAGCCGCACGAACCAATCATAGCCCCGCGCGAGGGCTCGGAGGTTGACCATGTCCTCGGGGTCATCGACGGGTTGGGTTCCGTTGATGATGAGCTTGCGGGCGCTGCCGCAGGTCTTGAGTTCGGCGTGGATGGTTATCTCGACGGTGTCGTCTTGGATCTCAGCCTTTGAAGCCGACAATGCCAGCGCCGAGAGCAGCCCGCTCTTCGAAACTTCCAACAGGATCGTCTCTGACCCAAGTACGACTTTGGTGATGATCTGCTGCACGATCGGGACCCAGTCATGCGGGTTGGAGGCGTCGAGTTCGGCGGCGAGGGCCAGGCCTGCGCGGATGGCTGGCTCGGTCTGAGCAGCGGGCAGGGGGCCGAGTGTTTCCAGCAGCCGTGCCGGATCGTTGAGGATTGTTAGCACCTCCTTCCTGACCAGCTTCTCGATCTGCATGGCGGGCATGCGGTCGGGTTGTCGGTTGAGGCTGGGCAGGATGTCGTCGGGGATGCGCTCGACATAGTAGCGGTTGCGCTGCCCGTTGCGGATCGTATGGGTTGCGCCGAAGCGGTTTCCGTCCTCGCTGAACAGGAGCCCAGCCAGCAGGGAGGGAAAGCGCGCGTTTGAGCGTGTGCGGTGGTCGTGGCGGTTCCGGCCGAGTTTGGCTTGAACAGTGTCCCAGGTTTCGGTGTCGATGATGGCGTCATGCTGACCCTCATAGAGCGCATCGCCATGCCTGACCTTGCCGGCATAGATGGGGTTCTGGATCAGCTTGTAGAGATGACCCACCCCCATGGAAATGCCACCTCTTGTGCGCCCCGTCTCGAACTCCCGCTTCTTGCTGACAATGCCGAGCTTGCGGGCCTCCCATTTGACCTTGGCAATGGAGCCATGCTCGAGATAGAGCGCAAACAGCGTGCGGACGGTTTCGGCCTCATCTGGGTTGATGACGAGACCCCGGTCCTTCACGTCATAGCCAAGGGGCGGCATGCCGCCCATCCACATGCCCTTCTTCTTTGAGGCGGCGATCTTGTCCCGGATTCGCTCGCCGGTCACCTCGCGTTCGAACTGGGCGAAGGACAGGAGCACATTGAGCATCAACCGGCCCATGGAATTGGTCGTGTTGAACTGCTGGGTGACCGACACGAAGGAGACGCCATAGGCGTCGAACTCATCGGCGAGGCGGGCAAAGTCCGAAAGCGAACGCGTCAGCCGGTCGATCTTGTAGACGACAATGACATCGACCCGCTTTTGGCTAATGTCCTCCATCAGGGCCCGAAGTCCCGGGCGGTCCATATTGCCGCCGGAATAGCCGCCATCGTCGTAATGCTTCTTGACCAGGGACCAGCCCTCATGGGTCTGGCTCTTGATATAGGCAGCACAGGCCTCTCTCTGGGCATGAAGCGAGTTGAACTCCTGCTCCAGCCCTTCTTCGGAGCTCTTGCGGGTATAGATGGCACAGCGGATCGAGGGCGCCCGGCTCATGAGCCAGCTCCGGTTTCGGTAAAGGTGATTCCGGCAGCCTGCCTTCTCTTGTCATAGAGCCCGAAGAAGCGGGGCCCTGACCAGCTCATGCCGGTGATCTCCCGCGCAATGGCGGTCAGGGAGGCATAGCGCTTGCCCTTCCAGGCAAAGCCATCCTCAACCACCTCGACAATATGGGTCTCGTCCCGCCATTCCCGGATCAGGCGTGTGCCGACCGAGAGGCGCGGGGAGCGGTCGGAACTCTCCCGGCCCGCCCGGATATCAGCCGCAATCTGTTTGAGCCGACGCTTGAAGGCCGGGCTGAAACCGAGCCCCGCCTTCTCATAAAGATCAAACCGCACCCCGAGAAACAGAAGCTCGCGGCTGGCCCGCACCGGGGCGGGATTACCGAAGGCGGCAAGCCAGCGCTCGCGCAGCTCCTCCCGGCTCAGCGCCCCAAGCGCAGCCACCTCGGCGTCGAGATCAAATTTAGGCTTTGCCATCCCAACCTCCTCAGCCCTGATCGCTGATGTGATAGACCAGCCCGCGATCGGCGGTGCGGTCCGAGATCACGGTGAGGCCGAGCTGCTTTTTGAGTTTGCCGCTCACAGCGCCACGCACCGTATGAGGCTGCCAACCCAGCGTCTCTGTCAGCTCATTCAAAGCTGCGCCTTCGGTGCGCCGCATCAGGTTGATCATCCGGCCGAACTTGCTGTCGGGATGAGGGGTGTTGGGGTGGGCTTTGGCAGCGGGCTTGGAGGCGCAAGGGGCGGTCTTTGTAGCTGGTTGTTCGCTTGGTGCTGGTCGGTCTTCCGGATCGATGCCGATGGCGGCAAGTCCGTCCGCGGCGATGGTCAGGCAGAAGCGCTCATCGCCTTCCTCGCGCCAGGGCAGATCGTTGGGCCCCGCCGGCTTTTCCTGTATCAGGCCGTGCTTGAGCAGCGCATTCAGCGTTCGCGTGACCGCGCCCTTATTGGCGCGAACGGATTTGGGCAGAGGCAGGATGGCACTGTCTGTGCGCCTCGCGGCCGCCGCAAGGATGGTGGTGTGGGTATCGGTGAGTTTGGGCATCTTGAGGCTCCGTGGATCATGCGCCGGGCCGATCCCGGCGCTTCCACTGCCCCAGGCCCGGCACAAAGGCCGGGCAATCTTCTATGCGCCGCTAAGGCGCTCGTGTCAGCCCCATCCATGCTCCGTTCTACACCGAAGTCCAGTCGATTCAGGGACGGAAGGCTGAGTTTTGTTCGACACTGCACCGCAGGGTCCGACCGAGTGCGCCAAGGTCCGACCCGGCTTTCTCAAGACGGTCAGCCAAGGCACAATAGGTTTCCGCTGTAGCCTCGGGCGACTGACCCAGTACGGCGCAGTCATGAATATCCTCGATCATCATGGTCGCCTGTACCGACAGGCGTTGCAGAAGTTCACGGCCATCATTGGTCAGTTGATTGCTCATGACCCCATGCAGGCTTGCGGCGCGCGCGAAGTCCAGAGCTTTGTGTGGCCGCTTTGTGGGTCTCGAATATGTATGCCAGATTGCAGGAGCCGGGAGCGCGGGATCGTCTGCTCGGCCCCTCACGCTCCGTGTTCTGCGAGCCCACACTCGACAATTGCCTGACGAAACGCGGCGTCGACATCAAATTGCCCGGTGCTCGACATGGCAGCGTTCACACCAAGTAATCGGTACTTCACTGAGCGTCCATTCAGAATCTGGTTGAGAATCCGGCGCGCTTTTTCACCTTGCGCCATCCGAAACGGCGACACCATCTTGGCGGTGTGCTCATAGACTTGCGACATTGTCGCATCGGCTTGCGGAAGATGAGCGCCGGACCCGAATGACGGCATTGTTGGCGCAACATCGACGGGCGTATCGCTCAGCGTGATCGTCCAGGCCGGATTGTCGTCGACCCTGATTTGAAGATCCCCCGATATCGGTGCCGTTGGCTCCATAATCGCGCCCAGTCGTATTGTGCCAACCAGATTCTCGATAATGAATTCGGCGGAGAAATATGTTCGATTGACCCGGCGCAATATTGATCGCCGCGACGGTGTTCCACGTTCCACGCGGCAGGCCGAGACGTCGGTGAATTGATCGGTCATCGTCACGGCGCGCCAGTCGCCTTGAGTGTCGGGGCCGGACATACAAGACGACAGAATGAGTGTTGAGAGTGTCGCTGACAGCATGATGCGCATTTCCGCTCCTTTCACTTGTGTTGAAGGAGCGTCCCGAAGCCGGGTGTTAAGAACGCATCGGAAACGGTGCGCGCGCTAGTTTAGGCCGCACGACAAGCGCGCGGCCCTGGACATTTCACGCCACCCGGCCCAATTCGGGCCCGGATGTTTCCGACGGAGTTCTTACGCTCCACACTTCGCGTTGCCGAAGTGCAAAGCGACTATAGACTGGAGTTTGAAGGTTCGGAAACAAAGAAGGCGTGCCGGTCGGGTGTGCCATGGTCAGTCCAGAAGTGAGCCGGGCGGGACATCGAGCGCCCGGGCGAGCTTTTCCACGATGATCAGGGTCGGATTGCGTGCGCCCCGTTCGAGATCGCTGATATAGGTGCGATGAATGCCGGCGTGATGCGCAAACTCCTCCTGCGACCAGCCTTTCGCCCGCCTCGCTTTGCGCAAATTCCGTCCCAGTCGCTCGACAATACCCATAGGCAGAGCAGACGCTTTGTGTCACTTTTTGGTCTACAGACGATCAGTGACATTCTTCTTGACTTCTCACCTCCAATTGAGCGGGACTGGGCCACCCTTTTTTCTGAAATTCGAGGCCCGCCATGACCCCGGAAAAGCTTAATCCGACCGCAATCCGCTACATCAAGCTTGGCCGCAAGAATAAATGGGCGGCTGAGGCCCGGTCCGACGGGATCATCCCGCTCGGCTTCGCCGAAGCTGATCACGAGGCCTGCCTCAATGGCGATATCGAGACCATCAAGGCGCAGATGCAGCGGCGTATCCGCCGGACCGCAATGGGCGCTGCCCAGGATGCCCGCGAACTTATGGACTTCTACAATGCCGATCCGGACACGCTGTGGATTACCTTTGCCCAAGATCACATGTGGTGGACCTTTGCTGAAGGCCCCGTCATCCCGGTGACCGAACGCGGACCGGACGGGTATTCGCGCTATCGCAAGACCCGGGGCGAGGGTTGGCAGAGCACCGATCTGAACGGCAAGCCGCTCCGGCTTAGGGATCTGAGTTCGCTTCTAACTCAGACCGCAAGCTATCAGCGGACCATCTGCCAACTCGGCAAGGCGGACTATGCGCTTCGCAAGATCAGGGGGGTGACCGACCCGCTTCCTGATGAGGCTCAGGCGGTTCAGGCATTGATGGTCGATATGGCCCAAACCCTGATTGCTTGCCTTCACTGGAAGGAATTCGAAACCCTGGCCGATCTTGTCTTCGCCCGCGGCGGCTGGCGCCGGGTGAGCCTGCTCGGCAAGGATATGCCGGTGATCGATCTGTTGATTGACCAGCCCATCACCGGCGAAACCGCCTGGGTGCAAGTAAAATCAAAGAGCCGGCAGGCCGAGTTCGACACATATGTCCGGCGCTTTGTCGAGGCCGGGACCGCCCAGCGCCTCTATTATGTCTGTCACACGCTCACCAAGCCGCTCACGGTGCCCGACGATGTCGAGGGCGTCACGGTGCTGACCGGCGAGCCGCTCGCCCGGCTGGTGATCGAAGTCGGTCTGTTTCAATGGCTCATTGATCAGTCTCGTTAGGGTTGTCAGGCGTGGCGCAATATTCGGTCAAGAGATTGTTGGCCTCGAGGAGATCGCGCCGTTTGAATGCCTTGATAATTTTGATCTGCATTTCGGCGCCCTTTTTCCTCTTAATTTCATCCAACACCTGAGCGCGGATACGAGCATCCTTAGTCTGTACATTTGCCCGAATGAATTCGTTGGCAGAATCGATTTCATATTGCCATTGATCAGCCGTGCCAAGCAGATCAAACAAGTCTTTGTAGGGAGATTTGAGGATACAAACCCGTTGGGTCTTTTCGTCAAAAAATATGTCCCCGGGGTGAATGAGAAAGTCGGGCGGCTCTTTTTTGTTTCGCCGGGCGTGCTCGAGTGCCTTCTCCCCAAGTCGCTTATATTCCCACAATACTGTGTCCCGCCGTTCAATTTCCTCCTGTTCCCCGTGCTCGGCACGCTGGATCAGTTCAAGGAACAGTTTCTGGGACCTGGGATCGCCCTGAACAGCACGGGTGGCGACTGACCTGATAGCCGCCTCAGCGAAATTGATCGAAATCGTCTGACCGTGCTCTTTGGCCATGATCTTTGTGCGGGCCTGGCGCAAGATCATGTCTCGCAATGCTTTTTGATCCGGTTCACGGTTTTTCGAGCCCTTGGGTCTGCCGCGCGGGTTCCCTGACTTGCCTTTGGCGAACCTCGTTGATTTCGGTGGCCGGCCATAACCAATCTCGTAGGGCTGATCAGGACCGTCCTCGGTGCCTTCTTCGGTGTTGTCATTGTCGTCGCTCATGTCGAAGCGCCAATTCTGTCTTGAGGCTCTGTCGCGGTCGTGGCCAGCCGTGTTGTTGCCACCTCATCATACCGAGCGCCTGTCGCCTCGAGCGCGGCCTCAAGGCCGCAGACCTGGTGTGCGCGCCGTATGATGGTGTCGCAATAGAGCGGGTCGAGTTCGATGGCAGCGCAGCACCGTCCGGTCCGCTGTGCAGCTATGAGGGTCGAGCCCGAGCCGGCGAATGGATCGAGAATGAGATCACCCCTGTTTGAGCAATCGAGAATGGCGTCCGCCACCAGATCGACAGGTTTGACGGTCGGGTGGAGAGCCAAATCCTCACGCTCCTCGCCGAAGCTGTTTGCGCCGGCATAGGTCCAGACATTGGTCCGGTTGCGGCCGTGCCGGCCAAGCTCGACATTGTTGATATGAGGCTTGGAGCCATGCTTGAAGACAAACACCAGTTCATGTTGAGATCGATAGAGTGAACCCATTCCGCCATTGGTCTTGGCCCAGACGCACAGAGCCTTGAGTTCGGCGTATGTGGCGTCACCTGCGGCGAGGATTTCGCCCATATGCCGCCAGTCCATGCAGATGAAATGCAGACTGCCGGCGCAGGAATGGCGGGCCATCTGTCCGAACGCGGTGCCGAGGAAGGCGGTAAAGTCGTCGGGGGTCATTTCCCCGACCGCCATCGCGAACTCACGATGCTGTTGCCGTCCGAGCCCGGAGACATGACCTGCAATCGGGACATTATAGGGCGGATCGGTGAAGATCATGCGGGCGTGCGCACCGTCTAACGCCTTGGCATAGGGCTCGGCGTCGAGCGCGCTGCCGCACACAAGACGGTGCTGGCCGATTTGCCAGACATCGCCGGGCAGAGTTACCGAAGGGCCATCCATGATTTCCGGAACAGCATCGTCAGGATCGGGCTCGACTTCAGATTGACCATCAACCTTGATGTCGTGAATCAGGATGTCGATTTCGGGAGCCTCGAACCCGGTTATCGTCAACTCGAAATCAAGGTTGAGGTCTGCCAGTTCACCCAGTTCCAGACCAAGCAGTTCGCGATCCCAGCCGGCATTTTCCGCCAGCTTGTTGTCGGCAATGACGTAAGCGCGGATTTCGGCTTCGGACATATGCGACAGCCGCACGGTCGGAACCTCGGTCAACCCAAGCTGTCGGGCGGCGTCGACCCGGCCGTGGCCGGCTATGATGCCGTCGAGATCATCGATCAGTACCGGGTTGGTGAAGCCGAACCGCTCGATCGAGTGTGCAATCTGGTCGATCTGTTGGGGGGAGTGAGTTCGCGGGTTTCTGTCGCGCGGTTTGAGCTGGAGAAGGTCGCGATATTCAATGGATAGCATAGGGGGTTATTCCTCATTTCAGGTCCCCTTTTTGTAATTTATCCCGCTTGAATATGTAAAATTAACCATATACCGCAGAGCATGTCAATAAAGATTAATTTGTGACCGATAATAATTTTACTCGCTGGGCAAGGGAACTAAAATTCCCTCCGCAAACCCGTCGATCACGTCGTTTCAAATCGGGCCAGGCGTTGTCAAGATCAGTTTCGCCTTCATAGCTGATGTTTCTTTCGGTTCGCATAAAGTGAGGTGAGAGACGATAATTTTAAACACAATCCCCACATAGGCTCTAGTTACCTGCCGCAGTTGCAGCAGAGCTTTCGTACCGATACTCGACACGGCCTGGTGTCGGAGCAGTTTCGTCATTTATCTTGAGTTGTTGGCGCGAATCCAAAAACAATACGGGTATGTCGATCGATTTTGCTCAGATTAACGGATTTTCAGATGGCCAGCGCGTCTCGTTCGAGCAGCTTGTTTGTCAACTTGCCCGGCGTCAGGCTCAGGCTGAAGGACACACTTTTCGGCGTATTGAAGGGTCGGGCGGAGATGGTGGTGTGGAGGCCATCGCCGAAAGGGACGACGGACATATTATCGGCTGGCAGGCCAAATATTTTTGCAGTGTGAAGTACATCAGTTGGTCTCAAATCGATAAATCGGTTGAGGCCGCCTTGAACGCCTATCCCGAGCTTGATCATTACATCATTGCATTGCCGTGCGATTTAACGGGGCGGTCCGGGGCGAAAGGGCAAGGCAAGAACGGTTGGGAGCATTGGAAGAACCGGGTTAAAAACTGGCAGGCCCTTGTGCGCCAAAAAGGCCACATACCGGTTCAGTTTGAAGTCTGGACCAAAGATGAACTGTTTGAGCGATTAAGCCGTCCCGATGCCGTCGGGCTTCGTCATTATTGGTTCAATGCCGTCGAGATGTCCGACGACTGGTTTCGCAAGCAAGTTCATCGTGAAGTTGAGACGCTGGATGATCGCTATCACCCTGAAGATCATGTGGATGTCGAGGCGCAAGCATTGTTTGACGTCATGGTTCGCCATCCTCGCGCTTTTCTCGAATTCAACCATCATGTCAATCTGATCGGTGCGTGTGCGCCAAGAATTAACCGACTTGCTCAGGGCATAGTAGATATGTACGGGGTGTTTGATTTTTGGAACGCTGCCATTGCTGATTTTCGTCGATTGAAGCCTTGTTTCGAAGGGCCGCTATCAGATGATTGGCCTCTTGATGAGCTATTGAGCACTTTAGCACTAATTTTTAGGGCGGATCATTTTCTTGAGAAGTGGATTCAACAAATTCGCAGTTTGGGTTGGGTCGAAGAAGGGATAGAATCCGAATTACTTCTCAGTATCGGGATACATGAAACGTCGGCAAAATTTGTCCAACATGCATTGCGTTCACTCAGCTTGGCTGCGGAGAACGATCGTTTTGCGATCCTGACGGGCCATGCGGGAACCGGGAAAAGCCAGTTAATGGCTGAAATGGCCTCACGTTCGGTAGATGAGGGGCATCCAGCCCTGTTCATTGCGGGGCAGCGGTGGACCAATCAAAACCTGTGGACGCAATTGGCAAACCATGTGGGGTTTCCGGGACAGGACGGGCGCGCAGTTCTGGCTGCGTTGGATGCGGCCGGTGAAAAGACGGGCGTGCGGGCGTTACTACTTATCGACGCGATCAACGAAGGTATTGGCTGCCAGTACTGGCGAAATTGGCTTGGCGAGTTGCGTAGCGAGTTGGCGGCCCTTCCCCACATTGCCTGCGTAGTTTCATGCCGGAGCGAGTATCTTGACTTTGCTGAGCCAAAGTCTGGTTTCGCTTGTCAAAAAGTGCCCCTGCACGGTTTTCAAACTGAGGAGGAGCGTGAGCAGGCGGCGCAGATCTTTCTCGATAAGCGCGGTATAGTGCGACCGGCATTGCCGTGGCTTTCGCCTGAATTTTCCAATCCGTTGTTTTTACGCACTGTTTGCACGGCATTGCAGCAGCAACACTTGTCCGAGTTTCCAGCCCAAATGTCTGGTGCGCGGGCGATTGTTCAGCTTTATCTCGACAGCGCTGGCCGCTCCCTCTCACACGATGAACAAAGCGCAGTTCCGTTGAGCGCGCTCCTTGGTCAGGCGCTGCGAAGTTTGGCGCGGCGGATGGTCGAGCAGCGCTGCGATTATGTTGTGTTTCCTGAGGCGACCGGAATTATTGACAAGGAATTTGGCGGCATCGCCCCCCGCTTGGGGAGTTCTTGGCTCGCTGTGTTGCTTGAGCGCAGCCTTTTGCGTCGTGACCCGCATCCCCACCAGCACAGCGGCACCAGCCTATCTGCGCCTGAGGAGGTCGTCCGTTTCAGTTTTCAACGCTTTCAAGACTATGTGATGGCTGAAGAATTGGTCGCGCAAATCGACACTATTGATGGGGCGTTTGGTGAAGGGGGCGCGCTTGAATTTTGCTTGATGGTTGATTGGTTTGTGCCGCAGTGGCACGGTTTGGTTGATGCCCTCGCCGTGATATTGCCCGAAACATGCGAAGCGGAACTGATTGACCTCTTGCCCGGAGGCATTGATCGTTGGTGCAATAGTGAGGAAGCAGTTAATGTGTTTGCCGAAAGTGCCATATGGCGGTCCCGCGCGGGCTTCACAAAGCGTACAACCCAAATTCTGCAAAGCTTCGCCAATTATCACCTTGACGCTTGGGCGCTTTTGGTCCGCGTGGCTGTTCTTGCCGATCACCCGTGGAACACACGGTTTTTGCATGACATTTTGACACGCTGGCCGATGCCGGAACGGGATTCCGAATGGACAATCTGGGTGAATGATTTCGCCTCTATTGGGGAGAATAGCCTGAATGATTTGATCAATTGGTGCCTGTCAACAGATGTAAACCGGGCTGGTGCAGAGAATCGGCGTCTGGCGGCTTTGTGTTTGGGATGGGCGTTGACGGCTTCGAACCGAAAAGTGCGGGATCGGGCAACGAAGGCGCTGACTGCATTGATGGTGATTGATCCTAAGCTATTCGGCGACCTCATCAAGGCGTTTGAAAAGGTAGATGACATCTATATTCACGAGCGGATTTTGGCGGCCGCCTATGGAGCGTGTTGCCGGGAGGCGTCATCGTACCATCTGAGTGCGGCGGCACTCTGTGCTTACAACGCTGTTTTTGCTGATGGTAAGCCGGTCCCGCATCTGCTGCTTCGCGATTATGCGCTGGGCATTCTTGAGTGCGCCCAGGCACACAAGGCGCTGCCTTCATCAATCGATATCGCCAAATGCCGCCCGCCTTTCAATTCGCTCCCGCCCGATTTCAACCTACAGCAGGCCGATGTGGAGGCGATCGCAGCGGCGGCCGGAAATGATCGTATTTTGTATTCAACCACACCCCATCGTTCGGATTTCGGGACCTATGAAATTGCGCCCGCCGTTCGGGATTTTTTAGCGATATCGCTAAATGAACCCGTTCCCTTAACCAAAGAGGAACGGCTTGCGCGGTTCGAGCGAGAGTGTGTGGCGTTGAGCGCTGAGCGGATCAAATGGTTTTTGCAAATTAAAATTCACGTACGGCACAGTCAGTTCGCCGTCACGCTGAACTCATTTTCTGCGGACCAGCCCGATCAGGTGATAAATTATGGGGCGGAGGAAACTGAGCAGGGCGTGGCTGGACGCGACGCCAGATTCAAACAGGCGGATCGGGCGTTTAGAAAGTTGCTCTCGCCTGATGAGGTGGCGGCCTATGAAGACGACGGTCTTGCGGTTCTTCGTTCTGCCAATTCGAGTGAGGAAGAAAACCGGCCGGAGTTTGATGCCAGACAGGCGGGATTGTGGGTCGCAAAGCGGGCGTACGAGTTGGGGTGGGCCAACGAACTTTTTCCCGAAGATCGCTCAGGCCCAAGTGAACTGGATCAGAACAGACCTCCTGTCGAACGGATCGGCAAAAAATATCAATGGATCGCCCATCACGAAATGATGGCCCGGCTGGCGGACAATTTTTGGTTGGAGAACCGCTATGATGGCGGGCCGAAGCCTTTCGAGGCAATTCAGGATATCGATTTTATCCGCGATATAGACCCGACCATCATTTGTAGTTCGTTGCCCAAAGCCGACTTTCAACAGTCCCACAATGTCTGGGCAGCTGTGCCTGCGGTTTCAGCTCATCGCGTCGACGACAATGATCTTGAACAATGGGCCAAAGGCCTCGACCTGCGCGACGAATTAAAAAGCCTGCCAATTCGAACTGACGCAAGTGGAACCTCATGGCTGGTGTTGTCGGAACATCAATCAGAGACATTGCGGGATGATGCTGCCGGCTCACGATCATTTGACTATCGACAGCAGGAGTTCCGCCTGTTTCACACGGTGTGTGTGAAGAAGGCCGACGTTCAAAGCATCGTGAATGCCTTGGTAGAGCGGGCGCAAATTGATGTGATGGATTGGGATCCTCTGCAGCAAACGAATACGGGCTTTTTGTGGGAAGCACCCTGGCGTAACACATGGCCACAGAAAATGTGGTTCGACGAGACTTTTCACCTGCCAGATCGTGCGGAGTTGGCATTTTCCCTCATGCGTTATCATTGGGAATCCAATGAGGATCTGTCTTTCGATGATGGGGCCCGGTCTCACCTGCCCAGTCCCTGGCTCGCAAAAAAGCTGAAGCTGTCGCGCGTCGATGATGGCCCCAACTGGGTCGATCAAAATGGCAAGGTGGGGTTTCAGAGCTTTTCGGGACAAGAGTGGGGCGGTATCAGTTTGGTCCGCAAAGATCTGATTGACGACTTTTTGGACTCTGAGTGGACGGTGCTTTCCGTACTTGTTGCCGAGCGCAACGCCTCGCCGACGAACCAGCCTGGAGCGCGGTTTGGCAGTCGTTTCGAGGGTGTGTGTTGGCTCCATGAAAAGCGTTGGTTAGGAAAAAGTTGGCGTCGCTGAGTTGGGGATTGACCGGTGGGGCGTCAAATTTTTTCAATTAAAAAACGAAACAAATCTTGGATCAGGCCTCAATAGACGGCGTGAAGAATCATAAAAATCAAAGTTGTAGAGAGTTTTTGAGGCGCTGGATCCTCAAAATTGAATTTATCTCCCTATTAACCGTTTTCGTCAAATACTCCGATTGTGGGCAGGTCAACACATGAGTGGTGGCCAAATCGAAATGATTGGAGCGAACAATGGCGGGGATCACTGTTTCCCGAGCACGGGACTATTTTGCCTTTTTTGTGGCCGCTTTTCTTGGATTTGGCGCAAGTTCGGCATCTGCCGATGTTATTTTGAGTTATGATTCTCTGGGGCGCTTAACCAGTGCCCAGTACGACGATCAGAAAACCCAGCGCTACGACTATGATCCGGCAGGCAATCGAGCCCAGGTTTCGGTGATCAATGGCTCTGTCCCCAATGCTGCCGATGACGCGGTTAACGTGTCGCATTCGTCGGGCGTTTTGGACTTTGATCCGCTCAGCAACGACCAATCAACCAGCGGTGGCACATTAAGCTTGGTTGGTGCGCAGACCACCGGCTCCCTCGTTGCCGTCAAAATCATTGAAGGTGCTTTGTTGCGCTTGACGCCGGTCGACGGTTCGGGAACCGGCCAGCAAACCATCACATACACCATTACCGACGAGAATGGCGGCGCAGCCTCCGCCATCGTGACCGTCACGCTTCAAAATTAGACATCACGCCAACAGCGGAACGGGATCAGCCCCATGAAAACCATCGCGCAAAACAAGAATTTCACCCCATTGCAGTTCGGCCTGCTCACCTTTTTGACGCTTGCCGTCATGTTGGTGAGCGCGGCTACGCAAGCGCAAAGCAGCTATCTTCCAAGCTTTGAACGCGACAGTGCCGACATGATGACGCCGCAGCAGGCCTGGTCATATTGGGTGGGGCAAGGCGCCGATGATGCGGATGCGATCGACAATCCCGATCCGAGTGAAAACCATCCGCGCATCGTTGAGTTGGCGGAACAGCTCGATCATGATCCCTATGAGATATTCAATTATGTGCACAACCATATCGGCGTCGTTCCCAATTGGGGGCTGCGTGGAGGTGCGGTTGGCGCCATCCTGTCACAGGCTGGTACACCATTTGACCAGGCGCATTTGTTGGTAGCCCTGCTGCGTGAGGCCGCCAAACATGACAGCAATATTGTCAATCCGCGCTATGTTCTCGGCGAGATCGCCTTTAACGGTGCCAAACTTGAAAACTGGCTTGGCATAACAAGCGCCGAAGAAGCGCGAAGCTTTTTTGCCAATGCCGGCATTCCCGTGATCGTCAATGCGACCAACGATACGGTCAACTCCGTGCGGTTCATGCACATCTGGGTGCAGGTCAATATTGGTGGTTGGGTCCATAGTTTCGACCCCTCGCTGAAAGACAATCAGCGTGAAGCAGGTTTGGACCTGGATGCCCTGCTAGGTCTCAGCGTTTCAGACTTTGAAGCTGAGGCACATGACACTATGAGCCTTTCGATGGTGTACCAATCAACGATTGCCAAGCTCGGTAACTATAATCAAGACGGCGTTGATAGCTATGTCTATGAAAAAGCAAAAAATCTCTACAACGCGCTTGAAAATGATCATCCCGACAAAACCATCGAGCAGGTTCTGGGTGGTGCGCGCATTGTTCAGAACGAAGGCAAATTAAAGAAAATTTTTCACCCCAATCAAAAGCGGATTCGCCGCGTGTGGACGGCTCATATTCCCGACGAATTTCGTACCAAAGTGAGCTTTTCTATCGAAGGCATCAACGAAACGCATTTCTATGATGAAATTGCCGACCGCTTGTTTTTGGTGACACGACAGGAAATCAGCGGTGTGCCGCGGATTGTGCTGCATCGCAGATCGGTAACACGTCCTGAAGACGCGTCGCTCAACGACTGGGTGGCGAGTAGCGCATCGATCGCCAGTTTGCCCGGAAGTGGTGAGGTTGCCACACTGAGCATGAGCGTCGACCACCCCTATCCAGCAAACAATGGTGCTTTTGCTGATCGGGCCGCTGAGTTCCAAGTCGGCGTCAATCACAAAGCGAACGCGGCGATTATTGATTTTGGTCTGCGGGCTGGGGGAACAGAGATCTACGCAATCGAGGCGGCTAATCTCAACGCGCCGTATGGTTTGCGTGCTGAAGCCGCAAATGATTCCGACGAGTGTGCGGATGCCCGCAACGGATTTGGACTGTGCTTTGTTGAAACGCATGATGAAGCACTCGGCGCGCTGTCTATTTGGAACGCCCGAATGGACCAACTGATCGAACAGTCCGCGCCTTTGTTTCGTTCAAAAATCGTACGCTACCATTCCATGGGCGTATCCATGCGCAGTCCGTCAATCGATGACAAAGTTGAGGACTATGTCATGAGCGTTGCGTCCTTGGTCGGGGTGTCGGCGCACCTTGGGGGGGGAGAAACGGCGAGTTCGGTGGATATGGATGCGCGCGAGAAAGCCGGGTTTGCTGTGTTGGCAAGTTTTGCCTCCGAACTGGAAGGCATGGCGTTCACGGAATCGGCCCGCGCCCGGGAGCCTATTTCGGTTGGCCGGTTTTTCGACTCTAAACATCGTCGCGGCAACAATCACAATTCGGAAATCTACCTGCTCAAGAACGAAGCTGATCTCGATTACGTGCTCAACGTCTATAACATCTTCGATCCCAATCCGAGCGTTGAACAATATGACCCGTACCAAACGGAGCAGTTTGATACGATCCGCCGCTACTTGCAGGATGGCTATACCGTCTGGATGACGCGCGATGGTGTCCGAGTTGGCAATAATGGTATTGGTGGCATTGGGAATATGCCGATGATGGCGTTCTTGGCCTTTGATTCCGAAGGCGACCGCGTCGCCCATGTGATCGCAGCGCGAGGCCGGCCACACAAAGGTGCTTTTTTGGTCAACGAAAAGTTCGTCGACCCCGACCTTGCTTTGGCGGTCAGCGCAATCAACCAAATCACATCGAGCCCCTCTGCCCAAGTCACCGCTAAAAATGGTCTGCTGCGTTTCCAACCCAAAACCGACCTGTCGGTTGGTCCCGGCGCATTTCCCTATCAACTCAATCTAAACCGCTTCTACATTGCCCAAGGATCCGGTAAAGCGGCGCGCTGGACGCATAATTTCGATATCTCGAATGCCACCCAATCGACTACGGCATTGTTGTTTGGTGCATTTGGCGCGAAGCATGCGGCACCGTTGATTGTTTCGGCCAGGCTCGCCCAAGCGGTATTGGAGCAGTATGCTTGGAACAATCCCAATCGTCCCGCCACTGACGATGTCCGTTATATTTCAGCGCTGTCATTGGCGGAACGCGGTTTTGAATATGCGATCGATGCGCTGACGGTTCTCACCTACGGTCCAGAGTTGCGTTACTTCGCTACTCCCGTCCCACGCGTGACCGAACATGGTGAACCGGACAAGTTGATCCCTCTGCTGGCGAGCGGCGACTACATCATGGTCAATCGGTCATGCGATGATGATGATGATCGTCGAGAGTGCGAGATTGGAGCGTTTGATCGACAGTATCACTTCAAAAATGGAACGGTCATCGATTTTAAAGATCATGAAGAAACCGATATCGTTTTCCCATTCAACTACACAATACACCTCGACTACGACCGGAGCATTGCGTCGACCACTCGGTTGAGCATTCGTGGTGACAATGGATACGAAATGGAGGTGAACTGGAATACATACGGGTCACATTCCGTCATCAAGTCGGTTCACAATCCCGTCTTCCCTTCAGAGTATTGCGGTGCGCTCGGATGTGTAGATGTCGGTAACGATGATCGCCGTATCTCGTTTGAGTATGAGACCGTGTTTGGCGATGAAATTGATCCCGGCGCAGAGAATAAGTTGGTGCCAATGCTGGTGCGCAGCTACGCCAACTATGACCTCAGCTACGGCTCGTCAATTGATGATGGGCGCCGTGAACAGGAACATCACTACAGCTATGCATACAAGCCCGGTGTGTTTGGTGGCCTAAGCCGGATATTTGTCCCCGGAGAACCGCCCGTGAACAATGATGCTGAACTCGACGCCGCTCAGACGAATGCCTTTATCGTCGTCGATTATGACAGCACTGGCGCTGTCAACAAAATCACCAATGCCGAAAAGGACGCAGTGAGATATCAGACCAGTCTTCTCAAGACTGTCGCAACGGACGCAACTGGACGGTCCTCCTCGCAATATTTTGACGACAGGCAAAACCGCGTGCGTGTGGTTGATGGCGAAGGGAATGAATCCCGTTTTGAGTATGACCTGCTGCGCCGCATGGTTCGGTCGGTCATGCCGGAAGGTGATTCAACCGAATTTTTTTATGATGATAGATCCAATTTGATCAAAGTGATCAATCATCCCAAGCCGGGGTCAGTTGGCCTCGACCCGCGAGAGGTTGAAACTGCATTTCATCCTGATTGGAATGTGCCAGTCTGGCAGAAGGATGTGCGCAAAGGCGAGCATGATTGGTTTTATCTTGACGGTCAATTGGCGCAAGAGTTCGGGCCGTTGTTTACGCCGCACGGTGCGCCAAACGCGGCACGGACCGGCGGTACATATTTGCGTGACAACCAGATGTATGGATTGCTGACGGACTATATCGGTCCGTTTGGCCGGACGACCAGATATGAATATGAAAGTGACGGCAGCGGCCGCATCCAACAAATCACGGACGGTGCAGAGATGTCCGTTCCGCAAAATTTGAGAAGCGTAACCAAATTCTACTACACCGACCCGACCACCGGTAACGATACCTATATGGGGGCATTGGGCGATCCGGTCTATGTCAAGCGGGATTACGGCCAGGTCGATGTCACGGTGAAGTTTCTCGACCGCACAGATTATGGATCTGTGCAGAGTTTTATGGCTGACGGTGCGTCGACGACGAGCGTGATACTGGGCGCCTCGTTTAACGACCGCGATGCTCAATCAGGGCGGTTTGAAGGATCTTTGGGCCTGATCGATTGGAACGGGGCAAGCCCGGTTTATGTGCGATCACGGCTGCGTTTTGACGACGCCTGGCGGAAGACGGAGGAAGAAGACCCAGACGGCAATAGCATCTATACGGAATATGATGAGGCGGGCCGTGTATCGATTATCACCGATGCGATGGGCCGAAAGACCAAGACCGTTTATGACGACAATGGCCGCGCTTCACAAATCATTACGGGATTTGGCACCGCGCTTCAGCAGGTGACGCGCAGCTTCACCTACACACCAAACGGTCAAGTGGCAAGCATCACGGACGCCAACAACAATGTGACCGCTTATGAATATGATGGATTCGACAGGGTGGCCAAGGTGACCTACCCAGACGGATCCTATGAGCAATTCGCTTATGACTCAGCGGACAATCAGACCTGGAAACGGACAAGAGCCGGCGACGAAATCGTTAGTTCTTACGACCTCTACAACCGACCAATGCGGATTGAAGTTACGACATCCAGCGACGTCGAGGCAGTCAATTACGAATATGACATAGCCGGCAATATTGCCCGGATGAGCTTTGATGATGGCCGGGACATTCTCACGAGCTACGATGTGCGCGGGCGTGTGGCATCTATCACCGACCAGAATGGCCGCACGGTGTCTTACGAGTATGACAAGTCAAGCCGTCTGACCGCTTTGGTGTGGCCGGATAATCATCGTGTTGAATACAGCTATGATGCGATGGACCGGGTTGTGGCGATCACCAGCGTTCCGACAAGCGGCCCATCGCAACTGATCGCAAGCTATAGCTATGATTTGCTATCGCGCACCGCCCAAGTCACGTACGGCAATGGCGTGACGACGGAGTTTGAATATTCCGACAGCTCTGACCTGCTGGCGATTGATACAGACTTCACCGCCGGGTCGGACATGCGGTTTGACTATGCTTACACGCCGGCACATCAGCTCTACAAGATTGCGGCGTCGGACCCAGCCTATGAGAGCCATCCCGGTTCACAGACCTGGTCGGAAGCCTATGCTGTCAATCAGATGAACCAATACACATCGGCCGGCGGTGATCCTTACAGTTATGATGGCAATGGTAATCTGGTGTCGGGCGGTGGCCGGTCGGACATTGTTCATGATGCACTCAACCGCCTAATTAAGGTGACCCGCAATGGTGTAACCACCCGGCATGACTATGATGCGCAAGACCGCCGGATCAAATCGATTGAGCATTTCGGCACGCAAAACGCAGTGATCCGTCATTTCCTCTATTCCGATGCGGCAGAAATTGGGGAATATGATGATGGCGGCACCCTCGTCAAACGCTTCATCTACGGGCCCGGCTCGGTTCTGCCGGTTGCCATGATTGATGAGTCGGGCAGCGGTGACACGATCTGGCTTCATCTTGATCAGCGCCAATCGGTTGTTGCCTTGTCGGATGAGGCAGGCGGTGTGCTCAGCCAGGGCGGGCAGCTCACATACTCGCCCTTTGGTGAAGGTGCGGAGCAACAAGCATCGATTTCGCCGTGGCGGTTCACCAGCCAGCGCTATGATGTGTTGAGCGATCTTTATTACTTCCGTGCGCGCTACTACGACAGCCGAACCGGCCGCTTCCTCGAACCCGATCCGATCGGCTATGAGGACCAAATGAACCTCTATGCCTATGCGCACAATGATCCGTACACATTTGTCGATCCTAGTGGTGAGCTATTTGTACAAGCGGCGCTCTTCGTTTTTGGAGCTGGTGTTGAACTTGGTGCGCAGTACTTGAACGGTGATTGGGATAACGCGTCAGGGGATCAAATTGCGAGAAACTTGCTTAAAGCCGTTGTATCAGGCGGCTCAACTCTTGTAGGGGCTGGCTTCAGCAAAGCGGTTGTGACAACCGGAAGTGTGGTTAAGGCCGCGGGGCAAAATGCTTTGATTGGCGCTGGTTCGAACATCGGCACAACTATTCTTCACAATTCGTTGGACGGCAGGGCATTGGATGATGGTCTGTTCGCTGCTGGGATTATCGGATTAGGCACTGGTTCGTTGGGTTCGGTCTTCGGAGATAGTTATTTGATTCTGAAGGGCCTCACCTACACTCGGAACATCACAGCGAATTCGAGTCGCTTGGGCGGCGGACTACTCCAACGCCCAGCCTTCTTTGGATATTCTGACGCAATCGCGGGGGCGACGAGCACGTTGGTCAACAACGCGTTTCCAATACCAGGACTAGAATCTCTAGAAGCCTCACTTTATGGTGATTTTGGCGTCACCGGGGGTGGGTTTGATTTGGGCTATGTTGGCGGGGCCTTTATCCCGCCGGCTTTTTGATCCCGAACTTTCATGGGTGTATGAGGAATGCCATGTCTAGTCTTCCGGTAAAGTTGCTCATATTCGTCAGCTGGTCTCTATTTTTCTGCCTTGTTATCTTTGGCGTTTCCATGGAGCTCATTATTTGGGCCTATTTGGACCTGCTCAGAGGGTATGTTGATGGTTTCTCTGGTCTTGGATTGTTCGCCGGTATTGTTTTGTGGGTGCCGATTACAATTTTTATTGTTATAGATGTTGTGCGGGACCACAAAGAATTCGTCGACCAAGATCAACAGAGCGGAACAAAGGATGACTGAGCAAAGACGCGCGTAGGAAAGGCCGCACGATGCTTTTTCACCTCCCTTTGTGGCAAAAAGTGTGTTTGACGATCATTTTAGTGATACTGATCTGGAGTGGTTTTGCCGACGGTAGCATGGAGCTTATGTTCTGGGCTTATCACAGGTATGTCGAGGGCCGGGGGAACAACCCGGTTGCCGGAATGAGCCTTCTCTATTGCTCCGCATTCGGCGTGATTATGTCGATTTTTGCTGTAAGGGACGCTGTTGCGGAGCACCGGGCCGAAAAAGCAGCGTCCGCTCAAACTGACCCTCAAGATTAGCGGGCTGACTTCAGACAAATGGCCCGAATGCGTTTGTAGGTTGCGACCCGGCATTGGTCGAGCTTTGAAGAAAGTTCCCGTGACTCCCCAAAAAAGTCAAAGATTCTATAGATTTATAAAAAACTTCGGGTTCAATAATAAAATTCTCTTGCCACGAGTGAATTATTGAACAAGTCTGTCCGTGGTGGGCTGCTGAAGCGTGGTGCTTCAGTATTTATGAAATTGGGAGTGGTAAATGGCAAAGGCTTTGGCAGCCTGTGCGCGGGTTATTTGCGCCTGCGTGGTGGTGATTTCTGCAGTTTTCACGTTCAACTCCAGTGCTGTTGCTGATGTCATTCTCAGTTATGACGAGCTTGGCCGTCTGACCAATGCGTTTTACGACGATGATGATCGTAAAGCGATGCGGTACACCTATGACAAGGTGGGCAATCGAACCAATGTCAAAGTGCTGACCATTAATCGACCGATCGCGCGAGATGACAGCATTACGGTTAGTTTAGCGCAGGCTGCCGCAGCCGGAGGATTCGTTGACTTCAATCCACTTGGCAACGACGCGACTCCGTCCGGAGGTCGTCTAACGTTGATTGATGCTCAGGCCTCTGGTCAGCTCCTGCAGGTTGAGGTGGCGAGCGGTCAATATCTGCGAATTTCACCTTTGTCGAACTCTGGAAACGAAACCATCCAGTACACAGTGTTGTGTACCAATGGTGGCGCTGCTTCGGCAGTCGTGACGGTGAATTTTATTCCCTGAACTGCGACGTTTCTTACCCGTCTTACAGAATTATTTTCCCTTGAAGGATACATACCATGGTTCGGTTCAAAAAACATCGCAGCAACTCAATTGTCTGTTAGCTAATACTGCGCGTTTGGTTCTGGCAATCTTGATGACCTTGGTGTTCTTCCCTTTGGTCGGGCAGGTACACGCGCAGTCAAGCTTGTCGTTGCCGGCTTTCGAGGGGGACAGCACGACATTGATGAACCCTCAATCTGCGTGGAATTACTGGATTTCTGAGGGTGCCAACACATCAGCCGCGATCAACAAGCTTGATCCGCTTGACGGGCACCCAGAGTTTGTGGAGCGTGCCGCGAAACTCGATAATGATCCTTATCTGATTTTCAATTACGTACACAACACGATCCGTCACATTCCAAATTGGGGTCTGAGGAGCGGTGCGCTCGGGGCGCTGTTGTCGGGCTACGGAACTTCGTTTGACCAGGCCCATTTTTTGGTTGCTTTGCTGCGAGAGGCGGCGAAGGTTAATCCGCAACTCAACGCTCCTCGCTATGTCATCGGTGAAATTAAGTTAACGGGAGATGAGTTTTACAACTGGCACGGCATTCGCAATTGCCGCTGAAGCAGAGGAGTTCTTGGCATCGGCAGGCGTCCCCGCAATAGTCACGCCAACTGGCGATGACATTGCAACGGTACAGCTGATGCATATTTGGGTTCTGGTGAACCACAAAGGCGCGACGCGCGCATTCGACCCATCGTTAAAAAACTACACGAGATTTGAGGGGGTCGACATTGATGCCATGCTCAATGTCAATGTTGGGGCGTTTGAGAACCTTTATGCCCATTCGACCTTGACGGAGCACACGCAAAATAATGCGGATCATCCAGAGCGAAATTTTCTACGCATTCGCGGGTTCAACGCGAAGAAAATCGATCAATATGTTTATGAAAAATCGAAATCCGTTTATGACGAAATTGAAGCTAATCATGCTGAAAAAACCATAGAAGAGGTGATCGGCGGCGCACGGATCGAGTTTCTCAACGGATCAACGACGGGCAATCGGCATCCTAATCAAGTTCGCATTCGGAAAATCTGGAACAAGCATATTCCCGACGAATTCCGGACTAGAGTTCAAATTCAGATCCGCTCAGCCCCGAAATCGCAAGGACAAACGGTGCCGGATCAGGTTGGCATCCAGGTCGGGGTTGGGGCCAACAATGAGGTTTTTTACGACGCGGTTGCAGACCAAAACTATTTTGTCAGTTTGGGAACGGTGAATAACGACGATTACATCGTTCTTCACAATGTCGGTGTTACTCAGCCCGACAGTCTCGACCATAACGGCTATATCGTTGCCGATACACCTGTCGATCAATTTTCAAGTTCTATCGACAGGGAGCATGTCATCGTTGAGTTGTCGGTTGATCATCCTTATCCCAATGATCAGGGCAGTTTTGCTGACCGTGCGTCCGAGTTCATTGTTTATCTTCGAAACAGTTCATTTGAGGCGTCGTTGGAATTTGGTTTGACCGCGGGTGCGCTGTCGAAACTTGGCCGAGAGACTGGCCAATACTATGCTTCCGATGGAATAATTACTGATGTGCAAACTGAAAATGATTGTTCGAATGCGCGCGATACTGGTGCATGTTTTATTTCGCACCGCATCGGAAATCTGGGAAGTTTGTCAGCATGGCAGGCGCGACTAACGCAGATTCTTGATCTCGCTCCACACCTTCTGAATGTCAACGCAGTTCATTATCATTCACTCGGCGTCGCAACCCATGCGTTTGAGGGCTTTCAGATTCCTGCGTTCAATGGCGCAAGGTTTCTGAGTATCGCGAGCTTAGTGGGTGTGACGCCACATCTTGAAGATGGTGAGGTGCTTGCATCTGGTGGTCTGAATGTGCGCCAGAATGCTGGTTTTACAGCATTGTCGCACATTGCCGCCGAACTTGAAGGAGGTGCGATGCTTGAAGGCATTCAGGAGAGCAATTTCACCACCGTGGCAACCTACTTTAATACAGCGCACAGTCGCGATCCCGCGTCACATAATTCTGAATTATTTGTAGTCACCAGCGAAGCCGAACTTGACTATATTTTGTCTAGTAGCTTGTACGAACAGATTGATGGTTCAGAGTTCGATGTTCTGCGCAATTTTATTCAAGCCGGATATCAGATTTGGATGCAGCGCGATGGCATTGCGGAGGAGGGTTCATTTTCAGGGCAGGGTATTGGTTTTTTTGCTTACGACCCAGAGAGCAACCGTTCGGCACATATTTTGTCTGTTGATGGCCAGCCCTTTAAAGGTGCCTTTGCGTTTGACGAAGGTTTTACGGACTTAGATCTCAGCCAAGCGTTTCATGCCATGCATCAAGCGCGAAATGGTGATAGCCCGGTGATCGTGCCGAAGATTGGAGAGGCGCGCTATGATGCTGCGACCGATATCTCCACTGGGCAAGGGTCTTTCCCTTATCAGCTGAATTTTAATCGATTCTATCGGTCCGGCATGGCTTTCGGCAGCTTCATGGGACAGGGATGGACCCACAATTTTGAAATCAAAGTCTCATTCGTAAACACAGCAGAAACATTGTTCGGTAGATTCGGTGCGAAACATTCAGCGCCGCTTATCGCTTCAATGCGCACCATGTACCATTTACTGCGGACTTATCCGTGGCAATCGTCTGATCGGGGCTTGAAAGAGACGCGAATGTTGAGCGCGCTCAGCATCGCCGAGCGTTTGTTCGATTATACACGCGACAATGTCGCTAGGCTCCAGCTGGGACCGGAAGTTCGTTACTATTCAGCAAGTGTTGATCGTCCGGAATTTAGCGAAGATACCATGTCCTTTGTGCCACTCATTGGCAGCGGTGATGAAATCACAATAAAGGCACGTTGTCGTGACTCAGAGGATTGTGGCATTGGAACGGACCGGGACGATTTTTGGATAATTGATCCGGAATACAGGTTTAAAGATTCTACTAAAATTATATTTGATAAATTCGACGGTTATGCAAATTGGCGCGCTAAAAAAATAGAATTTCCGTATGATTATTATATTACTTTCTCATACAACAGCGTTGTGCACGACAGTAAAGGACACATATACGTTTCGGGTTCGAACGGGCATCAGATTAAAATTATCAACGGTGTCGGCCAGGGAGTTACGAAAGTTCATCGTGTATTAGATGGGCCGGAATACCAGCGCACAAATTTTGTTTATGAAACCAGCGCTCCCCACAATGCGGGATTAGGAGAACCTCTAAGTTACCTTGTGGAAGCGGAAGCGGCGAAAGCGCTCTATCCGAATGGTGGTAGTGCATCCCGAAAGTGGCGCTACAGCTATACTGAAGCGGTAACGACTGTCGGTGCTCTGTGGCGCGTGTTCACGCCGACCGAGCCGCCGGCCGCCAATGACGATACTCTGAACACAGCGCAAACCAATGCGTTTGTTGAGTTCGGTTATGGCGATTACACGGGTGCGCAACGGTTTACCAACGCGGAAAAACAATCGGTTCATTACACGGCGTCGCGCATTCGAACCAAAATCACGGATGATCTGGGCAATTCGGAACTTGAGTTTTATGACCGGAATTTTAATCGGGTTCGCTTTGTCGATCCGCTAGGACGGACTTCAGAATATCAGTTCGACTTGTTGCGCCGTATCGTCGAAAGCAAAAAGCCAGAAGGCAATGGCTTCCGATATGAGTATGACGCCAATTCCAATGTTATCCGGCAAACGGAATTTTCTAAACCCGGTTCCAACATTCCTGACCGATGGATTGATACAGCCTATCATCCAGAGTGGAACAAACCGGTTGAAGTGACCAATGCGCGCGGTTTCTCAACAATCTATGAGTATACCGATGGCGGGCAACTTCAGAAGAAATCCGGGCCGCTTGAAAATGTCTATGGCCAAACGGCAAAAGCACGGGTTGAAGAAGCGCGCAGCTATCGATCAACCAGCTACAATCTGCTGGCCAATATATACAATCCTGACGGGACCAATCTTCGCCACATATATGATGAACGTGGTCGGCGTACGCAACTCGTTCTTTATTCAGGAGATGGGGAGCGACTGTCGGATACCCGCTTTAGCTATAGCGGCACGGCGGGCGCAATCGGTGATCCGACCCAGGAAATAGTCCAATCCTTTTATGAAGACGGTGCCGTCACCAAGTCGTTGTTCCATGGTACGCAATATCTCTATTTTCTTGACCGGAAGCGTTACAGCGCGAAGTCCTACAAAGCGAATAGTCTGACATCGATTGATTTTGGCTCG
Source organism: Alphaproteobacteria bacterium (assembly GCA_965227065.1). Taxonomy (GTDB): domain Bacteria; phylum Pseudomonadota; class Alphaproteobacteria; order SPJN01; family SPJN01; genus CBDDFN01. The sequence continues at coordinate 819,502 of CBDDFN010000020.1, forward strand.
AAACTCACAGAGGAATTTTCGCTGCGGGATCAATTCAATGGTCTGACATACGCAAGTTACATGGCGACAAGTTTCTCGCCAATACTCACATATGCCGAATCGCAAACTACACACGACGCTGCCTGGCGTGTTATCTCCAGGCGGGACGCTGATGGCCGTTCAACTCATGTCAGCTATGATGAGGTGGGCCGGATCGCGATGGAGGAGGACGGCGTTGGCCGCAAACTCAAAACCGTCCATGATGCTGCCGGGCAAGTGGTAGAAATCATCAGCGCCTACGACACGCCGCTGGAACAAAAAACGCGGCAAATGACCTATACGCCCAATGGTCAGCTAGAAACAATCAAAGACGCGAACAACAACACAACGCGCTATGAGTATGATGGCTTCGACCGCTTGATCAAGGTCACATATCCCAATCAGACTTTGGTTGAAGAGTTTGCATATGACGTCAACGACAATCAGATCCGGAAAGTCACGCGTGCCGGCGAGACGATTCATACGGAGTTTGATGCTTATGATCGGCCAAAGCGCGCTCATGTAACCGGCGCGGCGGTCGCGGTTCCTGAAGTTACCTATCAATATGACGATGCGGGCCGGCAGGTTCATGTCGCCGATTCTGACGGTCGCTTTATCCGACATATTTACGATGACCGGGCCTATTTGGTTCAAGTCATTTCAAATAGTGGCGATCCGGGCGAGGCCAATCAAACCATCTCTTATGGCCGTGATTCTCTTGGCCACATGCGGTCAATCACATACCCCGATGGGCATCGGGTCGATTATCGCTATGATGAGCTGGGTCGTGTGACCAATATCACCGATTCCGGCACCGGACTGGCGATTGCCGATTATGAGTATGACCCGCTTTCACGGATCACAAAAATCACCCATGGAAATGGTGTGGTGACCGAGAAGGCCTATTCGGCTGCATCCGACCTTTTGTCGATCGATCATCAATTCACCGACAATAATGATGTGCGCTTCGATTATTTCTATACGCCCGCTCATCAACTTTACCGGATTGCGACGTCCAACCCCGTTTATGAAAAGCATCCGGGGACGCAAAACTGGTCCCAAGGCTATGCGCGCAACAACATGAATCAATACACCAAGGTTGCGGGCAAGGTGTACAAATATGACGACAATGGCAATCTCAAACAGGATGGCACACGGACACTCACCCACGATGCTCTGAACCGCCTCAAAACGGTGGGCAATAGTGACGTGGATGTGTCGCATATCTATGACCCCGAAGATCGGCGCATCAAAACCATTGTTGCTGAAACAGGCGGGGGCCAGTCGGTCCGGCAATATCTGCAGTCGGACGATATCGAGATTGCCGAGCTCAATGATGATGCGGAATTGTTGAGCCGCTTCATCTATGGTCCGCACATGCTCATACCGATCGCGATTGCCAAGCACAATCAACCGGGGTCAACTGACGCGACCTATTATTGGCTGCATCACGATCAGCGCAGTTCAGTCATTGCGGTAACCAACGAAAACGGCCGGACAACCTACTCCAACGGCGCACCGGACGGTCAATTGAGTTATACGCCGTTTGGGGATGGCGCTGATGAGCAGCCGAACGACAAGACGCCGTGGCGCTTTACCAGCCAGCGTTTCGATCAGGAGGTTGATCTCTATTACTTCCGTGCGCGGTACTATGACGCCAAGATCGGTCGCTTCTTGCAGCCTGACCCCATTGGCTACAAGCAGCAAATGGGCCTCTACACGTATGGCGCAAATGATCCTTACAACCACTCCGATCCTTCGGGCGAAGCCTACCAGTTGGCCGATTTTGGTTTAAATGTTTTCACTAATACGATGGTGGACATACTTGAAGGTAAGGAACTGGATCCGCTTGATATTTTAACGAGGTCATTCCTTGATACTGTGAACCCATTATCAAAGCTGACAAGAGTGAAGCGCTTATACACTCTTCTCGCAAAAAATGATAAAGGGGCAGATGCGGCACTCGGAGCACGCTCCAACTTGCCGACAGTTTTCAAAGGAAATCCCGGCCCTGATCAGCCGATTAACTGGCCACCCAACAATGGTTTCACGACTACTCCGAAAAACGAATATCTCATGCCAGGACAAAGAATTGATAGGTTTGGACGTAACAATGGAAAATTTGCCTCTCCCCAAGGAACGCCCTATGAAATGCGCGCGCTGCCTGGCGAGGTGCGGGGAAAGGAATATCATGTTTTTGAAGTGGTCAAGCCAATTCATGTGAAGTCCGGACATGCTGCGCCATGGTTCAACAAAACTGGGTTGGGACAGCAATATATGCTTCCAACTTCGGTTAATGTCCTGATGAAGCGCGGATTTTTGAAAGAGGTGAAGGAATGACATTAAGCGATCTTGCGATTAAATTGAGTGAAGCAGGCGTTCCCGAGCGTCTCTACAGCCTTGGGAACGGCCCAGTTGAAGACAAATATTGCTTGGTGAACCGTGGCGGCCGATGGGAAGCCTTTTATGTTGAACGCGGCGAAGAGCTTGAAAAAAAGACGCATGGCAGCGAAAGTGAAGCTTGCGAGGCGTTTTTGGATTGGATGATTGAATCAATTAAGCTAAATCCCCCGCAAACTTACCATGAGTATCAATTGAAGAAGCAGCGCGGAGAAATCGAGGATTGATGTACAACCATCGCGTCATGCGCATGCGCTCAAGTGGAGCGGATTGGAAAGAACGAAAAGGAACTGACGGACCATTCGATTTGGGCTTTGTGATATCGCCATAGGTCAAACAGTGTGTTGCGGCCGTATTGTCGCCGACACTGATAGAGATCTTCACAAACTTTGACCAAATTTGGGTTAGCTAACGCTATCATTCAGGCATGGTTAACAAACCCGGCTGATAATATGGCGCATTATGGTTAAGCTCGACGAACGCCCTAAAACCTTATCAGACTATCTGGTTGCGGCGGCCCTCGCCTCGGCGGATGATCTCACTAGGGCCCAACGGGTGGCGGATCAAACCGGCCGATCTCTGGCGCATACTTTGCTGGAGCTTGGAATTCTTGCCGAGAGCCAACTGGCTGAAGCGCTGAGTGATCATTATCAGTTGCCCCGCCTGACGCGGACACCTGCCCCGAAGTTGGCCGACACAGTGTCCATGCTGAACCCGCTTTTTTTGCGCCATTATCTGGTCGCTCCTGTGGCCGGGAACGGAACCAGCGCCGAGAGCAACCTGGCCGTTTTCGACCCTCAGAATATTACCGGCGCCCACGGTGTTGCTTTTGCGCTTGGAGCCCCGGTGCTGCTGTCGATTGCCGAGCGGTCGCATATTTTGGAGTTGCTGTCCCAACTGTCCAGTGATGAACAGGCAGTGACGCAGCAAAGTCGGAGCGGCGACGAACGCGATGCAGCCGATCTGCTGCGCGTGCAGGACAGTGGCAGTGATGCGCCGGCCATCGCCCAGGTTCAGCAACTCATTGACGATGCCTTTCTGGCGCGTGCCACCGATATTCATATCGAGCCCAAGCGTGGCGGGTTGGCCGTGCGCTACCGGATTGATGGTGTGTTGCGCGCCGCGCCCCCGCCGCCGGCCGACCTGGCGCACGCAATCATTTCGCGCGTTAAAGTTCTGGCTGATCTTGATATTGCCGAAACCCGCCGGCCCCAAGATGGCAGTTTTCAGATCGCCTCACGCGGCCAGCCGATTGATGTGCGCGTTGCAACCTCACCGACCGCTCATGGTGAAAGCGTCGTCATGCGCTTGCTCGGCCGGGCCCATATTGATCCTGAACTTCCCAAGCTTGGTTTTTCAGGCGCCAACCGGGCTGAGATCGAACGCGCCATGGCTGAGCCCAATGGCATTGTTCTGGTCACCGGGCCGACAGGCTCGGGCAAGTCGACAACACTTTATGCCATGATCAACCGGTTGAACTCCGGGGACCGGAAAATCCTGACGATTGAGGATCCGGTCGAATATGAGATCGACAATGTCAATCAGGTTGAAGCAAACGAAAAGATCGGGCTGAACTTTGCCGCCGCCCTCAGATCCTTTTTGCGTCAGGATCCCGACATTATGATGGTCGGGGAGATCCGAGACCTCGAAACCGCTGATATTGCGGTGCGGGCTGCACTGACGGGGCATATGGTTTTGTCGACCTTGCATACCAACTCAGCCCTTGCGACGGTTGCGCGACTGGTCGATATCGGAGTTGAGCCAAGCCTGATTGCTGCAACGGTGCGCATTATCATTGCGCAGCGTTTGGTGCGCAGGCTTTGTGGGGAGTGCAAGATCACGCGCCCGCCAACGCAAGGCGAGAGAGAGCGTTTGCAAAGCCTTGGTGCGCACACACCGCCCTCAATGGTCGCTGAGCCGGTCGGTTGTCCCGCTTGCGGCGGCTCTGGCTATTTGGGGCGGATTGCAATTGCCGAACTGTTGCGCTTCACCCCCCGGTTCAGTGCCGCGGTCGAGGCGCGCGAGCCGGAGCATGAGCTTGAAAAGATCGCCCTGTCAGATGGGTTTGTAAGTTTGTCATCCGACGGCATAGAAAAAATTGATGCCTGTGAAACCACGCTGGATGAGGTGGTGCGGGTTGTGCGCGCGAGTGAACGATGAACCGGTTTGCCTATCAGGCCTTGTCACAATTGGGAGAAACGCTCAACGGTGAGATTGATGCGATCAGTCGCGATAGCGCGGCGGCCGCGCTGATCCGGTCGGGGCTGACACCGCTTCACATCGCAGAACAAAAACAAACCCGCTTTGCCGCGCTCAACCAATCCATCGGCGCAAGCGGCTTGAGCAACCTGCCGCAAAGATTGCACGTGACGCGGGGGCTGGCGTCCTTGCTTCAGGCCGGCATCATGGTGCCGGTTGCGCTTCGCGTAATGTCCAATTCAGGCCGCAGCCGGGAAGCGCGGGCCGCATTGGCAGACCTTCATCGTGATGTCCGGTCTGGCAAAAGTTTGGCCGAAGCTCTGGCGGGGCTCAATCCTCCGGTGCCCGATTATTATACCTTGATGGTGAGGATGGGCGAGAAAACCGGCGCGCTCGATCAGGCCTTGGCACGAATTTTGAGCTATGAAGAGGCTTTGTTTGGCGTTCGGTCTAAACTGTTATCCGCGCTGCTTTATCCCGCCATCATTGTCAGCGTGCTGACAGTCACCTTTATGTTCATAATCGGATTTGTCATGCCGCAATTTGCGCCAATATTTGCAGGCCGCGAAGACGAGCTTCCAACCATCACGCAGATTGTGTTCTGGTTCAGTCAGTTGGTTTGGGGGGCGCGATTAGAGCTTATGGTTGGGGCGGGTGTCTTCGTGATCGCCGGGCTTGTCGCGCTTGGAATGCCCTCCTTCCGTCAACGCGCGGCCGAACGATTGATGGCGGTGCCGCTGTTGGGCGAATATTTGCGCAAACGCGTTTCGGCACGCTATTTCAGATTGCTTGGCACTATGGTTGAACTCGGCATCCCTTTGCCCGAAGCGTGCCGCATTGCCAGCGCCTCAGCCGGGTTTTATGCGGCACAAGTGCGGTTTGAAGCGATTGCCGATAAGATCAGGGCGGGAGAGAGACTTTCAGCGGCTCTGGCGAACGAACCGCTGATAGCGCCGCTGGCTCATGATTTGGTTCCGGTCGGTGAACAAAGCGGACGGTTGGGCGCAGTTCTGGTTCAAGTCTCTGACATGCTGGATGATGAAGTTTCATTGCAAACCGATAGATTTATGACTGTTTTCACGCCTGCCGTCACAGTAGTGTTGGGGGGGGTAACTGCAGTTTTTGTGGCTGCGGTCGTGGTTGGCATTATGAGTGTGAGTGCAGTGGTTTCGTCATGAAAACAAAAAAGAAGCATCTTTTGCCATCGCGGGCTCACGACAAAGCAGCCGGCTTTACCTTGCTCGAACTGTTGATCGTGTTGGCAATTCTCGCTTTGATTGCGGGCATTGCTGTGCCGCAGATTTTTAACGTTTTTGGGGGCGCGCAGGCTGATGCGGCGCGGCTGCAAATCAAGGCGCTGTCGAATACACTTGGATTTTATCGCCTTGATGTCGGGCGCTATCCTACTACGGACGAGGGATTGCAAGCTTTGTTGAGCCGCCCCCAAAGTGTCACGCGCTGGGCTGGCCCTTATATGGCCGATGCCGACAGTCTCACCGATCCCTGGGGAAACCCCTACGTTTATCGCTCCACCTCAGAAAGCGTGATCATCATGTCATATGGAGCGGATGGAGAAGAGGGCGGTGATGGCGATAATGCCGATATTGTCGAATCCATTGTCTTCTAAACGTGCCAACCGAGAAGAGAAAGGCTTCACATTGACCGAGACCCTCGTTGCGCTCGCAATATTGTCGGCTGCATCGGTGGGCTTTTTAACTGTATTCGGCGCGACCATGAACCGGGGAGCGACCCTTCAAACACAAATGCAGGCTACGCAAATTCTTGCCAATGCCACGGCTGCCTGGCCGTTCGGTGATGCCGTCAGCTATCCTGGGCAAGGCCAAGTTCTGATCAAGCGTCAACACCAAAGCGCCCATAAGCGCACCTGCCTCGTTCTGGCCAATTTGACTGCTCGCTTCGCAGACTATGATATTGAGACCGCCATTTTGGTGCCTGGGTCGGTGCGCAATGCGTGTTGATGGTCCGTCCATTCAGGCGAAGCAATCGGGCATGAGCTTGGTGGAACTTGTGATTGCATTGAGCCTGTTGGCACTCATCATGACATTGGCTTTCTTTGAGCTGAATCTTGCTCAACAAAGGTGGACAAAAACGGCAGAGGACAGCGCAGCCTTGGACGAGCGCATTTCGATTGACCGGTTTGTGCGCGACCTCGCTGCCGGTATATTGCCGATACAGCCGATAGTCACCAAGTTTTGTGGCGAACCTCTCTTGATCGGTGAGGGGGAGACATTATTCGAGGCAATCGGATTTTTGCCGCCACCACTCCCCACCGCGCAGCCGGCCCGCATGCAGATGTCTTTAATTGAGCAATCTCTCGAGCTGCGATACCGGCTTTGTTCTGACAATCAACAGGAGCGGGTTTGGAGCGTTGCGCAAGGCGTCAGATCTGCTGAGTTCCTGTTGATCAAAAGCCATGGGCACCGGGATTTGTCTTATGTTCAAAACTCGCCGATCGAGCGGTTGGCATTTGGTCAGACCGAACAGGATGCAAGTCTATTCCGCCTGAATATTACATGGCCCAGCGAAACCAATCATAAACCGTTGGTGGTGATTGCTCCAATACGCATCACGCGCCTGCCGTTTTGCGGACCACAAATGCAGCGCGCGGGGTGCATGTGATGGCCCAGGCGCGCGCTGTGCTCGTCCAGTTGGGCGTAGGAACTTATGGACTTTGGCGGTGGTGGGTTTCTGAGTTGGCCGGACTGCTGCCACTCTCATTGCGAGCATCATCGCGCCGCGCATCCATTTTGCTGAACCTCACTGCTGATGGATTGGTCGATGAATATGTTGGCGCAGACGGAACAAAGAAGCGATTTCAACCGCCGATCGGTTTGAGCGATGTGGCGCAAGACGTTGCCATTCCACCTCGTGCGAATCTGCGGGTGGTGTTACCGACAGATTGTCTGCATTGCGTTGACCTTGATCTTCCCAGCGATGCATTGAACAGTCTTGAGGAGGCCGTGCGATTTCAACTAGCTCTGCATGCGCCATTGCCCCTCAGCGAGATCATATTCAGCCCGAGTGTGATCGAGAAAAACCGCGATGCGAAAACCTGCAAGGTTTCTATCCTCATGGCCCGCCGAGCCGATTGCGAAAATATCGTGGAAGCCCTAGGGTCGTGTGATTTTGCGTCGCTTGAATTGAGTGCTAGCCGCAAAAATCCTCGATTTGTGGGGTTTATTCCGCTCACAGAGATGCCCAAGCTCAATCAGAGGGTCGCGCTTTGGAAGCACCCGGCCGCCTTAGGGGGGCTTGCAGCTATTCTCATTATTGCGTTGTTTGGGATCACCTATGTGGAGCGTAAACAGGCTGTCGCGGAACAAGCCGATATCCGTCAGGCGTTGGCGGAGAGAACGGGAGTTCTGATCGCGCTTGACCAGAATACTCAAACACTTGAGGCAATCATGTCCGCGCTGCAGACGCGGTCGCCCGTCAGCCAGCACCACGCGCTTTTGACCGACATGACTGAGGCGATCCCACCTCCAAGCTTTATCACCAACTACCGCATCGACCATGTGCAGGTACGTTTGGAAGGCGTGAGCCCGAACCCCCAGGCGCTGGCGCAGACGTTGCAAGACATGGAACGCTTCACAACTGTTACAGTCCAAAGAGTGCAGCGAGATACGACAGACCCGTCGCTGAACCGCTTTGTCATCGTAGCAGATTTGGAGCCTGGTTCATGACTGGACCAGCCATGAGCACTGTTTCCAAACCGATCCGGCAAATGCTCGCGGTCGCAATTCTCGTCGGCGTTCTCTGGGCATTTTTTCAGCTGGTTGTGTTGCCGATCAGTGTCGTCTTTTCCGCCCAAAGCCAGGATTATCGTGCGCATATTCAGGCAATCAGTAGAGGTGAGCATTTGGCGGCGTCGAGGGACCGGATGGACGTGCGTCTTACCCAGCTTGAGCAAACTTTGTTTGGTGAGAGGTTGGTCTATCACGATGCCGATATCGCGCAGGCACAAATCAAGTTTCAACAAGATATCAATCAAGCGGCACGGCAAAGCGGCACCTCTCTCGAAAACACTGTTCGGCTCGAACCGATGGAGGAGAATGAAATCGTGCAGTTACGGTTGCGGGTTCAATTGACCGGCGATATTTCGGTATTTGACCGGTTAATTCGTTCCCTTGCTGAGCGCAGGCCCATATTGTTTCTTGAACAGATGGACATTCGATCAGGCAGTGCTGTGCGCGACCATGGGCAACAAAACAACCCCAGACTGACAATTGCTATGACAATATCGGCCTTTTATGCAATGAATACATCGGGGAAACGGTAATTATTTCATGGGTTTGCGCCAAAAAATGAGTCTTGTGGGGGGCAACGTGATCGTTTTAGCGGCCATTGGCCTCAGTATTTTTAGTGATGGTTTCTTGGCGCTTGAACAAAAAAGTGTCTCATTGCCGCGATTGACCGATGATCAAAATGCGAATGTCGACGCATCCGCCGCCCTATTTCGCACTTCAGAGGAAAATCGCACGACGATTGTTGACCAACCGCTCTTTCATGCCGACCGTATGTTTCATGTTCGAAAGTCTGCACCAGCTCAAGCGGTACCTCCACCGAGGGCTCCATGGCCAGACTTTGAACTGATCGGCGTCTTTGAAACGGGATCAAGAAAGTTTGCTATGCTCAGATCGCGCGGGCAAAACCGAAGTCAGAAAGTCCAATTGGGCGAGACGGTTCAGGGATGGACGCTTGCGGAAATAGATAGCACTCAAATCGTTTTAACTGCACAGGATGAACGGCGTACGCTCGCGATGAAGAAGGCGGGCCAATCTCAAAATCAGGGGAACGCGAGGCATCGCCCATCCGGTGGACAGCGCGGGTTTGATAGGTTTCGGTAACGATGATGTCCAAGCGTTTTACAAGTCTTATTCTGATGGCTGTTGTATGCACTCTTGGTTTGCAGGCGTGTAACCAGCCCGACAAGATTGGCCGCTCTGGTGAGTTGCGTCCCACCGTGTTTTACCAGCCGGGCGGAAATCGGGATGATGACAGTGACGATGACGATGTGAGAAGTGAAGCAGCAGAAGTTGTGCCTGAGCGACAGCCTGCATCAACGGTCAGCCGCGGCAGCGGACGTTTCATCAAGCACGGACCCGCGAGCGATCCGGCATCGGGATTTGACCCCACATGGTCTGAAACCGACACGGTTAGTTTCAACTTCATTGACGCGCCTGTTGAAGAAGTTGTTAGTGCTGTCCTTAGCGGATTGAACGTTCCGCACTCGATCGCTCCGGGTATTTCCGGGACGATCAGCATTATAGTGCCTGAGCCGCTCGATCCATGGGCGGCGATTGCCACATTGGAAGAAGCGCTTCGTATCAACGGTGCTGCGTTGATCAATAAGGGCGCGCAAGGATTTGCGATCGTGCCGCTCGATCAAGCTGCCAGCGTCGCGAGCGGAGTGCGTGTGCGCGGAGTGCCGGGCGTAAACCAGCCCGGTTTTGCGATAGAAGTGGTTGAGCTGAAGCATATTTCTTCTGCAAGCTTTGAGCAGGTTCTGTCCGACTTCAACCTCTCTGAAGCGGTGCTGCGATCCGACCCGGCGCGCAATCTGATAATCATTGCGGGAACAAGCCAGATTCGGCAAAAAATAACGGGGTTTGCCGCGCTGTTTGATGCGCCGTGGCTTGAAGGCATGTCTTTTGCCTTGATTGAATTGGCCTACGCGCCTCCGTCGCAAGTGGCCTCGGAACTGACGGCAATTTTTGCCCCAGAAGGATCACCTGTTGCCGACACGCTGCGCATCATTCCGATCCCGCGCCTAAGCGCGCTTTTGATATTCACACCTGAATTGCGAACTTTGAATGACGTCCGGGTTTGGGTTGATCGGCTTGACCAAACGGGTCCCACCACCGGCCGGAAGATCTATGTTTATGCGGTTCAAAATGGCCGGGCGGCGGATCTGGCAGCCTCACTCAATTCGGTAATTGCGGGCAGCATGTCGTCTCAAACGTCCGATGCGGCGGCTGGTTCGTCGGATGGACCTGTCAATGGCGCCGTCGGTGAGACGAGTTCCGGTGGTTTGAAGGTCGTTCCCAACGAGGAGAATAATTCGCTGCTCGTTTATGCGACTGAGCGGGAGTATGACATCGTTCTTGCTGCTCTTGGAAAGCTGGATGTTCTGCCTCGTCAGGTCTTGATTGAGGCAGCGCTAGCCGAAGTGACGCTTTCTGACAGCTTACGATATGGAGTGCAGTGGTTCTTTGAATTCGGTAACAATCGCATTACGCTTAGCTCGGTTGCGACGGGTGCGGTTGCTTCGGCGTTTCCCGGGTTTTCCTATCTGTTTTCGGGGCCGTCCAGCGTCGGCGCGGTATTGAACGCACTTGATTCAGTTACCGACATCCGGGTGCTGGCGTCGCCCAAAATGATGGTGCTCAACAATCACACAGCGTCACTCACCATTGGTGATCAAGTCCCGATTATCACCCGGTCCGCAGTCGGTGTGACGGATCCTTCAGCGCCCATCGTAAACTCTGTAGAGTTGCGTGATACCGGTGTTTTGCTCACCGTAACACCCAGGATTAATGATGGCGGACTGGTCATTCTTGAGATTGCGCAAGAAGTAAGTGACGTGGCCGAAACAACCAGTTCCGGCATTGATTCACCGACGATCAGTCAACGGAAAATGTCGAGCACTTTGGCAGTGCGTGATGGGGAAACTATTGCTCTTGGCGGTCTGATCCGCGAGAACAGTTCGACGGGAGACAGCGGAATTCCGGGTCTGAAAGATGTTCCGATTATCGGCAATGCATTTAAATCAAACACACTGACCCGGCGCAAAACGGAACTCATCGTCTTGATTACGACGCGCGTTGTAGAAGATAGCGCTGAAACTCGAGATTTGATGGAGTATCTGCGAAATCAGTTTGGTCGTTTGATTGCGCCAGCACCTTCGGCCGATACGCCTCCGCAGGGAACAAGCCGCTTCCCATCAGAAGATGGTGCGCAGTGATCCAAGAGAAGCGCGCATCTCAACGCGGTTTAGCACTGATTTACATCGTTTTTATCGTTGCTATCATTTCGGTTCTGGCTCTCTCCGTTCTGAGTTTGACCATGCAATCCAATCTCGCGTTGGACCGATTAGAAGCGCGCCAAAAAGCAATACAGGCTGCGCACGCCGGCTTTGCGATGGCTGCGTTTGATGTCATCTCAACGGGGGATGCGTCAGGATACAGTGATCCATTAAAGCCTCATGAGCTACAGTTCAAAGGCGTTCAACTGCGCGTTTCGGTCGAGAGAGAGGTCGGCAAACTTGACCTCAACCGAGCCGATCAAATCTGGATTGATGCTGTATTGCGTCGAGTGGTTGTCGGTGCAGAAGTACGCTTTGCTCTTATGGATGCTGTGAGAGCGTTTAGAATGGGAGGCAGAGAGGACGCGCCGCTATTCTGGTCGATCACACATTGGATTGAAGAAAGCGGTATAGATCCTGCCGATACGGAGTGTTTGGATCGTTGGTTTACAGTGCACTCATCTCGAACCAAGCCCAAGCCCAACGCCGTATCATCTGAGCTTGCGAATATTTTGGTGAGCTTTGCCCCTGATCTTTACGGTCATGTTGCGGCGCAGCCTGACAATGAGAATCACTCCCGCCCCGATCGCCTAGTCGGAGAGCCACTCCTATTCCGGGTCTTTACTCAAAACCTAAGTCGAAACTCAGGCCTCATCACGGTGATTGTCTTGCCGGGGCATCAAAGTGGGCACTATCAAACCATGCGCTGGGAGAGCGTTGCTGGAGGATGGCCGGAGTGTTGAACTTTTTGGCTAGTGAAACATTCCAACGGGCTCTTCATTCGTTTCGTCCCACAGCAGCCTTGCGCGCATCTCCATGTCCGTACCCGGCATTGCTACCGTCTGAAAAATCCAATTGATCAACCTGGAGGGCAAAAAAGTTCTCAAGGGGTGACGTGAGCCCGAAGTTTCCTCCGGTCATTTGGAGAGTCCTTGGTTAGTGTTTTGCCCTGCTTGGGCAGCTTGTGCAATCCATGATGGGGGTACCCCCATCATGGATTTTGCGGCGAACTTCGCCGGTGGCAGCCCGTTATGGGCTGAATGCGGTCTGACGTGATTGTAATCGACCTTCCAGTTTGCCAGTTCCTCGCGAGCCTGACGTAAACTGTGGAACAGGGTCTCGTTCAGCAACTCATCTCGGAGACGTCCGTTGAATGATTCCACAAAGCCGTTCTGCATCGGTTTGCCGGGTGCAATGTAATGCCATTCGATGCCAGTATCTTGGCACCATTTGAGGACGGCCATACTCGTCATCTCCGTGCCGTTGTCGGAGACAATCGTTGTGGGCTTGGCACCACGTCTGGCAATGATGAGATCAAGCTCCCGTACCATGCGTTCCCCTGAAAGAGAGGTATCGGCAATCAGGCCAATGCATTCGCGGCTGAAGTCATCAACAATACACAGAATGCGGAACCGCCTGCCATCCGAGAACGCGTCTGACACAAAGTCCAGGCTCCACCGTTGGTTGGGGCCATCCGGCAAGAGAAGCGGCGCTCTGGTGCCTATGGCTCGCTTGCGGCCGCCTCTCTTGCGCACCGGCAACCCTTCCTCGCGATACAGCCGCCGCAGCTTTTTGTGATTGATCCGCCAGCCTTCACGCGCCAACAGAATATGCAAGCGACGATAGCCGAACCGGCGGCGTTGCCGGGATAGCTCCCGCAGCCGTGCCCTGATCTTCTCATCGGAAGGTCGAATGCTGTTGTACCGGATCGACGTTCTGTCTGCTCCCAGCACTTGGCACGCCCGCCGCTGGCTCACCTCATGTTCCGAGCAAAGGTAAGCCACAGCGTCCCGCTTGACGGAGGGCGTCACCATTTTTTTGAAGCAACATCCTTCAGCATCGCAATATCAAGGTGGGCATCGGCCAGCAGCCGCTTCAAGCGGTTATTCTCGTCTTCCAATGCCTTCAGTCGGCGGGCCTCACTGACATCCAAACCGCCATACTTGGCCTTCCATTTGTAAAAGGTCGCCTGGCTGATCCCGTGACGACGGCAAACATCCGCCGTCTTCATCCCGCTTTCCTGCTCTTGCAGGATCCCGATGATCTGTTCTTCCGTGAACCGTGAACGCTTCATGTCCATCTCCATTCTCAAAGACGGACTCTACTCATTCCTGGAGGAGGTTTAAGGGCTCACGTCATGATGTTTGCGGAAGGCTGTTCTGGTTGGGGGGGGGGCGCAGATCGCGGATTCGCAGTAAAAATCCATGATTTCAACGCTGTAAATAGAAATTTTTAAGCGATAAAGTTATAATAATAATTTGTAAATCGATTGAAAGCACAAACCACTTGAATAAAGGATGTGTTTCACTTCTGTCGTGTGGCATCATACGCCCGCCAAGAGTTTTGGATTAAGTGTTGCTGGGGGCGGTATGCGGCTGGGGTTTGCATTATTCATCTCAATTTTCCTATCGGCTTGCGGCGTGGCGCAAACCGATCATTTTTCCGTCCGCCAAGAAAACGGCACGGTCTGGATATATCCCCCCGGCCCTCTGGCGAATGAAGCAGAACCGATCAATGTTGTGGTAGCCGGTTTGGTTGATCTCGAGTCTTGGTGGACGTGCTCGCCTCAAAAGTTCGACGAAGACAAAGATAATGTCGGGTTCGCCATTCGGCAGGCGCAATCGGGCGGAGGAGGCAGACATGTGGTCATCACGCTGCACAAGGATCTCCGCAAAAACTTGGAGAAGGCGCGCGACAAAATCGAACGTTTCGTCTCCAAAGCATCGACTGACGGGACTTTTAGATGTTTGCGAGAGGGTTCGGAGGCGGTGATCGTCCAGGCCGTACTCGAGAGCCTGCCAGTTTCGATCGACGATTCGTTCAAACGTGATTTGGGGCTGAATACGGAAGGTCGCTATGTTGACCTGATACCCGGCCAGGAAATCTGTGTGCAATATACGGGCACCCGGTTTCGCATGTCAGAAAGAACCGTACCAACGAGTTCTGACGGCCCCGCATCAACGAGTTCTGACGGCCCCGCATCAACGAACTCTAACGGCAACAGGCAAGGATCCATTGACCCGTATTTCGGCGCCGGGCCGCAGCATTGTTATCGGCTGCAACGTGCAGGGCTTAAAGACTATGACGCCCCGTTGGACCTAACATTCTCGCCATTTCTGCATCGCTTTCGTGGCTTGGAGGTGCCGTCACAAGGCGCGTACTCGGTTCCTGTGGCTGGCGCTGCTGAACTGGCCAATACGACGAAAGTGCGCTGCGGAAGTGAGGATGATGAGGACTGCCGAAGACTGAGCCCTGTGCATAGAAGACCGAGCCCTGAGCATATTCGATACCGGCTTTACTTAAGCGATAAACTGCCGGAATTTGACAGTTACAAGCAGCCGAATCCCAAAGAGCTTCCGCTTCTTGTTCGAACCACTTGCCCAGGCGCAATGTTGATTTTCGACTGGTACAAAAAATCGGAAAATCGAATTAGCGATGAAAAACGAATTAGCGATGTTTGCCAAACGGGTATTGATCGAGACACTGTTGAAAAAATACTCGCGTCTTTGGAGCCAAGCCATCCCGAAATGCCGGGGCGGTTTAAGGCGTGTGCAGGTCTAGATCGCGCTACACCAGTCTCAGTAGATTGGGATCCCTATTGTTATTGGTTTTCGGAGCGCGGAATTCCGGTGCCTCATATCGATGTTACAATTGACGGGCAGCGAAATTCGATTGAGCTCGGGACGACCGTTTGGCATGTGCTGGAACGGCAGAGCTCACGACCCTATTTTTCGGCGATGCGGCGCGAGCCGCCATTTACCACCGTTTCCGAAGCGGTTTCCGAGATGGTGGCGCGCGAAAATTCCGGCTTCCGGCTAAGGCGCCGGTTTCGCGGCACGCTTTATCCGGTCCGCTTCGATGAACTCAGTCTCAAGACATTGATGATTCCTCTGCTTCCTGGTGACGAGGTCAAACAATGAAATTCAAGCGCATCGGTAATTCGCGTCTTTTCATTCCGGAGTTTGATTTCGAAACCCCGACGCAGGCGCGCATCGCATTCCTATTTAAGACGGATGATGGGGCGCGCAATGAAATTTCGTTGATTCAATCTTGGGGACTGGGCCGGTACGCCTTGTTGGAGGACCTGCCCGAAGGTGCGGGCGTTGATTGGACAAAATTGGGCGGTTTCATACACGACGAATTCAGAAGAAAAGAGGGGCAGGTCGCTGACAAGGATCCGCGATTTGGCGTTTTTGACTCTGATGGAAAAAATCGGGCTGGACAATGGATTCTCGTGGCGCCAAACGGTGGGGGCGGCAATTCAGTTACGGTTGCACAAACGGCGTATTTAAATATCGGGCATAAAGATTTTGAACTCAAAATTAGCCATGGCGCACTGGTAAATATCCGAAGAAGCACAATTGAATTTGAAGCGCTTGGCGAAAACGGCCATGCGCTAAGATATTGGTCTCAGCAGGCGGGGGACCACTGGTGGAAAGTCGACGGGGCCTTGCGGCTGCATTTCGGCAGCCCGCCCCAAGTAGGGACGTTTAGTTTCGACTGCACATTGACGCAAGATCACATTGACGCGTTTGGATGCGAGCAACGATTCTTTGAAACGCAAAAATGGGACCCGACGTTTGGCGGCACAGTAACGGCTGCGCGATTTCCACTCTTCAGCTCTGACAAAAATTTTGTCAAAGCGCACAGGATGCACGCGCGGATTGATCCGCTGCGACCCTATGATCACGAGCGTAGTTTCTTTGCATTCGCCGATGCGGGAGCGCTTGGGGAAACCAATCCAAACTTCGCCCTCATGAGCAACTTCGAAACTGCCCGCGGGCACCGGGTTGCTCTCATTCCAACGTCACAGAGCGGGTTCGTTCTATCGCAAGGAGCCACTGGAGCCGTTGTTGATGTTGGTCAACTGAGGTTAAATGGCACCTATTCCTATCTGACGCCAGATGGACCCTTTGAGTTGTTGGTGCAGGCCTCCGATGACAAGGCAAGTGACGGCTCGACCGAAGCCCACCTCCTTCTGACCGGCCTGTCACGGACCGAATATATCGAATTCACATCCCGTCAAGCGGTTGCCCCCGGACATGTGATAGAGTTTTTTGCGGACAAGCCCGCGCTTGATCGGCGCACTGCTCGGGAGCAGGTTCCGCTCCCTGCCGAAAAAATTCTGACTGAAGAACTTACCACTCCATGGATACGGGTGCACAAAAATGGCAACGCGGCGAACGCATCGCGCCAACCCGATCAAATGGCCTTGTATCGCAACATGTCCGCCGATCCCAAGATTTTGAATTTTGCACCGTCTACAGTTGACCACTCCCGGCCCCTGCCAGCCGTTCCGCTTTTGGGGATCAACAAGACTTCGAACAAAATGAAAGCTCAGGCGTTGCGGGCAGAACGCACGGTTCTGTCTGAGCAGCGCGGTTGGTGCTTACCGTATATCAAAACAGAGCTATTGGAGCCGCTGACCCAGGCAACAGACAGGGGCTGGCATCGCACCCCTCAGGGTTTTTGCGTCAAGCGTGACGCGAGTGGCCGATGGACTGAAATTCTGATTGCGCAGCTGCCCGGAACTGACAACACGGTTTCGCTGTCAAATCTTGATGATGACTTTGCCGATGCGCTGACGCGCAACCGTGTTTTTGCGGTTCTGGACTCCAACGCGCATATCAGCGATCCGAAAAAAAGCTTGTTCGATATTACAGCGAAATTTTCCATCGCCAATTGGGGGCTCACCCTCTCACTTGGTCAGGGCAGCGATACAGAGAGCGTTGCCGTACCCCAGACCGTTTTGATCGCCAAAAGCTATGACAAGAGCATTGAGGAATTGCTCACGGAGCCTGAGCTTTGGTCCAATAAAAAGCTGATCGAGCGCGTGGATGCAGACAGGCTGGTCGCCACTTTAGGCAAGATGATCGAGGACGCCAAAACTAGGCGCGATGAGGACCGCTTGCTGTTTCCAGGAGTTCGCAGTCGGTATGAAAACTTCATCACTGCGATGACAGATCCGGATTGGGTGGGTTTTCTTCTGGTCAATCTTCACATCGATGGGCAGAACCTGCCAACACAGATCAAGGGCCTGCTCGGCGGGATCGAACTGGATAAGTTTCTAGTTCACCACGTCGGAGCAGCCTTTGTGCGCAATCAGATTGACAATATTGACAATGGTGTGCTTGCCCCCACGGGCGGCGGCATATTTGGTCTGATTGATTATCGCAACGAAGAAACGGATTCCGAAAAAAAGGCTCTGATGGCGCAGCCACACGTGGAGAAGGTTGCGACTGCGTATGATCCGGACAGGGATTTCTCCTACAAAGTTGAGCGCCTGTCTGTTCTGTTTGAGGGTTCGCAAATTGCGCGCTTTGATTGCCGGATCAATCTGCGGTTGGGAACCTTGTTTTCCGAAAAGATTGAGCCGGAACGGGGCGCGTCCACGAACGGCCGCGAACTCCGATTCGATGGTCAGTATGAAAGCCGAATAGTCGATGGCGTGCGTCAGGACACATACAGCTTCATTCACACAAATGACTATGAGCTCAAACTTGATTCCTTCATCTTTGAGTCGATTGTCCTCCAAAAATTGCAGTTCTCGACGGTGGATGTGGATGGTGACAAGGTAAGGGCGCGCGTGGCGTTGTGGGGCAGAGTCGATTTCCAGAACATCAGCCCGACAATCGACTTCCCCGGCATTGAAGCCGCCGAGTTTGATGATTTGGGCATCACCTTTGACTTCAGTATAAGCACGCCGGACATTTCCATCCCGGGGTTCGATCTCGGATCGGTGCGGTTTGTCCTGCCCGATTGGGGGCGTGGTGACGGGTTTCTGTCAAAGCTTCCCTTCAAACTGAAATTCTTTGAGTATGCGCCAAGTGGTTCGTTCAATCTCGGTGACCGGGGATATTTCGGCCTGTCCCTTGACGGGGCGTTGCCCGATTTTCGGTTCGGGCTGGGGTTTGACCTTGATGTGGGCTCGCTCGGCGCGTTGGCGTCCGATCTCAAAGGCATACGGCTCACCACCCTGTTCGGCTGGTTGCCGAAGATTTCGAACAGCGATCGGAAGGCAAAATTCGGCATCGGTGTGCGGTTCGAGGGTGGCAAGGGTGGCGCGCTCGATATCGGCCTGCAAGGCGTTTTGCGGCTCACCGCCGAAGAGTATGATTTCCACAAGATCCAAGAGGCCAGCAAAAAATACTTCATGGTCGAGCTAAAGCAAGCCAACCTCTATATTCTCGGCTACAAACTTCCTGCCAACGGTACGTTCTCACTTTTCCTGTTTCTCGACCCCGAACAGCCAAAGTTCAACAAGATTGGCTGGTTTATGGGCGTGGAGGATCCAATTGATACGGATGCGCTCAAAGTTAGCTATCTTGGGATGGGCCAGCGTATTGACGCGAATCCAGACTTGCCGCCGGACTCCACACACGACGCGGTGCAAAAGCTGGTTGATCTGGGAAAAGTCCAAACAACACAGGCCATCAAAGACACGCTACGCGCGCAAAACAACGCCAGACTTAAATATGATCCCGAGCGCGATTGGACCGTAGGGCTTCGGGCAGAGATTTACGATCTGTGTATATTTGAAGGCGTGTTTATGGACCCCGACATGTATGGCGCACGATTGCGCGTGCCGGCAGGTTCTGACGATGCGTTGTTCGATGTCGACATTCTCTATCGTAAAATCGATGAGGGTCTGGGGGTCTATTCCACTGAGTTGGTGCTGCCTGAATATTTGCGGCAACTCGAATTCGGAGCGGCCTCAATCACGATACCGTCAATTGCGCTTGATATCTGGACCGATGGAGGGTTCTCGCTCGACCTCGGTTATCCCGGTGAGGGACTCGATTTCTCGCGCTCCTTCACGGTTCAGGTTGTGCCGTTTCTAGGATCGGGCGGGGTGGTTTACAGCCGCATTGACGGGCTTGGCGCGCAGACCTTCCCGCAACCCAAACAAAAACTTACCCGATATTGGAAATACGACCCGGTCACTCGCGTTGCTTTTGCTGCCCGAGTTGGGCTTGGCAAGGAAATCCGCAAAGGCATTTTTCAAGCCGGTATTTCGATTTCGCTTTTTGGTATGGTCGATGGAACATGGGGGCGGCTGAGGGCACTTGAAACCGCGCCGGGCACCTTAACGGTACCGCCGAAAACCTATGTGGTGGTGGCCGGCCGCTTCGGTGTTCTCGGCGAGATTTTCGGGTATGTCGATTTTGGAATCATCCGTGCGGGGGTAAGCATCCGGATATGGGCCAGCGTCGGGCTTGTGCTTGAGACCTGGTTGCCAACTCTGCTTTACTTCGAGGCTGGCGTGACCGCGCGGGCAACTGTCGTTATCGCGCGTATCAAGATCTTCGGTAAAAAAATCGAGATCAGAGCGAGTTTCAGTTTCAGCACGACCATCCGTTATGACTGGACCGTTGGTAGCCGTGATGCGCGTTATGATCATGTTTTTGATCAGGGAGCGGCTGGCCAAGCGCTCTTCAAGCAAGAAAAGCGTCAGAACGCCTTATTGCCGTTTTCCGAATCTGACGATGTTCACAAGCCAATCTCGTGGACGGCGGAAGAGGTCTTTGCCACGAAACCAGACGTCAACGTGTGGTTTGCGCCTGATGTGACACTGGATGATGAAGGCGAGCCCAATCTGGTTTTGCTGATGCTGTGTCCTGGCGGTCCCGAAGGTCTCGGTGAGGTGGGGACGCGACCGTTTGATCACGTGATCGAGGCCGTGTTGCTGTGGGCGATAAGGTGTCGGCTCCAGGCCGATGAGGGTTTTGATCCTAATCTGCCGGTTCACGATTGGAAATTGAGTGCTGAAGATGTTTCAAAGCTTGAAAAGTCGCTGGCCCAACCCATCCGGTTGTCGCGTCAGAGCAATGGCGAAACCCCTCTCAATTATGCGGCATTGCGAGCGTTTCTCGGCAAAAACCTGAATATTACAATTTCGACGCATCCTGACGAGGACGACTGGACAGAGGACAAAAAGGAGGCGGGCGCAGCGTTTTTCCCGGTTCCAAAGGAACTCGTGCTCAAAGTGACAAGGGCGGGGCAGGAGGACAATCCAATACGCCTGTCCGAATTGCGAAAAATCAGCAACGACTATCAAGACCAACTGGATGCTTTCTTTGACAAGGCGTTGTCGCAAATGAATGCGAAAGCCCCTCAACCCTTGGAGACGGCGGCGGCCGCCGACGATCCGACTGCACTTGAGGTGGTTTTCGAAGATTATTTCGCCCTCCTGATCAAATCGGGCGTCAACGAACTCAAACAAGCATATTTGCGCTTGGTCGATTCAGGGGATGAGGCGCTGCCGGTTTCCGAACTTTTGAAGGCCTTGCGCGAACCTGATTCCGAGAACAGCGTAGGGAGGCCGGATCCGAGCGCTTGTGCATTCAACCGGATCGCGGCGTCAGCCGGCCGGTTCCAGCTTTATGGTTTGCGCGTTCCGGCACCTCAAGATGGCACCTCGATGCCTTTTTATGCTTTGACGGAACTTGAGCGGCGCCTGAGCGAGGAACCGTGGGCGGAAGCCGGGCCGGCCATTGATGATGGCTATGAAGTGAGGGTCGAGCCCGATGAGAATGCGCCCGGTTCGGCCTGGTTCAGTACGGATGTCGAAGACAGCGTTCTTAATCGCGATGCCATCGATGCGATGCGCACCGCTCAAAGCCAACTTGACCCGCAGTGGGAAAAAGCCCCAGAGCTTTCTTCAGTGCTGCGCGCCCGTGAAAAACGTTACGGATTTGCCGACCCGGTCCAGATCGATCCGGACGATAAGTCCAATCGCGGATATATGTGGCCCCTGAACGAGATGTTACAGGCGGATTTGCGTGCACGGAAGGCGCCGCTTGAATTGACGATTGGCAAAGGCAATGCCGAGCAGGACGATGCTGAAGAACAGGGTTTGGAGAATTGGCAGTGGGTTACATGCATTCCTTTGCAAATATCGCGCGTAACCCGTTTTGAGATTGGGCAGAACCCTTCTGCGGACGGGGGGGAGAGCCAGGTTGTCGCGGAGCCACCTTCTGCGCCGGAGCCAAGCACAGGCTATGTTTCTCATGTCTATTCGATAGGCGGAACCAATGAAGCGAATCGGCGCTTGCTCGATCGCCTGGTTCGCAATGAGAAGGCAGCCGATTTTTCAATTGAACTGCTTTACGAGCAAGCGGAGCCCGCGCTGAACGCTGGAGTGAAATCGGGCAAGATGCGCCGCTATGCTATGAGGGAGCAACAATCCTTCGTATTCAAATCCAACCTCTCCACCATTGAACGGCCCCATGGCGAATCCGGCATTGAGGCACTCAATTCTGCCCACAACGATTCTGTGTTTTCCGCCAATTTCTCTAAAAATGACTCCAACAAGTTACTTGAGCTTGTCCGCCAGGGTAGCGTGGTGAATTCGGGTGGGTACTATCTCTATCTCGATCCACGGTCGGATAACCCCGATTTTGATGACTTGTTTGATGAAAACTCGGGCCAGGCTACGCTCACGCTACGGATTGTATTCGGCCAGCCAACTCAGTCAGGACAAGAATCTCTTCCGCCGGCGCGGGATTATTTTACCGGAATCCACATTCACGACCGCCATGATGATTTGTCCGACATTGCTGATAGCAGAAGCAAGAAGTATTTGTTTGCGCAATCGGGCGAGCAACAGTTCGAACCGGCCATGGATCCCGGCCATGTGCCGATTTCAATTATTCGCGCACGGCCCGAGAGGCGATTCAAAAAGGGCACATCCGGTAAGCGAGGAACGATCAACGAAATAATCGAACCTGCGGTACTCGATTCCCTTCCCGGCGAAGTCCGCAAGAGCATGCTCATTGAAGTAGGAGAGGTGGAGGTTGAACTTGAAGAGCGCTTCAATCTGCTCGAGTGGCATCTCCAAGACCGGCCGGATTCGAGCTTTGCTGAATTGAGTGGTGATAAAGTTTTGCCGATCGGCCCCTGCGAGCTTGGCGAGGATGTAACACAACTCAAATCCTATGGTGACCCAAAGCACGAATGGCAGGGCGAAGACTGGCTCTATGAGCAAATCATCCCGGCGTTCAAATTGGCAAAGAAGGACGAGGCTCTCGGCGAAAAACAAAATGCCACTCCTGAACAGGATGCAAACATCTATGCTGGAGTTGGCAAAGACCTGGTCCTCGACATCAATTTCCGGGATGTTTACGGCAATCGCTTGCGCCCCAGCCATGGCGATGAGACTTACACGGTCAAAGTCTTGTACTTTGACCGATTGATTCATCCGTTCGAACTGGACGGAGTGACCGCAATATATGATTGGGGACACAAAGACAGTAATACCATTCGCGCGATCAGCAAGTTCAAGGTTGACAAATTCAAGGCTGCGACAGACGGCGGCGATGAGGAATGGTACGATCCCAACAGTAGTGATTCTGGCCACATCGCGGCTGGAAAGCGCATCGCCAGTGCACTCACTTCGGCGGAGCGCGTAGTCCGCCAGCTTTCCGACAAGAATGTCTGCCTTTATCTGCAAACTCCGCTCGCGGACGGTGGTGAGATAGAACTTGACGCAGAAAAAGAAAAACTGATCGACCACTGCAAGCGCATCAAAAATGCGCTCGATACAATGTACCAAGGGATAGGTCAGGGGCCCGTGCCGACCGTCGCTGATTTCAAATTGAATGCAGTGATTCCCCTGTTGTCGCAGGTAAGCTGCGCTGAACTGACGGTCGCCATGGAAGTGCGCCGGCCAAGCGAATTGGTTACCACCATTCCCGGAAGAGCCCCAGCTATATATCAACCCGCGTTCAAAGCAAACTTTGTCCTTCAAAGTGCAGTCGGCGAAATTGCGCAAGGCGTGTCCTCAAGTCAACTTCGGACGTTCGACGACCGGTTCCAGAAAGCCTTCGGAGTCGGAGCGGAGTCTGACTTCGTGCTCGCAACAGGAGTGGGGGCAAACAAGAGCAAAGCCCTATGGGTTATCAACAGAAAAATGTTCTCCGTTACTCTGGATTGGGATGCCATGGAGGAGATCAATCAACCCGCTGCATTTGCCCCTCCCCCGCTATCGCCAGATCTGATGTCGGGAGAGTTCGGTGGTGGAATTGTGGCGCGGGATGTAGATCTCGACGATTATATGCATTTGTTTGTTAAGGATTTGGAGAGGTTCCTGTCACCCGAAATTTCGGGCCCGGCCCGCAAGCTGGACCTTTCGCAGACCTGTACATCCGTTGATCCGGTCGATCAAGTATTGAATTGCAAAAAATTAATAGCCGGAAAGTATTCAGATATATTAAAAAGCGTTTTTAAAAAAGAGAGACCTTTTGTTGAAAAGGCCCTTGAGGCGGCTCGACCTATATTCAAAGATCGCTTGTTGAATGATCTCGCTGGCGCCTACGACGTTGATACTGTCCTTGCATATCCCATTAAAACGCAGGCCGATGTCGGCGCCTACAAGTTTGGGTTGTATGGTCAAGTTGTTCTGGCCGACCGGAACCCCGCAGAGGGCGAAGATAATCCCGAACCGCAATTCTCATTTTATCCAGTGAGCATAGATTTCGGTGCTGAACATCCGCACGTGGTAGTGCTGTTTGATTCAGGGGGCGCCAACAGCAGTTCGTGGAAGATTGAACCCAGGTTGAAAATAACGCATATCAAGTGGAAACTGGGGAACACCGATTATCGTCCCTCGGCTTGGCTCAAGCTTGTCCAAGATCGCGAAGTAAATTTATTCAATAACAAGCCGATCGACGTTCCCATCGTTCTTCGGCGCTATCCGACCCCTCCGGTGCTGATCGATCAAAGGGCCGCCAGCTGTAACAAGCCCACAACTCTCGCCGAGGCGCGTCAATGGCGCTTCGAGTTCGATTTTGGATGGCAGGATGTTGATCAGGATACGATCCTGGTGGACGTCGAGTACAATGATCAGACTGGCGCAGAAGCGCGTCCGCGAGCCGCCGATGTCGCAGATTGGAGACAGGAGCTTTTGGGAGAGCTCGCCTCCTACAGGAAATTGCGCGACCACATGTGGCAAGAGCTCAACAATCTGCCTCAACTTGATACTGCGCGTACCGTAGAAAGCAGCGTTGGTGAGGCTGTGTGTGATTTCTCCGAAGCGGCACATTCGATCGCGTCAGTGTTTGAAAAAGAACGTACCTCGACACAGAGGACGGACAAAAGGATGGTTGATCGGTTCATTTTGGACGAAAGTGGTAATTCAGAACATAGAAATCGGACAATTAAGGTTACGTCAAGAATGAACGGCGCGACATGGCAGGCCAAAGTTCTGAAAGTTCAACCACTTGATAGGAATGGAAGTCCGGTCTCAACAACCCCCGCAGAGATAGAACTGTCCGGTTTCGTGAAAGACCCTAAGTGTCTAACCTATGATCTTGGATCTATAGAAGAGGGCGATTGGCTGCGTCGGCGTGTGACGTTGAGCGGGCTGGATATTGTGTCCAACCAAAGTGCGTGGGCTTCGATCCGGCTACAGCGGAACAAGACGTTGGGTGAACAGGACGGCAGGAAGACAGACGATGCGTTCCTCTATTCGACGGATCCGGTCCGTTTCGGCGAACGCCTAACCCCGGCCTTGGAGTGCAAAACCGCTTTGGAAACTGGCCCAACAGAG
Organism: Alphaproteobacteria bacterium; assembly: GCA_965227065.1. Lineage (GTDB taxonomy): Bacteria > Pseudomonadota > Alphaproteobacteria > SPJN01 > SPJN01 > CBDDFN01. Next base: position 844,713 of record CBDDFN010000020.1, read on the forward strand.
CGATCCCTTAAAGATCATTTGGTCGACCTATTGAATGAAGCAGTTGGCGTTGCAAACGTCAAAATGACGGTGGTGACAGCAGTCTCGTTTGATATTGGCTGGGGATATGACAATGAATGGCTTGCCTTAACACGCGCGCCTCATCCCGGTCAGCGCATGATCGGAGCCGATATCCGTATCGATGATCAATTTACCGGTATCGACAAAATTGCCGACCTGACCGCAGAGGGAATAAAAGCCGGGATTCTGGCGTTACCGCTTCCTCCTGACCTTGCAACTGGCAGGCCGCGCGGTGCGCTGGTTTTCGATTTGACCCTCTATGCCTCGGTTTCGTCGAGTGACGGCGGCCAGCCGATCCTGCATTTGAAAAATGTCCGATTGCCGTTGAGCAAAATCAAGTTCTGACGAGAATTGGTAGGGAATGTTGGCATGCGCCGATGAAGCGCCCTAAGGCGACAACACGGCCTGACCTGTACCTATGATGTGGTCCAACGGGAATGCTAGTCCCGGCAAGTGATAAAGCGCTACCCGTGGCTGGAACATCTGGCTGCAATTCTATCGGGCCTCCAAACCCGTCACAAAAACCACGGCCCACCTCTCCCTCTAAAAATCCAAGTGACGCCGAGTTCTCTGCTGACTTTGACCTTCAAATACGCTATCAATAAAGGAGAAAGTCTGTTGGGATGCATCGGATGATTAATTCAGTAATTCGCTATTTCGATTTACAATCCCACAAACGGGATCAGCCACGAGGGCAAGCCGGTTCAGGGACCGGCCTTCACGTATTTCCTCAGTATATTGCGGTTGCTCTTGGCATTGTCGCTGATCCATATCTCAACGCATACATTAACACTGGGACATTTGGCGTAACCTTCGATGGCCTGGGTGCACGAATAGTGTTTGGGCTAATTATTGCGATGGCCGTGCTTCCAGCCGTCTATCGTTCGAGCTTCGACCCGGACAAGCCGACCTTTGTTCAGTTTTGTACGCTGTTCGTTTCGGGACTTGGTTGGCAAGCGCTCTTCGGTGCTGCCGTCAAAGCTGCGGAGCAAGTATCATAATGTCATTGGATTTCCTCAGAAACCTAGCTTTTGATGGAGAATTGAAAGATTTCTTCACCGAGGATTACCACGAACTTGGCAGTCGCTCTACAGGTATTCACCTGAGGTTTGACGAGCGGTTTTTGCGAGTTATCGCATCGTGGTCCCGAGTATCTGATAATTTCCAAACAAATTGGTATGAAACAGACACTTGGGGCTCCAACCTTGGTCGTGCACTTGATGAATTTCGACTATTCCTAGACGGTCAGTCGAAGTCAGAGTTTGAATATTTCTGGCCCTACCTATCAAGAGAGTTTTGGGATAATCCTAGACAAGTTGTGCAGATACTGGTGGATGTTAAGTCTGCAAGGGATCCTCTTCTTTCGGACGGCCCACGCGAATACAAGAAGTTTCCAATTGTGTATCGTGAAATGGGTCCGATCGAAGCTCATTACTCCCAAGGAAGTGCTATCGAGGCGAGCGGAAAGAAAGGAACAATTTGTGGCTTCGTTGAGGATGCCAGTTCAAACCAATATGCATTAACATGCGGTCACGTCGTGAGCACGGTCGGGTTGGACGTACAAGACGGACACCGGCGGCTGCCTATGTTAGGTACTGCCCACGCGGTGGAAGTGCCAATTCAATCCGGAAACTGTAATCGACACGCCGCACCTGCAGCAAATGGACTTGATGTCGCTTTGATTGATACTTTGGCAGGTGGCGCTGTTTCATTGGGTCCTGTTCGGGGACTTGAAGCTATCGCAACTATATCAAGTGGCGATTTTGTAGAGATGCATGGGCAGGCCAGTCGTAGAAAGCGCTTGGGCATGGTTATGAATGCGACGATTTGGAAGCAAATCGATTTGTATGGTGACGGCAATTTATATTGCTGCGGCGATATTTTCGAGATCAGTCACCGGTCAACGCAGTACGTAAACTCACCCTTTAGCAGGCCCGGAGACTCCGGAGCTGCAGTAGTCCGACCTGGGTCTGAAGGCAAATGGTTGGGTATGCTGATCGGGGGACACAGGGCATCCTCGTTCGTTAGTTATGCAGAACATATTATGGATTGGGCCAATACTGTCGTGCCCCAGGCCCGGGCAATTCCATAGCGTGTGGTGAGCGGTACTGAACGTCAGAGTGGTCAGCTGGTCTGCTCCCCTGAAACGGGTCCATCAGATTTGTTTATCCCGTCAGGTGTTGAGCTTGCCACTCGATACGGGCCGTTCACGTGTCGGAACTGATTGCGCCTGTGGGGGGCGACTTGGCTCGAGCCGTTGCGCGCCACTAGTCTGAGCGGCAAATGCTACATTCTGTTCGCTGTTCGCGGGCTTTGATTTCCCTGATCGACCAAAACCAGTTCGCTGTTTTGATATTTGCTTCATCAGGCAATAGGTGCAGAGTTCAGGGCTAAAATCGGATGGCAATTGTGCGAAAGGCAAAAATTTCCCTGTACTTTCCCTGTTAACAGGGAATTTTAGCGGGAGACCGGATAGCCCGCACCTCCTACCGCCGCCATTAAAACGGCCCGCCCTTGTGGCGGGCTTTTTTAATGGCGATGGGGACTGGGTTGAGAAGCCTTGTTCGTCAGACGAGCCCGCCTTGCTTTCAATGAAAGCGGGCGAGACGGGCGGAGGGCGCGTCAGCGCCCGAGGCCAATCCCTTCCTCTCCGCCACCTTTCGCCCTTGCGCGCTTCGGGTGGCAGGCCACCCGAAAACGCAATTCGGGCGGAGGAGTGTCCCCCGAAGCCTTGTGCGAAGGGGGACGAAAACAGCCATGTGGTATGTTTATTTTCTCCAGCTTTCCAATCACGATATCTATGTCGGATCGACATGTGACCTCAAGCGTCGCGTGGAAACTCACAAAAGCGGTCGAGTCATCTCAACGAAGCCGTACTTGCCGCTAGAGCTGAAATCCTATGTTGCAGTTCAAGATGAGCAGACCGCCCGACAATTAGAGCACTACTTCAAATCCGGTTCCGGCAAAGCTTTTGCCAATAAGCGATTTTGGTAGCCCGCCCTTGTGGCGGGCTTTTTTAATGGCGATGGGGACTGGGTTGAGGCCCCGTTACTTCGTCCCCAGGATCAGCCGCACCGTGTCGAGCGCATCAAAGGCGAGTGAGACCGTCATGGTGGCCGACATCGCCATGGCCCATGCGCCATAGAAGCTCTTGCGGTTGGCATTGGGGCCAAAGACATCACGGGTCAGCAGGTAATAGAGCACGGGGGGCCAGAAAATGAGGTGCACGACCGCGATCCAGTCAATATTGCCGGTGAGATCGGTGATGAAGGCCGAGGCCGGCACATTCAAAAACAGCATCATGCCGATGGCCAGACGCGGGCCCCATTTGTGGAAGATGAACAAAAAGCCCGTAAAAAAGACGATGCTCATCCAGTTCATCCACAGATTGACCCAATCGGGCAGGTCTTGCCGTTGTTCCTGAAAAACCCGGAAAAATTCGAGAATATAATCCACAGCGTGTGTCCCCCATTGTGTGTCGTCATTTCCCATGGGGCAGGTTAGGGCAAGGGGGCAGCGTGTCTATCACCCTTTTCGGGCCGGGCTATCACAAGTCTGTTATTCTATAATTACTATAAATTACAGGTACTTATATGTAAATTCGACATTTAGTGAATTAAGTTGTCTAAATCGAATCGGTATGAGACGCTACCAATATGGGGTTTTGATCTAGGGGTTTAAAGTGGCAGGTGTTCGTTACGGGACTGCTGGACCGGATACGATTTATGGCGGTCCGGGAGATCAATTCATCACCAGCTATGGTGGGGGTGACACCATTTATGGTGAAGGCGGCAATGACGAGATCCATTGCGGAAGTGGTCATGATGAAATCTATGGCGGCGAAGGCAATGACCTGATTTTTGCGCACACCGGAGATGATCAATTGTTCGGCGGTGAGGGCAATGACAGAATTGATGGTTTTGAGGGAGTGGACCAGTATTTTTTCACCCCCACCACCCTGACAAAACCCGGCGACGGGTTTGATACGATCCATGATGCGACGGACTCCGCTGATGACGTCATCCACATTCTGGGCTCTGTTACGGCCGCAGATATTGTGATGCGCCTTTCGGCTTCCTATGACCTCACAATCCTCATTGACGGTGTGACGCCTGCAGAAGGCATGAAGCTTATTGCAAACAGCGTCCAGATTGATGGCCGGCATGTAACGGACCTTCATATTCGCTATGGCAGGATCCAGTTTTCAGACGGTACGGCGATCGATCTGCATGGCGGCTTGACCCTGACCGGCACCGAAGCCTTGCCTGACGAGATGTATGGCACGGGCTTTGACGATGTCATCAGGGGCCTTGGAGAGAATGACCTGCTGTTTGGCTATTCGGGGGATGACAGCCTCTATGGCGGATCAGGAGACGATATTGGCCATGGGGATGAAGGCGACGACATCCTTTGGGGGGGCGCGGGACAAGACACACTGTACGGTGGCGTCGGGGCGGACTTTCTCAATGGCGGCGCAGGTCAGGATGCCTTGTTTGGCGGCTCAGGATATTACACCGATACGCTTTTTGGCGGCGAAGATGATGACACGCTGTATGCCGGTCTTGGCGTCGACACATTGTATGGGGGCGATGGCGACGACCGGATGAGCCTGGACTCCGACGAGATGGGAGACCAGATGTTTGGCGGTGCGGGGTCTGACACGGCAGACTTCGGCTACTCGTCTTTTGCCTATGAGATCGACCTCGATGCAGGCACTGTGAAGGTCGGAGCGACCTTCTATGGGACGCTCGAGTCCATAGAAAACATTGACGCCAATGATGCCGACAATGTGTTGCGAGGAAGCGGAGCCGACAACACATTGCACGCAAAAGGCGGCAATGACACGCTTTTTGGTGGTGCGGGTATCGACGCGCTTTTTGGCGGCGATGGCGATGACCACCTTCATATTGGCTCAGATGATGCCGGGCAGACTATTGATGGCGGCGCGGGTGTTGACACCGCGCACTTCACGCATTCGGCGGCAGACCTGCAAATTGATTTAACGCTCGATATTGGCCGCGCGGATGGTGCGGTGTTCGCAGTGATCTATGGCATTGAGCATGTCATGGCCGGGGCGGGCAATGATGTTGTGTTCGGCAATGACGCGGACAATGAAGTGCATGGCGGTTTGGGAACCGACACGATTTACGGGGAAGCCGGGAACGACAGACTTTACGGCGAAGCTGACGATGACCGCATTCTCGGCGGGGCGGGGATTGACTTGATTTACGGCGGGGCAGGGGCCGACACAGTCACCGCGGGAAGCGGCGATGACACGGTTCATGGTGAAAGCGGCGAAGACATTCTACGCGGCGAACTCGGCAATGACACAATTTTTGGCGGCGCGATGAATGATGACATTGCCGGTCAGGACGGAAACGATTTGCTGTATGGCGGCACAGGCGATGACCGCGTCTATGGCGGTGAAGGCGCCGATATCGCCGCGGGTGGCGAAGGCGACGATGTTCTGGATGGGCGCGAAGGCGAAGACACACTGCGTGGCGAAGCCGGACAGGACATACTGTCCGGCGGCGACGGCAACGATGTGCTTTTTGGCGGTGACGGCAATGATCGCATCCTTGGCGGCGCCGGCGTTGATGAGATCCATGGCGGCGAAGGTGTCGATATCATAACCGCGGGCGATGATGCTGATACGGTCTATGGCGATGACGGCAATGATCTGTTGCGGGGCGAGCAGGGGGATGATGTCCTGTATGGCGGCGCCGATGATGACAATATCGCCGGACAGGGTGGCAATGATTTGCTGTATGGCGGAACCGGCGATGACCGGCTGTTGGGCGGCGCAGGCATCGATCAGATCTATGGTGGCGGCGGCGCCGATGTGGTCACCGCTGGAGATGATGATGACATTGTTCATGGCCAGGACGGCAACGATGTCTTGCGCGGTGAGCTGGGCAACGACACCATTTATGGCGGCAGCCTTGATGACAATATTGCCGGTCAGGCTGGCAATGACATTCTCCATGGCGATTCAGGCGAGGATCGACTGTATGGCGGTGCCGGTGACGATACCGGCTATGGCGGCGATGGAGACGATGTTCTTGATGGCCGCGAAGGTGAAGACACGCTTCTAGGTGACGCCGGTGCAGATATCTTGTTTGGGGGTGCGGATGCCGACCTTCTGGAAGGCGGAACCGGAAATGACATTCTGCGCGGTGATGCCGGGCTTGATGTCATGTTTGGAGGCGATGGAACCGACAAGCTTTACGGCACTGCCGACGGTGTGATGGACATATTCGCCGCGCGCCATAGTGCGGGTGGCCCTGGTGTTGAACAGGGTGATGGCGTTGAGATCGTCTATGGTTTTGAAGACGGGATCGACAAAATACAGATCGTGTCTGATCTGCCAGGCGGTGTGACGCTTGAGTTTCTTGATTTTGCATCAGGCTCAACAACAGGGGTGATTGTCGAATATACCGCCAATCAGACAGCGATCGGAGCCCTTGCCGCCGGAGACGCAGCCGTTGGCGCGTTTGCCATCATTGGCGAGAGCACAACAACAATAACAGCCGATGATGTGCTGATTGTTTAGTTGGAGATAAGTGACTGAGCTGAATCTCTGCCGTCTCGGCGCACCTTCTGGCTCACAGCCCCGGCATATTCGATGCATACTGCAAGCGCGTCGTCAGGCTGCCAGCGGTCCTGCGTGTTGGCAAAGGCACTGACTTCCTCGCGCACCAGCCGCAGGGTCTCAGACATATCACCGGCGCGCTGGGCGCGGGCAAAGGCGTCCGACAGGCGGCCCAGGCCGAACTGTTCGGAATTCGCGCCACGCAACTCGGTCAACCCATCGGTCACCAGAAGCACCGAATCATGAGGTGACAGCTGCAGGCTTGAAGGCTCATCCAGATAAAGATTGTTGGAAAACATGCCCAGCGCCGTGCCGGTATTGGTCAGCATGACGCGCTGACCATTCGACAGTTTGACGATGGCAGGCGGATGTCCGGCATTGAGGAAGGTGAGCCGCCCGTCTGTTTCGATGCGGATGATCGCACCGGTCACAAACATATCGTCATTATCGGAGACCAAAAGCCGGTTGAGGCGATACAGAATTTGCGCCGGCGTATAATTGGGGTCCATATCCTTGATGGCGACATGAACACTGACGGCGAGCAATGCGGCGGACACACCATGGCCTGTGGCATCGCCGATAAAGATGTTCTGGGCTTTGCCGTTATGACCCCCGCCAACCCAGCTGCACAGAATATCGCCGGTGACAGCCCCGGCCGCCTCACTCCAATGTGCGATGCGGACATGCTCGCCATAGTCTTGCTGCTTGAACAGATTGGCCTGCACGCGGGAGGCAAGCTCAAGCTCTTCCACCATGCTGGAATGGGATTTTTCAAGCTTGCGATGCGCACTTACGGCTCGTTGCGAGGTCTGGCGCGCGCGGGCAGCAATAGCCCGGGCCGGGGCGGCGCGCAGGCCATCTGAAATCGGGGTCATGATGCGCCGGCGTGACAGGCGGGATGTCAGCCAAATACCAAAGGCGGCGCATGTCATCGCAATGGTTGCCGCCAACGTGGCGAAGATTTGCTGTCCCGCGGGCAGCGACGTCCAGTAGGAGACATTGCCATAGACACAAGCGGCAAACACGCAGAACAGGAAACCGAAAATCACATAACGCATTGCGGGATTAAAGGTCTGACCACGGCGCACCCAGCCAACCAGCAGATTGATCCGCCGGATGGTAAAAATCAGCATGGCGCCAAAGGCAATGAAAATGCCGACGACCTGCAGTGTGCTGCTGAACGTCAAATTACTATCCCCCAATGATGAGCTGTCCCAATTTCTCATCAGTTCATGGGGAATGATCATAATTCCGTCATTGATGTGCATCAATGCGCCAAAACGTGCCTTACAACATAAGGGTGCTGTAAATATTCAAGCAATGCGGGTGGACTTGTTCACCCGCATCTGCCGCAATTGCATCATCATGAACAGGGCGATGCCAAAGGCGTAGCTGGTCAGCAGGCTCATGGGGAAATACCACCACCAGATCTTCATGCCATGGCGGCGGCCTTCAACCATGTTCCACAGGGGAAACAGCAACAGATTGGCAAAGATCAAATCCTGTCCGCCCGATGCCGAGGCGGGATTGACAAACAATAAGGTCGTCCAGTGCCACCAGCCGGCCTGATCACCATAGACATTCATATAGGTGATGTTGTGATACCAGCCGATGATCAGGGCAGGGAGCCCAAACAGCACAAGCAGCCCTTCAATCAGATTTGTTTTACGGCCTTCAGCCCCGGCAAAGAGATGCCGGTTTACGATGAAAACGGGAATGATGGCGGCGATGCACAGACAGGCATAAAAGATTTCCAAACTTCCAAACGTCATGTTTCCCCCCCGAAATAGACGCCACTGGATCGCCTGAACAGTAAAGCGCACAATCCAAAGATGAAAGGCAAACACGTCCGTCATGGCCACCTGGTTTGAAAGATTAAAACAGACAATTGAGCATCGCGATACGCGCGCGGGCCGTCTGTTTGACGGGGTGGTGCAAAGCCTGATTGTGCTCACGCTGGTTGCTTATTCACTCGACACGCTGCCCGATTTGCCCCGGCCCATGCGCGTCACGATCGACTGGATCGAATGGGTGGTGATCATTTTGTTTGCGCTTGAATATGCCGTGCGTGTCGTGGTTGCCGACCGGGCCTTGCGGTTTGTGTTCAGCTTTTACGGCATTGTCGATCTTCTCGCATTCCTGCCGGCCTTGTTAACCGGGGCGGACCTACGGGCGTTGCGCGCGTTCCGGTTGCTTCGTCTGTTCAAGATTTATCAGTTCAGCCCGGCCATCAACCGGTTCCGCAAAGCCTTTGCGATTGTGCGGGACGAGCTGATCTTGTTTGGCTCATCGGCGGCAATTGTATTGTTTGTAACGGCAGTGGGCATCTATCTGTTTGAACGCGATGCACAGCCTGAGGCATTTGCATCCGTATTTCACGCTCTGTGGTGGGCGGTGGTCACGCTGACCACCGTGGGCTATGGCGATGTTTATCCCATCACACTGGGCGGAAAGATGTTCACATTCTTCGTGTTGATCATCGGGATCGGTGTGGTTGCGATCCCCACGGGCCTGATCACCTCGGCGCTCAGTCAAGTCCGCTCCCAGGAGATGATGCAGGAAGAAAAGCGCCGCGCCGTCAATGCGCGCGACAGACAACGCGATTAGCTCCAGGTCCCTCATGCCGACCTTGTGATGGCACCGTCATTGGACAAGCGGGGCAGGAGGGGGGACAAGGGAGTGTCTGAAACGGAAAGGACTGCCAGATGATCCGCATTCTAATTTTGCTGGCAAGCCATGGCGCGGCGCTTGGCCTGGGCTTTGCGCTTGGAATTTATTTGCTGCCCATCCTGACCGCACCGCCATCGCCGGAGGCGTCGGTGCTGGAAGAAAAAGCGCGCGCCGCGGTGTTTGCCGGAACCTTTACACGCGATCTTGATGGCAGCGATTTTGCCCATTGGGGCGAGGGGAAAATCTCCCTGACGCCGACCGAAATCGTCCATGAGGGCACGCTGGCACCGGGCCCCGATTACAAGCTTTATCTCCTCACCGAGTTTGTCGAGACCGAAGAGGCGTTCCTGGCGCTCAAGGATCAGGCCGTGCGCATCGGTGATATCAAAAGTTTTGATGGATTTGTGCTCAGCGTGCCGGACGGTGTGTCGGTTGCCGACTATCGCGCCGTGGTGATCTGGTGTGAGGCGTTCTCAGAATTCATCACCGCAGCGCGCTATCAAAACTAGGCCCGGACGCAAACCTGCATCCGGGCGCATCGTTTCACTTAGCGTTTGCAGACGATTTCGGTGAAGCCCGCGCAGTAAGGCGCATCGCAGACCTTTTTGTCGCCCATCACCCAGGTCGGGCGCGTACGTTCCACATCAAAGCGAACCGCTTCGTCATAGCGTTGGGACTGACAGAACCGGTCGGCAGCGGGCTTGCCGCATTCCCGGCCCCAAAAGTAGCACTGGTCAAGCGGCTTGCCATTGACGCGGGGGGAGGAAAAACGCGCCGTCCGTTCGCGGGTGTTATTGTCCGCATCAGCGGTTTGCCGGTCGCGGGTCCGGTCATAATCACCGTAACGGTTCTGATCGCGGTTCCAGGCTGAATCCCGGCTCCAGTCCCATTCCCGGTCTTGATCATGGCGGGAGGAGCGGTGCTGTCCGCCATGACCGGCATGACGGTCTTCGCCGTCCCATTCTTCATCCCAGTAGCGGCCATCAGACCGGTCCCAGTCATAGCCACCGCGTGGACGTTCGGCCTTGCGGGGGCGATTGTGTGCAGCATGGTCGTCGGCTTCGGCGCGGGCCACGATCGCAACGACCTGATTGAACTCCCGGCGGGCAATCAAGCCGGTTTCACGCGTCAAGGGGATGGAGCGGCGCGCCCATTGTGCCAGAGACAGCTGATAGAATGCCCGGTCATTAACCGCAGGGCAGGCGGGTGCATTGCCACCCGGTGTGGCCTTGTCGTCCCACAAAAAGGCCCGGCGGAAAAAGTGCCAGTCTTCATAGTCGATGAAATAGCGGCGGTCGCCCTTGATGATATCGGGATCTGATGTTTTGGCGAGCAGGATGCCATAGGCATAACCAGCCTGGAAAATGTAGATGTCGCAATTGGTACGCGATCCATCTTCGGTGTGCTGGTCGGACGCCCGCAATGCGGCCTCATAGGCAAAACGCACCTGATTGTCGCGAATGCCATGATTGTGCGGCCCGCGGTTCAGTGCCCGCTGTACCAGACGCCGGTAGGTCCGGGCCTCGCGGGTGGGGGCGCGGCCCTGTTCACTGACAAGGCCCTGATCCAGCGCATCGGCCCGGCGCAGCGCATCCAGCAGCGCTTCTTCCACACGCCGGGCATGGCGATCATAGTCGGTATTGGCATAGGCCACATAGCCAAGGCGCGAGCCCGTCAGAAACGCGCTTTTCTGAAATTGATTGGCCTGGGCCTGGGGCGGGTTGAGCAGCGTGGCTGCCAGGACCGCCATAATCACGGCGGTTATCATTTGGGTGATACGTCTCATCGGGTCCTCCCTTGGGGTAATGCAGGGTCAGGATCGCTGAGCAATATGTCGGGTCGATGTCGGTGGTGTGGAAACAAAGAGGGCAAGCCCGGCAGGCTGCCACAATTGCAATAGCCCCCGATAAGGCGGGGGCGTGCAGAGATAAAAGACGCATGGCAGGTTTTCCCGCCATGCGCCGGATCGTTTAACGCTTGCAGACAATTTCGGTGAAGCCCGCACAGAAGGGAGCATCGCAAACGCGTTTTTCACCCATCACCCAGGTCGGGCGTGCGCGTTCAACGTTGAAGCGGACCGCCTCATCATATTTTTTTGTTCGGCAGAAGCGGTCAGCGGCAGGTTTGCCGCATTCCCGGCCCCATTTGTAACATTGGTCAATCAGCTTGCCCCGATATTTCGGTGCATCAAACCGCGTATAGCGATCATCCTTCCGATTGTCGTGCCGGTCCCAGTCGCCATAGCGTTTCTCGTCGGGGTTCCAGTCCCAATCCCGGCTCCAGCGCCAGTCCTCATCACGATCACCACGACGGTCATCTTCCCAGTCGCGGTCCCAATAGCGGCCATCGGAATTGTCCCAGTCATAGCCGCCACGCGGACGGTCACGACGGTCGCGGTGGTGATTGTCGGCTTCGGCCCGGCCAATGATTTGTACAATCCGGTCAAAGTCGCGGCGGGCCATGAGATTCGTTTCCCGGGTCAGCGGGATGCTGCGTCCATAAAACTCCGCCAGGGCGAGATCTGAAAATGCGGCATCATCGAGCGTCGGACATTGATTGCCATGCTTGTCCCGGCCGGTGCTTTTGCTCCACTTGGTGGCATATTTGAAGAAATGCCAACCGCCATCATTGATATAGTCCACCCGGTCATGGTGACGGCCCCGGCGGTCCTCCGACAGGGCCAGCAAAACGCCCATGGAATAGCCCATATGCAGCACATGTTCCGAACACCAGGAAAGCGATCCATCTTCGGTGTGGAACGGACGTTCGTTTAAAACCGCGATGAAGGATTTGCGCAGGCTCTTATGATCGACATTGCGGAAATGCGGATTGTCGGACAATGCGTGGTTCAACCGGCCGACATAATCATCAAGCGCGGCGGACCGGCCTGATCGCCGGTCATCATCCGAGGCAAGGCCCCGTTCGAGCGCCCGCACGCGGTTGCGGGCATCGCGCAAGGCTTCATAGACCCGGCGGCTTGAGCGTTGATCATTGGTATCGGCATAGGCCGCATAGCCCAGCCGCGCGCCTGAGATAAATGCGCTTTTTTGAAATTCATTGGCTTTGGCGGCCCCGAACGGCGCCACGAAAACCAGTGTCAATGCGCCCAGAAGGGCCAATCCCAAATGTTTCATATCATCCTCCCCGGATCATGTTTCCCAGACTATCGGGCCAAATGGGGCCAAGTCATGGCTGTATTTGTGAAACTTTTTGACCTTCATGGCGGAACAGGACGATGCCGCCCGCGGCAATGATCAGTCCGCCGGCCAGGGTGAAATGGTCTGGAACAACGCCCCAGATCACAAATCCCCACAACGAGGCCCAGATCAGCATCGCATAGTCAAAAGGCGCGATGGCGGATGCGTCTCCGATGCGGAATGCCTGGGTGATGAGCGCAATCCCGGCTGTGCCGCAGACGGCCATACCGAAAAACAGAGCCTGATCGTGGAGAGAGGCTTGCGGCCAGTCACCGGCGAGTACGAACACGCTCATGACGGCTGGAAACAGGCTTAAATAAAACAGCATGGTCCAGAAGCTTTCCCGCGCATGAATGCGCCGCGCGGTGAGCATCAACAAGGCGTTGCCCAGTGCTGCCAGCAAAGCCCACCCTGCGGCGGGTTCAAGTGCGCTCGCGCCGGGCCGGACGATGATCAGCGCCCCGGCAAACCCCGCGCCGATCGCCCCAAGGCGCACCCGCGTCAGGCGTTCCCGCAAGATCACTACCGCCAGCGCAGCCACCATGAGCGGTGCTGTGAAGATGAGCGCGGTGGCCGTCGCAAGCGGCAGAACGCCGAGGCTGGTGATAAAGGCAAAGGTGGCAACCACCATGATCAGCCCGCGCACCAGATGAAGACCCGGCGTGTGGGTGCTAAACCCGCTTGTGCCCTGTTTGATCAGCACTATGGCCGCAATCATCGGCAATGACACCAGCGAGCGGACAAACAGGATCTGAAACGGGGAAAACCGTTCAACCAGCAATTTGCCCATCACATCATTGAGCGCGAGCAAAAACACACCTGCGCTCATCACCAGGATGGCGTGGCGGGTTTGGGTCATTGCTGGCGCAGACGGATCAACAGATAAAGCGCAAATCCCGTGGCCACCCCCGGCACGACACCAACCAGCAGGGCAATCCAGCCATGCCGGATTTTCAGTGTGCTGCGTTCATACAGCACCCACACGGCCAGCACCGCATAGGTGAAAAAAATGTCGGTCGAATAGCCCGATGAGTAAGGATTGACGAACCCCGCTGCAAAGCCGCCCAGAATATCGCCATCGGCGATCAGTGCAGGCATGACAATGATACAAAAGGCGAGGGTAAACCCGGCCCCCAGCGCAATCAGCAATGCGCGATACATAGACAGTGACATGGAATACCCCTGGTCAGTTGTGGCCTTGTGTTTATCAGATTCAACGAAAACAGGGATGGTGCTTTTTCAGATATTCTCATATTGTTCTTTTTGGGTGGGCGCCATTGGAAAGAGGAGAAAATGGTGCCAAATCAGGTTCGGTGGATGTGTGTTGCCGGTGTGTTGGTTGTCTTGGGCGGACTTCTTGCAACCATGCCAAAAGTGCAGGCGCAGAGTGCGGCGTCGGATGGGTCAGATCCGCAGATTGTCACATTTGATGAAACCAATATGCCGCCCGATATGCGCGTCTATGTAAATGCAGGCGATGATCCGCTTGGCCAGAAGGTTAAAAAAGCGCATGAGCTGCGGAATCAAGCTTCAGAACAAGCGATGCGGCGCAATATGAAAACCGCGCTTGGTTTCGCTGCGCAATCGGATGCGCTCTACAGTGAACTTTTAGCCGACGATCCAGACAATTTTGGCTTTCTGTATTCACAATCACAGCTGCACGCAGTGCTCGCCCAAGGTTTTGTGATTCAGGAGGAGTGGGACAAAGCTGCGTCGGAATATCAAATGGCGACCGGCTTGCTATCGCGGATGAAAACACAAGGCGTCGACAAAGTATATCAATTGACCACGTTGAGTAATTTTTCGCTCATGCGCGGGATGGTCGGGTTTTCGAACTATGCCGATGCGGAAAATCTGGTTCATTTTGAGTTTGGTCTTCGCGCCGCTGAGCAGCTGTGGTCAACCAACCCGCATGATCAAGCCTATATCGATCTGCTTGGCAAGGGCCTCTACAATTTGGCGTATGCGGCCTATTTCTATACTGAAGATGATGACCGCGCCTATGCTCTGTTATCCCGCGCCATTGCCACTCACGAAGATGCCTATCGCCGCGACGCGACGCAGATTCTGAATGTTCTTTTTGCATCAAGCTACACGCTGGAAAGTGCGCGCATTCTGACAGCCGCAGGCCGTTATGACGAAGCCGGCGCGCGTGCGGATGTTGCAATGGCAAACTTTGTGAAAATCGTCGAACAAAATCCCAATGCGCCGGAAATGAAAGTCAATCTGGCGCGCGCGCACTATTTGAAGGGAGAGTTGAACCGTCTCAATGGCCGAAAAGATGAAGCGTTCGCGTTCTACCAGACCGCCGATGAACTTTACGAAACTGCCATTCAAACCTCGCCAGTCGCAGTCTCTGAATGGTTATTGGTGCGCGCCTTGAATACCGGATCGCTTGCCGACATCTATTTTGCGCGAGGGGATAAGGAGCGGGCTGCCAAGCTCTACAAGGTGGCGCTGGAGGAAATGGACGTGCACTTTCAGGCGCATTCGCCTTTTGCCTGGCTGGACCGCTACGAACATTTTGAGGCGCAGCTGAAAGCCTTTCAATAGCCTGGTTTCCTTGTGTTAACCAAATCCCGGTAATCGTGTAGCCTCGATCAAAAGAGGTGTGGCATGGCACGGGCTTTGGCCCCAGTTTCGGTGGATGATGACAAGGCTGCGTGGCCGCGTGGCACACCTGTCTTATTGTCTGTTCCCGGTGAATGGGTGGTTTGTTTCACAATCGCCATGCCGGCCGGTGTGAAAGGGCGCAAGGCAGACCGGATTGCGCTGCACGGTTTGAGCGAGTGTGTCGCCGAACCGCTCAGCGCGCTTCACATCATAACCGCGCCTACACAAAACGCCGCCGCGCGAACAGTTTTCGCTGTTAATGCCGCAAGGCTTGAGCGCACGCTGGTGCCCATGAAACAGGCCGGTGTCGCGATTGAAGCGATCACGCCTGATTATCTTTTACTGCCATGGGAACCCGGCACAATTGGCGTCGCTGCATCCCATGATCGGCTGGTGGTCCGCACGAGCCGCTATGAAGGTTTTGCGTCGGAAGGGGCGCTTGCCTTTGCCCTGATCGACGATGCGCTCGCAGGCGGAACAATTCAAAAGCTGACTTTGAGCGGCGATTGCCCGAACCTTCACGCATTATGCGCCCGCCATGGGGTTGCGGTTGAGCAATCCCCGCAAGTCCCCGCGCCGTCCGAGCCCGTCATCAATCTGGCAACCGGGCCCTTCCGTGCCGAACGGGCCATGGGGGCCGGGCTGCGCCGCTGGATGATCCCGGGCATGCTGGTGCTTGCAGGCTTTGCCGCTTTTGTGACGTCTGAAACGTTGCGCGGCAATCGTGCGGCTGAGGCTTTGAAAAAAGTTGATGCGCAGATTGAACAGGCGGTTCGTGCCGATCTTGTGCCAACTGGTCCCTTGCTCGACGTTAAACGCCAGACGGAACGGGCGCTGAGTGATTTGCGAAGCGGATCGGTTCAGCAGCGGCGGGCCTCGTTCGTACCGCTGCTTGCGCGCGCCGACCGTCTTTTGGTGACCGGCACACAGTCTGTTTCAAGCCTTGACTATCGCGCCGGCACACTTCGCGCCGAAATAACCATGGCTGATTTCAGCAGTCTGGAAACCCTCAGCGCGGCACTGGCTGATCAAGGGTTGACCGTGGTGATCGAGCGTTCGGAAACCACAGGCGGTGAGGGGGTCAACGCCCTTCTTGCGGTGTCGCTGACAGGAGGGGGTGATGGCTGACTTATCTCATTGGATGGCCGGTAGAACCCCGCGTGAACGGCTACTGCTTGGCGTTGCCGTCATCCTGGGGGTGCTGGTCGTGGTGGGGTTGGTCGTGGTTGATCCATTGGTGAGCTGGCGGCACGACACCGAAGCCCGGCTTGAAAAGCACCGCGCCTTGCTGGCCTGGGTTGAGCCCAAAGCCGCAGAAGCCGCGCGCCTTAATCAGCGCGCGTCCCCTGAAAACGGGGGGTTGAGCATGGCGCAAATTGAACAAAACCTGCGCGATGCGGGTTTGACGGAAGCTTTGCGCCGCCTGTCACCGGGTGTGGGATCAGATTTTGAGGCCGCGTTTGAATCGGTGTCCTATGCGGACGTGCTGGAATGGCTTGCCCGCGCCCAGGCGACATCGGGCATGACTGTCCAGCAGATGCGGATTGAACCCGCCGGTACGCCGGGCCTGGTCAATATCAGCCTGACCGCGACGCGGTAATCTCAGCGCGGCGCCAGTGCATCGAGCAATCGGGCGCGGGCGTTCAAGACTGTGTCGGTATCGCCATAGTGATCAAGAATGTAATGGGCGTGCGCGCGGGCGCGGGAATGCTGCCCGGCGGCCCGTTCCTCATCAAGCGCTTCAAGCTCAAGCCGTGCCATCTGTTCCTTGAGATCACGCATACGCTCCAACAACAGCCCTTGCGGGTCAATTTCGGGATGCCGCGCAATGGTCTCACCCAGCGCCTGAAACGCTGTTCGGATGGCCTGATCGGCCTGGGCGCGCGGCGCATTGCGGGCCAGCGCTTGTTCAGCCAGGTCTGCCGAGGCAAGCGCACCGATCATACGGGCGCGCCCCAATAGTTCGGTATCCCCATAATGCAAAGCGCCTTGTTCCGCCGTCCGCGCGGTTGAAAAGGCCCTGTCGGCCATTTTGGCCCGCAGCAGGGCATGGGCATATTCAACTTCGAAAACGGGCCGGTAGGGCCCCTCTCCATAAGAGGTGATCAGCGCTTGATAGCGCGACAGGGCATTGGAAGTGTCGCCCGCCTCCAGCGCATCACGGGCCGCATCATAGTCTTGTTCAAATGCTGTGGGCGCGGCGCTCACACACGCACCAAGCGCCAGAACGGCAAGAACAGACAGATGGATGGGCTTCAGCAACATCGGGGTACCCTAGGCAGTGCACACAGGCATGGATATAGTTTTTAACAATGAATGATGCGGTTAACCAAAACGTTAATCATTAAACCGCTAGAGTGGCGCTCATGACGGATCTAGCACAACGGATGGCATGGTGGAGTGTGACCGCGCTTGGCGCGACGGCACTGATCATGTTTGGGGCCCAGATTGTGAGTTCCGGACAGTCAACGGCCGCCAATGCCATTAACAGTGTTGAACCACCCGCAGACCGCGCGGGTGCAAACAGCGATCAGCCGCACAAATTTGCCCCCTTGTTTGGCACCCGTGCGGATCAATCCGCGCCGGTTGAAGATCTGGCGGACGGTTCAACCCGGTTGAAAGGACTGTTCAAGGATGGCACGGGCGGCTTTGCGGTGATTGAAAAGGATGGCCGGGCGGCAGTGTATGGCGTGGGTGACACGCTGGACGGTGTGGGCCGGATCGATGTGATCGGCACCCAGGGCGTGACCGTGGTTGGTCAACAAGGCCGCGTCGCACTTCGGTTCGAAGACGCCCCATCGGTCCAGCCGCCACAAGCGGCCAAAGGTGCCGCCATTGGCGGGTTGCGTCTGGCGCGCATTCGCCTCGATGACGGGTCGGTCGGGCTGCGCATTACGGCGGTTCCCGATACAACGGAAGCCCGCGCCCTTGGTCTACGCCGCGGAGATGTCATCACACAGCTTAACGACAAGCCGGTTCGCCATCCCAAGGCGGTGGCCGCGCTGGCCCAGTCGGCACACGGTCGGGTCGATATTGATTATTTGCGCAACGGCACCCCCCGGCGCCTGACGCTAAAAGGAAACTGATCCATGCTTCGCATCACTTGCCTGATTGTCTTGTCGGTTCTTGTCATGGGTCAACCCGCGTCAGCCCAGATGGAAACACGCGGCGGCGAGGTCGAACTCAATTTGCGCGATGCCGAAATCAGCGCCTTTGTAGAGCTGGTCTCCCGTGCCACAGGACGGAATTTCATCATCGACCCGCGCGTTCGGGGAACGGTAACTGTGGTTG
This sequence comes from Alphaproteobacteria bacterium, assembly GCA_965227065.1. GTDB lineage: Bacteria > Pseudomonadota > Alphaproteobacteria > SPJN01 > SPJN01 > CBDDFN01. The sequence goes on from CBDDFN010000020.1 coordinate 863,136, forward strand.
CGCCCCAGCCTGTGAAGGCAGAAGCGCTGATGGACATTTTTCTGAACGTTCTTGAGATCAACCGCTTTGCGCTGGTGCGCGGGGAGGGGGCCGACCGTATCGTGCCGTTGCTGGTGGCGCGTGAATTGCCGCCCGACCGGTCCGCCACGCCCGAAGGGTTTATGACCGCAGCCTTCCGCATTGAGCATATGAGCCTGAAGGAAGCCCAGGATGCGGTGAAGCCGCTGATAGCGCCTGATGCGGTCTTGTCGGCGGTGCCATCCACCCGCACGCTGATCTTGTCCGACAGCGCCAATTCGGTCAGCCGGGTGCGGACATTGCTGGCACGGCTTGATCAGCCTGCGACGCAAGATGTCGAATTGATCGCGCTTGAAAACGCCAGTGCAAGAGATGTGGCCGACACGCTTGCCGCACTTGAGCTGAAAGGCGGGGACGGCAAGATTACCCCCTCGCTGCGCACCAATGCCTTGCTGGTCCGTGGTTCAGACGCATATCGCCTGCAAATTCAGATGCTGGTGGCCGAGCTTGACCGGCCCCGCGCAACCAATGACGCAACCGTCGTCAATCTGCGCTATGCGGAGGCGGCCAACATAGCCGATGTCGTCTCGCAATTGTTTGCCGGTGAAAAAGGAGGCGAGGGGTCCGGCGGCGGCCCCACGATCGTGGCTGACGCGACAACCAATTCGGTTTTGATTTCAGCGGCACCCGACCGGTTATCATCTATCATCGCAGCGGTTGAGGCTCTCGACAAACGGCCCAGTCAGGTGCTGATTGAAGGGGTAATCTTCGAGATGGGGGCCGATAAATTTGCCGAACTGGGTGTTCAGTTCGGCTCGGTCATTCAGGATGTTTTCGCCGGCGGTGTGCAATTTTCCGTCGGCGGGGCGCCCACCATTGGCAGCCTTGTCACCACATTGCTTGGCGGCGGTGTGCCGGCGGTTGGCTCAGGCTTAAGCGCGGGCGGACAGGTTAAAATCGGCGGCACCAATCGCGGCGTGGCGGGCTTCATCTCGGCCCTTGCGCGCGACAGCTCAACCAACATCCTGTCCACGCCCTCAATCCTGACGCTCGACAATCAGGAAGCAGAAATCGTCGTTGCCCAGAATGTGCCGTTTGTCACCGGGCGGTTTGCAACTGTCGGCGATGACGCCATTCCCGAAACCCCGTTTCAAACCATTCAGCGCCAGGATGTCGGGCTAACCTTGCGGGTAACCCCACAGATTACGGTGGACAGAACCGTCAGGCTTAAGGTCGCGCAGGAAATTTCCAATCTGACGGCCGCTGCCGCCGCATCGGGTAGCGAAATCACCCAGCGGCGGGCGATCGACACCACCATTCTCGTCGGTGATGAGCGGCTTGTTCTGCTTGGTGGATTGCTGGAGGATCAATCAACCGGCTCGCGTGAAAAAGTGCCGGGGCTCGGTGATGTTCCGCTGTTCAAATATCTCTTTTCAGCCAAATCAGCGAGCGGAACCAAACGCATTCTCTTATTGCTGCTCAAGCCGACCATTATCGAAACCGATGGCCAATATGCAGCTGCGACCGAGCGGATGACGCATAAAGCACGCGGACAGGAAAAGGCGCTCGCTGCGGTTTCCGACCGGCGGTATCCTGAAGTCCACCGCACCGCATTGCCGCCCATGCTGCCAACCTTGGGCGAACCGTTTGATCCGGGCGAAACTCCCGCGCGTCCGGCCGATGATGTTCCCATCCTGCCGCCGCGTGTCAGCTTTGAGTGATCGCGTGGGACAGCCAAGCCATTTCTCATTGCCGTTGGGTTTTGCGCGCAGGGCTGGTGTGGCGGTTCGGCGCGAACCGGGCCCCGATGGCGCCCTTCGCCTGGCGGTCAGCCCCAAAAGCACCGGCCAGGCCTGGCGGGAGGCCCGCCGTGTTCTGAACAGACCGCTTGTGATTGAGCAACTGGGCGAGGCTGAGTTTTTGAGCCTGCTGGAAGAGCTTTACGGCACGGGCGAAGCGGGAACAGGCGATGAAGCGCTGGCTATTGAGCTGGAGATTGATGATGCCCACGGCAAGGCCAGCGTCACCGATTTGCTGGATGACGCCGCCGAAGCGCCGGTTATCCAGTTGATCAACACACTGTTGCGCCGGGCGCTTCAGGCGCGCGCCTCGGATATGCATGTGGAGCCGATGGAAGAGGGGATGCGGGTGCGCATGCGCATTGATGGGGTGCTGCGCACGGTGATGGAACGGCGTGATGCGCCTACCGGCATGATCGTTTCGCGTTTCAAAGTCATGGCGGGGCTTGATATCGCTGAAACCCGCCTGCCGCAGGATGGCCGCCTGTCTTTAAGTTTTGGGGGCCGCGCGGTTGATGTGCGCATGTCGAGCCTGCCGAGCAAATATGGCGAACGCGTCGTGTTGCGTCTTCTGGACAAAAGCTCAGGGCAGTTTTCTCTCAGCGAAATTGGATTGCGACCCGATCAACAACCGCGCATCGACCGGATGATCAGCCACCCCAACGGTATTGTGCTTGTGACGGGCCCCACCGGATCGGGCAAGACGACTTCGCTTTATGCCGTCATGCGCAGTCTGAATTCCGCCGAGAGAAACATTCTAACCGTCGAAGACCCGGTGGAATATGATCTTGAGGGGATCGGCCAAACCCAGGTCAATGCGCAGATCGGGATGAGTTTCGCCAACTCCCTGCGCGCGATCTTGAGGCAGGACCCCGACATTGTTCTGGTGGGCGAGATCCGCGATGGGGAAACAGCCTCGATCGCTGTTCAGGCTGCCCTGACCGGCCATCTGGTTTTGTCGACTTTGCACACCAACACCGCCATTGGTGCCGTCACCCGGCTGCGCGATCTGGGCGTTGAGCCTTATCTGTTGTCAAGCACCATACGCGGGCTGATTGCCCAGCGGCTTGTCCGCCGGGTCTGCGCTGAATGCGTGCGGATGGAGCCTTTGGCGGAAACCGATCAGGACCTGTTTACCCGTCACGGGCTTGCTATACCCGCCTCCGTGCCGGTTGCCACAGGCTGCCCTTCGTGTGATGACACCGGTTATCGCGGGCGGCTGGGCGTTTACGAAATTGTTGAAGTTACACCGGCGTTGAGCCGCTTGATCCATGATGATGCGGGCGAACGCGCATTGGGCGCCCAAGGGCTTGCGCCATCCGACACGCTGCTTGCATCGGGTCTGCATGCGGTCGCTGACGGTCACACCACATTGGATGAAGCCTTGCGGGTGATTGCGGAGCGGGAATGAGCGCTTATTCCTACATCGCCTATGACGCCGAAGGCCAAAAGAAAAAAGGGGTTCTGGTGGCCGATGGCGAAGCCCATGCGCTGAGCCTGTTGCGCGAGCGCGGGCTGTTTCCCGAACAGATCGCACCAGCCAAATCCGATCAGGCGCGGTCCCGCTTGTTAGCGCGGCGGCGCTTGTCCGATGAGGATCGGGTAATCCTGACCCGGCAATTGGCGGTTTTGATCGGGGCCGAGCTTCCGGTAGACGAGGCGCTCAATGTGCTGATGCAATCGGATATGGGTGGGTCGATCCGCAGCGTGGCGGCGCAATTGCAGGCGCGGGTGCGCGATGGCTTGCCATTGTCGCGCGCCATGGCTGAGCAGCGCGGCAGCTTTCCTGAAACCATGATCGCCGCCATCGCAGCGGGTGAGCAAAGCGGCGAGCTGGGCGAGGTTTTGGAAACACTGGCCGATTTTTTTGAAACCAGTCAAAGCCTCCGCCAGCAAACCGCAACGGCGCTGGTCTATCCTGCTTTTGTTGCGCTTGTGTCGCTGGTGGTTGCGGCCATCTTGCTGACCAGTGTTGCACCCGAACTGATGGCATTGTTTGAGCAGACCGGCCAGGAGCTTCCCGCCATCACCAAACTGTCTGTGGCTTTTGGAGATTTCCTTGCCCTTTACTGGCCGTTTGTCATTGCCGGTCTGGCCGGTGCGGCGGCCGGGCTTCGCGCCCTTTTGATGATCAAGAGCGTCTATCAGCTTTATGATCGTGTGCTTTTGCGGCTGCCCCTGATTGGGCGCATGCGGCGGCTGTCCGCCGGTGCGCTATACTTGCGAACCTTGGCGCTTGTTTTGTCTTCAAAATTGCCGGCAAACAAGGCGATGCGCTTTGCGTGTGAAGCGATTGCCAGTCCGGCGCTGCGGCGGGAGGCCATGCAGGGCCACGCGCTGGTGGAAAGCGGGCACAGGCTGGCCACGGGATTGAAGCAGCTGTCCGCCGTCCCGCCGATTGCGGTTCAACTGATTGAAAGCGGGGAACGCAGTGGGCGGCTCGCCCCGATGGCCGACCGGGCCGCCAGCGTGACCGAAGCCATGATCAGCACCATGCGGCAACGACTGTCGGCCTTGATGGAACCGATTATGATGATGGTTGTGGGCGGCATGGTCCTGGTCATCGTTCTGTCGGTCATGCTGCCGATCTTTGATTTGCAAACCGGATTTGTCCGTTAACCGCAGTGCACTCACACCGGGACTAAAGACGGGCTGTTCGCGCCATTCTGGCCGAGGTTGCAGGCGTCACTTAAGTTTCGCTTCATCGTGATATCTGACCCTTGGGTTCTCGATAAACAAAAGAGGCCAGGTCATGTCCCGTATTGCGTCCGTGTTGTTGGGCGGTCTTTCGCTGATTGATAATTGGGTGCAAAGCCCCGCTGCCCTTGAGGCATTTCGTTCCGCGTTTTTGGCGGCCAATCCGCATTATGATGCGGTTGAATTTGTCCCGATCGTGTTTGGCGGATCGACCACCACGTATGAGGCGGCACAGGCCTACGAAGCCTTTGGACATGAGACGGGACTGTTTGAGCCCATTCCGGCGACTGACAATTACTGGATCGACAGCGCAACAGGCTTGGCCGGCCCCCGTTTGAACCAGGCCCTTCAATCAGTTCAAGCCGTGATGGATGATCCTGAACGCGACATTGTCGGGCTGGTGTGGGGGCATGGCGAGGCCGATAGCCTGCTGGCTGAGCAGACCGGTGATGCGGAATTCTATCTCGAGGCGACCGAGCGTCTATTGACCATCCTGCGCGATGCAGCGGGCGGAGACTTGCCGGTTTATCTTCAACAGGCCGGGCGCGTCTCAGGTCCCGATGACTTGCCGGTCTTTGCGGGTTTTGATCTGATCCGGTCGGCACAGCTTGCTCTTGCCCACTCGCATGACTGGCTGACGATTGGCGCGTCCATCTATGATCTTGAACTCAGCGATTATGTCCATCTGACGGAGCAGTCGGCCGCCCTGGCGGCGGCGCGGCTGGTCGCGGAATGGATCGGCACCGCCACCCAACCAGAACTGGACGTCGCGGTTTTTGGTGACCAGGAAATCATATTGCGTGTCACCGGTGCGGATGACCTGGTCTTGCCTGCCAATGTCAGCGAGCTGTTTGTTGTCGATTCGCAGCGCAACGCCTCGATCACCGATGTCGCGCTGTGGGGGGATAATCTGATCCGCATTACGACCGACCGGACAATCGGCAATTGGGTGAATGTTGAATATGCCCCGGCGGTCGTGTTGAACGATCCCGCCGCACTCAATGTTGTGAGCGCCGACACCGAACTCGCCGAACCACTGCTTTATTTCGACGAGTATTTTGCGCTTTCACAGCCTGGTGTCCCGGCCGATAGCGATAGGGCCGCGATGATATCAGCTGGTGACCGGGATGACGAAATTGCCACCGGCGCGGCGAACGATCTGATCCATGCCGGTGCTGGCAATGACACTGTCTATGGCGGTGCGGGGGATGATGATGTGTTTGCAGGCCGGGGTCATGACATCATTGTCGGGCATGAGGGCGATGACCGCCTGTTTGGCGGTGATGGCGAGGATCGGCTGAAAGGTGATGACGGCGCAGACACGCAGTATGGCGGAGATGCCACCGATCTTGTTACCGGAGACGGTGGCGATGATGTGATGTTTGGCGGAAAGGGCGGCGACCGGCTGTTTGGCGGGGCCGGAGATGATGTCGTATTTGGTGGCAGTGATCGTGACGTTGCCTATGGGGATGCGGGTCATGACCGGCTTTATGGCGGTGATGATCATGATGTCTTGTATGGCGGCGCGGGCGCTGACTTGTTTGACGGCGGGGCAGGGTGGGACCGCATGGTGACCGGCGCGGACGGCGCACAAGACGAATTTGTGTTTGTCTATGACGCGGTGCTGGACCAGGGATCAGGCCGTGACCGGATTGAAGGCTTTGAGGTCGGGATCGACAAGATCGTGCTTGAAAATACAAGCTTTGCGGCGCTCGATTTTTCAAGCTTTGTCCGCGACGGGGTCGAAGGCACGGCGATCAGCTATGCCGGCAGCGCGGACGTTGAAGGCGTGATTTTGCTGGAAGGCATCACCGCCGCCCAGTTGAGCGACGGTGATTTTGTTTTTATCTGATTACTCAGCGGCCATGGCAGGCTGGGCATCGGCCTTGGCGGTTGCCTTGCCGAATTCAAGCGCGCCGTCATCCAGCGGTGAGTGGCGGATGATCTTGCGGTCATAAACGAAGTTCTGCACGGTCTTCCACGGTTCCTTGGTGCCTTGCTTGGGGAACATGTGGATGGAGCGCTGAACATAGCCGGAGGTGAAATCGAGCAGGTTCTCGGTTTCAAAATTCGGATCGTTCTGACGCGGCACGGCGTAGTCGACACCTTTCTCATCCATATAGTTGAGGAGGCGGGTGACATACTCGCAGGTCAGATCGGTCTTAAGCGTCCAGCTGGCATTGGTGTAACCGATCGAATTCACCAGATTGGGAATGTCGGAGAACATCATCGACTTGTAGGCATATTTGGTCGACAGGTCCTGAACCTCACCATCAATGCTGAGCGAGATGCCGCCCATCAGCTGAAGATTAAGGCCGGTCGCAGTGATGATGATGTCGGCGTCAAGATGCTTGCCGGATTTGAGCTGGATGCCGGTTTCGTCAAAGCGTTCAATATGGTCGGTCACGACCGAGGCCTGACCTTTCTTGATCACCCGGAACAGATCGGCATTGGGAACCGCACACACGCGCTGATCCCACGGATTATAATCCGGCATAAAGTGGGTGTCCCAGTCCCAGCCGCCTTTGAGCTGCTGCTTGACGTGATCGGTCATGATCTTCTTGAAGGTTTTCGGATAGCGCCGGCTCATATTGTAGAAGAACGACATCAGCCGGACATTCTTCCACCGGGTCATGCGATAGGCCGTGCGGTCGGAGAAGAATTTGCGCAGCAGCCGGTTAACGCCGTCGCCTTGCGGACGCGACATGACGTAAGAGGGCGAACGCTGCAGCATCACGACATGTTCTGCCTTGTCGGTCATGGACGGGATCAGGGTCACAGCCGTGGCGCCTGAGCCAATCACAACAACCCGCTTGCCGGAATAGTCGTAATTTTCGGGCCAGAACTGAGGGTGAATGATGTCACCTTTGAAGTCGTCGCGGCCTTCAAAGTCGGGCGTGTAGCCCTCATCATAATTGTAATAGCCCGCGCCGGTGAACAGGAAGCGGCACGCAATGACCTGGCTTTCGCCGGTCTGTTCGTCCTGAACAGTAACGTTCCAGCGCGCGGTCTTGCTGTCCCAGTTCGCGGTGACCGCCTTTTTGTTATAGCGGATATGCTTGTCGATCCCGTTTTCGCGCGCTGTGTCGTTCAAATAGGTCCAGATACGCGGCCCATCGGCGATGGCTTGTTCATCGGTCCAGGGTTTGAACTCGTATCCCAGGGTGAACATGTCCGAATCCGACCGGATACCGGGATATTTAAACAGGTCCCAGGTGCCGCCCAGGCGCTCGCGGCGCTCCAGAATGATGTAGCGCTTGTTGGGGCTGTTCTTTTGCAGATAATAGGCTGCGCCGATGCCGGAAATGCCGGCACCGATGATGAGCATGTCGGTGGTTTCGCTGATTTGTTCTTGCAGCATGGTTGGGGCTCCCCCGCTTGTTGGTGCAAGCTTGTCGCTTCGATGACATTTTGTCAGTGCGGAATGTATGACAGTCAATCCTTGATTACAAGATGGTAAGTAAGGTCGTCCATTGGTCAAGATTGACGCACCCATGATCCGCCGGGCTGCTTTGCGCAAGTGATTCTGCGTGGCATGCTCAATATTCACGGGTGCGGAGGGATTAATGGACGCGTTTGAACAGATTGTCGGCACGATCAACGGGCTGGTGTGGGGCCCTTATATGCTTGTGGCTATTCTGGGGACCGGCCTGTTCCTGATGGTGGCCTTGCGTTTCATGCCGCTAATGAATATCCGGCGCGGTTTCAAACTGATCGGCGAAGGACGAATCCCGCGCAGCGGTGCCGAAGGCGACATTACGCCGTTTGCGGCTTTGATGACCGCCCTTGCGGCGACCGTCGGCACCGGAAACATTGCCGGCGTGGCCACCGCCATCGCACTGGGTGGACCTGGTGCGGTGTTCTGGATGTGGCTCACCGCCTTTGTCGGTATGGCGACAAAATATTCAGAAGTTGTGCTGGCGGTCCATTACCGCGAGCAGGGCGGTGATGGCGCTATGGTTGGCGGGCCGATGTATGCCATCAAGAACGGACTTGGCGCGAACTGGAAATGGCTCGGCATCGCCTTCGCCGTGTTCGGCACGCTGGCAGGCTTCGGCATCGGCAATATGGTGCAATCCAATGCGATTGCCGATGGACTTCACTCCACCTTTGCGCTGCCCGAACATCTGACCGGAATTGCACTGGCGGTGCTGACCGCCCTGGTTGTGCTGGGCGGCATCAAGCGGATCGGGCAGGTCGCCTCGGCGCTGGTGCCCGCCATGTGCGTCATTTATGTGCTGATCGCTTTGGTGATCGTCGGCATGAATGCACAAGCGCTGCCCGGCATGATTTCCATGATCGTGTCCGATGCCTTCACCGGCACGGCCGCAACCGGCGGCTTTGCCGGGGCGGCCGTCTGGGCGGCCATGCGCTATGGCGTGGCGCGTGGTGTCTTTTCAAACGAAGCCGGGCTTGGCACCGCCGGAATTGCACAAGCAGCGGGGATCACAAATTCGCCGGTGCGCTCGGGCCTGATCGGTATGATGGGAACTTTCATCGATACCATCATCGTGTGTTCACTGACCGCCTTTGCGATCTTGAGTTCGGGCCTGTGGACAGGGGGCGAAAGCGGTGCGGCACTGACCACGGCTGCCTTTGAACATACGCTGCCCGGCCTGGGCGGTATTTTGGTTTCGGTCTCGCTGGCGGTTTTTGCCTTCACCACCATACTGGGCTGGGCCTATTACAGCGAAACCTGCTTGAAGTTTCTGGTCGGCGAGGCTGGCATTCTGCCGTTTCGCATATTGTGGGTGGTGGCGGTCCCTGTCGGGGCGAGCCTTAATCTCGCCCTGGTGTGGAACATTGCCGACACGCTCAACGGCATGATGGCCATTCCCAACCTGATTGCGCTTCTGGCCCTGTCGGGCGTTGTGGTGGCCCTGACGCGCGAGCATTTTGCCAAGAGCTAGCCTTACCGTGGCAAGGCAACACCTTTATTGTAACATTGCGTTGGGAAGCGGCTGAGTGAGGAGTTGAGACACAATGGTCGTGAAGAAGATCGCCGCGGTGGCCTTGCCCAAACGCGTGCGCCATCGGGAACGTCAGATCGGGGCTGTTCCCGGCACGCTGGTTGAGCGGGAAGGCGTTCGTCCAAGCACCCTGAGCCAGACCATCGCCAATGTATCGGGCCTAGATCAACGCACCAGCACCGATGTGGAGCTCGGCTTTGAGCCCCAGGCCGGAACCCTGAACTGGATTGATATGACCGGCCTTGGCACCTTGCCGGTGCTGCGCGAGATCGGCAAACGGTTCGATCTGCACGATCTGATCCTGGAAGACATCGTCAACACCGACCAGCGCCCGTCCGCCAGCATGGAACAAGGCCATCTGGTTATCCGCATGCGTATGCCCAAACCACTCGCCACCAATGAAGGATACCGGTCGGAGCAGCTGGTGCTGGTGGTCCAGCCCGGCACGGTTTTGAGCTTTCAGGAAGAGGCGGGCGACAGTTTTGATTCGGTGCGCAAGCGTCTGGTCCAAGGCGGTCCGCGCCTGCGTTCGGGCAATGCCGGTTACTTTGCTTATGCGCTGATCGATGCGGTGATCGATTCTTACTATCCGGTATTGGAAGCGCTCGGCGAACGGCTGGAAGCGCTGGAAGAAGAAGTGCTTGATCAGCCGCGTCACGATCACATTGCCGCCATCCACAGTACCAAACAGCAGATTGCCCAGATCCGGCGGGAGCTTTGGCCGCTGCGCGATGTGGTGCGCGAACTGGTCCGGCTGGCTGATGATGACGATGATGAGGAGCTGCCATTCTCCACAGTGCAGTCCATCTATCTGCGCGACTGTGAAGACCATGTGTTGCAATTGCTCGAATTCTCAGACGCCTTCACTCAAGTCGCCAATGATGTTCGCGACATTTACCACACCTCGGTGGCAGCCCGGCTCAACGACATTATGCGCGTGCTGACCATCATGGCGTCGATCTTTATCCCGCTCAGCTTCTTTGCCGGGCTTTACGGCATGAATTTCGACACGGACAGTCCTTATAACCTGCCGGAACTCAGCTTCCGCTTCGGCTATCCCGTCTTATTGTCTCTGATGTTTGCGATGGCGGTCGGCATGCTGGTGTTCTTCTGGAAAAAAGGCTGGCTCAATCAGGATGGCACCGGCTAGGGGCTTCGCGCCGCTCTTGTGCTTGGCTGCGCCCTCGCTCATAAAGAGCCATCCAATTTTTGGGGAGGGGCGGGCCATGCTTTGGCTTCGGACATTAATAGTTTCAGCCGCGTTGATCGGTTCGGCTGCAACCGCGCAGGCGCAAGTGGTGGGCGGCAATTGGCAGGAGGCCGCGCGCGGCATCTCGCTCAATCAAAGCATGCGGGCGGTGTTCTCTTCATCCTTCCGCTCCCGGCTCAATCTCGCAAGCCACTACCACCGCGAACGGCTTAACGATTATTATGACCGCTATCCCTCAGCGACCCGTCCCTACGGGCCCGACCGGCGTCCCGGCGCCTTTGTGGCAAGCCAGGCGGGATGGAGCGATTTTGGCGAGCTTGATTTTAGCGGCGGCACAGCCCCCCAATCCGATGGCCGTTACTACACGGTCGAAGCCGGTTGGGACGGCATGGCGTTTGAAAATCTGTTTGCCGGAATTGGCGCTTTCTATGGGTTTTCAGAAGCCTCGTCCGATGCGATGGAGGCAGAGCTTTCCACCGGCGGCATGACAGCCTATGGACGCTATTTCTTCGGTGATGCCTTTGTCGATGCGCAATTGTCTTACGCCTATCAGGATCTGGTCACGCGGCGGCTGACGGTTCTGGGTGATATTGCCACCGGCAATGGCGGGGGCCATGAAATCGCGGTCGAGATCGCAGCGGGCTATGATTTCTGGTTCGGCGCCTGGTCTTTGTCCCCCCAGGCGGGCTTTCAATATGTCCGCGAAAAGCTGTTTGATTTCGACGAGCCGACCATGTTCGCCGAGGCGATGACCATCGGCCCGCAAAAATCAGAATCGCTTCTGGGCCGGGTTGAAGTGACGCTCGCCACAACGGTTCAGCCGGGCCGGGTGCTGGCCCCGGCGGTGCATGCCACTGTCGGCTTTGAAACAGATCTGGCCGGGACAGGCTATGATCTGTGGGCGCGGGACCGTTCCGGCGGGCCGACGGGCCGGGTGTCGATTGAAGACCGGGACCGCTCCGCCATCACTGGCGGCATTGGTGCAATCTTCCCGATCACGCGGACGGTGCGCGCAGACGTCAATTATGACGGTTCTTTTGCACTTTCGGGTGTGGAAGACACGACCCACGTGTTTGGCGCGCGGCTCATCATCGCACTCGACTAAACGGACAGATTGCCATCCCGACAAAACGGGGCGGCTTAAATTATGGTCCTTCCAGAAATGATCTGGAGGGGGAATGATGGGTCGTTTTCTGGCGGTCTTGCTGGGCTGTTCGGCATTGTGCGGCACAGCCATGGCGGATGAGTATTCACGCTATTATTTCTTTGGCGACAGCCTCAGCGACAATGGCAATTTCAAAAACACTTTTGGTGGCCCGGCTGGTCCCGGCACGGCCCCGCCACTGATCGGGTTTGAAGACCCAAGCGCCTATCCATCCCCGTTGGAGCCCGCCACCTACGGCGTAGGCGGCATTTCCAATGGTCCGGTCTGGTCGGCGCAGTTTGATCCCAGCCAGAAGCTCGTAACCGAAGTGGCACCCAACACCACCGACAGTTTCAACTTTGCCTGGGCTGGCGCGGCGGCGAATATATACAGCGTGCTTGCCCCGGTTCCCGACGTGACAACCCAGGCGTTCCAGTTCGCCAATCTGGGCTATGTCGATGAAGAAACCATCGGCGGTGCGGCCGGGTTCGTGTGGTCGGGCGGCAATGATGTGCTCAACCAGATTGAGCGGGAAAGTTTCGCCGCGCTCAATGAATTCATTCCTGAAGAGCTGACGGCTCCCTTGTTCTTTGTGCCGGTTCTGGGGGATCGCGATGATTTCCTGCCCGGATCGACAGAGCGGATCAATGCGGGCCTCCAACTGGCTGCCCAGGCCACACGACAGGCGGTTGAGACACTGGTGGATGCCGGTGTCAAAGTGATTGTGGTGCCGAACCTGCCTGATATTTCCAAGACGCCGGGGCGGCTTGTTCTCGGACCGGTGCAGAGGCAGGCCTATTTCGACGCCACACAGTTTTATAATGCGGCGCTTCAGGTTGAGATTGCCGAATTGCGCGAAGGGCTGCCCGACGATGTCCGCGTGATCGAAATCGACATGTACACCGCCTTCAATGCGCTTTTGGCACGGGCTGATGAACTGGGCTTCACCAACACGACCGAACAATGTCTGGAAGATGATGCCTGCCGCAACAATGAACCCGGCGTGCCGGAAACATACGTCTTCTGGGACACCACCCACCCGACCGAGATTGCTCATGGGCTGGTCGCGGGCCTGATGGCCGATGTCCTCAATATAGGCGGTGTGCGCGGGGCAGGGGGGTTGCGCGCCGCCTCGCTCAGCCAGTCCTTCCGCTCAGCACTCACCGGCGCTTTGCGGGCGCGCATGGGCTATGTCAGCCGGACGTTCCGCTCCCCCGATGCAGACCCCGCACCAGCGGCTGCATTTGGCATGAACCAATCGCCTGAGCGTTTCGCCGATACACTGCTCAGCGTCGATCAAGCTGGTGAACAGCCTTTGGGCCAAGAACTTGCCCCGCGCTCTCAATTGCAAGAGCCCCATGTCTTTATCATGGTGCAGGCGGGCTGGTCGGACCTTGGTGAAGTCGGTTATTTGAGCGATGGCGGCACAGCGGGTCAAACCGGCAGCGCGGACACCAACACATATACGGTTACCGCAGGCTGGGACGGGATGCTGTCATCGCACATCTTTGGCGGTGTGGCAGGCTTTTACGGCTGGGGCCAGTCCGAAACCTCAGGATTTGACAGTGATCTGATGACCGGCGGGGCAGCGCTTTACGGCAGTTACCTGTCGGGCAATTTCCATGCGGATTTGAGCCTGACGTACGCGCTGCAAGCGCTTGAAAGCACGCGGATGACCGGCATTGGCTTGGCAGCCGAAGGCGATACGGATGGCCGCGAATTCGGCGCGGATTTCCAGATCGGCTATGATGCCACCGCCGGCTCATGGACAGTGTCTCCCGTCGCCGGTGTCAGTTTTGCCCGCCACACGATTGATGGCTATACCGAACAAGACGCGCCAAGCCTGAACCTGACCTATTCCGATCAAACGATCGAAACGCTGCTCGGCCGGGTGGAAGTCTCAGGCGCGCGCGGCTTTTCAACCGATTGGGCCGATGGCGGGCTGGTGCATCTTGCCCTTGGCTTTGAAGCTGATCTCATCGGCACCGGCCACCGGCTTACTGTCGAAAACCGCTCCGCCACCGGCGCAGGGGTCACCACGCTCAATTTTGAGGATCGCGACCGCCGCGCCATCACCGGACGCGTGGGTCTGCGCCTGCCGCTTTCTGAGCGGCTGCAGGGTGATCTTTACTATGATGGCGCATTTGCCGTGTCCGACATTGAAGACACAAGCCATGTTTTGAGCGCTCGGCTCAGTTGGCGTTTGAACTAACCCACAACGTCATTCCGGACAGGCCATGGGCCTGATCCGGAATCTGATGGCGGCCTTACCCTATGATCAGATTCCGGGTTCCATCCGGCGCGAATGCTTCGGATGGCCCCGGAATGACGGTTCCAGCCAATGGGTTGCCGAGTACGCCAATCCCCTCTATCTCGATTTCGATCAGCGACCCGGCAGGCGGGAAGCGGCCGCTTTCAAAGCCGGTTCCCCATTCGCACGCACCCGTGCCGAAAATCTCGCCGGGCTGCAAGGTTTCGCCCGCACTGGCATAGGCGATCATTTCAGCCACCGAATGGGTCAGCCCGTCCGTGTCGCCCTTGCCCCATTCAACACCGTTCACGCGCACGCGGATTTTGCGGCAATAGGGGTCTTCGATTTCATCGGCGGTGACCAGGACGGGGCCGAAAATATGGCTGCCGTCAAAATCCTTGCCCTTGGCGGGACCGGCATGAAGGGGATTGGACAGCTCGCCCGCCAGCAGGCCACGCGCGGTGACGTCATTGTAGATCATGTAACCAAAGACATGATCCATCGCGTCATCTTCTTCGATATTCTTGCCCGGCTTGCCGATGACAAAGGCCAGTTCAGCTTCATAGTCCATCAGCAGTGCGCCCGGCGGTGGCACGATCGGTGCGCCGGGACCGGCAACGCAAAAGCGGTTAGCCTTGTAATAGAAAGGCCGCTCGTAGAAATCTTTCGGAACACGCTTCCATTTGATCAGCCGGTTCAGCCGGACCATCCATTCGCCGTAGCGCGCGCGCAGGCTGGCCTCGATGGCCCGCTTGTAATGGGCCTCATAGGCTGAAAAGCAGCGGATCTGCACAGGCAGGGGAAGGGGCGCAAGAAGACCAACATCGCCCAGGGGCCAGGAAATTGCTTTGGGATCGGAGAGTACCGCTTCGGCACGCTGAAGTCCGGCATCGCCCGCGTCGATCAGCGCTTGCATGGAGCTCAGCGCCACATCATCCGGCGCGGTCGCAGTCAGATCGATAATTGTGTCTTCGCCTGACAGCGCGCCAAGCCGCACGGTCTGGTCGGGGGCTTCAAAGCTCACCAGCTTCATAGTCTGTCACCTTTTCTGCGCACCTTGATTGCGCGGGCGTTGTGGGGTCGAATGACACCAAAATCAAACCGGAGTCCACCCCATGCATGCGACGCGCCTGTTTCAATCCTGTGTCCGGCTCGACCGCGATGACGCAATCGCCACCATCACGCTTGACCGGGAATCCGACAGCAATGCGATTTCCAACGCCGTGCGCATGGGGGTGGTTGAAGCCCTTGATGTGATCGAGACCGATCCCGATTGCCGCGTCGTTGTCGTGACGGGTGAGGGGGAGGACGCCTTTTCGGTCGGCGCCGACATTGCCGAAATGGCCCATATGGCGCCTATCGAGGTACGGGAAGCCGCCCATCTGGCGCGCAGCATGCATGAGCGGCTGGCGCGATTTCCGCTGCCCATTGTGGCCGCGCTTAAGGGCGGCTGTACCGGGGCGGGGCTTGAGCTTGCGCTTCATTGCGACATCCGCTTTGCCCGCGATGACACGCGCTTTGGCTTTCCCGGCGTCAATATCGGGCTGACAAGCGGCGGCAATGCCCTGTGGCGGCTGACCCGGCTGATCGGTGCCGCTCCTGCGCGGGCGCTGTGTCTGACCGGCGGGATCATCACCGCCGAACGCGCCTTCATGCTGGGGCTCGTCACCAATGTGCTCAAGGTCGATGATTTTGATGAGAATATTGCGGCCCTGGCGGAGCATCTGGCGAGCCTGTCGCCCCATGCGCTCAGCGAAACCAAGGCACTGCTCAACCTCGCGATGAGCGGGGATGAAGAAAAGACCGCCTCAGCGGGTCTGGAAGCGCAGGTCAAATGTTTCCAGGAGGGCGACGCCGCCGAAATGCTCGCCCAGATGTTCGGCACCGCGGTTCCCGATGTGACGGTTCACTAACGCTTATTGCCCATCGATCTGCGCCAGAAATCCTTCAAGCGCGGTAACGGCGGCAGGCTCGGTCAGCGTCGGCGCATGGCCGCGATTGGGAACCTCGCAGACCTGAAGATCGGGCTTTTCCACCTTCATCTTCTCAACGGTCTTGGCATCGAGAATGTCGGACAAGGCCCCGCGCACCACCAGCGTGGGAATGTTTTTAAGCGCCTTGTAGAGCGTCCAGGCGCCGGGCAGATCACGCGCCCCGGCAAGCCGGCGGATCGCCTTGCCGATAGCGGGGTCATAGAGCAGCTCAAGCTTGCCGTCTTTTTCCTCGATCATATTGCGGGTCAGCGCTTCCCATTCGGCATCTGGCAGATCGGGGAAGGCGATTTCATTGATCTTGCGGGTGCCGGCAACCGCCTGCTCCCACGTCTCCGGTGTTTTGGTCCGGCCAACATAAGACAGGATGCGCAGCATGCCTTTGACGCTGACCTTGGGGCCGATATCGTTGAGGATCGCGGCTTTTAGCGCGGTGGGGCGCTGGGCGGCCATGTTCATGGTGATCAGCCCGCCGCGCGAGGTGCCCAGAAATACCATGTGATTAAGGCCAAGGGCCGCCATGGCCTGCAACACATCCTGGGTTTCCTGAGCCACCGTGTAGCTCTTGTAACTTGCGGCCCAATCAGATTGACCGCGCCCGCGCAGATCAAGGGCGATCACCCGGCGCTTGTCCGACAAGATCGAGGCAATGCCGTGAAAATCCCGGCTGTTGCGCGTCAGGCCCGGCAAACACAGAACCGGCTGGGTGCTTGCATCCCTGGGCCCATAATCGCGATAGGCCATGCGCACACCATCTTGCAGCGTGACAAAGCCTTGCTCGAAACTCTCACTCATATCGGTCCCCCTAATAGCCTGCGGCCAGCGACTGCGCGCCGGGGCCTTCAGCCGATTGAGCCCCATTGGTCAGGATCGGCCCCAAGGCGAGGCGGCCCTGATCTTTTTCACCCAATTGCTCGCGATAGATCGGTACGGCTTCTAAGACACGTTGGACGTAATTGCGGGTCTCGGAAAAGGGGATCAGTTCGATCCAGTCGACCCATGCAATCTCGCCCAGACGCGGATCGCCATATTCCTTGACCCAGCGATTGACCCGGTGCGGCCCGGCATTATAGCCCGCAACCGCCATCACATAAGAACCATTGAACTCGGTGATCAGATCGCCCAGATAGGCCGAACCCAGCATGGCATTATAGGTCGGGTTATCGAGCAGCTCGCTTTTGGAATATTTGAGATTGAGCTGACGGGCGACCTGTTTGGCCGTGGCGGGCATGAGCTGCATCAGGCCCGAGGCGCCAGCATGGCTGACCGCATCGGTGCGGAACTCACTTTCCTGACGCTGTACCGAAAGCACCAGCGCATCTTCCGGTACAAAACCGGTCATGGTTTCCAGCGCCCCAAAGCCGGGCAGCTCGATCACCGGATAAGCCGCCGCAATCAAATGAACATCTTCGTAAGAGGCAAGCTTGGCGGCCCGCAGCCCCAGATCAAGCCGGTCCAGATAGGTGCCAAGCGCGGCCATCAACACAAGCTCTTCACTTGATTCGGCATTGCGAATCATGTCGATGAACAGGATGCGCAGCAATTTGCGTTCCCCCATTTCATGCAGGCGCATGAAAACTTTGATCACCGGGCGGTTCAAAAACTCATCGGTCAGAATGTCGGGGGTCGCCAAAACGTCTTCGCGGACGGGCGGGGCGGTGTCGAGCTTCTCGCGCGCCAGCCTGCCATAAAAGGTCATGTCATACCGCGCGGCGGCGAGGTACCAGCGCTGGGCGAGCGGCCGCCGCGCCATGGTGGACAGGGCTTCGGCCAGCCAGTAAGCCCCGCGCGCGCGGCTGATCGGGCGGCCGACACCAGAATACATGGTGTGGAAATGCTTCGCTGCTGCCAGCGGGTCATTCAAAAAGCGCAGCTTGATCCAGCCAGCCATCCACTCGCAATCGGCAAATGGCGCACCTTCGGTGAAACCATGACCAGCGGACAGGCGGTATGCCTTGTCATAATCTTTTTCTTTGAGGTAGTGGCGGATCAGGATGCGCCGTTCGATCCACATTTTGTCGGGCCGCAATTCGGTGCCCTGATCATACCCAGAATTGAGCAGCAAATCGGCGGCCTCATCGCGCATGCCTTTGCGGCGGCGCCAGCGCACCCGCTCATAAATCAGGCCGGTTTCGGTCTGTAGCCGGGCCGGCACCTTGGCGATTTTGGAATCGACATAAGGGGCGGAAGTCCTCAGCGCAATGCGGGCTTCAGCCAGCAGCTGAAACTCCAGCGTGACCCGATTGATCTGGCGGCGCGCCGAGATCATATGGCCGTCCCACAACAGATTATCGAGCCGGGCGAGATGATCACTGTCTCGCAGATGATGGCCAATCGACTCCAGGATTTGCCGCTCTTCCTTGTCCGTGAAGGTGCCCTCGCGCCAGCCCTGGCGGACCATATCGACGCCTTCACCAATCTTGCCGGTCGCGAGCAGCAATTCGCCATAGCGGATCCTGCCGATCGAGGTGATGGGGGCATGCGTTCCGAACCAGCCGGCCCGATCAGCCACAGCAACAGTGTCCATCGCGTCTTCAACCCGGCTGACAATCCGGTTCCACTGCGGAAAGCGGCCATGCCGGGCGTAAAAGGCGGTTGCCTTGGTGACCAGGTCGGCATCCTTCGCCATGGTCTTAAGCTCGTACCAGTCGATGATCGGCACAAGCCCCCGGTCGGCCACGGAGCGGACATGGGAATGTGCGCGCGTGTAAGCGCGGCTGCGCGCGGCTTGCAGCGCGTCCTGATAGGCTGCGCGGTCGCTGGCACTCATGATCTGGGGCAGGCGCTCAGGCTTGGGCGAGGGGCGCGGAATAGATAGACCCGCGCGCGGATCAGGGGTCGGGCGAGGGATTTCAGCCCCCGCCGAATGGGCATACAACAGCGCCGCCGCCCCAAGGAGCGCCGCGCCGATTGAGTTTTTGTGTCTTTGAGTGACCCGCATAATTCATACTCTAGCCGAAAAAAGGCCCGCTTCGCGAATGAAAGCTGTATAACACGCCCCGCGATTCCTCAGTTTTTTGTGATCGTGTCGCGCACAAGCTCTTCACACCCCGGTGGCGGCTTTGTATTGTGCGCGCCTTATTTGGTTGAACATTCGCGCATTTGCGCGGCAGGTGGGTAAAATGTCCCTATTCAAAGGCTCCATGACGGCGCTGATCACGCCTTTCCGCACCGATGGCACGGTTGATGACCGCGCCTATCAGGAATTTGTGGATTGGCAGATTAAACAGGGCACCCACGGGCTGGTGCCGGTGGGAACAACCGGCGAATCACCCACGCTCAGCCATGATGAACATCATCGCGTGGTTGAGCTGTGTATTGAGGCCGCCGCGGGCCGGGTTCCCGTGCTTGCGGGAACCGGGTCAAACTCCACCATTGAAGCGATTGAGCTGACAAAACATGCCAAAGCCGCCGGGGCAACCGGCGCGCTGGTGGTCACGCCTTATTACAACAAG
Organism: Alphaproteobacteria bacterium; assembly: GCA_965227065.1. Lineage (GTDB taxonomy): Bacteria > Pseudomonadota > Alphaproteobacteria > SPJN01 > SPJN01 > CBDDFN01. The sequence continues at coordinate 882,671 of CBDDFN010000020.1, forward strand.
CCTTCCCAGGAAGGCCTGTTCCAGCACTACAAAGCAATCAATGATGCGGTCGAATTTCCGGTCATCATCTACAATATTCCCGGCCGGTCGGTGATTGACATGTCGGCGGAAACGATGGGCCGTCTGGCCGCTCTGCCCAATATTATCGGTGTCAAGGATGCCACCGGCAAGATTGAGCGGGTCACCCAGCAGCGTTTGAGCTGCGGGGAGGATTTCATCCAGCTGTCGGGCGAAGATGCCACAGCCCTTGCCTTTAATGCCCATGGCGGGGTTGGCTGTATTTCAGTGACTGCCAATGTCGCCCCTGCTGAATGCGCCGCGATGCAGAACGCGACGCTCGAAGGCCGCTGGGAAGAAGCCCGCGACTGGACCGATAAACTCATGCCGTTGCACGAGGCGATGTTCATGGACAGCTCGCCCGGTCCGGTCAAATATGCTGCCGCCCGCCGGGGCATTTGCCACGACACAATCCGTGCGCCGCTCATCCTGCCCGATGAGCCCACACGCGCCCGTGTCCGCGAAGTGCTCCAGGCGCTGGGGCTGTCACGGGCCTATTGATGGCCAAGAAGAAAGCCAAATCAGGTCTGCTGAGCCATGGTCTTGTCGCGGAAAACCGCAAGGCCCGCTACACATATGAGATCACCGACACGGTGGAAGCGGGCCTGTTGCTGACCGGCACCGAGGTTAAAGCCTTGCGCAATGGCCGGGCCAATATCGCCGAAAGCTATGCCTCGATCGAGCATGAGGAAGCCTGGCTGATCAATGCTGATATTCCTGTCTATGAGGCGGGCAATATTCACAATCATCATCCGCGCCGGAAACGCAAATTGCTGCTGCATCGCAAACAGGTTGATCAGTTGCACGGTGCGGTCCGGCAGGCGGGCATGACGCTGGTACCGCTCAAGCTTTATTTCAATGACCGGGGCCTCGCCAAATTGCTGATTGGTCTGGGCAAGGGTAAAAAAACCGTCGACAAGCGCGAGACGGAAAAGAAGCGCGACTGGCAGCGCGACAAGGCCCGCATCATGAAGGAACGCGGCTGATCGCGTGATGCCACGGGGGCATGACACCTCCGTCGGAGAGGACAATGGGGAATGTCAAAATCTGTCTTTGAGTATGTCGGCAATCTCGACACGCTGATTGCCGTCATTATTGGCGCCATCCTCGCCACGGGCGGGGCCTTGGTGGCCGAAGCCATTCAGGGCCGGCGAGACCGGGTGGCGCGCGAACGCAATGCGGCGAGCAATTTCGGCCTGATCCTGTCGGTTCAGATCAAGGGGCTTGAACAGGCGCTGCGCTCCCAGGATTTCGGGGAGCGCTGGGGCGACATTACCGTGCTGTTCTTCAACTCGTCCTTGCGTGAACTCGACTGGTATGATCGCAACCGCAACATGCTGTTTGATCTGCCCAATCTGATGATCCGCTCGCGCATTCATCAGACCTATATGGGGCTTTATCTGCCCACTGAGCAGATCGTTCTGGCGTGCAATCACATCAAGGCAGGCGAGGACGTGGAGCGTTGGAACCGCCAGCGCGAAGGCGCCATCGACATTTTGCGCGACAATCTTGAAGGCGCCCACGCCCTGTTCAATGAGCTTGAAGAGATCGCCCGCGCGCGTCTGGAATGTGATCTGGGGGCTGAGCAGCTGGTGACGGATGAGACGTCGCGTTAACGCCCAATCGTCTCAAACACCGCATCAAACATCGCCTCGGTCAGCCGGCCCGTATTGGTGTTGTAGCGCGAGCAATGATAGCTATCGACCATCCGCACGGTGCGGCCGTCGGGCAGGCTGATCTGATGTTCCGCGCCATGACCGAAGGGAAAAGCCGACCGTTTCGCGCCAATCGCCGTTAACACCTGATCATGGGCAATCCGCCCCAGGACTAAAATGACCGACAGGTTGGGCAATTCCGCCATGCGGTTGATCAACAGCGGACGGCATTCCTTAATCTCAGACGTGGTCGGCTTGTTTTGCGGCGGCACACAGCGTACCGCATTGGTGATCATCGCGCCTTCAAGTGCAAGCCCGTCGTCGGGCCGGGCATCATAGGTACCGCGTGACCAGCCAAACTTGGCGAGTGTGGCGTAGAGAAGATCACCGGCATAATCGCCGGTGAAGGGCCGGCCTGACCAGTTCGCGCCCTTCAGGCCCGGTGCCAGCCCAACGATCAGCAGACGCGCTTTAGCGTCTCCGAAACTCGGCACCGGCGCATTGAAGAAATCAGGATAAGCGCTCTCGTTCTGCGCGCGGAACTCAACCAGGCGCGGACACAGGTCACACGATAGCGGAGGCTCAGATAAATTTGCAAGATCAGTCATTTAGGCGATAAACTTAATCATAATCATCAAAGTCGTCATCGTCATACTCATCATCATTGCGCGATTTGCGCGGGGCGCGGTCGTCCTCCCGATCATCGCGGCGTTCGCGGCCCATTTCTTTCATCAGATCGGCCAGTTCAAGGAAATGGTCGGCCTGGCGGCGCAGATCATCGGCAATCATCGGCGGGCGGGTTTTGACGGTTGAAACGACGCTGACGCGCTTGCCCTTGTTTTGCAGCGCCTTGACGAGCGCATGATAATCACCATCGCCGGTGAACAGCACATAGTGTTCAACGTGGGGCGCGAGTTCGAGCGCATCGACCGTCAGCTCCACATCCATCTTGCCCTTGACGCGCCGCCGCCCATTCTGATCGGTGAATTCGCGGGCGGCCTTCGTCACCACCCGGAAGCCGTTATAATCAAGCCAGTCGACCAGTGGACGCAGCGGCGAGTAATCATCATTTTCGAGAATGGCAGTGTAGTAATAGGCGCGAATGAGACGGCATTGCTGGCTGGTCCGTTCCAGAAGCTTTTTGTAATCAATGTCATAGCCCAGGGTGCGGGCGGCTGAAAACAGATTGGCACCGTCAATCAGCAGCACCGTGCGTTCGTCGGCATAGGCGAACATAGGGTTGTCTCCTCAAATGTCTTTATCAAATGACTTGGCTTCACAATGGGCGCGACAATGGGCCAAATAGAGGGCGGCGTCCAGAGCTTGCAACAAAGGCGTCATGTCCATGATTCTGATCGGCCTTGGTGCCAATCTGCCCTTTGAGGGCCACCATCCCCCGGCCACCCTGATCCGCGCGTTGCACGCGATGGATACGCGCGGCCTTTGCGTGCGGCAAGTTTCAAGCCTCTATGCCAGCCCGCCCAAGCCGCTGTCGGGTCAGCCCTGGTTCACCAATCTGGTGGCACAGATCACGACACGGCTTGATCCTGACGCTTTGTTGGCCGAGTTGCATGCGATTGAGCGGCGGATGAGCCGGACGCGCAAGGTGCGCTGGGCTGCGCGCACGCTCGACACCGATATTCTCGACTATAGAGGACAGATTATCGGGCGGGACGATCTTTCCTTGCCCCATCCCCGGATGGCACAGCGGATTTTCGTTCTCGAACCGCTGGCCGAGATTGCGCCTTTGTGGCGGCATCCCGAAACGGGAGAGGGGGTGCAAAGCCTGTTGCGCCGCGTCCGGCCCGGTGAAACGATTGTGCGGATTGCCCCCCCGCCGGTCCTGAGGCGCTGAAGGGCGCTTTGCCGCACAAAAAGGCGGGTTTTGTGGGCAATTGAGGCTTGATTAGACCCCGCGAAACCCTTAGAAACGCGGGTCCAGCCGGGTGCGCCCGGCGCCGAATTTCGAATCACGAGGGCATTTATGGCACGCGTTACCGTTGAAGATTGCGTCGACAAGGTCGACAATCGTTTCGAACTCGTTCTTTTGGCGGCTGAACGCGCGCGCTCCATGTCGGCGGGTTCGCCGCTTCTGGTCGATCGTGACAATGACAAAAATCCGGTCGTGGCCTTGCGCGAAATTGCCGACGAACAACTGACGCCCGACGAGTTGCGCGAAGATCTGATCACCGGCCTGCAGGTTTATTCCGAAATGGATGAGCAGGACGATGACAGCGAAATTCATCTGCTCGAAAGCAGCGAAGATGTCGGCGACGCCATGGATCAAATGTCCGAAGAAGACCTTCTCCGCGCCCTGCAAGGCGGCGACGGCGAGGGGTGACCAAACACTGCCGGAGGCTGACGCATGATCCGGCAGTATGAATTGGTTGAACGCGTGCGGGATTATGATCCCAAGTGCGATGAAACCCTTCTGAACAAAGCCTATGTTTTTGCCATGCGCGCCCATGGCAACCAGACGCGCGCATCCGGCGACCCCTATTTTTCCCATCCGCTTGAAGTGGCCGGCATCCTGACCGACCTCAAGCTTGATTCGGCCACCATTGCGACAGCCTTGTTGCATGACACGGTGGAAGACACGCTGGCGACCTCTGAAGAGATCAATCGCGAATTCGGCGAAGAAGTCGGCGCCATGGTCGATGGCGTCACCAAGCTTTCCCAGATCGAACTCAGCTCCGAAAGCGCCAAGCAGGCCGAAAATTTCCGCAAGCTGCTGATTGCCATGTCGCGTGATCTGCGCGTTTTGCTCGTCAAGCTGGCAGACCGTTTGCACAATATGCGCACGCTCGACTTTGTGCCAAAGCCTGAAAAGCGAAAGCGCATTGCCCTTGAAACCATGGAAATCTATGCGCCGCTGGCCGGCCGTATCGGTATGCATGAGATGCGCGAGGAGCTGGAAGACCTTGCCTTCATGCAGCTCAATGCCGATGCGCGCACCTCGATCCTCAACCGGCTGACCTTTTTACGTGACAGGTCGGGCGACATTATCGGCCGCATTCGCGACGATATGCGCCGGGTGTTGAAGGAACACGGGGTCGATGCAGAAGTGTTCGGCCGGGAAAAAAGGCCTTTTTCGATCTGGCGCAAGATGGAAACCAAGGACATCTCGTTTGAGCAATTGTCCGATGTGTTCGGCTTTCGCGTGTTGGTCGATGAAGAAGCCGATGTCTACACCGCGCTGGGGGTCATTCACGGGACCTGGCGGATGGTGCCGGGCCGGTTCAAAGACTATATGTCGACGCCCAAGCGCAATGGCTATCGCTCCATCCACACCACGGTAATCGGGCCCGAACGGCAGCGCGTTGAAATCCAGATCCGCACCCATGCCATGCATGATGTCGCCGAACGCGGTCTTGCCGCCCATTGGCGCTACAAGGAACTGGCGGGCAGCCAGCCTGAACGGCTCAGCCATTCCGAAGAAGATGCCTATCGCTGGCTGCGGAGCCTTGTCGAACTGGTCGAGCATGCCGACACGGCTGAAGAGTTTTTGGAACACACCAAGCTGGAAATGTTTCTCGATCAGGTGTTCTGCTTTACCCCGCGGGGGGATTTGATTGCCCTGCCGCGCGGCGGCACGCCAATCGACTTTGCCTATGCCGTCCATACCGACGTTGGCGACACCTGCGTGGGGGCCAAGATCAATGGCCGCCGTATGCCGCTCAGAACCCGGCTGAACAATGGCGATCAGGTCGAAATCATCCGCTCCAAGACCCAAAAGCCAAACCCCGAATGGGAGCATTTCGCGGTCACAGGCCGGGCGCGCAGCGCCATCCGCCGCTTCACCCGCGCCGAGGAAAAAGCGCAATATCGCGCCTTGGGCCGCCAGCTGATCGAACATGCCGCGCGGCGCGAGGATCTAGAGGTCACCGACAAAGGATTGCGGGCGATCGCCACCCGCTTCAAGCTCGACACCGCCGATGATGTTTTGATCGCCATCGGCAAAGGCGAGGTCGGCTCGATGGATGCGCTTGAGGCCATGTTCCCGGGCCTGCGCCTCAAAACCGCCGCCCGCTGGTTCATGACCGGGGGGCGCCGGTCGATCAAATCCAGGGCCGTCAATGGCGCGCCTGTTCCCGGCGGCATCCCGATCAAGGGGCTGTTGCCGGGGCTGGCAGTGCATTACGCCACCTGCTGTCATCCGCTTCCCGGTGACCGCATTGTCGGCATTTTAACCGAAGGCAAGGGCGTGCGGGTGCACACCATTGATTGTGCCGAACTCGCCAAGGAAGAGGCCGATCAGGAAACCTGGCTTGATTTGAGCTGGCAGGCGGCGGCTGAAATTGCCAGCGGCACCAATCATATTGGCCGCATCAAAGGTGTGCTGCTGAACGAGACCGGCTCGCTTGGCCAGTTCTGTACGGTGATCGGCCGGGCTGACGGCAATATCACCAATTTGAAGATCGGCGAACGCACCCCAGATTATTTTGAGATTGAAGTGGATGTGGAAGTGCGTGACGCCAAACATCTGATGGATATTATGGCCGCGCTTCGGGCCATTGAAACGGTCACAAGCATGGAACGTGTGCGCCAGGTTGGGGGATAAGTGATGGACCGCGAAACAGTGTTGAATGAATTCCGCGATGCAGGCGCCTTGCTTGAAGGCCATTTTATCCTGTCATCGGGGTTGCGCAGCCCGGTCTATCTGCAATGCGCGCGCGTGCTGATGGACCCCAAACGGGCTGACCGTCTTTGCGGGGCGCTCGCCGACAAGGTGCGCGAGGCAATCGGCACGGACTTTGCCTGCACTGTGGCACCGGCCATGGGCGGCGTGATTGTCGGTTATGAGATGGCGCGCCAATTGGGTGTGCCGGGCCTGTTTACCGAACGGGTGGATGGCAGCTTCCAGTTTCGCCGCGGCTTTGGGCTCGAACCGGGCACCAAGGTCTTGATGGTGGAAGATGTTGTCACGACGGGCCTGTCGAGTCGGGAATGCATTGCCGCCATCGAAGCCGCCGGCGGTGACGTTGTGGCCGAATGCTGCCTGATTGACCGCTCAAACGGAACCGCCGATGTCGGTGTGCCACTGGTTCCGCTGGTGGCGCTTGATGCACCCACCTATGAAGTCGCCAATCTGCCTGATGACCTCAAAGCCATCGAAGCGGTCAAACCCGGCAGCCGGGGACTGAAAGCATGAGCTATTTGCGTCTAGGGGTGAACATCGATCATGTCGCCACCATTCGCAATGCGCGCGGCGGTGCCCACCCTGATCCGGTCGCGGCGGCTGAACTCGCGGTCAAGGCGGGGGCCGACGGCATTACGGCCCATTTGCGCGAAGATCGCCGTCACATTTCCGATGAGGACATAGAAAAACTCGCCAGCGGGCTGAACAAGCCGCTTAATCTTGAAATCGCCGCCACCGACGAGATGCGCGCGGTAGCCCTGCGTCACAAGCCCCATGCCGCCTGTATTGTGCCGGAAAAACGCGAAGAGCTGACCACCGAAGGCGGGCTCGATGTCGCTGCCGGTCACAATCATCTCGCCCCTTTCGTGACCGATTTGAAAGAGGCGGGCATCCGCGTGTCTTTGTTTGTGGATCCCGACAAGGTCCAGCTGGCCGTGTCCCGCGCCCTTGGTGCCGACATTGTTGAGCTTCACGCCGGGGCTTATTGCGAGGCGGTCAATGACGGCCACACCGAAGACGCCAAACGCGAACTTGACCGGCTGATTGAAGCCGCAGCGGAAGCCCATGCGCTGGGCCTTGAAGTTCATGCCGGACACGGCATCACCTTTGACAGCGTCAAACCCGTGGCGGCCATCCCCGAAATTGTCGAGCTCAATATCGGGCATTTTCTTGTCGGTGAGGCGATCTTCACCGGGCTTGAAACGGCGATCAAAACCATGCGGACGCTGATGGATGAGGCGCGAAACCGATGATTGTGCTCGGCATGGGTCATGACATGATCGACATCAACCGGATCGAAAAGACGCTGGAACGATTCGGGGAGCGCTACACACACCGCATTTTCACTGAAATTGAACGGCAAAAATCCGACCGGCGGCTCAAACGCGCGGCAAGTTATGCCAAACGCTTTGCCGCCAAGGAGGCATGTTCCAAAGCGCTCGGCACGGGTTTTCGCAAATCGGTCTATTGGCGTGACCTTGAAGTGGTCAATTTGCCCGGAGGCAAGCCCACCATGCGGCTTCACAATGGGGCAGGGCGGCGGCTGGCGGATATGACCCCGGCCGGGTTTGTGACCCAGATTGCGCTGACCATCACCGATGATGACCCCTGGGCGCAGGCCCATGTGCTGATCACGGCGGTTCCCCAAGAGCTTGCCGCGCGCGCCGGGCTCATTTCGCCCTCTTGACAGTGGCCCGCTTGGCCCGCTCTATCCCCGCCATTGGAAACGACGAAAAAGACAGATCACATGGTCGAAGGCACCGTTAAGAAATCAAGCTGGTGGGACGATTGGGGCAAGACGATCCTGTACGCGGTTTTGATCGCGCTGGTGATCCGCGCGACGCTGTTTCAGCCGTTCAATATTCCCAGTTCAAGCATGAAGCCGACCTTGCTGATCGGCGATTATCTGTTTGTAGCCAAATATGCTTACGGCTATTCCAAACACTCATTGCCCTTCAGTCCGCCCATTTTCGATGGCCGCATCATGGGCTCTCAGCCGGAGCGCGGCGATGTCGTGGTGTTCAAAACCCCGCGCGACAATCGCACCGACTATATCAAGCGGGTGATCGGCCTGCCCGGTGATACCGTCCAGATGATTGACGGCGCGCTTTATCTCAATGGCCAGAAAGTGCCGCGGGTTCAGATCGAGGATTTCGAATTGTCCGACGGCGAGGGTGGCACCCAGATGGTGACACGCTATCGCGAAACCCTGCCCAATGGCGTGACCTATGAAACGCTTGATCTGAAGCGCAATGTGTCGGTCGACAATACGCGGTTGTTCACCGTTCCCGACGGGCATTATTTCATGGTGGGTGACAATCGCGACAACAGCCAGGACAGTCGCGCCTTTGGCGGGCTGGGCATGGTGCCGGCGGAAAATCTGGTCGGTAAGGCGGTGTTCCGCTGGCTCGCCACCAAGGATGGGGCGCCTTTCTTTGCCGTGTGGGCCTGGCGCTTTGAGCGCATGTTTGAAACGATCCACTGATCATGGCTGATCCGCTTGCCGCGTTGGAAAAGGTTCTGGGCCATCACTTTGATGATCAGGAGCTTTTGCGCGAGGCGTTGACCCATGCTTCGGTCACCCGCTCCAAGGCAGAACGCGACAATGAACGGCTCGAATTTCTCGGCGACCGTGTGCTGGGTCTTCTGGTGTCGGAACGCCTGATCAAACAGTTTCCAGATGACAGTGAAGGGCCGCTCGCCAACCGCTTGAATGCGCTGGTGCGCAAGGAAACCTGCGCCGAGGTAGGACAGATGCTGGGGCTTGATACCGCGCTGAAACTTGGCCGGTCTGAAGACGGCCCCGTCAAGCCCGCTTTGGTGGCCGATGCGTGTGAAGCGGTGCTTGGCGCGCTTTATCTCGATGGCGGGTTGGATGCGGTTGAAACCCTGTTTGAACGCTTCTGGCTGCCTCTGTTTGAGCGGGTGATCGAAGAGCCCAAGGATTGCAAGACCGCGTTGCAGGAATTTGTGCAAGCCCGCGGTGCGCCCGTGCCGGTTTACAAGGTGGCTGAACGCAGCGGGCCTGATCACGCGCCGATCTTTATCATTGAAGTGGCGATTGATGGCTTTGCCCCGGCGCGCGGAACGGGAAAATCCAAGCGGGCAGCTGAACAAGCGGCCGCCAAAGCCATGCTGGCGACGATTGGAGATCAGTCATGAAATGCGCAATTGTCGCCCTGATCGGCGCGCCGAATGCCGGCAAGTCCACCCTGATCAATCAGATGGTGGGCGCCAAGGTTTCGATCGTTACCCACAAGGTGCAGACCACGCGCGCCCGCGTGCGCGGCGTCGCGGTCGAAGGTGAAACCCAATTGGTGCTGGTGGACACACCGGGCATTTTTGCACCGCGCCGCATGCTCGACCGCGCCATGGTGCGCACCGCCTGGTCGGAAGCCGGAGATGCTGATCAGATCGTTCTTCTCATCGATGCCCAAAAGGGTGTCACCGAGGAAGTCGAAGCGATCTTAAGCGGGCTTGTAAAATCAGAACGCCGTGCGCTTGTGGCGCTGAACAAGATTGACCGCATCAAGCGCGAAAAACTGCTCGAGCTGACCCAGGATCTGTCGGCGCGGGATTTGTTTGATGAGATTTTCATGATCTCGGCGCTGACCGGGGATGGGGTGAGCGATCTGTTCGGCCATCTGGTGGCACAAGCGGGCGCGGGGCCGTGGCTTTTCCCCGAAGATCAGCTGTCGGACATGCCGCAACGCCTTTTGGCGGCCGAGGTCACCCGCGAAAAACTCTATCTGCGCCTTCATCAGGAATTGCCTTACGCATCCAGCGTTGAGACCCTGCAATATGAAGAACGCAAAGACGGCTCGATCCGCATCGACCAGACGGTCTTTGTCGAACGCGACAGCCAGAAAGGTATTGTCCTTGGCAAGGGAGGCCAGACCTTGAAACAGATCGGTCAGGAAGCCCGCGAAGAGCTGACCGACCTGCTCGGCCAGACGGTGCATCTGTTCATTCACGTCAAGGTCCGCGAAGGCTGGGCGCATGAAGCCGAACGTCTGCGCGAAATCGGGCTCGACGTTACCGATCTGTCGTGAGGCGCGCGCGATGAGCACACTCCGCGAACGCCAGCTGATTTGCACCATCTATCTGCCTGCGGCCGTGTTTTTCAGCATCGGAAAACCATTGTCGGGTCTTGCCGCCTTGGTGCTGCAACTGACCATATTGCTGTGGGTTCCTGCCAGCCTGTGGTCGATCAAGGCCTTGCAGGCGCATGACATGGCACGGATGATCGCCAAGGCGCGGGCGGAGCGGGAGTGAACCAGCCATGGTCGACTGGACCGACACCGGTATCATCCTGTCCGTCCGTCCCCATGGCGAAACTTCGGCCATTGTCGAGCTGTTAACAAAGACCCATGGCCGCCATGCCGGACTGGTCCGGGGCGGGCGTTCCAAAACAAGACGCGGCATGCTGCAGCCAGGCAATGAAGTGCGGGCCGAATGGCGCGCAAGGCTGGCCGAACATCTGGGGGCCTATACGCTTGATCTGATTCGCGACCGCAGCTCGGTTTTTCTGGATGACGCCGACCGGCTGGCGGGACTGACGGCGGCCTGTTCCTTGGTGAGTGTCTTGTTGCCTGAGCGGGAGCCGCACAGCGCGATCTCAGAGGGTCTCAGCGCGCTGATCTCGGCGATTGATGAAACCCCCAACTGGCCTGCCGGACTGGTGCGGTTTGAACTTGGGGTGCTGGCCGAGTTGGGCTTTGGCCTTGATCTTACGGCATGCGCCGCGACGGGAACCACCAATGATCTCATTTTCGTGTCGCCCAAAACGGGGCGGGCAGTGTGTGCTGAGGCCGGATCACCCTATAAGGAGCGCATGCTGGCATTGCCGGGCTTCTTGCGGCCCCATGCCAACACGCCGCCTGATATCTCGCAGGCGCTGCAGGGGTTGCAACTGACGGGATATTTCATCAAGCGCGAATTGCTCGACCCTCATGGGGCAAGCTTGCCTGCCGCGCGTGAAAGATTGATCGAACGGCTCAAACGCCGCACAGGTGAAACCCCGCCGAATCGGCTATAGATCAGACATGGCAAGACGACCCCGCAAACCCAAGTCAGACACGCCCCAAACCGTGGTTGAGACCATCCGTCCCGCCGCGCTCGGTACGGCCCTGTCCGAACGCTATCTGTCTTATGCTTTGTCGACCATCATGCACCGCGCCTTGCCTGATGTGCGCGATGGGCTGAAGCCGGTGCACCGGCGACTTTTGTTTGCCATGCGGGCGCTCAAGCTTGATCCCAATTCGGGCTTCAAGAAATCAGCCCGCGTGGTCGGTGATGTGATCGGTAAATATCACCCCCATGGTGATCAGGCGGTCTATGACGCGCTGGTCCGGCTCGCCCAGGATTTTGCCGTCCGCTATCCGATGATCGACGGGCAGGGCAATTTCGGCAATGTCGACGGCGATGGCGCCGCTGCCATGCGCTATACCGAGGCGCGGTTGACCGAGGTTGCCAATGCATTGCTGCGTGACATTGAGTTCGACACGGTCGACTTCCGCGAAACCTATGATGGGGAGGAGCAGGAGCCCGAGGTTCTGCCCGCCGCGTTCCCCAATCTGCTGGCCAATGGCGCAACCGGCATCGCAGTCGGCATGGCAACATCAATCCCCCCGCACAATGCCGGAGAGATTGCCGACGCTCTTTTACACCTGATCAAGACACCGCAGGCCACCATCGGCAAGCTGGTCGATTTGATGCCCGGCCCTGACTTTCCGACCGGCGGGATCATTGTCGAGCCCCATGAGACTATTTTGGAGGCGTACAAGACCGGACGGGGCGGGTTCCGCCTGCGCGCGCGCTGGGAAGTTGAGGAACTGGGGCGCGGCACCTGGCAAATTGTCGTCACCGAAATTCCCTATCAGGTGCAAAAATCAAAGCTGGTTGAGAAGATCGCCGAGCTGATTACATCGAAGAAGCTGCCCATCCTCGATGATGTGCGCGACGAGTCGGCCGAAGACATCAGGCTTGTTCTGGAACCCAAGAGCCGCGCGGTCGAGCCCGAAGCGCTGATGGAACAGCTGTTCCGTCTGTCGGATCTCGAAACGCGCATTTCGCTCAACATGAATGTGCTCGACAAGCACCGCATTCCCCGCGTGATGAATTTGCGCGAGGTGCTGCAAGCCTTTCTTGATCACCGCCAGGAAGTCTTGCAGCGCAAGACCCGTTACCGGCTCGACAAGATTGCCCAGCGGCTGGAAATTCTGGAAGGCTATCTGGTTGCTTATCTCAATCTGGATGAGGTGATCCGCATCATCCGCGAAGAAGATGAGCCCAAGAAAGAGATGATGGCGCGCTTCAATCTGACCGACACTCAGGCCGAAGCCATCCTGAATATGCGCCTGCGCGCCCTGCGCAAGCTTGAAGAGATCGAGATCAAATCCGAACACAAGGCGTTGTCGGACGAGCAAAAGACCCTGAAAGCCTTGCTCAAGTCTGAGGACAAGCAGTGGGCGCAGATCACCGCAGAGATCAAGGAAATCAAGGCGCAATTCGGCCAGAAAACCGAACTTGGCAAGCGCCGGTCGGATTTTGGCGATGCACCGAGCGCGGAAATCGTGCCGATCGAGGCGATGATCGAGAAAGAGCCCGTCACCGTCATCTGTTCGGAAAAAGGCTGGGTGCGGACGATCAAGGGGCATATTGACGAAAACACCGATCTGAAATTCAAGGAAGGCGACAAGGCGCGTTTTGCCATCCATACCCAGACCACCGACAAGCTTGTGCTGTTTGGCACCAATGGCCGGTTCTATACGCTTGGGGTCGACAAGCTGCCCGGCGGACGCGGTCACGGTGAGCCGGTGCGCCTGATGATCGATCTGGGCAATGATCAGGACATTGTCGCGCTGTTTGTGCATGACCCGGCGCGCAAATTGCTCGTCGCCTCAACCGATGGGCGGGGATTTGTCACCACCGAAGCCGATGTCGCTGCGCAGACCCGGACGGGCAAGCAGGTGCTCAATCTGGCCGGCGGGGAGGAGGCCAGGGCCTGTGTTGCGCTCGACGACGGCCATGACGCCATTGCCTGTGTGGGTGAAAACCGCAAAGTGCTGATTTTCAAGCGCGATGAGCTGCCCGAAATGACCCGCGGACGCGGCGTCATCCTGCAACGCTACAAGGATGGCGGGTTGGCGGACGTAACCGGCCTCACCCTCAAAGATGGTCTGCAATGGACCGATGCAGCAGGACGGACCCAGACAGTGGCCGATCTGGCCGACTGGCAGGGCGCACGCGCGCAAGCTGGCCGTATGGCCCCGCGCGGCTTCCCGCGAGCCAACCGGTTCCACCGATAAGCGTACGTTGCGCGTTTTCTTGAATTCACTTCGTTTTTGCAATGCACACTGTGCAGTGCATCATGGTTCCGGGCCAATTAAATTGTTGCTTCTATGCGACGCTGGCTGATTAGCTTGAAAAATAACAAAAATCACATAGACGTTTTCATTTGATTCCATGATACTGGCGCAAGTTTGCGGCAGTGCGTCACAGTGGCAACTTGTGACGCTTTTGTTGCGTATCCCGCCGCTTCTTTGGGACTTGGCTATCACTGAAGGGGGCCAAATATGAAACTTGAATTGTCCACATTGCGTGTTCTGATGGCGACGACCGCCATTGGCGCATTCATTGCAATCGCTGCGCCGCAATCGGCGCAGGCGGTTGAATGTCAGGATGTCGGTTCCGGCACATCATCGGGTGCGACCGATGGCGGCGACAATGACAACACAGCGTGCGGTGATGATGCCGATGCCAGCGGTGGCCTGTCGGCCAACACCGCTGTTGGTGATCGTTCCGACGCTTCCGGCACAACCTCGTCCAACACATCAATTGGCCGCCAGTCCGACTCAAGCGGCATTGTCAGCCGGAACACATCGGCTGGTGCGGTTGCGGATTCAAGCGGTGATTTCAGCCGCAACACGGCGACCGGTCATACCTCCGACGCCAGCGGCAATACCTCGGCAAACGTCTCGCATGGCGCGTCATCGGACGCCAGCGGCGATGCCTCACGCAACACCGCGAACGGCTCGGACGCCGATGCCAGCGGTGATTTCAGCCGCAACAGCGCCACCGGTCACGACTCGGACGCCTCGGGTGATACCAGCCGCAACACATCAAACGGTTTTCTCGCTGACTCAAGCGGTGACCGCAGCTCGAACATTGCCGTGGGTGACCGCGCGCTTGCATCGGGTGATGGCGGCGCCAACACAGCAGTGGGCGAACAATCAGACGCCTCGGGTGGTTTCTCGGCCGCGTCAGGCGATGATGCCGACAACACCGCGCTGGGTTCAGACTCCGATGCTTCGGGCGATGGCTCGGAAAACGTAGCCGTTGGTAATCTTTCAAACGCGTCTGGTACGGACAGTGAAAACACCGCTATTGGTGCCGACGCTAATTCAAGCGGCGATGGCTCTGAAAACACGGCCGTCGGTACCGATGCCACCGCATTTGGTGATGGCTCTGAAAACAGCGCCTTCGGTGACGATGCCAATGCGCAAGGCGATGGCTCGGGCAACACCGCCCTTGGCCGCGCTTCGGACGCCCGTGGCGCTGCGTCGCGCAACACTGCAACCGGTCAACAGTCGGACGCCTTTGGTGATGGCAGCTCGAACACGGCTTCGGGCTCGCTTTCCAACGCCTCCGGTGACACCTCCTTCAACACGGCTGATGGTTACACTGCGGATGCAAGCGGCAACCGCTCAAGCAATGTCGCAATGGGTGCAGGCGCAGTCGCAAGCGGTGATGATCGCGAAAATACGGCAGTCGGTGCCGGGTCCATGGCGACCGGAAACGATGCGGCGGCCTTTGGTGGCGGCGCGATTGCCAGCGGCAACAATGCAACGGCTGTAGGCCATAGTGCTTCGGCCAGCGGCTCGGACTCATCGGCCTTCGGTCAGAATGCCAATGCCGGTGCAATCCAGTCGACTGCTATTGGCGCTGACTCAAGTGCTTCGCAGCCCAATTCTTCTGCCTTCGGCAACAACGCCAATGCCAGCGGCGAGCGGTCGACTTCGGGCGGCGCATTTAGCGACGCGACCGAGGATGATGCGACCTCTTACGGCTATGGTGCACAGGCAACCGCCAGCGGTGCAACGGCTGTGGGTTCGGGCGCGAATGCCTCAACCTCCATGTCGGTTGCGGTCGGTTTCGGTGCCGTGGCGAGCGGGTCAACCGCTGTCGGCGGCATGGCCACGGCTTCGGGTGCGGGGTCTGCCGCATTCGGGTCGGGCTCAACTGCCAGCGGTGCACGCTCAACCGCACTGGGTGAGACCTCGACGGCTGGTTTCGATGACTCAGTGGCCATCGGTTACGGCGTTTCCACCGACCGCGCGGGTCAAATCAAACTCGGCGGAACGGGAAACACCTACACCACGCCGGGTATCGCTTCGGCTGCCAGCAAGGCTGAACAGTCCGGCGATATTGAAGTTGTGACCACCGACCTGGCCGGTAATCTGGCGACGGATGGCGGTTACATCTTCGATGAGCTCGACAAGCATCGTGAAGGCATCGCCATGGCGCTCGCTATGGACAGCCCTGACTTCAAAGGCAATGAGCGGATCGGTTTCCGTCTTGGCTATGGTAACTTTGAAGGCGACAGCGCCATGGCTCTGTCTGGCGCCGGCATCGTCTATCAGGACAAGTGGACGGCTGTGAAGATCGACCTGGGCATCGGTGTTGGTGTGCAGGAAGGCTCGCTGGGCGGTCGTGCCGGTATCGGCGTTGCCTGGTAAGGCCATGCTGAAAAACTTCTGGGGTATGGCGGTCCTTTGGGCCGCCATTTCCTTTTGTCCCTCACTTGCGGTGGCACAAATGCCTGTTCCGGTCATCGACCGGGCAGGGGCCACCATTCTTGTGCGCAATACGGTTGTTGCGCTCAACCACGCCAATCAGACCGGCAATTATTCGGTGCTGCGGGATCTCGGTGCGCCTGAATTTATCGTCAACAACACGCCGGCTGATCTGGCCGCCAATTTCTATGATTTGCGTCAGACACAGCTTGAAATGGGGCCCGTCGCGGTGATCACGCCGGTGTTCGCAACCGAGCCCACCGTCCAGCAAAATGGTGTGCTGCAGCTGACCGGCTATTTCCCGACACAGCCGGTGCGGATCAGCTTTGATCTGGCCTACCGTTTTGTCGGCATACGCTGGCGTTTGCTTGGCATTTCTGTGTTTGCCAACAAGGCCCCGCTGCCCGACCGCTAAGTGCCAGGGTCAGGTTGCAAAGCTGCGCAGCCGCTTGACCATGGCAAACAATCCATTCGTGCGGCTGGGCGACAGGTGCTGATCAAGCCCCAACGAAGCCAGATGCGCTTCAAAATCAAAGGCGGCGAGTTCGTCCGCCGTCTTGCCGGTCGCCATGATAAACAAGATGGCGATTAGCCCGCGCACAATATGGGCATCGGAATCACCCAGAAACCTGAATGTGCCATCTTCGGATTGAAGCGGCACGAACCACACCTGACTGGTACAGCCCTCAACCTTGGTTTCGGCGGTTTTAAGGCCATCGTCCATGGGCGGCAAAGTTTTGCCAAGCTCGATGATATAGCGGTAACGGTCTTCCCACTCGTCAAACAGAGCGAAGTTTTCGGTCAACTCATCAACGGTCATGTGACTTTCCAATCGGGCCGCTCGTCACCGTCATCCATCGGATTGGTCAGCTCCACCAGCTCTTCCTGAATGCTGGTGAAAAAACAATTGGGACGATTGGTGTGACAGGCCGGGCCGGTCTGATCTACCAGCATCAAAATGGTATCGCCGTCACAATCGACGCGATAATCGATCAGCCTTTGGGTGTGGCCGGAGCTTTCGCCCTTGCGCCACAGCGTGCCGCGAGAGCGTGACCAATAGACGGCCGCGCCGGTGGCAAAGGTTTCGCGCACGGCCTGTTCATTCTGCCACGCCATCATCAACACTTCACCCGTGTCATGTTGCTGGGCAATGGCGGGGACTAGGCCATCCTTGTTAAACTTGATCAGCGCAAGCGCATTTTGTGCTTTGTCAGACATGGGCTTCACATAAGGCCTTCGCTGCGATTAATCAAATATGAGATCAGGCAGGAAGGTCGCAATATCCGGCACCAGTGCCAACAGACCCAGCATCAAAAGCTGGATCAGCACAAAGGGCAGGACCCCGCGATAAATATCGAGTGTGCGAACCCCGTCAGGTGCCACCCCGCGCAGGTAAAACAGCGCAAAGCCGAAAGGCGGGGTGAGGAAGCTGGTTTGCAGATTGATCGCCATCATCACGCCCAGCCAGACCGGATCAATATCAAGCATCAGCAGGACCGGGGCGACAATCGGCACGACCACAAAGGTGATCTCGATAAAGTCGAGGAAGAAGCCGAGCACGAACATCACAAGCATGACAATAAAGACCGCACCGGCGGTGCCACCGGGCATGTCGGTCAGGATTGCGTGCACGGTTTCTTCGCCGCCCAGGCCCCGGAACACCAGGCTGAACAGGCCAGCCCCGATCAGAATGACAAAGACCATGGAGGTGATTTCGGCGGTTGAGCGGCTGACCGACCCCAAAATGCCGGCGCGCAACACCCGCATCAAGGCCACCACAACGCCAATGGCGACGAGCGCCAGCAAAAGCCCGGCGAGAATGATCCCGGCTTGTTCGGCCCCGCTGGTTTCTTCGCGGCCCAGGCGCAAATCAACAAGCCCGGTCAGCACAAGCACACCAATCAGGCCCAGCGCTGCGCCATAGATCGCCCAGGGCTTGTGTTCATCAAGCCGCAAACCCGCCAGAAGAAGCGAGCCGACCGCGCCAACGGCGGCGGCCTCGGTCGGGGTTGCAATGCCCGCGAGGATCGATCCCAACACCGCCACGATCAGCACAATGGGCGGCACAAGCGCGTGCAGCGCCTGGCGTACGATCTGCGCGCGGGTGAGCGTGTCATCCTCTTGCGGAATGGGGGGGGAGCCTTCGGGCCTGAAAATCGCCATCAAGACCTGATAGGCCATGTAAAATCCAACCAGCATCAGGCCGGGGATCAGCGCGCCCGCAAATAAGTCGCCGACCGAGACGGTTTCGGGGCTGAAAATGCCCTGATTGAGCTGCGCCTGCTGATAGCCGCTTGAAATCACATCGCCGAGCAACACCAGAACGATGGAGGGCGGAATGATCTGGCCGAGCGTTCCGGCCGCCGCGATCGATCCTGTGGCGAGGCGCGGATCATAGCCGCGCTTGAGCATGGTGGGCAGCGACAACAGCCCCATGGTCACCACGGTTGCCCCGACAATGCCGGTGGAGGCCGCAAGCAGCGCCCCCACAATCGTGACCGACAGGCCAAGCCCGCCGCGCATGGAACCAAATAGCCGCCCCATGGCCTCAAGCAATTCTTCGGCCACCTTGGAGCGTTCGAGCATCACTCCCATAAAGACAAACAAAGGCACCGCCATCAGTACCTCATTGGTCATATTGCCGAAGACGCGCAAGGGCAGGGCGCCCAGATCGCGCATGTCAAACTCACCGAGATAAACCCCGATCAGCGCAAACACCAAGGCGGTGCCCGCCAGCGTGAAGGCCACCGGATAGCCTGCCATCAGAAGCACACAGGCCATGACGAACATGCCAAGATTGAGAAGCTCAAGCAGTTCCATCAGATGGCCTCAGCCTCGTCTTCTTCAAACGCCTCAATCCCGGCAATCACGCGCAGCGAATGGGCGATGATCGCGAGCCCCTGAAGCGCGACCAGACCGGCAAAGACCGGGATGAGCGTCTTGAGCAGATAGACCGCCTGAATGCCGCTGGTTTCCTTCGACCCCTCACGGATTGCCCAGGCATCGAGCACATAAGGCAGGCTGGTCTGGACGACCACAAAGCAAAAGGGCCAAAGCAGAACCAGCGTGCCGATGAGATTGGTCCAGGCTTTCCGTCGGGGGCTCGCGGTGCGGTAAAAGACATCCACCCGGACATGGCCATTATGTTTAAGTGTATAGGCAGCGGCCAGCATGAACAGGCTGGCGTGTAGATAGATCATACCTTCCTGCATGAAGATCGAGCCGATGCCGAAAACATAGCGCATGAGCACAATGGCGAATTGCAGCAGCACCATGAACAGCGCAAGCCAGGCGACCAGCTTTCCGGTTGCTTCGGAAAAGCCGTCAATCCCCCTCGCCAATGCCCCCAGAAATTTCATGTCAGTAGGGATAATCCAGCTGACGGGCTTCCCAATAGGCCTGTTCTGAAATGCGCGACCATTCCGAAACTTCGGTGCGGGCGGCCAGATAGCTGTCGAAGATTTCCTTGACCGCAGCGTCTTCAGCGGCGGCCTCGCGCATCACTTCGCCGGAAACCTTGCCGACGCTGGCGAGCAAATCATTGGGGAAGCGCTTGAGCTCAACCTTGTGCTTTTCGATCAGGGTTTTGAGCGCCCGGCCGTTCTGCATATTATATTCAGCCAGCGAGCGGCTATCGACCGCCGCACAGGCGGCTTGCAGGATTGCCTGATCGGGCTTGGAAAACTCGTTCCACAAATCAAGATTGATGCCGAGCGCCAAGGTCGATCCCGGTTCATGAAAGCCCGGCCAGTAATAATTTTTAACCACTTTGTAAAAGCCGAAGGCCAGATCATTCCATGGCCCGACCCACTCGGTGGCATCAATCGCGCCCGATTGCAGGGAGGGGAAAATCTCGCCACCGGGCAGGGCAACAGCTGCGGCGCCCAGACGCCGGGCCACCTCACCACCAATGCCGGGCATGCGGATTTTGAGGCCTTTCCAGTCATCGAGCGAGTTGATTTCCTTGGCGAACCAGCCGCCCATTTGCACGCCGGTATTGCCGGCGGGAAAGGCCTTGATGTTGAACTTGGCCGACAGGCTGTCCCACAGCTCCTGTCCGCCGCCATAATAAATCCAGGCATTTTGTTCATTTGCCGTCAGACCGAAGGGAACGGCGGTGAAGAAGTTGAAGCCCTTGGACTTGCCCTGCCAGTAATATTCCGCGCCGTGAT
Organism: Alphaproteobacteria bacterium; assembly: GCA_965227065.1. Classification (GTDB taxonomy): domain Bacteria; phylum Pseudomonadota; class Alphaproteobacteria; order SPJN01; family SPJN01; genus CBDDFN01. The sequence continues at coordinate 902,991 of CBDDFN010000020.1, forward strand.
ACATGTCGGCGGTGCCCCGGCTGACGGCATCAAAGCTTTCAAAGGCGGGAACGATTTCGCCTGCGCCATGCACCTTGATGGTGATCCGCCCATCGGTCATGTCCGAGACATATTGCGCGACCCGTTCGGGCATCATCCCCAGGCCGGGATAGTTTTTTGGCCAGGTTGTCACGCATTTCAGCTTGCGCTTGCCGGTCGCATAAGCGGGCTTGGGCAGGGAAGAGGCGGCAAGACCGGCAAATGCGGCGCCAGCCAGCACGTCACGGCGTTTGATCGTGCTCATGGGACTGATTCCTTTTGATTATCGAAGTGGCGCGCACTCTACTGAGACTAATCGCGTGTGTGAAGCTCCCACACATCACCATTGAGCACTTCATAGGGCTTAAAGCGCACTTTATAGGCCATTTTGCGGCACTCTTCGATCCAATAGCCCAGATAGACGTAAGGCAGACCGGTTTGCTGCGCATTTTCGATGCGCTCAAGGATCATGTAGGAGCCCAACGACTTCTTCTCTTCAGCCGGGTCAAAGAAGCTGTAGACCATCGACCAGCCGTCTTTGAGCCGGTCGCACAGCGCCACCGCAATCAGCGGCCCGCCATCGGGGGAGCCGTCGCGCGGGCGGCGGTATTCGATGATGACGGTGTCGACCGAGCTATTTTCGACCATGCCGCGATAATCATCACCCGACATTTCATCCATGCCGCCCTGGGCGTGCCGGTGGGCGAGATAGAGCTGAAACAGCTCATATTGTTCTTCGGTCGCAATCGGGGTGACCTCACGGGCCACCAGATCGGCATTGCGGTTCAAAATCCGTTTGAAGCTCTTGTCGGGTTCAAACAGCGGCGCAACCACCCGCAGTGACTGACACGCTGTGCAGCCTTCGCATTGGGGCCGGTAGGCGATGGTCTGGCTGCGGCGGAAGCCGGTGGCTGACAGACGGTCATTGACCTCGATCGCATCGGGTCCCGAAAGATGGGTAAACAATTTCCGCTCCAGCCGGCCCTCGACATAGGGGCAGGGCTGGGGTGCCGTGATGAAAAACTGCGGAAACTTGAAACGGGCTTCAGACATGATCCGGGTTTACGCAAAAACTCCTAAAGAAGACCATAATACCACGGTGCAAACAGCGAAAATGCAAGCCAGATCAGCACAATAAGTGGTGTGCCGCCAATCACGAAATCGCGGAATGTGTGGTGGCCCGGCCCCATCACCAGCAGATTGGTCTGATAAGCCATGGGTGTTGCGAAGGAACAGTTAGCCGCAAATATCACTGCAAATACAAAGATATAGGGGTCTACATTCAAGCTGTGCGCGAGGTTGATTGCAATCGGTGTAAACAGCACCGCAGTGGCATTGTTCGACAGCAGGTTTGTCAGCGTTGCCACAAGCAGGAAAAAGGCCGACAGAATGATCGGCACCGAAGCGCCGCCGACCAGCCCGACCAGACTTTGCGCCAGATAGGCCGCACCGCCGGTGGCTTCAAGTGCGGTTCCCATGGCCAGGGCAGCCCCGACAATCAGGAATATCTGCCGGTCCACCGCCCGCGCGGCCTGCCGGACGTTCAAACATCCCGTTCCGATCATGGTTGCCGCACCCAAAATGGCGGCCACGGCGATGGGCAGGGTGCCGGTTGCCGACAACAACACGACCGAGCCGAAAATTGCACCAGCGCGCAGGCTGAGCTCATGGCTCGGCAATTCTGTTTGCGACCATTCCAGCAACAGCAAATCCTTGTTGGCGCGCAAGTGCTGAATATTGGCGCGCTTACCCAGCAGCAGCAGAACATCGCCCGCCTCAAGCCGGATATCGTTCATATTGGTGCGGTACATGCGCGAGCGGCGCTGAACCCCCAGCGCGATCGTACCAGTCTGATAGCGCAGGGACAGCTGTTCCAGCGTGCGGCCGATCATACGCGAGGCGGGCGCAATCACCACTTCGGCAATGATTCGCTCCTGGCGGCCATCTTCATCTTCGCTGTCGGGCAGCCGCGCAATGCGGGCGGCTTCCTTCACCACGCCGCCGAAAACATCAGGGTTCGATGACAGCACGCTTTCAAGCGCCTTGCGGGTGGCCGCAACAATCACAATGTCGCCCGCCTCAACCTCAACATCATCAAAGGGCGGCACAAAGGCCTTTTCCCGGCGCTGGATCATGCGCACGGTCATGTCGGGCAGGGCCTTGAACATGCCGGCAACCGGGGCCTTGCCGATCAGCGGATGATCGCGGCCCACCTCAATCTGGGCAATGAATTGCTTGCCGTCCGAGCCGATCAGATCCTTTGTATCGGCCGACCGGTCTTGCAGCAATTTGGGCAGTACAAAGCCGACATAGACAGCCCCCACGGCGGCGAGCACGAGGCCGGGGATGAAGAAATCAAAGAAGCCGATGGGATCAAGCCCCATGGTGCGGGCCGAGCCGGCGACCAGCAGATTGGTGGAAGACCCGATCAGCGTGGTCATCCCGCCCAGAACCGCAATGAAGGAAAGCGGCATCATGACTTTGGAGGTTGACCGCCCCAGCCGGTCGGCAAGGGCGGACATGATGGGTATAAAGATCACCACCACCGGTGTGTTGTTCAAAAAGCCTGAAATGACCAGCACGGTGATCAGCGCAGCCCCGATTACAAGGCGCGGGCGGCCGCGCGAATAGACCACCAGACGGCTCGCCATGCCTTCAAGCGCACCCGACTGGAACAAGCCCTGGCCAAGCACCAGCAAGGCGAGGATGGTCATCAGGGCAGGGTCAGCAAAGCCGTGCAACAAGGCTTCGGCATTGAGCAGATTATGGCCTTGCGCATCAGGTACCGGCGCAATGGTAAACACCAAAAGCAGTGCACCGACGGTGAGCAGCGAGATCAGCTCAACCGTCGACCATTCCAGCGCATAGGCCGTGATGGCGATGATGATGACCCCGAAGGCCAGCCCCATCTGGAATGTCAGCGCCAGTTCGCCCAAAACAAATGCCCCATAAATCGAAATTATTCAGGCCCGCACACGCTTTGCGCACGGCCCGTGACATTAGCATGACGGCGGGATTCGACAGACTGATTTTGTGGGCAAACTGCCGCGTATTATTCGCCTGAATTGATGATGACGGTTCCTGCGAGGAAGTCGTGCAAGCAGCGGTTCCGGCCATTGAAAAAGGCCACAAGCAGGATGAATGGCGTCAGCCCCATGCTGGCCCAAAACAGGACTGTATGCCAGGCCGCCTGCATATAGCCTGGCCGGCGGCGGTCCCAGGTTCTCAGCTCAATATCAAACAATTGCATGCCGATGGTGGCTGACTGGGATGACCCTGCCATCAAGGTGAAATAGGCAAAGCCGACCAGCGGCACCGAGGCAGCCACAATCGGTGTCAAAAGACCCAAAGTGAGAACCGCGATAATCACTCCGGCGACAAACAGCGCCACAATGATCATGACAATGACCACCAGGTCGACCAGAAAGGCCGCCATGCGCCGGGGAATGACACCGACAAAATCAGCGGGGCCGAATTCCTCGATGTCGACATCAAAGGACGCGGCGCGGGGTTTGGCGCTGGCGGATTTGTCGTCCAGCCGGCGGGCCGTGCTTGCTTTTGCCACGTAACATCCCCTTCATTTTTGCTCGCAGATAAGATAGGCACTCTTGAGCCTCAAAAAAAGGCCATGCCGGACACAAGGCAGACATTTCCAGACGAGGGATGTGTCACTCACAATGCGGGACGACTGGAATGAGTTTCGACCAACGCGCTTTGCGCAATGCCTTTGGATGCTTCGCAACCGGGGTTACGATTGTCACCACCAAACCCGGCGGGGCTGATCCCATCGGCATCACCGCCAATAGTTTCTCCTCTGTCTCGCTCGATCCGCCTTTGGTGTTGTGGTGCCTTGATAAAGGTTCCGACACGGTGGACATTTTTGAGGCCACCGACAATTACGCCATCAATGTGCTGGCGGCCGACCAGATGCATCTTTCCAACCATTATTCCAAGACCGGCGGCCATCAAATGCTCGATGGCGAATGGACGACGGCCAAAACCGGCGCACCGCTGATCAAGGGGGCGCTGGCCCATTTCGATTGCGAAATCCACGCCCGCTACGATGCGGGCGACCATATCATTATGGTCGGCCACATTCTGCATTTTGACCAGCCCCAGGAGGGCAAGCCCTTGCTCTATTGCCTGGGCGGCTATCAGGAACTGGCCTAAGGGGCAGGCTTGAGCACCAGCGTGCCGATGGCGTCCCGTTCATAAACCGACGGGTCGGTGACCATCGGCACAAAGTCGGTATCGCGCCACAGCTCAATATAGGAATCATAATAGGGCGAGAAGATATTGCCCGACTGGCCAAGGCTCGTCACAAAGACCGACTTTTCCAGATCATCAAGGTCATAAATCGCCCGGAAGACCGAGCCGTGGAGATGAAGGTGCGGATGCTCGTCCGACAGGCTCGTATTGCCCCGGTCCACCGTGTACGGCCCGCCATTGGCCGGGATAAACCGGTTGAAGATGTTTTTCAGCACCGGAATGTGACCGAAAGGCTGGTGCTGATGGAACGCAATATGCGCATCCCCCCACAGCCAGCTGGTCCAGTCAGCGCCATAGCGTGCCTTGAGATCAGCGATGGCGGCATCATAGGCTGCGCGCGCAACAAAGGCGCAGTCCTCAGCCGCGTCGGTGGAGATGTCATCGCACCATTGTGTCAGGCGTGAGCCTTCTGCGGCGTTAAACACCTTGTCGATGAAGAAGGCCTTGTGATTGTGCGTGGTCTCAAACAGGTCGCGGCCAAGCTCATCGGCGTAAAGGGCCGGATAGAGCTGACGCAGCCATTCATGGAAAATCAGCGGTTCGGTCAAATGCCGGTCCATGCGGTAATCCCAGGCGGCAAGCGCTGCGAAGATTTCTGTTTCTTCGTCGGATTGCGCCTCCATCAGGGCAAGCAGGCGCGGCGTGATGTTGCGCGCAGCGAGCGAGACCGTATCGGCCTGCATGGTCTGGAAATCTTTCAAGGTGAGATTGCCGCCGGAATTGCGGATCATGTCTTCAATCCGCTGGGCGCGGTAATGGTTCTCGAAATCCGAGGCGATGAAATAGGGGTGATCGTTCGGCACGGTCTGATTGTTGGCCGTCACCACAAAGCCCTCAGCGGGACGAATTTTTTGCGGCAGACCTTCCCACGGCACCGTGCCAATCCATGCGCCATCACCTTTTGCGCCATCAACCGGCATGCGGCCGGGACCCAGCGGCCCCCAGCCTTGGGCAGGCTCGCGGCGCAGCGGAATGCGGGCGGGCGCCATATAGCCGATATTGCCTGATGTGTCGGCCATGACGATCGATTGTTGCGGCACGATAAAGCGCTTGAGCGCCTCCAGCGTGTCGTCAATCGTCTCGGCTGTCATGATCTCAACACCGGCATCCAAGGTGGTGTCATCGGCGTCAAGCGCGGTCCAGGCGAGAGACACGACCTTATTGTCAAAGCCCGCCATGTCAGCCAGCGCGCGGGGCAGAACCGGCCCGCGATGGGTTTCGCGGATATCAACCTCGACGTCGGCCCCCCAGCGCACCGAAATGGTCTCTGTCCGCGTCGAGAAGGGCTTGGGGCCATTGGGCGTGACATAGTGATCGGGCTGATCAGGATCGATGGTTTCGATAAACAGGTCCTGCACATCACCGCGGGCATTGGTGAAGCCCCAGGCGACATGGTCGGTCCGGCCCATGACGACAAAGGGCATGCCCGGTGCGGTGGCGCCAATGGCATTGCCGGTCGAAAGGTTCAAATGGGCAAGCACAAAGGTTGTCGGACCCCACAGGCCCAGATGCGGATCATTGGCCAGCAATGGTTTGCCCGATGCAGTCCATTGACCATCGACCACCCAATTGTTTGACGCGCCTTCAGGCGGCCGGGCGGGCAGGGCGGCAAGTACGGATTTGAGAAATTCAACGGGTTGTTTGATCTCGCGCGCACCGGCGGTGATGACGGGGCTCGACAAGGGATGGGTTTGCTGGAAATCAGCAAGCTGAACCGCTGACAAGACCTCTGACAAAAGCGCTGAATTGATCTCACCAGTAGCATCGCCGCACAGGCCAACCGCAAAGGCTTTGTTCATGGCGATTGTATCAGCGGCGGTCCAGGGGCGGGGTTTCGTGAGCAGGAAGCCATATTCGGGCGACACCGGATGGCTGGCGGTTTCAAGATAAGCATTCACGCCCGCCGTATAGGCCTCAATCACCGCAAGGGTTTCAGGCTTGAGATGGGCGAGGGATTGTTCGGCGGCCCGGTAAAGCCCGATGGTGCGGATATAGCCGTCAATCTCGGCGGTGGAGGAGCCGACCCATTCCGACAGGCGCCCGCTGATGACGGTTCGGATCATATCCATCTGGAACATGCGATCCTGGGCATGGGCATAGCCCAGCCCGAAAAACACATCGGCATCACTGGTGCCTGAAATATGCAGAACAGCGTTGTGGTCGCGCACCAGCCGTGCTTCGCCCGTGAGGCCCGGCACGGTTTTCTCGCCCGCCCAATCGGTTTTGGCTGATTTGGCGTGGAAATAAAGCGCGCCGGCGGCAATCGCCACAATCAGCACGAGTGCCACAACGAGCCAGGCAAGGCCCTTCACAAGTTTCCGCATGTTTCCCCCCGGATGACGGTTCTAGCCGTGATGTAACAGTTCCGCTGCGCGTGGCGCGAAATAAGTCAAAATGCCGTCGGCGCCCGCGCGTTTGAAGCCCAGCAGTGCCTCCATGATCACACGCTCATCAAACAGGCCCTGTTCGATCCCATGCGCGAGCATGGCGTATTCCCCCGACACTTGATAGGCAAAGCTCGGCACGCCGAAACGCGCTTTCACCCGCATCAGAATATCGAGATAGGGCATGCCGGGCTTGACCATTACCATGTCGGCACCTTCGGCCAGATCAAGCGCCACTTCACGCAGGGCTTCATCGGTATTGGCGGGGTCCATCTGATAGCTTTTCTTGTCCCCGACCAAAGCGGTGGAAGAGCCGACCGCATCGCGGAACGGACCATAAAAGGCCGAGGCATATTTAGCCGCATACGCCATGATCTGGGTGTTCTTGAAACCATCGGATTCGAGCGCAGCCCGGATCGCACCGATCCGGCCATCCATCATGTCTGAGGGTGCTATGATATCGGCCCCGGCGCGTGCCAGGGTCAGCGCCTGGCCCACCAATTGTTCAACCGTTTCATCATTGAGGATTTCACCGTTCTCAAGCAGCCCGTCATGGCCATGGCTCGTATAAGGATCAAGCGCCACGTCACATAACAGACCGACATCGGCAACCTTGTCCTTGATCGCACTGATTGCGCGGCACATAAGGTTTTCGGGATTGAGCGCCTCAGACCCCACCTCGTTGCGCAAGCCGGGGTCAGTATAGGGAAACAGCGCAATGACGGGGATGCCGAGCGCCTGGGCTTCTTCGGCTGCCACCACGGCGCGGTCAACCGACAGGCGGCTAACACCGGGCATGCTGGCAACCGGCTCTTCCACGCCTTCACCGTCCCGAACGAAGATCGGCCAGATCAGATCATCGACCGATAATTGGGTCTCACGCACCAGCCGGCGCGCCCAGTCTGCTTTACGGTTCCGCCGCAACCGGGCGGCGGGAAAGCGGGCCTCATCACTCATTGAGAGGGGTTGCTCCTTGATTCTTTGGCTCGCTAGAGATTAAGGAGAGGCACCTTCGGGTGCAACGCCCGTCAAATCAATCAGCCAGGGATGCTGCCACCATGCCATTCGAGCTTTCCGAAGAACAAGAGGCCATCGCCCGTGTCGCCGAGGATTTCGGCAAAAATGAACTCGGGCCGCGCGCTCTTGAGTGGGACGAGAAAAAGGAACTGCCGGTTGATGTGCTGCGCCAGGCTGCCCAGCTTGGCTTTGCCAATGTCTATATCCGCGAAGATGTCGGCGGCTCGGCGCTGGGGCGGCTTGAATCAACCCTGATCTATGAGGGCTTGTCCAAGGGCTGCCCGTCCACGGCGGCCTTTTTATCGATCCACAATATGGCAAGCTGGATGATCGATACGTTCGGCACCGACGACCAGCGGCAAAAATGGCTGCCGCCGCTCGGCACGCTTGACCTTATTGCCTCTTACTGCCTGACCGAGCCGGGGTCGGGATCGGACGCCGCCGCACTTAAAACCAAGGCTGAACTGGTTGGCGATCATTATATCGTCAACGGGTCGAAAGCCTTCATCTCGGGCGCGGGCCTGTCGGACCTTTATGTTGTCATGGTGCGCACCGGCGGTGACGGCGCAGGCGGCGTGTCGTGCCTGGTTGTTGAAAAAGGCATGGAAGGCGTCAGCTTCGGCAAACAGGAAGACAAGATGGGCTGGAACAGCCAGCCGACCGCGCAGGTGATTTTTGAAGACGCCAAAATTCCGGTCGCCAACCGCATCGGCGAAGAAGGCCAGGGCTTCAAAATCGCCATGGCGGGGCTTGATGGCGGCCGTCTCAATATTGCAGCCTGTTCGCTGGGCGGGGCGGGAACCGCGCTCGACAAAGCCAAGGACTATATGAAGGAGCGCGCGCAGTTCGGCAAAAAGCTCGCCGAATTCCAGGCGCTGCAATTCCGCGTCGCCGATATGGCGACCGAGCTTGAGGCCGCGCGGCTGATGGTGCGCCGGGCCGCCACGCTGGTGGATGCCAAACATCCCGATGCCACCATGGCCGCGGCCATGGCCAAGCGCTTTGCCACCGATGCAGGCTTTGAGATCGCAAATCAGGCGCTGCAACTGCATGGCGGCTATGGCTATATCAAGGAGTATGGCATTGAAAAGATTGTGGCGCGATCTGCGCGTGCATCAAATCCTTGAAGGCACCAACGAAATCATGCGGGTGATCATCGCCCGGGCGCAATTGGGACGGTAGTGATGGATAATGATCCGCAGGAAGATGAAGTTCTGTTTGACGTTGAAGGCACGATCGGAGTTATCACGCTCAACCGGCCCCAGGCGCTCAACGCGCTGACCCTTGATATGTGCCTGGCGATGCAGGCCATGCTCGATGACTGGGCCGTTGATGACCAGATCACGGCGGTGCTGATCGAAGGGGCGGGCGAGAAGGGCTTTTGCGCCGGCGGTGACATTCGCGCCTTGCACGAGTCAGGCAAGGGTGATGGCCGCTACGCGCAGGATTTCTATTTCCACGAATATCGCGTGAACCGCGCCATCAAACATTTCCCCAAGCCCTATGTGGCGCTGGTCGACGGCATCACCATGGGTGGCGGGGTCGGCGTGTCGGTGCATGGCTCCCACAGGGTTGCGGGGGACCGCTCGGTCTTTGCCATGCCCGAAACCGGCATTGGCCTGTTTCCCGATGTTGGCGGCAGCCATTTCCTGCCGCGCCTGCCGCATAATTTCGGCTTCTATCTGGGCCTGACCGGCGCGCGGATCAAGGCTGCCGACATGCTCTATGCCGGGGTTGCCACCCATTATGTCCCCTCCGACAAGCAGCCGGAAATCCTCAAAGCCATGGTGGCCGGCGCCAGTGCCGAAGAGGCGATCACCGCCGTGTCAACCGATCCCGGCGCAGGCAGCCTGGCCGAGCATGAAGCCGACATTTTCCGCCTGTTTGGCCCCCGCACCATTGAAGGTGTGCTGGCCGAGATGGCGCAGGATGGATCAGAGTTTGCGCAAGGGCTGATCAAGACCCTGCACACCAAAATCCCCCACCAGCCTCAAGCTCACCATGCGCCAGCTGACCGAAGGCGCGGCGGAGCAGGATTTCGACGCCACCATGATGATGGAATACCGGCTCGCCCGCCGCGTCATTGCCGGGCATGATTTCTATGAAGGGGTGCGCGGCGGTCATCATCGACAAAGACAATCAGCCTCAATGGCAGCCCGACACGATCGAGGCCGTCACCGATGCCGACATTGACGCCTATTTCGCATCGCTGGGCGATGACGAGCTGACATTTTAAAAACACAAATCTCAGACAGGGGACTTTCCATGAGCACAATCGCCTTTATCGGACTGGGCAATATGGGCCTGCCCATGGCGCTGAACCTAAAAAAAGCCGGCCATGATGTGCGCGGCTTTGATGTCACCGAACGCGCCCATGCGGCCGGGCTGGATGCGGGTCTTGCCATGGCCGGAACCGTGGGCGAGGCGGTCGTCGAGTGTGATGCGGTCGTCACCATGCAGCCCAATGGCGGCATTGTCGGCAAAGTCTATGCCGATGTGATCGCGGCCGCGAAGCCTGGCACCTTGCTCATTGATTGCTCGACCATTGATGTCGCCTCGGCGCGCAGCGTGGCCGCCAAAGCGGGCGAAGCGGGCTTTGTGATGGTTGATGCGCCCGTGTCGGGCGGTGTGGGCGGGGCGACCCAAGGCACGCTGACCTTCATGGTGGGGGGCGAACAGGCCGGATTTGATGCCGCCAAACCCATTTTAGACGTGATGGGCAAAAACATCTTTCACGCCGGCCCCAGCGGCAATGGCCAGGCCGCCAAGATTTGCAACAATATGATCCTCGGCATATCGATGATTGCGGTGTCGGAAGGCTTTGCGCTGGGCGAAAAGCTGGGCGTTGATGCCCAGACGCTGTTTGATATTTCATCCACCGCGTCGGGCCAGTGCTGGTCGATGACAAGCTATTGTCCTGCGCCGGGGGCCGGTGCCGACCGCACCGTCCAACAATGACTACAAGCCCGGCTTTGCCGCCGCCATGATGCTGAAAGATCTCAAGCTTGCCCAGGATGCCGCCCAGGCGGCGGGCCAGTCCACGCCCCTGGGCGCCGCCGCCGAAGCGCTCTATCAAATGATGGAGCAAAAGGGCGAAGGCGGCACCGATTTTTCAGGCATCATCAAGATGCTCAAGGGCGAGATCTAGGACGCGGGCGGCTCAAACCCCGGCACCAGAACCGCGTTGCAATCCGCCGCGGCGAACCGTTCGCCGATGACGGCCTGATAGTCGTCCGACTGGTACCAGGCTTTGGCCGCCTCCATCGAGGGGAACTCCACCACCACAACCCGGTCGCCATGCCAGCTGCCTTCGATAACATCGGGGCTGTCGTGAATGACAAGCGGCACGCCGCCATGGGGTGCAGCCGTCGGCGCTGCCTTGCCCAGATAGGCGTTGAGCGCCTCAATGTCTTTCACGGCTTCGGTAAAGATGAAATAGGCTTTGGGCATGTCTGCCTCCCTTCAATGAGTGACGGAAGACAGTATGAGGGCCGGAACCCGAAGTGAAAAACCGCCCCCGATGGGGAGGGAGGGGGGTTAACCCGCTTTCGGCGGCATCGGGACAAAGCCGGACGTGCGCTTGATATAATCAGCGTAAAGCGGGCGGCGGCTGAGGTCTTTTTCTAACAGCGCCTTGCCAGAAACATTGACCAGAAACAGCGTCATGATCGCAGAGCCGATCAGTGTCCACCAATGGCCCGCGCCGGTGGCGATCAAACCAAGGCCCCACCACACGCAGGCATCTCCGAAATAGTTGGGATGACGGGTGTAGCGCCACAGGCCCTGATCCATCACCTTGCCCTTGCTTTGCGGATCAGCCTTGAAGCGCGCCAATTGCCAGTCACCAACGCTTTCAAAACAAAGCCGGTCAGCCAAACCAACGCACCGAGCGCCGCCAGAACGCCAAAGCCGCCCTCAGGCGACAGCAAGGTCACAGTCACGGGCAGGGCGACGACAAAGCCGATGCCCCATTGCAGGATGAAAACGCCGTAAAGCGACCAG